>JAGWWM010000001.1 GCA_018970395.1 Bacteroidota bacterium
AATTGAAAAATGAAAAAATATCTCTTCATCATTGCGGCCCTGTTCCTGATCGGCACTGCCACCACACAAGTACTTAAAAACAAGAAGTACAGAAATAAAAGCAAGGAACATTTTACTATCAAGGACAGAACAGTATATTATGATGACAAACCACTGGCAAAGTATCAAGCCAAGACTTACTCCCTTGATGACAGTGAATTGGTGGAAGAATACAATTTGTTACTACTCGATAATCAATTAACCAATAAGCAACTCATTGGAGATTTAATTGATTTTGTATCCGACCGACATTCCGGCGCAGAAGTAGAAGTAGAGATTGATGCCAATGGAAGTGTGTTTGAGCTGTAAAGGTTCTAGCCGTCCTTCTACTTTTTTCGGTCGAGCAAGAATCCGAAGGTAGTGCCAACATCAATGGTGCTGCGCACTCTGATAATTTTTTCGTGGGCATCAATAATATGTTTGCAGATAGCTAGGCCCAGGCCGCTGCCGCCTACTTTGCGGGTTCTTGCCAAATCGGTGCGATAGAATCTTTCAAAAATTCTGGTTAAATGTTCCTCGGCTATACCATGCCCGTCATCGCTGATTTCAATTAGTATATCACCGTCGTCCGTTTCGTAACTGCTGAAAAAAACATGCCCTCCCTGTTTCCCATACTTAATGGCATTATCGACCAGATTAGTTAACACCATTCGAATTTTTTCTTTATCTGCATTGACGGTCAACGGACTTTCTGATCCTTTTTTGATCGTCAGCCTGATTTCTTTTTCCGAGGCTTTCAGAGAAAGCGTTTCATATACTTCGTGTATTAATTCTTGAATAATGAAATTGGTTTTATATAATTTTTGCTCGCCGCTTTCCAGTTTGGAAATTTCGTCCAAATCATCCACCAGGCTCACGAGTCTGTCAATATTGCGGGAAGTGTTGTTGAGAAATTTTTTTGCCAGCTCTTCTTTTTCCATAGCGCCGCTAAGCAAAGTATCAACGTAACCCTGTATGGCGAAGATGGGGGTTTTCAACTCATGACTCAGATTTTGTAAGAATTCTTTTCGGTACTGTTCATTCTGCTGTAAGCGGGCAACTTCATCTTTTTTCTGTTCCGCCCAATCAGATACTTCTTTGCTCACTTCTTCCAGACCTTTTTCCGGCAATACCGATTTGTAAAAAAGCTCTTCTCTTTTGGTGGCTTTCGTTTGAGAAATCAGTTTATAAATCAGCTTGATTCTGCTGTAAATAAAACGATTGGTAAAGTATAGAATGAGGCCATAGCTGATCCAGAAAAGAATAAGAAAACTCAGCAGTGCTGTCGACCATTGCCTAGTTATCCATAAAGCGAAAACTCCTACCAGCAACGAAATTGCAAAAGCATTGATAGCGGCAATTTCGGAAGGTTTGAGATTTTTGTTTTGGAACATGGGGCAAAGATAATGCAGTTGTAAGTTGTAGGTTTCTGTCACCCCTTTACCTGCAACCTCCAACCTACAACTTCTTCACCCATTCACCTCAAACTTATATCCAACGCCCTTAATGGTTTTGATACAATCGAGATTTAGTTTCTGGCGGATTTTTCGGATGTGCACATCAATGGTTCGGTCGCCCACAATGACTTCAGAACCCCACACCTGATTCAGGATTTCGTGACGTAAGAACACTCTGCCCGGCTTGGAAGCCAATAAGGCAAGCAGCTCAAATTCTTTTTTTGCTAATATAATTTCTTCATTTCTATTCTTTACCACATATTGCGATTTGTCAATCACAATGTTGCCCACTTTGATAATAGACTCTTCTGCTCGACTGCTTCTGCGAAAAAGGGCATTGATTCGACTGATTAAAAGTTTTGGACGAATGGGTTTGTTGATATAATCATCCGCTCCGTATTCGAGCCCTTTGACATGGTTGCTTTCGTCACTCAATGCAGTAAGCATCAGTATAAGCGTATCAAAAAACTCCGGTTGGCTGCGAAGAATCTGGCAGACTTCCATTCCATTTTTATGCGGCATCATTACATCAAGTATGATGAGATCGGGCTGATTTTTTCTGGCTAGTTCCAGTGCTTCAAGCCCGTCCTTAGCCTTGATGACCACATATCCCTCAGCCTGCAGATTGTATTCCAGAATTTCAAGAATATCCTGCTCGTCATCCGCAATCAAAATCTTTTTTTTACCGGAGTCCATACCTGATTATTATTACAAAGGTAGAAGGTTGTTTTGGTAGCCTGGTTAGTCGAATATTATATTATTGTTAACGCATAATTGAATTCAGGTCGCTTTGAATGAGTATATTTACCCTTATTCAGCAGGAAGAAATGATGAAAATAAAGCAGCCTTCATTCTATTGGTATTGTTTGCTTTTCTGGGCAGGGATAATTAGTCAGGGAGCGTTTTTAACCGCATCGGCGCAGTCTGCTGATACCGTCGGGCTTTCCATTCCTTTCAATCGCTTGCTTTGGCATGAACAGATAGATACGATACAGGTTCAACTGGATCGGGCCGATGGTCTTCTGGATGGGAAGATGCAGCTTACGGCTGATATTGCAGCGAATGAAAAGATAACGGAAGTGTTATACCGTCAAACGGATGCACTGCAAAGAGAAGTTGAAATTGATTCAGGTAACCACAACCGGAAGGTAGGACAATTAAGAAGTATTAAAGAAATGCTTCAATCTTATCAGAACCAGATTCGGCTTCAAAAAAAATATGTACCCTTTGCTCCGGAATTATTTAATGCATTCCGCGATTGTATGGCTATACAGAATGCCGGATTTTCCATGGAGTCGGTTTTTCGTCGGGTAAGTCATACTACAGGCAGTATTTTGCTTCAATTATTTCCCGGCCGACCCGAGGCCATTGCTTTAAAAAACATTATTTTTTTAAAAAGAGTGGCCGATTATCCGGATATCATTCTTAAAGAAATTCCTGCCTTTGCATCCGCCCCGTTCGCAGATAGCTTGATTGCTGTTGAATCGGCACGCAGACCATTGGAAGTATATGCTTATGCACAGGCTGGCGAGTCGGTGCAGGCGTCGCTTATTAGAGATTCAAAAGATCGGCGTACACGCATGCTGGCTTCACTGGCTGCTCAAACCAATGGCGCGCTGTTATTGCCTTTTCTGGATGATTTGACAAGCGGGGATTTGCATCCGGATACCCTTTCTGTATTGGTAGATGACCCTCGGGCTTATTATAAATTATTGGTGCAGACAGCCATCCGGTATCAATCAAGAATGATACTGGGAGATACTTCCGAAATGATCGGATCGTTGTCGGACAGGTTAAAGCGACAGGCATCGGAGGTGTTTGTACAGGTGATGAATGATTTACATGACGAGGCAGAACCGATTCGTTTTCGTGTAGCGGAAGATTTAACGGCAGCGGAAATTTATTATCTGATTGTTTCTACAGAAGATATTATTTACACTAGCACTTACACACAATTGTTTAAGCGAATGATGGAGCGGTCACCGGGCAATAGGGGTGATTCCTTGCTGATGCTGGTCCAGCTGGATCATTTCAAGAAGTTCATCAAGATGGCGGCTGATTATAACCGGCTGGATGAATTTTTAAAATCCATGCCTGAACAAAGCAGCAAGCAGCTGGTGTATGCTTTTGCGAATGGGTTGCAACAAACTCGTTCATTGGAAGATGCAGTAGATGTTGCCGACAGTTATGCAAGCATAGTCAATCCTTCTATCAGAAAAGTAATTAAGGAACAAGTACTGCTTAATTATCAAAATGCGCAACAGCAGGAAGATCAAAGAGGGGAACTTATTTATGGAATTTTAAACACGTTGTTTCAGTCTCAGGAGGATACCACGTTGAATGTTTCTGATATTTTGGGGATTCCTTCCGTATATCGCTTGCCTTATGCGGCGCTTGCTGATGATAGCGGAAGAGTCGTGCAACAAGTGTTTTTTTATGGAGACGAAGATGGGGTTAATGCCTATAACAGATTCATTCGGCTTTTTCAATCGAAAACTGAATGGCGGGTAATTACGAAACCAGAGTGGGTGGAGATATTTTCCATAAAAGCCAAAAACTTTACGATTTATGCCAATCTGCCGCTTGATAATAAAACAGATTTGGATCAGCAGGCACAGGAAAATCTGTTGCGCTATCTGCAGGAAAATAAGATTGCGCCTTCTATTGTTGTACACCGCGGGCATAGTTATCATTTAAAATATACACTTCGTCAGCTAATGCCTTCCGCGGAAATTGTTGTACTGGGTTCCTGTGGCGGCTATCAGAACCTGGGAAAGCTGCTGGATATTAATGAAAATGCGCATGTTATCTCCACTAAACAAGTGGGCAGTTATTCCGTCAATGATCCCGTATTAAAATTAATAAATGAATATGTTCGCTCCGCGAAGAATATAGAATGGATTCCTTTCTGGAAACAGCTGTTTAAAAATTTACAAAACGACAGTAAAGCAACAGCACTTCTGAAAGACTATATTCCCCCGCATCAGAATCAGGGATTATTGTTTATGAAAGCGTACAGGAAGAGATTCCCTGTTCAGTAATTTTTAAATAACTTTGGCCTCCCATTCCATTTCTATGAGACGACTCATTTTTTCATTGCTGATTATCATTAATACCACCGCATTTGCACAAGGCTATCGCATCACGGCAAAATATGTCTATCAGCCCGACAGTTATCTGTATCTGGGGCATTACTTCGGGGATAAAAAATTTCTTAAGGATTCTGTCAAAATCATGCCCGACGGAAAAGCGGTTTTTAAAGGAGACAAACCTTTAACAGGAGGATTGTACATCATTGTGGATCCGGAGAAAAAAAGATTTTTTGATGTGGTCATTGAACAGGATCAGCAATTTGAAGTGGATATTGATACCGGCTTCGTCGCAACCGCCTTCCGCAAAACAACCGAGAATGCTCAATTGGAAGCCTATAAAAATGCGACTAATGAAATCTTCAAACAATATCCGGAATGGCAAAAAGCGCTGAGTGAATCCAAAACAAAAAATGACAGTCTTGCTGTACAGGAAAAAATCAGCGCGGCGTCTAAAAATGCTGATCGCTGGCGCGACAGTTTTATTGTTAAGCATCCCGATTCTTACGTGGCGCTTCTGTTTCGACTGATGAAAGAGCCGGAGTATAAAATCGCCGGGGCAGTTACCAAAGAAGATACCCTTAATGCCTATTATGCCTACAAGGCAGCTTACTGGAATGATATTCCCATTGGCAGCGAGCGTTTGTTGCGCACTCCTATGTTTGAGGCGAGAGTTACCAAATACCTCGAGCAGGTGGTGGCGCGTCATCCCGACAGCCTGAAAAAAGAAATAGATAAATTTATTTTATACAGCCGTTCAGATACGACGATGTTTAAGTATTACATTAATCGTTTTACCAATGAGTACATGCATCCTAAATACATGGGGCTGGATGTCATATTTCTTCATTTGTTTGAAAAATATTATCAAACCAATCAGGTTACCTGGCTGGATGTAAAAGATAAGGAAACAGTTTACAATCGGGCCTACAATCTGATGGGCAATATTGTAGGAGAGCGGGCAGCTGAACTTACCTTACTCGACACGCTTGATCAGAAACGAACTCTTTATTCCATACAGGCACCCTATACTTTGGTAGTTTTTTGGGATCCTGATTGTGGTCACTGTCGTGAACAGGTTCCCAAGATTGACAGTTTGTACAAAAGCGACTGGAGTAAAACCGGCATGAAACTGATTGGCGTGTTGGTGGATACGCTTCGAACCAGCAATAAGACATGGCCTGCCGTGCGTAAAAAATGGGTGGATTATATCCGTGAACATCAGCTCAACAACTGGACGCATCTGTATCAGTCATTTGCCATGCGGGAAGAAGAGCAAAAAAACAATATCCCCAACTTCCGGCAGAATTACGACGTTTACCAAACCCCTACTATATATTTGCTGGATAAAGACAAAAGAATTGTAGCGAAAAAGATTTCGCCTGAGCAAATTCATGATTTCATGGAATTCCAGAAAAATCAGGAGCCAACAAAAAAATAAATTAATCGTTCTCATTCTATCATCCTTAAGCCATCCAATATGAATCGTTCATTATTGATTTTACTCTTAATCGCCTCTTCCTTCACAACAAATGCACAGGTTATTTTCCGTTATGGTTCACAAGCTGTTCAGAAAGATGAATTCTGGAAAGCATATACCAAAAACAATACCGGTAATGCGACGGAAAAAAATATTCGGGAGTATCTCGATTTATATATCAAATTCAAACTAAAGGTGCAGGCAGCAAAAGATCAAAAGCTTGACACCTTGGCAAGTATCAAAAATGATGTGGCCGGATTCCGGGCGCAAATGGCTGAACAGTATCTGCAAAAGCTTCCTTTCCGTAAAACCATGATTACGGAAGCGGTGGAAAGAAGTAAATCGCAACTCGAGATCGCACAGGTATTTGTGAGCTATGGCGCAGATTCTGCTGCTGCTAAAACAAGTATTGAAAATGCATACAAGTCGCTGCAGAGCGGAGCAGACTTTAATCTTACCTCTCGAGAATACAGCTCTGATCCTGCTTTAAAAGCAAAAGACGGTTATGTTGGCTTTGTTACTGCTTTATCGCTGCCTTATGAAATAGAAAACATTGTATATGCACTCAAGCCCGGTGCTTATTCAAAACCGGTTGCAGGCAGAAGAGGTTGGCATATTATCAAACTGATTAAAAAAGAAAATAGTCTCCCCTTGCTGAAGGCGGCGCATATTTTACTTGCCGTAGATCCGGAAGGTGGACAAGAAGAAAAAGCACTCACCCAAAAAAAAGCCGATAGTTTATATCAGGCTTTATTGAAGGGGGCGGATTTTGGGGTAGTGGCACAACAATTTAGCAATGACAAGTTCAGTTATCAAAGCGGCGGTGAATTACCTTTATTTGGATTAACAGATGCAGATCCTGCATTTGCAAAAGCGGCCTATGCTTTAAAGAATAATGGAGATATCAGTACGCCCGTAGAAACAGAAGCAGGCTTTCATATCATTCGGTTGATTGGTAGAGAGGAACAGAAAAGAGATCTCAATGAGCCGGAAGTGTATGAAAAGTGGAGTGAAAAAGTAAGTCAGAGTGATCGCATGCAGCTCGTATTGCAAAAAGAAAAAGATGCGGTAAAAACCGCGAGCGGTTACAAAGCACTTCCCTATAATGAAAAAGAATTATGGACTTTATCTGATTCGCTGCTTGCCGCTACAGATTACGCGGCTATTTACAAAGCAAACAAACAAAAGAAACTTTTTGAATTGACCGGTCAGACGATAACTGTAACTGATTGGCTCAAGTTCATTAAAGATAAAAAACTGGCTTCTGGCAATAGAGAACTGAATGGATATAAAGAATTGATGGAAGAATTTACCAATACGACGGTCAATCAATATTATAAAGATCATCTTGAAAAATTCAATACTGATTTCCGATATCAGATGCAGGAGTTTTTTGAGGGAAGTTTATTGTTTGAAGTGATGGAGAGAAATGTGTGGAGTGTCGCACCCAAAGACAGTGCCGGCCTGCAACAATTCTATGCGCCTCGCGCTGCTCAATATACCTGGAAAAAAAGTGTAGGAGCCATCGTCTTCAATTGCGCTGATACCGCTACTGCCAACAAAGCATTGGCGAGTATGCAAAATGATCCGCTTCAATGGAAAACTTATATGGAAGAAGGAAATGGATATGTTTTGGCCGACAGTGCGCGTTTTGAAATTGCGCAGTTGCCAATAGAAGAAAATACTTCATTGAGGAAAGGTTGGTTGTCGCCCGTTACCACTAATCCCAATGACGGATCGTCTTCTTTTTGTTATATCACCAACATTTATTCCGATAATGAAGTACGGAGTTTTGAAGAAGCAAAAGGACTCGTGATTAATGATTATCAAATTTACCTGGAGGACAAATGGCTGGCAGAACAAAAAAAGAAATATCCGGTTAAGATTGATGAAACAGTAGTGAAATCACTTAAGAAATAGTGGAGAGTTGTTGTTGTAATTCCAGCATCCGGTCGCGCAAACGGGCGGCTTCCATAAAGTCGAGATCTCTGGCTGCTTTCTCCATCGATTTTTTCACTTCTTTAATGGCTTTTTCCAGTTTCGGTTTGGAATCGAATTCTACTTGTTCTTCTTCCGCTGCCAGCGGCAAACCGCTATCTCCTTTAAGTGCGTAAGGATTGTCGCTGTTGTAGCCTTTAATATCGAGTACGGATGTTTGCTTCATTACCTGCTCAATAGATTTTTTAATCGTTTGCGGTATAATATTATGTTCAGTGTTGTAAGCGATTTGTTTTTCTCTTCTTCTTTGCGTTTCATCAATGGTTCGCTGCATGCTTTGTGTGATGGTGTCGCCGTAAAAAATAACCAAACCGTCTACGTTTCTTGCCGCACGACCTGCTGTTTGGGTCAGACTTTTTTCGTTGCGTAAAAAGCCTTCTTTGTCCGCATCCAGAATGGCTACCAATGAAACTTCAGGAAGGTCTAACCCTTCTCTCAATAAATTCACACCTACCAACACATCAATTTCTCCTAAGCGCAACTGGCGTAAAATCTCTACGCGATCCAGTGTGTCCACCCCGCTATGAATATATTTTGATTTGATCTCGATGCGCTGCAAATATTTATCCATCTCTTCTGCCATGCGTTTGGTGAGGGTTGTTACCAGCACGCGATCTCCCTTTTGCACCCGCTTGTCTATTTCATTCAATAAATCATCTACCTGATTCACGGCAGGACGTACTTCGATGGGAGGATCAAGCAGTCCTGTCGGACGTACTACTTGTTCTACCACTACGCCGCCTGTTTTTTCAAGTTCATAATCATCCGGTGTGGCACTCACAAAAATCGCCTGATTGATCATGTTTTCGAACTCATGGAAATTGAGCGGTCTGTTATCCAATGCGCTGGGCAACCGGAAACCATAATCAACCAGTACCATCTTGCGGCTCCTGTCGCCTCCATACATGCCGCTGATTTGCGGAATGGTTTGATGACTTTCATCAATGATGAGTAAAAAATCTTTGTGGAAATAATCGAGCAGACAGAAAGGACGGGTACCTGGTTGCCGGCGATCGAAGAAGCGCGAATAGTTTTCGATGCCGTTGCAGTAGCCCAGTTCACGAATCATTTCGAGATCATAATTGACCCTTTCGGTAACACGCTGCGCTTCAATGTATTTGCCGACTTTTTTAAAATATTCCGCTTGGGCAGCCACTTCGTCCTGTATTTCATAAATGATCTGCTGCATCATTTCCTTTGGAGCCAGGTATAGATTGGCAGGAAAGATGGCAGCATGATCCACTTTGCCGATTCGTTTGCCGGAGGCAATCTCAATCGTTTCGATGGTTTCAATTTCATCGCCGAAGAAACTGATGCGATACCCAAAATCAACATAAGGAAGATTGATATCAATCGTGTCGCCTTTTACGCGAAAAGTTCCCCTGCTGAAATCCGTTTGTGTCCGGTTGTATAGACTGTTAACAAGTGCATGTAAAAAACCTTGACGGGAAATCGTTTGTCCGGCGAAGATGCGGATGATGCCGTTTTCAAATTCAGTGGGATTGCCCATACCATAGATACAGCTCACACTCGCCACCACAATGATATCTCTTCTGCCGCTGAGTAATTCAGCCGTTGCCTGCAAACGAAGTTTGTCTAATTCCTCATTGATGTTTAAATCTTTCTCGATATAGGTGTCGGTAACCGGCAGATAAGCTTCCGGTTGATAATAGTCGTAATAACTAACAAAATATCCCACTGCGTTCTCCGGAAAGAATTGTTTGAATTCCCCATAGAGTTGTGCGACCAGTGTTTTGTTATGGGTTAAAACGAGCGTAGGGCGTTGTACATTTTGAATCACATTCGCCATGGTGAAAGTCTTGCCGCTTCCCGTCACCCCCAGTAAGGTCTGAAATTTTTCTCCGCTCAACACCCCTTCCGTCAGCTGACGAATGGCGTCCGGCTGATCGCCTGCGGGGCTATAAGGGGATTGAAGTTTAAAAGGCATCCTGAATGCTTTGAGAAAAATTAGTGGTGTTCAAATTAAGGGATTTTTATTTCAATACCATATTGAGGAATATTTTTAACCTTACTTTTATGTCACCCCCTTCGGGGTTTTTGATTTTATGAGGCTTCATTTTGTTATAATTATATCATCCCTTCGGGATTCAATTGTAGTAAAGTAAACCCCGAAGGGGTGACATAATATTAAATATAAAACGATATATGTCTAACAGCTCCGTAGGGGTTGTAGAGACGCACAATTGTGCGTCTCTACGGGAATCAGGAAACTTTCAATTATTCTATCATCCCTTCGGGATTTTCCCACTTTACAAACTTTATGAACTCAAACCCTAAACCTCTCAACCCTAAACCATACATGTCTCAACATTTCAAAAATTCAGTCTCAAAGAAACAATCATGCTAATGATTTAATCAGCTGAACAAAGTTCAGGACACTGATATTAAACGTTTAAAAACATATATAAGCGTTTATTATCATCTTTTTTGGGAATCAAATTTTAATTTCACAGTTATTTATAAAAATATTAGTAATACTCATAAACACCTACTATGCATACACCCCTAATTATCAGCGAAGTACAAAAAAAGATTATTTCATACAAAGACCAGAAAGTGATTCTTGATAGTGATGTAGCGTTATTATATGGAGTTGAAACGAAGCATGTTAATCAAGCTGTGAAAAATAATATAGAGAAATTTCCGGAGAATTACATAATCGAATTAAATCAAGAAGATTGGGAGAATTTGCGGTCAAAAATTTTGACCGCAAATTATAGTAAGACCAGGGTATTGCCTAAAGCATTTACCGAAAAAGGACTTTATATGCTGGCAACCATTCTGAAAAGTAAAAAGGCAACGGAAACCACCATTGCTATAGTAGAAGCCTTTGCCAAACTCAGATCGCTAACGACGACTTTATCAGAAATCAATCAATCATCTGATCCTAAAAAACAAAAGCAACTCATGAATCGGTCGGGTGAAATGATTGCTGATTTGCTGGATGATCAACTCCAAATTAGCGATACTGAAACCACCATTGAATTAAACTTTGCAGTAGTGAAACTGAAGCACACCATCAAAAGGAAATAAAAATCCGCCCGCATATTCCATGCAGACGGATTAAAATAACCTACAACCTACAACGCACAACCTACAACCTTACCGAATCACAATCTTCCTGTTCTCCCTAACCTCTCCCTTACCATTAATCAGCTGCACAAAATACACCCCTTTAGCGCTAAAGGAAGAAAGAGCAATGGTAGAGATCCGCTGCGTGATATTGCTTTGAAATATCTGCTGACCAACAGGATTAATCACTTTCATTTGATAGCCGGATAAAGTATTGATATTTCCGAAGTCAATGGTGAGTTGTCCTTGTGATGGATTGGGATAAATTTTGATGGTATTTTCATAGGTGATGGGGTTGAAACTGGTAATAGTGGAATTGATAAACAAGGTATCCGTTACCGATACATTCTGAAAGCAGATATTGCCATTATAAAGATTTTTGATCTCCTGCTCGGATAAGGCGCGATTCCAGATGGCGATGTCGTCGAGTTTTCCTTTTAAATACCCGATTAAATTATTTGCAGGATCTCTTGTTCCAATTAAAAGGGGGGAATTGTTTGAAAGCAAGGAAGAAAAACCTACTGCATATTCGCTATATAAAACTCCATTAATATAAATACTAATTTTCCCATTATTTAAAACAGCAGCCGTATGAAACCATTTAGAAGATTCGGCATTGATATTATAATTTGTTGTGCCATAAGCGTAATAACCCGGTCCGCCTGCAGTAAATTGCATTGTACCATTATCTCCTCCATTTCTAAAAATAAACTCATAACCAGAACCTGCTAAATATCCTCCTTTTGATATCCCCTTGTATTTATCATCATTTAGATCATTATTTGAATTGATCCACAATGAAATTGATATTTGTTTGCCGGTAATGTTCAAGGAATTACTATTGGGAATAGAAATTAGATTATCTACCCCATTAAAAAAATATGCTCTCCCGGAGATCCCAAATCTGTCCGATGTTAACGTAGCCCCATTCACCGTCCCATTATTTCCATTGCCGCTTTCATCATTGGCATTTCCGTTGAAAGGCCACCAGCCAACCAGGCCGTCTTTAGTGACATAGGAGGGAATGTTTTGTGCGAGTGTTGTTTGAGCAAACAAGAGCGATAAAACTGCTGTGAGCCCGAGTAATCTATTTTTCATTTTATTTGGTTTTTCTACTCTGTCCCGCAGTAGGTGTTGATAAAAAAATCAGCGTGGGACAGTTGCCTTCTCGCACAGGTGGGAGTCGAAGCCCAAGAAGCAGAGTAAAGCAAAGCCCACGCCTTGACGTGAGCGTTGTGCTTAATACTCCCTGCTTCTTTAGAATTTTCGACTTTTCCTGTGCAGGATTTTAGCAAACGCTAATAAGATATGTCAGCTTTCGCTGTTTAATTTATTCGATAATGATTTGTTTTAATAGTTCAAAAATAGGTAAAAGTTGCTGCTTAACGGTTATCGGTTGTATAAAGAACGCTTCGATTAAAGAGATGTTTCGCTACCGCTCAACATGACGTCCTGTCCTTTGCGAGCTTTGCCTCTTTGCAGCTTTGTGTGAAATAATCAAATCATCAAAAGAGTTAAAGCTACTGAAAATCAACGCATCAACAACTCAATACCCATCTCCATCTAAAATATTACCCAATCCACCTAACAGACTACCTTCTTCTTTACGATTCATCGTGCCGTAAGAAAGAATACGTCCGGCTAATCTTGAAATCGGCAAGGTTTGGATCCACACTTTACCCGGTCCGCGGAGGGTTGCGAAGAAAAGTCCTTCCCCTCCGAACAAAGTATTTTTCACACCTCCTACAAACTGAATATCAAAATCAACGCCATGTGTATAGGCAACGACACAACCTGTATCTATTTTCAATAATTCACCCGGTTGCAGTTCACGCTCGAAAACATGTCCGCCTGCATGCACGAAGGCAAGACCATCACCTTCTAACTTTTGCATGATGAAACCTTCGCCCCCGAATAATCCGGTTCCTAATTTTCTCTGCAATGCGATGCCGACCGTTACCCCTTTGGCGGCACATAGAAAAGCATCTTTCTGACATACCACCGGTCCGCCCAGACGCATCAGATCCAATGGAATGATTTTTCCCGGATAGGGCGATGCGAAGCTTACGCGTTTTTTACCATGACCGATATTGGTGTAAGCGGTCATAAACAGACTCTCACCGGTTAGTAGTCTTTTTCCCGCAGAAAATAGTTTGCCGAGGAATCCCTGTTGTTGTCCGCTTCCATCTCCGAAGATAGTCTGCATCTGAATTCCGTCATCCATCAGCATGAAGCTGCCCGCTTCTGCGACAGCCGTTTCCTGCGGATCGAGTTCGATTTCCACATATTGCATTTCCTCACCAATAATGCGATAATCAATTTCATGTGCTTGAGGCATAGAAAAATTTTAATTGGGTTATTTTTTTTCAATCTACAACTTACTTCCCATCCAAACCTTCTTTCCCTGAATCTTCCTTCCTACAAACATAATGCCGACGAATACAAAGAACAATGGTCCAAGGAAACCAAACAATGCAATATATTTTGTGCCATAGAATTTTTCCATGGGTCTTCTCAGGCGCTCTGCAATGATATACATGCTGGGTACCATCATGAGGGTTAAGAAGAAGGAGAAAATCAATCCGTAAATAATCGTCCAGCTTAGCGGCCCCCAGAATACAACACTGTCTCCGCCGAAGAAAATCTTCGGATCTAAATGTTGGAACATCGACACGAAATCAATATTGAATCCAACAGCCAGTGGTACGAGTCCGAAGATGGTTGCCAGTGCTGTAAGTAGTACGGGAATAATCCGAATCTTACCGGCCTGTATGGCTGCTTCTTTGGTTCGGTATCCTCTGCCTCGTAATTCATCGGTAAACTCAATCAGTAAAATGCCGTTCTTAATCACAATGCCGGCTAATCCAACAATACCCACGCCCATCATAATAGTGGCAATTGTTTTTCCGGTGATCGCATAGCCCAGCAATACACCAATGACGCTGAAGAAAATTTCCGTAATCACGATGAAGGCCTTACTCATACTGTTAAACTGTAAAACAAGAATTAAAAAGATAAGCCCAATGGATATCAGTAATGCGCTGCCCAGGAATTTCTGAGTCTCCGCTTCCTGCTCGCTTTGTCCACTCTGACGAATAGAAACATTCTCGGGAAGTTTTGTAATGTTTTTAAATTCGTCAATCTTTGTTTTCAACGCAGCGTTGATGACGGCAGTCTGACTTGGATCCGCTACATTGGATTGAAGCTGAATGGTACGTTTTAAATTCTTTCTTTTAATGCCGCCACTTGTAAGTGTATAATCAAATGCGGCAATGGCATTGATAGGCACCTGCTTGATTTGTCCGGTGTTGAAATCACGGAACGTGATTTTCATATTCATCAAATTCTGAATATTGTTTCTTTCCAGATCGCTGTAACGCAACTGAATTTTATAATCGTCATCTCCTTCTTTCAGTTTGCTGACTTCTTTCCCAAACAAAGCTGTTCTTATCTCTAACCCAACCTGTGCAGTACTAACCCCTTCGATCAGTGCTCTTTCCCTGTCAACCTTAACTGTAATCTCCGGATTTTTTAAATCCACATCCAGCTGCAGATTATCAATACCTGCCACTTTATTGGTGTCGAGAAAATTAAAAAGATCCTGTGAGACTTTTGTGAGCTGCGTATAATCGTCGCCACTCACTTCAATATTTACCGGAGGATCGGTGGGCGGACCTCCTTCTTCTTTCTCAACACTTACTTCCGCTCCGGGAATATCCTTGATATTTTTTCTGATGGCCTCCATATAAACACCGGAACTTTTCCCATGCCTTTTTTCAAACTCTACAAAAGAAATCTGAATACGACCGAGATTGGGTTGCACACTCCTGTTGTTGTCGCGCGGATTATTCGCGCTTACCGCTACATTGGCGATGACACTTTCTACAATAGAGCCGGGTGCACCGGGTTGCTGGTTACCCAGACTTTTATAGACTTTTTGTTCCAGTAAACGGGTTACTGAATCTGTATATTTCACATCAGTGCCTACCGGCATTTTCAGATATACATATATGAAATTGGGATCACCGCTGGGGAAGAAAGTAGTCGGATTGCCTCTCCAAATCATCATCATTAACGAAATGGGAAATAATACAAAAAGTGCAATCAGCATATATACCGGTCTGCGACCAACCAAGACCCAGCGAAGCATTTTTTCATATCGATTCATTAAGCCAGGAAGCGCTTTTTCCTGAAACCAATAGATCAGATCACGTAATAGGTATCGGTTAATTACCAGAACGATTGCCATGAAGAATAAGAAATTTCCCATGCCATGACTACCGGCAATATGTGCAAGTAAACCAACCGCCCAGAATGTCCACCAGTACCATTTTTTGAAAATAGCATTTTTCTTGTCGTCATATATTCTTCCTTCCGGCTTCATAAAGCTGACAGCGAAAACAGGATTGATGATGAAGGCAACAATGAGAGAAGCGGTAAGTGTAAGAATCAGCATGGTGGGCAAGTAGATCATGAACTTGCCGATGATTCCTTTCCAGAATAAAAGAGGGAAGAATGGCGCTAAAGTGGTGGCGGTTCCTGCTAACACAGGGATAAACACTTCTCCCGCAGCTTCCTTCGCACTTTTAATGATCGGAACTTTCCCATTGTTATAGATACGATGCGTGTTTTCAATCACCACAATGGCGTCATCTACAATGATTCCTAATCCGAATAACAAGGCAAATAATACAATGAAGTTGAGTGTTACACCGGTGCCAACAATTGCATCCGCAATCGGGAGGAACAAAAATGCAACAAACACGCTTAACGGCACACTCAATGCCACAAAGAAGGCATTCGATACACCCATGAAGAACATCAGAATCAACAATACCAAAATGAATCCGATGATGATCGTATTTACTAACTCGTTGAAAGAAGTTTTTGTCTGCTTGCTTTGATCTCCGGTAAGTGTAACAATCAGATCCTTGGGAAGCAGATCGTTTTTGCGCATGTCGTCAATTACCGATTTAATGCGATCAGCCGCATCAATCAGATTCTCTCCGCTTCTTTTTACTATATTGAGAGTAATTACATTTTTGCCATCTAAGCGCGCATAGCTTTCTTTTTCTCTGACAGTATCTTTCAATGATGCAATATCGCGCAGGTAGATAGGCGCTCCGTTGACATTCTTCACAATAATCCTGTCAAGATCCTTTACGCTCGTGAATTGTCCTTTCACCCGAACGGTTCTTTTCATACGACCTACTTCTACCTGTCCGCCGCTGATATCATTATTCTCTCTTCTGATGGCATTTTCAATATCATTGAATGTTACCCTTGCTCCGGCCATACGGTAAGGGTCTGCCAGTATTTGAATTTCTCTTTCAGGCGCACCCACAATATCCGCTCGGGTAATTTCTTTGAGTTCTTCAAAACGATCTTGCAGTTTGTCTGCATATTGTTTCAGTTTTACCGGATCGTAGTCTCCACTAATGTTGACAAACATAATCGGCAGCTCGCTGAACGCAAATTCCTGTACATCGGGTTGTTTGGTTAAATCCTGCGGCAGATCACTTTGTGCTTTGTCAACCGCATCTTTTACTTTTTGTTTGGCAAGCGCCACTTTTACATCGGTATCAAATTCTACCACAATCAAACTGAAATCCTGTTGGGAGGTCGATTGTACTTTCACAACGCGCGCGCCACTGATACTTTTGATTTGTTTTTCTATAGGGCGCGTTACCAGATTTTCAATATCGGCAGGAGAGTTTCCGACATAGATGGTGGCTACTGAAATCGTTGGTACCACAATATCCGGGTATTGCTCTTTGGGTAACGTGTTGAATGTAATCAGTCCGTAAGCGGTGATGATCAGCGTTACGATATAGATGGCAGTGCGATTATCAACGCTCCAGCTGGTGGGCTTGAACTCCTTGATTTTATTGGCGACTCCCTTTATGAAATTTGTTTGCATATAAGTGCTGTGTTAAATGCTGAAATGCGATTGTTGTTGGAGTTGGAATTATTCTACTCTGATACCTTGCCCGTTGTACAAACTTTGATAGCCTTCGGTAATCAATATCATGTCGGAACTCAGACCGGTCAGAATTTGTGCTTTATCTCCGTAGGTTTCTCCCATTGTAATCATTTTCTTGACGGCAACTTTATTCCCTTTTGTATCTTTCTCCGCTACATATACATATTTTCCTTTATCATCAGTTTGAATAATATTCAGGGGAATCACGATTGAATGAGCTGCCGCATAGTCTTTGATTTTTATTGCTGCTACTGAATTGGGGCGCACTTCGCCACCCGGAATAGCGGCTTCCAATGTAAAAGTGCGGGTGTTCGGATTGATTACTTGTGAAGTTCTGCGAATTGTACTCTTATAGGTTTTTTGTAAATCCGGAATTTCAACGACCACTTCGCTGCCGGTTTTAACACGACTCATATAATTTTCGGGTACTTCAACAATTGCTTTTAATATACTGTTATCCACTACCCTGATTTGATAGCCCAGCTGATTGGCACCGGTAAATAATTCACCTACTTTCACGTTCACCTGATCTACGATGCCGTCCACTGGAGAAACTACGGCGAATTGACGAATCTGTTCCTGTGCAGTTGCAATGCCTCTTTCGAGCGCTTCCACCTGTGCTTTAGCTTGTAACAATTGTATTTCGGAGCCGATTTTTTGCTCCCATAATTTTTGCGTACGCTGATATACTTCTTTTGCAAGTCCCAACTGAGTTTGGCTTACTTTGATTTGTTGTTGCAACAAACGATCATCCATCTGTAGAATGCGCTGTCCTTTTTTGACATATTCTCCTTCTTTCACATACAAAGCGGTAACCACTCCGCCCTGTCCATTCGGCGGTGCGATGTATGAAATCTGATCCGCGTCAATTTTTCCCTGAAGATCTATATAATGAACAAAATCCTCCACCACAACCGGCTCAACGCCTACCAGCTTACCGCTATTAATCTTCCCTGTATCAAGGGAAGCAATTTCATCTTCCAGTTTTTTGATTTCAACGGCAAGGGCAGCTTGTTTTTTCTTGAGCGACTCCAACGCTTCTTTTTTCGCTGCCAATGCATTTGACTGTTGATTTCCTTTGCCGCAAGAGAGAAAAATCATCATTCCCGTCATTGCCATAATCCATGTTATCTTTTGCATATAAATCATTTTAAATTCCAACGATTAATACTTGTTATCTAGTTACTAATTCTTAATTTTCAATTATCAATTATCAACTATTAATTACTAATTATTAATTAATAATTATTAATTAATAATAATCCAACTTCCCAATCGCTTTCTGAAAATTAATCTTCGCGATTACTGCATTATACAGCGCTTCGAAATAACTACCTTGGGCTCTTTGCCACTCGGTGTCAGATTGCAATACTTCAAACGTACTGCCAATTCCCTGTTCATATTTCTTTTTCGTGGTTTGATATACCTGTTCTGCGAGTTGCAGATTTTTTTGCTGCATATCCATATTCAGTAATGCATTTTTTAGATTAATGCGTGCAGAATGATGTTCCAGGTCGGCACCCCTGCGAAACTGTTCTTTAGAGTTTCTGGTTTTCTCCAGTGCTATTTTAGCTTGCTCTATTTTGTATTTCTTTTGTAGCCCGTCGAAAATGGGGACGTTCAAACTCAGTCCGATCAAGTTTGAATTGAACCAGAACCAGTCTTTTCCGGTGAAAGGCGTAAAGTTTTTATTGAGTTGCCCTTGTTGCTGAAACTGATAGAAGAACGCAAGTGTCGGTATATAGCCCAGCTGATATCTTTTTAAATCAATTTTGCCCAGTTTTTCTGCTGTTTGCAGTAGCTGCATCTCACTCCGGTTGTTGAAATCTATTTCTTCTTCCAGAATATCTTTCTTTATTAACTCATTATTAAGCATATCGGTCAGTATCAGGGTATCTTCCTGCATGACGCCGGTGGCAAATTTTAAAGCGGCATAGCCTAAATCAATTAGGTTGCTGAGCTGGGTTTGAGTGGATCTGACATTGTTCAGCGAAACAGTTGTTTTATCAATATCCAGTTTTTCAATGAATCCGTTTTTATATAATTCCTGCTGATCGGCATATAATTTTTCAATTCGCTGAATGGTTTTATCGAGTACTTCTTTCTGTTGTTTGGCAATCAGTACCTGGTAATATGCCTTTTGTACCTGTTCCTTTGTTTTATCCTCCGCTACTCTGATATTTTTATCCGCAAAATCCATCAGCGTTTTTCTGGCGAGCAAACCGGTAAATACTTCCGGCTGGAATAACAATTGATTGACCGTAATGCCGGTATTGATACTCCAGGGCTGTACGAAGGAAAATTCCTGTACGAAGAATTCTCTTTTGGGTTGGATAGCATTTCCATTTCCATCTTTCACGCCTTCTTTGCTCAATACGTTGTAAATATCTGTTTGTCCCTGACTCGGGAAAAGTACAAAGGGAAGCGTGAGATAGTGAGCGGCCTGTGCGGATCCGTTAACCTGAGGGAGCGAAAGTCCGGTAATTTCACGGTTTTGCGCTTTCTGTTTCGCTTTATCGAGCCGAAGATTTTTTAACTCAATTGTATTATTAAGCGCCATTGAAACCGCATCTTTCACGGTAATCGAATACTTCTTTTGCGCAAAAGCAGGAAGAAAGCCAAGGAGCAGTACCCACGCCAACAAAATTTTAATTGCCATTAATCGTCCCATATTTTTTATTATTAATTCTCAATTTTTAATTACTAATCACTAATTATTAATTACTAATTATTAATTATCTCTTTTGTATTTCAATATCAACTTATGTCCTTTCAGCGTTGCCAATCCGAATAAATAATGCTCCATCAGTTCTTTTGTGACGGCAGCCAGACTAAATTTTGCAGGCGGATAAACAGATAGGTTGAACGGAATCATGATAGATTCAAGCCGATATTTGGTGATCACTTCTGTATCAATCTCTTCCCGGTATAATCCTTCTTCTATACCTCGTTGTAAATTTTTATGTATGACTTTAAAGAGATGATCATATTTCATTTTCTGAAACCGGTTGTGCGCTTTTGGGTGAAATCTTTCCATGTCAGAAATGACCACGGGATTCATCTCAGAAAACTGCACATAAATACGGGAGATGGTCAACAGAAATTCTTGAACCGCATCTACGGATTGTTCAAAACATTCTTTGGTGTCGTTTTGAATTCTCTTTTCTTCCTCCTGCATGACTGCATCTACCAGTTCATCTTTATCCGCATAGTACTGATAGATGGTTTTTTTACTCACACCCGACTGATTCGCTATCTCATCCATAGAAACCGAGCGGATGCCCGATCGCATGAAAAGTTCCGTTGCCTTCTGTAATATTTTTCTACGGTTTTCCATTGAAGGGGCAAAACTATGGAAACTTTTTAAGTTTAAAAAGTTTCCAGCTACTTTTTTTGTCATTCCTTAATCACTATTCCTGCTGTACATTTGCCGCGGAAATTTTACTTCTATTTTCATAAAAAATATATGAGCGAAGAGATCAAACATGAGTGCGGACTTGCTTTCATCCGTTTGCGCAAACCTATTGCCCACTATCAAAAAAAATATGGAACTGTCATGTACGGCCTGAATAAGCTGTATCTCCTGATGGAAAAACAGCATAACCGCGGACAAGATGGGGCAGGCGTAGCAGTGGTAAAGTTGAATGTGGAGCCCGGTTATCCTTTTCTTCACCGGCTAAGAAGCAATAATCCTCAGCCCATCGCACATATTTTTTCTCAGATTGGAAAAGAAGTGGATGAACTGGAAAAATACTTGCCGGATATACGTCGACAACCCGGACTCATGAAAGGCCATCTTCCTTTTTTGGGAGAATTGTTGCTCGGACATCTGAGGTATGGGACACAAGGGAAAAATGATGTTGCTTTTTGTCATCCGTTTATCAAAAGAAGTATTCAGTCTTCGCAAAATCTTGCTTTGGCGGGAAATTTTAATCTGGTGAATACAGATGAATTATTTCATTTTTTGCAAATAGAACCGGGCATCTTTCAGCAGCAAAGTGATCTGGCTGCTATGCTGGAAATCATTCATCATTTTTTGGTGAAAGAGGATGAGAAAAATCCAAATGCTCCTGTGCTTTCTTCAGTTCTTAAACAAGCTGCACCGCTTTTTGATGGTGGCTTTACAATTGGGGGTATCACGGGTAACGGAACAAGTTTTGTGTTGCGTGACGCGAATGGTATTCGTCCGGCTTATTATTATATCAATGATGAAGTGATGGTAGCTGCCAGTGAAAGAGCCGCTATTCGTACTTCCTTTAATGTGCCGGAAAATGAGGTGGTGGAGTTGATGCCCGGACAGGCACTGATTACGGAGCCGGATGGGAATTACCGGATAGAAGAAATTCTTCCGCCTAAAGAGAGAAGAGCTTGTTCATTCGAAAGAATTTATTTCAGCAGAGGAAGTGATGAAAAGATTTATCGTGAACGCATTGCACTCGGTTATCATTTGAGTAAAAGAGTACTGGAGTTGATTGATTATGATTTAAAGAATACCATTTTCTCCTATATCCCCAATACTGCCGAAGTGGCTTTTTACGGTCTGGTAAAAGGGATGGAAGATTATCTGAATCAGATTAAAATACAGCGTATCCTAAGTTGGGGAAATGATTTTGATGAGGAGAAGCTGACGGAAATGATTACCCGCAAAATCCGTCAGGAGAAAATAGCTATCAAGGATGTGAAGTTGCGGACATTCATTACCGAAGATACCGGCAGAAACGAAATGGTGCAGCACGTGTATGACATTACTTATGGAACGGTAAGAGCCGGATTAGATACATTGGTTGTGATTGATGATTCTATTGTAAGGGGAACAACCTTGAAGGAAAGTATTGTTCGCATGCTGGGACGTCTTCAACCCAATAAAATCATTATCGTTTCTTCAGCTCCTCAGATTCGTTATCCGGATTGCTATGGCATTGATATGAGCAAACTGGGTGATTTTGTCGCTTTTCGTGCAGCGATAGAATTGTTGAAGGCAAATGGACAGGAGTCTGTGATAGAGGAAGTATATGCTGCTATAAAAGAACTGCAGTCAAATAGTAACCTTCACTCTGAAAATCTGGTACGTAAAATTTACAAGCCTTTTACTACAGAGGAAATAAGCAAGCAAATTGCTCAACTGATCACACCTCCCAATTTCTCTGTACCGGTGGAGGTATTGTATCAAAATATAGAAGATCTTCATGCCAGTTGTCCCACCAATACCGGCGACTGGTATTTCACCGGTAACTATCCTACGCCCGGAGGCAACCGGGTTTGCAATAAAGCGTTCCTTAATTATATAGAGGGCAAAAATGTGAGGGGGTATTGACAAGTTAACTTTTATTTCCCTTCCACCACCTCCAACCGATAATGGCAATGATTGCCAAGGGAGCCAGCATTAGATATAAGATGGCTGTATTCAGAGCGGCAGCCGGCTTTTCTCCCAATTGAGAAGCCGTTTTGGTACAAATAGAACATTGTGACCATGAAGGGAACGTTGCTAAAAACCACACACAAAAGAATAAAATTCTAACCCTGATTTTCATTAGGTAAAGTTAAGGAAAAGGATAAAGTGTTGATGACGATCTATGCCTCTAATCTTTCCGCTCTAAATAGACGATTGCGTTTTTTTGTAGCGAAGCAGTAAAGAAAATCTGATAGCGCTGGCTACCGGTATTGATTACAACTAATCCGGTATTGGGCGGTGTTTTACCTAAGCTCTCTGCATACAGTTCAAGTCGGTTTACCTGATTGCGCGGCACTGCCACGGTAATTTTAAAAGGTTTTTCTGTTAATGAAATCTGTGAGGCAATGGGTACATCATTTAAAATCAGACTGACGATATCGCCGTCAATTTCCCCATTATCATACAAGGCAAGTGTTACGCTGTCTTCAAAGATGTCATACGATTTTGCCTGTACGGGTTCGGCCACTCTTTTTTCAAGTGTAATTTTTTGTACTGCGATTTTGGGAGCTCCGATACCGGGTTTGGCAGCAAATACTAATGCAGAATCGCTGCCTGCTTGATTCGGATTGGCATTCGCCATCAAGCCCAATGAGTCTTTTCCCATTGTAGTAGGGTTGGCTGCTGCAATAACCGGAGGTTCAAATCCTACCTCATCCAGCTTTTTTACTTCTGCTAAACGGCTGTAGAGCTGTGTTTTTTTGTATTCTCGTTCTCTGTTTACGGTTACTTTACCGGATAAAGCCATAATATCAGCCCAGGCATTGATTTTCCATTCGCCGGGTAACACTAAGGCAGTATCGGCAATATCTTCCAGTCTGAAATAAAAACTGGTTTTCCGATTTTTATTGTAATAGGGAAAATTGTTTGAAACGGAGTAATCGTCTTCTACTACCAGTATATTATTTTTAATTTTAGCAGTTACTTTAACAAGATTGTATAATAAAGTATCTCCTACCAGAAACTGACGGTGGCAAAAGCCCGTTAACTTACCGTTTTTTTGTTGTAGAGTCAATTCAAAGTTAATCGTATTCTTGGGGCTGTCAACCTCCATTATCCCTTTATAAACTCCGGCTACTTTTTGAGCTTCTGTCTGTAATACTGTGGAAGTCAAAATGAATAGGGTAATTAAATACTTCATGTATTTTGATTTAACAGGTTATGGATGTCTTTTTCGGTAACGGTTTCACAGGGTATTTTAATGAATTATTTTGATAAGTCTGGACAGCCGCATCAAACGATATATGGGACGTTTAACCATTCATATTCAGCAAGAACTCTCGGTTATCTTTTGTTCCTTTGATATTTTGCAGCAGCATGTTCATTGCTTCTTCCGTATTCATATCGGCAATATGTTTGCGCAATACCCACATACGATGAGCCACTTCTTTTTCCAGCAACAGATCGTCGCGGCGTGTGCTTGACGCTACAATATCAATAGAAGGGAATATGCGTTTGTTCGCAAGTTTTCTATCGAGTGCAAGCTCCATGTTACCGGTTCCTTTAAACTCTTCAAAGATCACTTCATCCATTTTACTGCCGGTATCAACCAGCGCGGTAGCCAGAATGGTAAGCGAACCTCCGTTTTCAATTTTACGGGCAGCACCGAAGAACTGTTTGGGTTTTTGCATGGCATTGGCTTCCACCCCTCCGCTTAGGACTTTGCCGCTTGCAGGAGCAACTGTATTATGGGCACGGGCCAGTCGTGTTATGGAATCCAGCAAAATCACCACATCATGTCCGCACTCTACCAGTCTTTTTGCTTTTTGCAAAACAATAGCCGAAACTTTTACATGTTTTTCTGCAGGCTCGTCAAAGGTTGAAGCGACTACCTCTGCTTTCACGCTGCGTTCCATATCGGTCACTTCTTCAGGTCGCTCATCTACCAGCAAAACGATCAGATATACTTCCGGATGATTTTCAGCAATCGCATTGGCAACTTCTTTCAGCAATACCGTTTTTCCTACCTTAGGTTGAGCCACGATCAAGCCGCGTTGTCCTTTACCAATGGGCGTAAATAAATCCATAATCCGTGTGCTGTAGATGTTCGGATTCGTAGAAAGATTTAATTTTTCGTAAGGAAAAAGCGGGGTCAGGTAATCAAATGGAACACGGTCTCTTACTTCCTCTGGCCTTTTGCCATTAATCGTATCTACTTTGAGCAAGGCGAAATATTTTTCTCCTTCTTTTGGAGGTCTTACCGAGCCATAAACTGTATCACCGGTTTTTAATCCAAACAATTTGATTTGAGAAGGAGATACATAGACATCATCCGGACTGGATAAATAGTTGTAATCACTTGAGCGCAGGAAGCCGTAGCCGTCAGGCATCATTTCCAATACCCCTTCTCCTTGAATAATACCATCAAATTCCACATTAAAGGCGGGTTCTTTACGGGTGAACGCAGGTTTAGAGGTATAACCGGAAGACTCCGCTGCAGGTGTGGCAGCATTCTCTGTAAATTCTGCAGCATCTTCAACGATAGGATCTGCAACATAGTCATCAATACCGGGAATAGTGATAGAAGAAAGCAAATCGAAGTTGGGCATTTCCGGCTGCTTTTTTTCCTGAACAGGTTCCTGAGCAGAATTTGTTACTTCTTCTTTTTTTCTTCTTCCTCTTGAAGGCGCAGGCGCTTTATCTCCGCTTTCCACAATAGCTTCTTCAGTGCCGGTAGCCGTTGAAGTTTTAATGATTCTTTTGCGTTTTGGTTTTTCTTCTCCGCTGTTTTTGTTTTCACTTGCCATGATTGCTTGTTTGTCGAGTATCGTATAAATCAATTGTTGCTTATCCAGTTTTCTACCACCCTCAATTTTGAGTTGTTCCGCAATATCAAGTAATTCAGGAACGAGCATGTCGTTCAATTGTAAAATGTCGTAAGTCATTATTTTTTCATTATGAATGATTAAAAGTTTGTGTGAAATGCTGCAAACATTTAATCGGGAAATTTTTGGGAATCGGAAACGTTTATTTTGATGAACTGATGAAGAGGTATATTCTTTGAATCAGATTGTTTCCGAAGACAAAATTAAGGTAACATTCAGGAAATGCAAAAAAATATTATTTCAGTATTGTTTTACTTGCCTCGAGCGCTGATTACTGCACAAAATTTCTCTGATTATCTTTGCCACAAATTTTAAGAATATGTTTAATCAAAGAATCAAAATAAAAGACCTTCTCGCTACTCATTACGAACAACAGGAAGTAGTGGTTATGGGCTGGGTACGTACTTTCAGAAACAATCAGTTTATTGCACTGAATGACGGCAGTACAGGCTCTAATTTACAGGTAGTGCTTGAATTAGGATTATTTGAAGAATCCCTTCTTAAGCGCATTACAACCTCTGCTTCACTTAAAGTTCGAGGATTAGTAGTACCTTCTTTGGGAAAGGGACAAACCATTGAGCTTAAAGCAAAGGAAGTAGAGATTTTGGGTGATAGTGATGCGGAAGCCTATCCGTTACAACCCAAAAAACACAGTCTTGAATTTTTAAGAGAGATTGCGCACCTGCGTTTCAGAACCAATACATTTGGCTCCGTATTCCGCGTGCGTCATGCATTATCATTTGCCATTCATCAGTTTTTTAATGAACGAGGATTTGTGTACATGCATACGCCTATTATTACTGCCAGTGATGCAGAAGGAGCAGGTGAGATGTTTCGGGTAACGACACTTTCTCCCGATAAGCCTCCGATGAATGAAGAGGGAGGTGTTAATTTCAAAGAAGATTTTTTTGGCAGAGCAGCCAATTTAACTGTGAGCGGTCAGCTGGAAGGGGAGTTGGGGGCAACTGCTTTCGGAGAAATTTATACGTTTGGCCCTACTTTCCGTGCGGAGAACAGCAATACAGCCCGACACCTGGCGGAGTTTTGGATGATAGAACCTGAAATGGCTTTTTGTGATCTGGAAGACAACATGAATCTTGCGGAGTCTTTTATTCAGCATATTATCCGCTATGCGCTCAAGCATAATGCTGCCGATTTGGAATTCCTGGATCAGCGTTTGGCAGAGGAAGAAAAACAATTGCCTCAGGACAAACGCAGTGAGATGGGATTGTTGGAGAAACTATCGTTTGTGGTGAACAATCAATTTGAGCGAATCACTTACACCGAAGCCATTGATATTTTACTGCAGAGTCCGGCCTACAAAAAGAAAAAATTTCAATATGATGTAAAATGGGGCATTGATATGCAAAGTGAGCATGAAAGGTATTTGGTGGAAAAACATTTTAAGAAGCCGGTGATTGTGACCAATTATCCTAAAGACATTAAAGCGTTTTATATGCGTCAGAATGACGATGGTAAAACAGTAGCGGCAATGGATATATTAGCGCCCGGTATTGGAGAGATAGTAGGCGGTTCGCAGCGGGAGGAGCGACTGGATCGGTTGGTAGCAAGAATGCAGGAGATGCATATTCCGACGGATGAGTTATGGTGGTATTTGGATACCAGAAAATTTGGCACGGTGCCCCATGCCGGGTTTGGCCTGGGCTTCGAGCGGATGGTGCAGTTCGTTACCGGCATGGGGAATATTCGCGATGTGATCGCGTTTCCCAGAACGCCCAAAAATTGTGAGTTCTAACAAAAAGCCCCCGCAAGCGGGGGCTTTGACTGCTTATTTAATTTCGATTTTTTTCTGCCACCCAATTTTCTCTTCTTCGAGTTTGGGCAGGAGGAGCAGCAGTTCTCCGTTTTCATAGTGGGCTTCAATTTTTTCCGCCTTTATATTCTCCGGTAAAGTGAAAGTCCTTGAGAAAGAAGTATAGTTGTATTCCTTACGCGTGTACTTGCGATCTTTTTCTTCCTTACTGGTGCTTTTTTCTGCACTGATAGTAATCAGGTTGCCCTCCACATTTACCTTGAAATCATCTTTTTTCAACCCGGGTGCTGCAAGCGCAATCTCATAAGCATCACTTTTTTCTGTCACGTTTACCGCCGGGATGGTCGTCACTCTTTCCCAACCCATATCAAACCACTCTCTCCAGGGTTTGAAAAAATCATCAAATAAGGTAGGCAATGCCTCTGCCCGTTTAACAGGAATGTTTCCGTTGTTCATAAAATAAATTTAAAAATGAATAATTTGAATACTCCTCAAAATTCATATTCGTGAACGGAGGTATCAATAATCAGTGTCATCGTCTCAACTGAAACGAGTCACCCATCTGTAAAAAAGATTACTTTAACGGATAAGCAGATAAAATATCCCGAATGATTTTAGGAAAAGGAAGAGATTGAATTTCAATTACGCTTTTCCATTCTCCCTCAAGCGGCAGTGAAACTCTGGAAGATAAGCTCAGTATTGCCACTGCCGCTCGAATGTTTTGATGCGTCAGCGCTTGCTGGTAAATTTGTGCGGGTAACATAAGGGATGTAATTTCCTTTTGTGGATTGCCTTCTAGTATTTTCGACACCACATAGCTGGATTGAAGGTCGTTGGCCGACATCTTTATTTTAGTACGGGGTTCATTACAGGTTTGCTTTATAGCGTTCAGGATGTTGGTAAAATCTTTCCCCTTCTCCGCTTCTAATTTGGGAAATTCATAGAGGTTCGACCATATATCCTTGCCGGTTCTTTTTGAAATCAAAAACTTACCCTTTTGTTCAATGATGAAATAAATAAACCATCTGTTTCTTTTCCGGATTATTTTTTCTGTTACGGGTAAAGAAGTTACCTGATTGGTTTGAAAGGCAATACATTTTTTTTGGAGCGGACAGCTATCACATTTCGGCGCGAGGGGTTTGCAAACGGTGGCCCCAAAATCCATGATTGCCTGGTTGTAAAGTGCAGGTTGCGATTCGTCTATACATTGAGATGCCAGACTCCAAAACTGCTTTTTCCCTGCTGTTGAATCTATGGCAGTATTGACTCCAAAAAAACGACTCAACACACGAAACACATTTCCATCTACCACCGGCACAGGAAGATTATAGGCAAAAGAAGCGATGGCTGCTGCAGTGTAGGGTCCAACGCCTTTAAGTTGCAGTAGTCCTTCATAGGTATCCGGAAAAACTCCTTGGTATGCTACCGCAACTTGTTTTGCAGTGGCGTGCAGATTGCGGCAACGACTGTAATAACCCAGCCCCTCCCATAATTTCATAACCGATTCAAGAGGCGCGGCGGCCAGATCATGAACCGTTGGATATTGAGCAACTATCTTTTCATAATAGGCAAGCCCTTGCTCCACTCTTGTTTGTTGGAGTATGATTTCGCTGAGCCATATACGATAAACGTCTTTAATGCCTTTCCAGGGCATCGTACGTTTGTTGATTGTTTGGTGCCAATGCAGCAGTTTTGTTGAAAAAAAAGACAAGTTTTTCTTCAAATTATTTGTCAATTTCATTGTATTGGATTAATTTAATTTTTTAAATTGTAATAAAAAGCATCGGTTCACGTTATTAAAAATCAATTAGTTAGATTATTTTTTTTCTACAATAAAAATTTTTCGCACCTTTAACGCGAACAAATGCTTGTTTGCTTTAGAAAATTTTAAAAAATATCCATTCAATGAGAAAAGCTGATCTAGTTAACCAAATATCAGAAAAAACGGGGATTCCGAAAGTAGATGTGCTGATAACTTTGGAAACAATGTTTAAAGAGGTGAAAGATTCTTTATCTAAAGGACAAAACATTTACATCCGGGGCTTTGGTAGTTTTATTACCAAAAAACGCGCGGCAAAAATCGGAAGAAATATTAAGAATAATACGGCGGTACAAATTCCGGAGCACTATATCCCGGCCTTTAAACCTGCCAAGGAGTTTACACAGGAAGTAAAGGAAAATCATCAGGCTGATACCGAAAGAAACTGAGCTATATTCACCATATTGAATTAGTTTTGTCACTCAATATTTCTTTTTGAGCAGACAACAACTATACGTCATTATCACAGCAGTCGTTACCCTGTTGTGCTTGTTTTTTTTCGGAAGAACAAAACCGAATATCGCAAAAAATCCTTCTACAGAAGCAACACGCCCTTCTGCAACTCCTCCCGCAAAAAGTTTTGAAGCCATGTTGGATGTCTCCAAAAAAAGACTTTCCCCTGCTCAGCTTCAATGGGTGGAGACAGCAGAAAAAAGAATACAAGTTACTGATAATCAGCAGGAAAAGGTAGAAGCGTATCGCCGGCTTGGCCAATACTGGATGGACTCAGCCGGAACATTTGTACCTTATGTTAAATATCTTTCCGAAGCAGCTAAGTTGGAAAATTCAGAGAAAAACCTCACCTTTGCAGCCCATTTGATGCTGGCAGAGCTTCTTACCGTAGAGGAGCCCGGCTTGCAGACATGGCTGGCAATCGAAGCCAGGCAGTTATTTGAAAAGGCAAAAGCGCTGAATCCTTCCAACGATTCTACGCTGATAGGATTGGGAAGCTGCTATTTTTTCGGAGCTGGCGGATCTGAACCTCCCATGAAGGGGATTATGCTGGTTCGGGAAGTAGCTGAAAAAAATCCCTCTAACGTGTTTGCCCAGTATATGTTGGGGGTAGGCGCAATGGTGAGCGGACAAAAAGCTAAGGCCATTGAAAGATTTACCAATGTCCTGAATCTACAACCGGAAAACCTGGAGATTCGGTTGAGATTAGCGGATGTTTGTGAGCAAAACGGAAACCCTGCACTGGCAAAAACCCACTACAAAGCCTTTTTGGAAACGGTTAAAAAAATGGAAGCAAAAGGGCGCTTTCAACCCAACCCCGAAATGATTCGGGAAATTGAAGCACATATTGAGACATTAAAATAATTTATTAACTGAACTTAAATCTTATTAGGTATGCCTTGCGGTAAAAAAAGAAAGCGTCATAAAATTGCGACGCACAAGCGTAAGAAGCGTCTGAGAAAGAACCGCCATAAGAAGAAGAATAAGTAATCTTCTCATAACGGGCATCTGTCCCCTGTCATTATTTGCCGTGCAGTATGATGTAGTTGTTTCTATAATCACTGTACTATATGCGGCATCCTTCCTGATCAGGTGAGGTAAGATGGTTCAATTTAAAGACGGTAATCGTGAACAAGGAACTGATCATTAATGCTGCTCCTAGCGGAGTTGAAATTGCATTATTAGAAAATAAACATTTGGTCGAGTTTCATCAGGAAAGTCATAACGCCAGTTTTACGGTGGGTGATCTTTATCTGGGGAAAGTCAAAAAGATAGTGCCCGGTATGAACGCCGCATTCGTGGATGTCGGCTTCGAGAAAGACGGCTTCCTGCACTACACCGATTTGAGTCCGTATATCCGATCTCTGGTAAAATTTACACGGGAAAATATACAATACAATCAGGAGGGTATTCCTGATTTTTCCCAGTTCAAAAACGAACCCGAAATTGTAAAGACGGGAAAGATTGCGGAAGTCTTCAATGCCAAACCCTCTGTATTAGTTCAAATTTTAAAAGAGCCCATCGCAGCGAAAGGCCCCCGCCTGAGTTGTGAGATTTCTTTGCCCGGCCGCTTTGTAGTCGTAACTCCTTTCAATGATATAGTGGCCGTTTCCCGGAAAATTCATTCTTCCGATGAGCGAAAAAGATTGCACAAGATTGTGGAAGCCATCAAGCCAAAGAATCTGGGTGTGATTGTTCGTACAGCTGCTGAGGGAAAAAATACGGCTGAACTGCACGATGATATCAACCACCTGGTAGCGACCTGGAAAGAGATTCAGAAGAATTTAAAAAATGCCAATCCTCCTGTTAAAATTCTAGGAGAAAAGGATAAAACCACCAGCATTCTCCGCGATCTGCTCAATGCCGATTTCAACCGCATTGTTGTAAATGATAAAAATATTTATCAGGATGCACGAGCTTACATTCAGAAAGTGGCACCGGACAAAGCGGATATTGTAAGTTATCATCAAAATGGATCTCCCATATTCGACATATTTGGCATTACTAAACAGGTTAAAGCTTCATTTGGCAAAACCGTTACACTTGCCAGTGGTGCCTATCTGGTGATTGAGCATACGGAAGCGTTGCATGTTATTGATGTCAACAGTGGTTACAAAAGCGTAAGCGCCAATCAGGAAGAAAATGCGTTACAGACCAATCTGGAAGCAGCGGCAGAAATTGCGCGTCAACTTCGACTACGAGACATCGGCGGCATTATTGTGGTTGACTTCATTGACATGAAACTGCCGGATAATAAACGCAAACTGGCGGAAGCGATGGAGCAGTTCATGAAAGCCGATCGCGCGAAACATTCCATCTTACCTATTTCCAAATTCGGACTGATGCAGATTACGCGTCAGCGCATGCGTCCGGAAGTAACCATTAATACCCAGGAAATTTGTCCGGGCTGCGGCGGCAGTGGAAAAGTTTCTTCCTCTCTTATACTGGAAGATGAGATAGAAAAGAACCTGAATTATCTGATCATGCAGAAGCATCGCGGACTCTCGCTGGTGGTACATCCCATCATGGAGGCTTATTTACGCAAGGGGCTCCCTTCTCGGAGGATGAAGTGGTCGTGGAAGTACAAGCAAAAAATAAACGTTAAAAGCGACAGTAACTATCAGCTCACCGAATACCGCTTCTTTGATGCCAATGAAGAGGAGATAAAAATGATGTAATTAAAAGTGGAAAACGATTTATTCGTTTCCAATGGCAACTGCGCTGATTTCAACATTCACATTTTTCGGCAATCCTTTTACGGCTACTGTTTCCCGTGCAGGAAATTCTCCGGTAAAATACTGACCGTAAATCTCATTCACTTTAGGAAACAGACTCATATCGCTTAAAAAAATGGAAGTTTTGATGACTTCGCTAAAATCCATGCCCGCTGCATTCAAAACTGCTTTTAGATTTTTCATCACCTGATGAGCTTCCGCTTCAACATCACCCCCTACCAATTCCTGCGTTAATGGGTCAAGGGCAATTTGTCCGGAGACAAAGAGCATATTCCCTTTTTTTACTCCCTGACTGTAAGGGCCGATAGGTGCCGGTGCCGATTCGGTATGTATGATTTTTTTATTGGTTGACATGCTGAAATATTTCGTGGCACAAACTTAGCTGAATTCTTAATAAATTACACGCATGGCATTGATTCTTTGTATAGAAACCAGTCAGCAGGAAGCTTCTGTTGCCCTTTCGGTAGCAGGTGTAACGGTCGCGCTTGAATGCTGTAAGACACAGAAGGAACACGCTGCTTTTCTGCACCCCGCTATTCAGCGAGTAATGAAAAATCCAGGATTTAGGCTCGATGATTTGGATGCGATTGCGGTGAGTGAAGGGCCCGGTTCTTATACCGGATTAAGAGCGGGGATGGCCGCTGCCAAGGGACTTTCTTTTGCCTTGCATAAACCACTTATTTGTATTTCAACGCTGATGCTGATGGCGGCTGCAAGTCGGGAAGCATTCAAAGCCGAATTCGTAGCATCCGATTATCTGCTTGTGCCCATGATAGATGCGCGCAGAAATGAAGTGTTTACGGCGGTATATGATGGAGCATTACAAACGATTACTCCTCCCTTCGCCTGTATTTTGCACGAAAATGCTTTTATGAATTATGGCGATAAAAAACTGGTTTTTTCAGGAGGCGGGGCAGTCAAATGGAAGCCACAATGCAAGCAGACCGATTCTTATTTTCCGGCAGTTGATTTCAATGCTTCCTGCATGACAACCCTAGCAACGGAAAAATTTAATCGTTCTGAATTTACCCCACTGGAAATAGCAGTTCCATTTTATTTGAAGGACTTTCAGGCAGTAGGTTCCCCGGCTCTAAAGCAATAACTTACAACATCCAACCTACAACTTCTTTCCTGTACTTTTTTTATCTTGCATCTCATTTATGGCTTCAGCATTTCCTCATAAAGATGATCATGCTTCAGGGTCATTGTCTTTACCCGATGCTCATTTGGTTCGAAAATCGCACTTGATTTTTCGCGCACTTAATCATCCCTTGCGACAGAAAATGCTGGCACTATTACTGGAAACTCCGGAGTTGACGGTTACAACTGTATTTGAAAAATTGTTTTTAGAACAGTCGGTCGCATCACAGCATTTGGCTATTCTGCGAAGGACAGGATTTGTGAAAACCAAAAAGAAAGGGAAGTTTGTCTGGTATATGATTAATGCAGATCGTCTGCAGGAGATTCATGAAGTGGTTCGTATTTTAATGAAGCCTTGATTAAGGAGAAGGCAACTCCTGATCCGCCCATCTTTCCGCATAATGTGCCTGCCATTGATGTTTCCATCTTTTATGTGTCCATAAATAATTATCCGGTCTTGCTATGACAGACGATTCAATTTTTTTTGCCAGCAAATAGGTTAAGGCAGGTTCGGAATACTGCGTTGGTTCTGTTGTAATTGCTTCAAAAACTACCTCATAATAACCTCTTCTGACTTTATAAAAATCGGCATAGATAACGATGGTATTTCTTTGAATGGCACCTTTCGCCGGACCTTGCACAAAAGGGGCAGGACGAGAGAAAAAATGCAACCACCAGCCCATGGAGGCGTTGCTTGGATTTTGATCTGCTACCAGGATAAGCGCGTATTGATTTTTTAAATGTTCATGAACATGATGCTTAAAATCGGAAGTTGGAATCAGAATAGTGCCAAAACGTTTTCTGAGCTTCAAAAAAAGCCGATTCATGGTTTTACTTGTTAAGGGTTTATATACCCCTAAGAAGGGAATTTCACAACCGGATGACACTGCCAGATTTGCCAGTTCCCAATTAAAAAAATGCCCGGTAATCACCTGAATACTTTGTTCTTTTCCTTTCCATTGATTCAACACTTCAATATTTCCTTTAAACCTTTTCTGCACTTCTGTTTTACTCCAGGAAAGCATTTTAACGATTTCAATAAATGTGTCTGAAAAATTGTGGTAAAACCGATTGATAATTTTGTCGCGTTCTTTTTCAGAAAGATGCGGGAAGGCAATAGCAATGTTGGTGCGTACAACGGATTTACGGTATCTGACTACATAATTGAGGATGAGATAAACAATATCGGCAATGACATATAGCAGTCTGAGCGGCAGCAGCGAAATCAATTTCAACAAACCATAAATCAAATAATACATGCCGCGAAGTTAACATGAACGTTGCGATTATTACTACATCCGACCTTTAGGGCGGAGAGGGCTTATGCAAGCCGACAACCCTCCGGCATAATGATAATCTTCCGTTCCTTATACAGCCTGCCAATCGCTTGCTTGAATGCTTTTTTACTCATGCCGAATTTTTCATAGAGAATCGCCGGATCTGTTTTGTCGTGGTAGGGGAGAAATCCTCCTGCCTTGTGCAATTGTTCAAGAATTTTCTCTGCTTCAGCATCGGTACGAATGAAGCCCGGTTTGCCCAGACGAATGTCAATAGTTTGGTCAGGGCGGATTTTTGAAATATATCCCTCCCGCACATCACCCGGTTGCAGGGTTTGATAGACTTCATTGTGATGCAATACCCCGGTATGGCGATGGTTGATAATCATTACATATCCGATATCCGTTTCCCGGTAAACCGTAAGATGAACGATTTCTTTTTCCTTCACGGTCAAAGGGTCATTCTGCAGGTCGGCATCAAAATACTGTGTACCCATCAGGCGTCCGCTTTTGGGGTCGGTGGTAATCTGAATCAGGTAAGAGCCTCCTTTTCGGAAAGCTGTTTTCATCGCGGCTTTGGGAACAAAAAGATCTTTCGGCAAACCCCAGTCCATAAAGGCACCGTACGGACTTGTATCTACTACCTGCAGTAATACGATTTCCCCTTTTTCCCCTTTGGGATGAAGGGTAGTGGCAATGGGTCGGTCTTCGGAATCGTGGTACACAAAAACTTGTACCACATCACCAAGTTGTAGATCCGGAGAGGCATATCGGGAGGGGAGCAATATTCCTTCTGCTCCATCATCCAGATACAGGCCTGCTTCTTTTTTTCGAAGCACTTTTAATTCATGGTATTCTCCTGCTTGTAGTGGCATCACTTTATTTTACTAATCATCAAAGTTAGACTTAATAATAAAGTATAGTGAGATTTTTAAACACAGAGGCTCGGAGGCACGGAGACACAAATAGCGAAAAACGAACAATGAATAACGAACAACGAATAAAATTTTCATTGTATCTTTACATTCTTGTGAAATACAGGTTGTTTTATTTGATACAAGAAGTTGCCGAACCGGAAACAACAGATGCAAAAGAGACGTGATAATAAAAGCATATTAAAGTAGGTATGGTGTAGCACCGCACCTGCTTTTTTTTGTTTTAATGTAGCTGCTTCAGTTTTAAATGTGACTGACGACGCGAAGCTTTTGTCTAAAATTTGATACACTATGAATTGGCATGCCATTTACACTAACCCCAGAAGCGAGAAAAAAGTTGCGGCACGTTTGGTAGAAAAAGGGGTGGAAGTCTATTGTCCGCTCAATAAAGTCCGCCGTAAATGGTCGGATCGGTATAAAGTGGTGGAAGAGCCCCTTTTTAAATCCTATGTTTTTGTGCGCATAATACCGGAGGATCAGTTGAAGGTTCGGATGGTGGAAGGAGTTGTGAATTTTGTCTATACTATGGGAAAGCCGGCCGTTATTCGGGAAAAGGAAATAGACTTGATCCGGAAATTTCTCAAAGAATATGAAGAAGTACAGGCAGCTCCAGTATCTTTAAGTAAGGGAACTAAGGTAAGAATTACTTCGGGGGTTTTGATGGATCGAGAGGGGATTATTATCGACATTCAAAAAAAGACGGCTTCCGTTTTGCTGGAAACTTTGGGATTTGAATTGACTGCACGATTTGATACTTCCAGTCTCGAGCCCTTGCCGGAAGGAAGATTACCTTAAAAATATTTTATATATGCGTTTTACTTGCCTGATAATTTCTTTGATTCTATTGCTTGGTGCTTGCGTGAGTCCAACAAAGCTCAGGAAAGAAATTGTCTTCTTTAATGAGGGACTTGACAGCGCGGCAATTCAGTCTTTGAATATTACAGAGCCTGCCATTCAGAAAGGAGATCTGTTGCAGATTATCATTTCCACACGCAGCAGCGCTACCAATCTTTTATTCAGTCAAAACCTCATTCAGCCGAATGTGGGCGGCAATGCCGGCGGAAATGCTTCCGCTGTGGCAGATATGGCAAATCAGTATCTGGTGGATATTGCCAGCGGAGACATTAAAATTCCGCTGATCGGTACGCTTCATGCGGAAGGATTAACCAAATCGCAGTTGGAAAAAGAAGTATTGAACCGTGCAATGAAATATGTGAATGAGGAGCCGGTTGTAAATATTCGTTATCTCAATTTCCGCATTACCTTTTTGGGAAGCGTGGGCGCACAGGGTACCAAGCAGTTTCAATCGGAGCGGGTAAGTTTCTTGCAGGCATTAGGAGAAGCAGGAGGGATTACTCCAGGAGGTGATTTAAAAAATATTTTATTGTTTCGAGAGCAGAATGGAAAAAGAACCGTTCACAAAATTGATTTGACAAACGGAGATTTCCTGAACAGTCCGGAAAATTTCCTCCGGCAAAATGATATCTTGTATGTATCTCCCACTACCCGACAGTTGGTTGCAACGGATATGAGCTTCCAGCGCAATTTTCAATTTATCAATTTAGGGGTAACTGTATTGAACCTGATCTTTATTCTTACCAATATATTCCGCTGATAAAAATTCATCATGTCAAATGAGTTAGCACAATCCACAGAAACTACAAAGGATACCCGGTTTCTTACTTTCAAGGAGATTCTTTTTAAGTATATCTCCAATCTTCCCTTGTTTTTCTTTTCACTGGGAGTGGCTTTGATTCTTGCCTGGGGTTATTTGCGCTGGGCTACGCCCGTCTATAGTGTTTCCTCTACCATGGTGATAAAGCAGTCAACTCCCTCCACGATTAAAAGCGGAGAGAAATTCAGTAATATTTTTGAGCCGCTGGATAAAATCAATCTCCAGGATGAAATTGAACTGATTAAGTCAAAGGAATTTTTGATTAAGACGGTCGAGAATCTCGATTTGAATAATAATTACATCGAACATGGCAAGGTGAGGAGTTCCGAAGTGTACAAGCAGCTGCCTTTTTCCATCAAGCCGCTTCGCATTGCCGACAGCAATGCCACCTATCAGATGGATCTAAAATTTCTGGGATCCGGTCGCTTGCTGCTCGGAAAGGAAGCGAGTCCAAGAAGCATCAAACAGCCCATTGAAATCTCAGGTTCTTCATTCAGTGTAGTTACTGATCCTCAAACTGAATACGATCTGGCAGGCAGACAATTTACCTATCAATGGATTCCTTCTGTTCAGATGGCCGGACAAATCGGTGGGGGATTGTCAGTGACACAGGTGACCAGAAATTCCAATGTGCTTACATTCAGTTACCAAACCCTGAATGTGGACAAGGGTAAAGATATTCTCAATCAGATCATGCGCGATTATGACGCCTATAGCGTCATGGAAAAAGGCAGGATATCCAGTAATTCTTTACAATTCATCAACGACCGTCTGTATATGATCGAAGATGAGCTGGCGGACGTAGAAGGCGGCTTGCAAAAATTCAGGGAAAATAATCAGTTGATAGATCTGGAAAAACAATCCGACTATTATTTTGAAAAGATGAATGTTACCGATGAAGAGCTCAATCGTCAGGAAATACAAATCAAAATTCTCGCTTTGCTGGATGATTATATCCGCGACAAAAAAAACGCTTTCAATTTAACTCCCACTAATCTAGGTATTACAGACCCCACCCTGAATTTTTTAATAACTGAATATAATCGTTTGATCATCAAAAGAGAAAGCGATTTGAGAACTAGTCGAGCTGATAATCCATTAGTGCAGGAGATAGAACAGGAGATAGAAAAGACAAGAGCATCCATCATCGAAACTTTGCGCAATATCCGCTCGGCGTATAAACTTTCTCAAAATGAACTCGAGCGACGCAGAGGAATGATGAAATCGGAAATCTTTAATCTCCCCGAAAAGGAATTGCAGATCCGTGAAATCAAAAGGCAACAACTCATTAAAAACGAACTCTATAATTTCTTGTTGCAAAAAAGGGAAGAAACGGGAATACAGTTGGCCTCTATTGTATCCAGCTCTAAAATATTGACGGAAGCCGAAGGGGGCGCCATGATTTTGCCACAGTCAAATAATGCCTATACGATGGCAATCTTTTTTGGCTTGCTCATTCCGGTCATCATCATCTTCATTCGCGATATGATGAATGATAAAGTGACGGTAAGAGCAGATATCAGCAAGGAAACCAAATTGCCGGTGCTTGGAGAAGTGGGGCATAATGATAAGCCCCAGACACTGGTGGTGGTGAAAAACAGCCGTACTATTCTTGCTGAACAGTTTCGGATTGTTCGCTCCGGCCTGTCTGGTTTTCTGAAAAAAGATTCTTCTACCATCATCCTGATTACTTCTTCTTTCAGTGGAGAGGGGAAATCATTTGTAGCCACCAATCTCGCCTCCTCCATTGCCATTACCGGTAAAAAAACAGTCATTGTTGAATTTGATCTTCGCAAACCCAGGGTATTGTCAGGATTGAATATGCCGAAATCGCTTGGTCTTACTCACTATATGATTGGTAAAGCTTCTTTTGATGAATTACCGGTTGCCGTACCGGATACCGATAATTTATTTGTCATCGGTTGCGGTCCAACGCCCCCCAATCCTTCCGAACTGTTACTTGAAAAAAGAATGGAGGATTTCTTCCGTGAGTTGCGCAGTCACTTTGATGTGATTGTACTGGATACAGCTCCGGTTGGTTTGGTGAGCGATTCCTTTTCTCTTGCCGGATATGCCGATGCTACTTTGTTTGTTGTTCGTCAACGCTATACTTATAAAAAACAAATTCGTTTACTGGATGAATTGTATCGTCAGGATAAATTTCCAAGTCCTGCCATAATGGTCAACGATATCAACGTGGAAGGATACAATAGTTACTATGGCTATGGCGGCTACGGTTATGGTTATGGCTACGGCTACGGATATGGTTACGGGTATTATGATACTAAATCGGATGGAACTAAGTGGTACGACAATTATTTTTTTAGAATGATTGGTCTTCGCTGATAATTCATGTGTCGCATTGCAGGAATATATAATCCGGCTTCTCAACAATTAGATCGGGAGATCATTGCCATGCGCGATGCCATGCAACATGGCGGTCCGGATGATGCAGGTGTCTTCATGCATCCTGAATTGCCGCTTGCATTAGGTCATAGGAGATTGTCGCTGATAGATCTTTCTTACAATGGACATCAGCCGATGCAGGATCGAGAAGCCGGGCTCACCCTTGTATTCAACGGAGAGATTTATAATTACCGCGAACTTCGAAATACTTTACAAAAAAAAGGACATGCTTTTCGTACTGAAACAGATACAGAAGTTATCCTGAAAGCCTATCTCGAATGGGGTACGGATGCTTTTGAATTATTCAACGGCATGTTTGCCTTAGCCATTTGGGATGCATCCCAATCGCAACTCGTTTTAGCGCGCGATCATGCAGGGATGAAACCTTTATACTATGGACTTACAGAAAATCAGTTTTGCTTTGCATCGGAGATGCGTTCCTTCGCTTATTCAGGTATTTCTTTTGAGGAAAGAAAAGATTGGGAGATCGCTTTTCTCGCCTTCGGTTATTTGCCTGAACCGGTAACAACTTTGCAAGAGGTTGTTCCATTGGAAAAAGGAACTGTGATGACGGTTGCATTGCCCTCGTTGAAAATCAGGAAGAAAAAATTTTTCGAGTGGCAACTGAAAGGAGAATTGCAAAATGAAAAAGAAGCGATTGCTTTATTAAGAGAAACCCTGGAACAATCGGTAGAACGTCATTTGATTGCCGATGCACCCCTCGGTTTGTTTTTAAGCGGCGGGATAGATTCAAGTTTACTTACCGTGATTGCTGCACGTTATCGGAAAGAACAAATAAAGACCTTATCCATCGTTTTTAAAGAAAAGGTTTTTTCAGAAGATCGTTTTCAAAGCATGATTGTCCGACAAACCGGAACAGATCATGGCGCCTATGAGGTTTCCAAAGAAATTTTCAATAATCATCTTGAAGATGCGCTGCTGGCAATGGATCAGCCATCCTTTGACGGCATCAATACTTATTTCATTTCGAAATATGCCCGAGCGCATGGATTGAAAGCGGTTTTATCAGGAGTAGGAGCCGATGAATTATTCGGAGGATATCCTTCTTTTTTTAAATACAGGGAATTGCAGATGCTTCGTAAAATTCCCGGCCGTTTATTGGAGGGCTTGCATCATTTTCCTGATCAGCGCGTTCGCAAGATCACCTATGCGGGCATGCGACATATTGTAGGAGAGTATCTGCTGATGCGGGGATTGTTTGTGACACAAAACATTGCCGAACTGCTGGATTGTTCACAACAGGAAGTAGAGGAGGTGCTGGAAGGCATTAGTCAGTCTTACGAAACGCCTAACTGCTCCAATGGCAACAGGGTGAGTAGTCTGGAAACGAATTTTTATTTGCTCGGACAATTGCTGAAAGATGCTGATTGCATGAGCATGTGGCATGGACTGGAAATCAGGATGCCGTTTTTAGACAAGGAGTTGATGATGATGGTTGGAGTGATTGATGAAGTTATTAAATTCAATCCTGTCCGTCCAAAATATTTATTGCTCAAAGCATTTGAGAAAGACCTTCCTGCTGAAATCTGGAATCGGAAAAAACAGGGATTTACTTTTCCTTTTGAAGGATGGTTGAAGTCCAATGAATATACCCTGCCATCCAATGCTGAAGAGGAGAAGTTGTATGGCAAGTTTCAGAAAGGGCAATTAAACTGGAGTCGCTACTGGTGCGCGATATTGATGAGTCGTTATGCTCAAAAACATAAGATAGCAGCGTGAAGAAGGTGAAGTTTCTCCTGGCAGGTTGTGGCAATATTGGAAAGCGACATGCTTTGTTGGCAGCAGAGAAAGGGGTGTTGCTGGCAGTTTGTGATACAGAGGAGAAAAAGCTAAAACAGTTCAGTAGTGAACACGAATGTTACGGGTATACTTCATTTGCTGAAATGCTCAGACAGCATCCGGAAGCAGACGTGACAGTGATTGCCACGCCCAATGGGTTGCATGCCGAACACAGCATTGCTTCCTTGAAAGCCGGGTTGCATGTATTGTGTGAGAAGCCGATGGCATTACAAGTATCGGATGCGAAAAAAATGATTGCCGCTGCGAAGAAGTACAATAAGCATTTAATGGTGGTGAAGCAGAATCGTTTCAATCCATCCATCGTAGCGTTGCAAAAACTGGTAGAGAAAAACAAGCTTGGTAAAATTTACAGTCTTCAGTTGAATTGTTTTTGGAATCGTCCTGCAACTTATTATCGTCATTCAGATTGGAGAGGAACCAAAGGGCAGGATGGCGGCATATTATTTACACAGTTCAGTCATTTCATTGATTTATTGTATTGGTTTTTCGGAGACTTGAAAAAATGTGAAGGGCAGCTCTACAATCTTGCGCATCCGGAGATTGAGATAGAAGATACAGGAGTATTTACCTTTCTTACAAAATCCGGCATTCCCGGAACCATGCATTTCAGCAACAATGCGTACCATAAAAATTATGAAGGCTCTATAACGATTTTGGCAGAGAAAGCTACCCTTAAAATCGGCGGAGCCTATTTGAATCAAATTGAATATCAGGAACCTGTTGTTATCTCACAAAGTACATACGGCAAAACCAATCCTCCCAACCAATACAACGGATATGCAGGTTCCATGAATAATCATGATTTGGTGTATGAGGAATTGATGTCGGTTTTATCCGGTAAGAAAAAAGAGTACACCTCCGGAGAAGAAGCCATTCATAGTATTCGGATGATTGAGCAAATGTATCGTGCCGCCACCGTAGGGGCGAAAAATTTTTCGACCGACACCCCGACAACATGACAACGTCTCGCCCAAGGCGAGACCGACAACATTTCCACAATAGCGGTAAATTTTTTTGACGAATGCCACCCCCCTATCACATAAAACAAACCTCCATTCGCGATATCACATGCGGCAAGAACGTAGTGATCGTAGAGCCCGCCAATTTGTATGAATGCAAGTTGGGCGATGATTGTTTTGTGGGGCCATTTACGGAAATTCAAAAAGGGGTAGAGATCGGCAATCGCACGCGTGTGCAGAGTCATAGTTTTATTTGCGAGTTGGTAACCATTGGCGAGGATTGTTTTGTCGGACACGGCGTGATGTTCATCAATGATACTTTCAGCAGTGGCGGTCCCGCAGGCGGCGATCGTTCCCAATGGAAATCAACCCAAATTGGCAATCATGTCTCCATCGGCAGTAATGCCACTATTTTACCCGTCAGCATTTGTGATGGAGCCGTCATCGGCGCCGGCGCCGTAGTGACGAAAGATATTACGGAGAAGGGAGTGTATGTGGGGAATCCGGCGAGGAAGTTGTAGGGTCGAAATATTTTTCGCCTTTATGGAATGAGCATTGATTTTTTAAATTGGGAGGGGCGAAAAATAGTTCGTGTTTACGGAAGGAGCATGGATTTTTAAATTGGGAGGGGCGAAAAATATTTCGCCCGTACTTATTGAGGCTGTGAGAGTTGAGTTATTTAGAATTTATCCCCCTCTAGAGGGGGTGAAGGGGGAGGTCTAGAAAGATTTGTGAGATGTTTCGCTTTCGCTCAACATGACGCCTCTTAGCGGGCTTTGCTCCTTTGTCCCTTTGCGTGAAATAAAAATGATAAATAGAAATTGATAATTTAGAATTACTAAACAGATTTTTTGATATAAAATTCAACAACTCGAATTGCAATTAACTTAATCAAATCAACGCATCAACAATTAACTTAATGTCTTCCCACCCAAACTCCCCCACCCATTGGGATCTTGAAATAAAACCCCAATCTTCTCTCTTCGATTTGAATCTGAGAGAAGTGTGGCGGTACCGGGATCTGATGATGTTGTTTGTGAAGCGGGATTTTGTGGCGCAGTATAAGCAGACGATACTTGGGCCGTTATGGCATCTCATTCAACCGCTATTTACCACGATTGTGTTTCTGATGGTGTTTGGCAATATTGCAGGCATTCCGACCGATGGCGTTCCGCCCGTGTTGTTTTATATGAGTGGCATTACTATCTGGAATTATTTTAGTTCCTGTTTGACGAATACATCTAATACTTTCGTGGCCAATGCAGGCATTTTTGGAAAAGTGTATTTTCCCCGTTTAGTAATTCCGGTATCAGTGGTGTTGTCAAATATCGTGCGGTTGGGCATACAGTTTGGGTTGTTATTGGGAGTGATGGTGTTTTATTGGATAAGAGGGGAGGCGCAGGTTCATATTGGACTATCCTGGATGTTGTTGCCCTTGCTGGTATTGTTGATGGCCGGTATAGGTTTAGGAGTAGGCATTATCATTTCATCGCTCACCACCAAGTACCGCGATTTTACTGTGTTGATTGGATTTGCCGTGCAATTGCTGATGTATGCAACACCCGTAGCGTATCCCTTATCATTTTTGAAAAGTAAAAATTTTGCCTATCTCATCGAATGGAATCCTTTAAGTGCCGTAGTCGAAGGCTTTCGTTATGCTTTGTTTGGCGTGACCAGTTTTGATATGTCATCATTAATATATCCGTCGGTGTTCATGGTAGTCGTGTTATTCATCGGCACGATGATATTCAGTAAGGTGGAGAGGACGTTTATGGATACAGTGTAAACTCAAAGGTCAAAAGTCAAAACCAAAAAAACGCATCAACGCATAAACGAATCAACAAATCAACATAAAATTGCCTTCCATCATCATCCATACCTCACCCGTCAATATTCAAAAAGAAAGAATATTGCGCCAGAGAGCCAAAACGCCAGAGCAGCGATTTTATGAATTATTACGACTGAATGAATTAGCCCTGAAATTATCAGGAAGAAAATTTTTACGAGAACCGCAGGGGAAGGGGATTGTGTTAGTAAAGAAAAAATAATGTTCGGAGGGTTGATTCGTTGATGCGTTGATTCGTTCAGTCGGGGAATAGTTTAGATGTTTAGGCAGATAATTTATGAGCAATAAATAACCTACAACCTACAACATCCAACCTACAACCGCCAATAACGCCACAATGATGACAGTGTACCTCCACAAGAATTAATTCATTAAATTTGGATAAAAATAGTGATATGAACACCGCGCAATTAGAAAAAAAATTACTAGAACATACCAAAAACCTTTCTAAGGAAGCTTTAAGGGAAGTGATTGACTTCGTTCGCTTTTTGCAGCATAAAATGGCGCGCCAATCATCTGATTATATTAATATTGAAACATCTTCCCTAAATAAATCACAAATTGTCCATTTAGAAGAGGAATTCGAAGATTACAAAAAACTATATCCTCGTGAATAAATATGTAGCCGACACGATGGCCTTTATTCTCAGGTTAGAGAAAAGAAAAATGCCACATGAAATCAAGTCAATATTTATACAGGCAGAAAATGGTTTAGCTGAAATCAGAGTTCCTGCTATTGTATTTGCTGAGTTGGGTTATCTTTCAGAGAAAGGTAAAATTGATATCAACTTGAATGATGCACATGAATATTTAGAAATGAATCAGAGTATATCAGTACATCCTTTATCGTTTGAAGTAATAGAATATGCATTTAGAATTGATGATATTCCTGAGCTGCACGATCGTCTGATTGCTGCTACGGCGAAGGCGTTTAATGTGCCTATTTTAACAAACGATTCCGATATAAAAAAATCATTACATGTCGAAGCGTTTTGGGAATAGCTAAGATTTTGGATAAAGTATTTAATATAATGTTTTTCGCTTTTTTATTTGATCTGTCAATTCTAACCCATATCTCATATTAGAACCAAAAGGTTAATTCGTTGATACGTTTATTCGTTGATTCGGGCAATGGTTTAGATGTTTAGGCGTTAAGTTGTTTAGTCGGAAGAAATAATCGCCACCTAAACGATTCTACCTCTAAACCCTAAACGACTATACGACTAAACGCCTCAACAAATCAACAAATCAACCCTATACCCCTAAACCTCTCAACTTCCTCATGCTCGAAAACCTCTCCCCCCGCCTCTTTTGGGATGTCAATCCCCACCTGCTGGATTGGGAAAAAGACATGCCCCTGATTATTACAAGGGTAGCTGAAAGGGGAACCCTGGAAGAGTGGAGAACCATTGTGCGCAAATATGGTATGGATAAAATTGTTGCTGTTGCGAAGGAAGTCAGATCCATGGATTTGCTGGCAGTCAATTTTATTGCTCAGATTTCCGGCACACCCATTACAGAATTCAGATGTTACAATACCAGACAGTTGAGCCAGCGACACTGGATTTATTGAAAAATATATCCGGTCAACCTTTGTTTGCGGACCATAGATTGGTAGGTGGTACCGCATTAGCCCACTTTTTTAAAGTGTATAACGTAGTTTATAAGATATTTTTTAAAAAATTAGGGGGCTGTCCGGTTAAAAATAAAAATGAATACTTTTAAAACAAAAATTAATTCTTTTGATAATTGATTATTTCACGCAAAGCTGCAAAGAGGAAAATCTCCTAAAGAACATCATGTTGAGCGATAGCGAATTTATCCCGAGAATCGGGAACATCTCATAATTCGAAGCGCTCTCAAAACAGGAGATCCTTCGCTTAAGCTCATCATGACGCTACCGAAATGTGTGGCGCTGGCAAGGCAGAACGCGCGGAGCGATCGGGTCTGCCTAGATTTTTCTTTGGTTACTTTCTTTGTAGCAATGACAAAGAAAGTAACAATAAAAATTCAGGAGCAAGAATCCTGTTGAAGAACGAAAAAGATCCTAAAAAAGGTATAAAAATATTTAATCGGACAGCGATGCCTCTAAATCCTAAACCCCTCAATCCGCCTGCAGCGCCAGATACGGGCGGACAAGCGACTAAACGCCTCAACAAATAAACGAATCAACAAATAAACATCCATTGAGCACTGTAATCAAAGTCGAAAACCTCTCCAAACAATACCGTCTTGGCACAGTAGGCACCGGAGCGCTTGCTCATGATATCAATCGCTGGTGGCACAGAGTGAGAGGCAAGGAAGATCCCTATATAAAAATTGGGGAGACCAATGACCGCGCCACTTCAGGAAGCAGTGAATATGTATGGGCATTAAAGGATATCAACTTCGAAGTGAAGCATGGCGAGGTGCTGGGTATTATCGGACGTAACGGAGCGGGTAAATCTACCTTATTAAAAATATTAAGTCGTACCACTGCGCCCACTACCGGCAGCGTGAAGATCAAAGGAAGAGTGGCGAGTTTGCTGGAAGTAGGCACCGGTTTTCATCCTGAGTTAAGCGGCAGAGAAAATATCTTTTTGAATGGTGCTATTCTCGGCATGACCAAAAAAGAAATTGCTGCAAAGTTTGATGAAATCGTGGACTTTGCCGGCGTGGAAAGATATATTGATACGCCGGTGAAGCGCTACAGCAGTGGAATGTATGTTCGCCTTGCTTTTGCCGTGGCCGCACATTTAGAACCGGAAATTCTGATTGTGGATGAAGTGCTGGCGGTCGGGGATGCGGAGTTTCAAAAGAAGTGCTTGGGTAAGATGAAGGATGTGAGTGAGAAGGATGGAAGGACGGTTTTGTTTGTGAGTCATAATATGGCGGCTGTAGCTAACCTTTGTAATAAAGGATTGGTGATGAGTAATGGCTTACTTGAATATAGCGGCACAGTTGATGAAGCGGTAAAGTATTATATGCAAAAGAGTGTGGTGAGCGGATGTCACTATGTTAATCAACAACCCGGTAATGCAGATAAAATCAAAGAAGTGAAAATGGTTCGTGATGCAAAGAAAGACAGCGAGTCCTTTCTTTTTAATGAACCTTTGCGCATCCAAATCAATGCACAACTGCCCTCATCTGTAGAAGGTACACATATTGGTGTGGCAGTGCTTGATAAATGGCATCACAAAATATTTACTAATACCTACAGAATTACTGCACAACAATTGACAACTGGTAAGGTGTTTGTAGAAATGCAAATACCTGCAGCAACATTACTTGACGGTGTTTATTTTATGGATGTTGCATTGTTTGTTCCACGCATGAATAATTTCGATTATGTAGCAGATGCCTGCACATTTGAAATTGAAGATCTCAATTCTGAACTTTCATTATTCAGCGGTGCTGATATTGGAAATGTAATGGTTAAATGTAACTGGAAAGAGTTGGCATGATACAACAAATCATCAATACAATTAAACGCATCAGTGTCAGTAAAGAGCAGAAAAATAAACTAAAAGATCTTGCTGCAAAAAACGTGAATGCAGGTGATGCTAATAAATTTCATGATACTGTTTTGTTTAATACATCAGCAGGCGGAACGATTACTATTGGCAGTAATACTGAAATTTTAAATGGCTGTTTGCTCATGACATACGGCGGCAGTATTAGCATTGGTAATAATTGCAGCATAAATCCATATACAATTCTTTATGGGCATGGAAAAGGATTAGTAATTGGCAATAATGTTCTTATTGCAGGGCATTGCCTCATCATACCATCTAATCATGTTTTTAACCGAACAGATATACCCATCAATCAACAGGGCGAACATTCAAAAGGAATTGTAATTGAAGATGATGTTTGGATTGGCGCCGGATGTCAAATATTAGATGGTGTTACCATTGCCCGTGGAAGTATTATAGCTGCAGGCAGTGTTGTAAATAAATCAACAGAGCCATTCAGTATAATGGGCGGCGTACCTGCAAAGCTCATTAAAAAACGTAGTGAATGAAGAAAAGTTTACAAAAAGCAATAGCTGTTTTTCCGTTTCAGCAGCAATTGCAGTTATTATTTTTTTTCTTTTGGAGGAAGTTTGGGATAAATACAGGGGGGGAAGCAACGAAATTAGCAGCCGAATGTGAGCAATATGTACAGTTAATCGAAAATGGAGTTTCCATTAAACGGGAAAACAAGAACATTCTTCAACTACATTATTCAATTAATCAAAGGTCTTGTTTATTTTTTATCCGGCGAAAAGGGAGTGATATCAAAGTATTTGAAACTGTTATTCTTCAAGAAGAATACAAGTCTTCAAAAGACCAACTTGCATTTGCCAATAACCATCAACCACAAATCATAGATGCAGGGGGGAATATTGGGTTCACTACTATCTATTTGCATGCATTTTTCCCGGCCGCAAGTTTTATTGTTATAGAGCCCGATGTTGATAATTATGAGTTGCTGAAAAAAAATATTGTGGCCAATGAAATTGAGAAGGCCACTTTATTGCAAAATGCGTTATGGGTGAATGAGGATGAGCTGGAGATCGATGATTCTTTCAGAGATGGACAGGAATGGTCGTTAACTGTTTGTTCTGCCAACAGCAGTGCTGAGAAAGGGAAACAGAAAAATGTAAAAGGGGTTACACTTTCAGCGTTACAAAAGCACACTAACTTTCACGAAATTGATTTATTAAAAATTGACGTGGAAGGTACAGAGCGTTTTTTATTTCGTGAGCATACGTTTGTAAATACACTGCTTGATTTTGTAAAAAACCTGGCCATTGAAATACATGATGAATACGAGATTCGACAGGTTATTTACAATACCATGCAGAAAGAAGGCTTTGAAAAGAAGGAGGATGGTGATGTTACACTCTTCTTTAAAAAATAAAAACATTCAATTTTCGGTACTAAGAAAGTTAATTTTTTAATGTAGAACCAACATTTCCAAAACTTAGAAAATAAAAATTCTTTTCTCCGTTGTTGCTTTAGTATTTGGATTTGCATGTAAACGAGAAAAAAGCAAGGAAGATGTCAAAATTATTAAAGCTTATGATATTTTCTGCATACTGGGGCAATCCATTGCCTATTATGGGTTGGGTCTTGACAGTTTGCTGGACAGGCTCAATGAATTGATTTTTCAATCGGGTCATTTTGGTGAAAATAATATGAAGCTTATACCGGCAAGACATCCTCATGAACATCACCAGCCCGTAAATAACCGTATCAGGTTCGCTATGACCTTTACCAAACCCTATCTGCAAAACTATTCGGCCGCTAACCGCAGGGTTTTACAATACCCTGTGCTGAAAATGGCAGTTCCTTTCGTTTCAGAAGATGGAACAAAGGGAACACACTTTATAATGAAGCCGTTAACCATATTAAATATGTTTTGAATAAATACCCCGGCATTAAATGGCGTGCTTTTTTTATGGCACAAGGGTGAAAGTGATGTATACTGGAGACGTGATTAAGCACAATTACTTGACAGAATGATTACCAACATGCGCAGGGATATTGTGGGTTCGGCAGGTGATTCAATTTCGTTTATCCTGGAAGGGCTTGCGCCTTACTGGGTAAGCCAACGGAACGACTGGAAAATTACCGATTTTGTTATTCAAGAAACGCCCGCAAGAGTTGCACGTACCGGATATGCCAGCGCACGGGAACCTTTTGTTATGAGCAAGCCGGATAATACTGTTGATGCGGTGCATTTTGAAGCAGCTGGACAGAGAGAATTAGGCAGAAGACATTTTAATGTTTACAGGGTATTAAAAAAATAAGTTTTTTTAAAGATTAAGAATTCATGAAGCAACTAATTAAGAAAGTTTTCAAGTCATTCGGTTACGAAATTCGGAAGATCCCCAAAGGGGAAATTGTAAAGTCGACAGGGGATTTAAAAAAAATATTCTGTTACGTATATTCCGATAATATATGGGGAGGTGATAAGGGTGAGTTTTATTCTGGACCTGGCAGCGATGAGAATGTTACAGCGCCATATATTGATTTGATTAATGCTTTTATTAAAGAAAAAGGAATTAATTCAGTTGTAGATTTAGGTTGTGGAGATTTTCGAGTTGGAAATTTAATTGATAAAACTAGCATCGATTATATTGGTGTTGATATTGTACCTGCTTTAATAGAAAGAAACAATAAAGCCTTCGGCGCAAAAAACGTAAAGTTCATATGTATTAATGCTGTTGATGAAGCCCTGCCTTCTGCTGACTTATGTTTAATCAGACAAGTATTACAGCATCTCTCTAATGATAATATAAGAATTATTTTGGAAAAGTGTAAGCAGTATAAGCATGTTATTGTTTCTGAACACATACCAGCAGATAAGACTGTAGAACCGAATATTGATATGAATTCGAATTGGGATATCCGGTTAACTCAAAACTCTGGTGTTTACGTTGATAAAGCTCCCTTTAACTATAAAGCATCAGTTCTTCTTGAAATCGATCCTTCACATGAAGGGTTTTCTAATTCATTTATACGAACCTCATTAATTGAGAATTAGAATGATTCCTAATGTTTTGCATTTTATTTTTGGCCTAAGTGAAGACTTCGGAGGGAAGCCTTTTTCTTTCTCTCATTACATGGCAATCCGGTCAGCAATTATTGTAAATAAACCAGATGATGTAATTTTTCATTATCAGTATGAACCATCCGGTGAATACTGGGATATGATTAAGGGGCAGATAACACTTAATAAATTAGAACCTCCGTCTGAAATTCATGGAAATAAACTTTTTCATGTAGCACATAAAGCAGACATCATACGCCTGCAGGCTTTGTATAAGACAGGAGGAATTTATCTTGATGCTGACACTATAAGTATAAAGTCACTAAATATTTTTAGGAACCATAGTTTTGCAATAGGTCATGAACTAGAACAACCGGTAGAGTATACACTAAAGGAGAAGTTGAAAAAAATGGTCAGGCATGCTACTTTAAGACCTTTTCGTGTAAATATAGCAGGGCTTTGTAATGCAGTAATGCTTGCTGAACCTGGAGCCCCTTTTATTGAGCATTGGCTCGAATCGTATAAAACATTCCGTTCTAACGGGAATGATCATTACTGGGGAGAACATTCGGTGTTAGTTCCTTACTGGCTTAGCAAAGAACATCCTGAATTAGTACATAAAATCAGTCCGTTTGCATTTCATTATCCAATTCACAATGCAGCCGGTCTTCAGCTGCTTTTCGAAAAATCAACTGTTTTCCCCAAAGCATATGTCCATCACTTATGGGAGTCTGCTTCATGGAATAAGTATCTTAAGCATTTGAATATTGAAGTTGTTCGTACAAAGAACACAACCTATAATCTATTAGCCAGGAACTATCTGTAAAACTTATGCAAGGTTTTTCTTTTATTGTTTGCACCCACAATCCTGATCAAATAATGTTTAGAGATGTGGTTATAAACCTGCTGTCAATTATGAAGCACAGTAATGCTGAATCGGAATTGATTATTGTTGATAATGATTCAACTCCTCAACTTCAACATAATGAATTTTTGAATAAAATTCTAATCACTAATAAAAGCATTCAACTTGTACGGGAAAATAAACCCGGTTTAACGTTTGCACGAATAGCAGGCTACCAAAAAGCTAAGTATAGTTGGTTGATTTTTGTTGATGATGACAATTTACCGGGAAATGATTATTTGAATGAGTTAGCAATACTTTCTGAGAAGTATCCCAAAGTCAGGTGTTGGGGCGCAGGGAAAATTCAGGTTGTTTTTAAAAACCAAAAGGAAACACGCTTTCTACATAGTCTTAGGCTATTGTTTCAAGAACGTAATTTTAGTGGAGTGAATTATAGTTGTAAAATCAAAGGCGAAGAGTTTTATCCACCCGGATCAAGTATGTGCATTGAAAAAAATGCATTTGGAAAATATTTAGAATTAATAAATGAGGGGACTATTACTTCAAGCGACCGAACTGGGTATAGTTTAAATAGTGCAGGAGATGTACAAATTATATACTGTTGTTTAAAATTTGGGCATTCAGTTGGATGTTCGGAAAATTTAAATCTGAAACATGTAATAAGTAATACAAAGACCAAGCTTTCTTATTTGTTGAGACTGAGATATGCGTTAAGCAGTTGCCAAATTAAGGCTTTTAATGAGATTTTTTCTAATGCTGCTATACCTGTAAAGCCAGTTACTAATAAGGAATTATTAGTTGCAATATATTCACACCTAAGAATAAAAAACATATTCCCTTTAAAGAATTCTCTACTCGAATTTGCCGCAACAGTGGGTATGTATAATGCGAGGATTTTAGCAGGTGGTTTTCATAAACCTGCTTTGCTTCGTCTTTTTGAAAAACTAATTAATCACAGATGAGCAATTTATTTTATAAGGGTGGTCGATTTTTGTATCGGAGCCTAGGTCTTTCTGCGAATCAAAGAATGCATGCGGTATATACAGATGTTGTACAGAATGCAGAAAGCAGCAATCGAATGATTTATGATCTTATTCTGGCGGGGAAACCGGCAATGGTAAGCAGGTTTGGCACTCCTGAATCAAAGAGCCTATTAAATTACTTAGAACTGCAGGATTCAAGAAAGAAAGGCTTACTCCATACGCTGCATGCTAAGTTTACCGGTTCTGTATCTACCTGGCGTACAGATGTAAAAACTGACCTTCAGGATCTTGTTGGTTTTTTTCCAACAACAGATGAGATGCTTGAACGCTTTGCTGCGTTTTATATTGAACAAATAGAGGAAATTGACGCAGTTGGCATTTGGAGGTTTGTTCCCGGAGAAACTTTTCTGATTAAAAAGTATTGTCCAAATGCTGTAACCTATGATCCCCAGGCATTAGAACCTTATTTTTTTACTAATCCATGGTCGAAAGCATTAGAAGGGAAGAAGGTACTTGTAATTCATCCTTTTATTACGTCAATTATAAAGCAATTTGCAAACAGGGAAAAGTTGTTTGCAGATCAATATGTTTTACCTGCTTTTGAACTTAAAACAATTACGGCTGTACAATCGATAGCCGGAACAAAAACACAGTTTTCCAACTGGTTTGATGCGCTTGCTTCCATGCAAAATCAAATAGATGCGACAGACTTTGACGTTGCAATTATCGGTGCAGGATCCTATGGATTACCATTGTCAGCCTATGTAAAGGAGAAAGGGAAAATAGCTATACATATAGGCGGAGCTACACAAATATTATTCGGAATCAAGGGTAAACGTTGGGATGATCATCCCTCTATTGCTCCATTATACAACGAACATTGGGTACGCCCAGATGCTTTTGAACTTGTACCAGAAGCACAGAAAGTTGAAGGAGCTTGCTATTGGTAAAAATGACAGCAGTACTTTTAATAATTTTTAACCGACCATCTACAACAAGACAAGTGTTTGAGGCTATACGCTGTGCTCGGCCTGCCAGGTTGTATATTGCTGCCGATGCCCCTAGGCCCGGGAACATTACAGATGTAGAGAAATGCCTTGCAACGAGAGCTGTTACCGAAACCATCGACTGGCCTTGTGAGGTAAAGCGGTTGTACCAGGAACAGAACCTGGGCTGCAGCTTTGGTCCACGTGCAGCATTCAGCTGGTTTTTTTCAATGGAGCCCGAAGGTATTATTCTGGAAGATGATTGTGTGCCCCATCCCGATTTTTTCAGTTTTGCGCGCGCCATGCTGAATCGTTACCGAAACGATCAACGAATTCTTTCCATTAATGGTTCAAATCTCGGATATCAACTGAGCAATGGAAATAGTTATACTTACAGCCGGTTCATGAACATGTGGGGCTGGGCTACGTGGGCCGATCGTGCACAGGTCATTGATTATTCGTTGAGTGAATGGAAGCAGGTACACAAGCCGCTTTGGTTTTTATATCAACGCATGCGCCAAGGTTTATTTGATACCGATATTAACTGGTATAAGTACTGGCAGCATAAGTTTGATTTAACGGTAACAAGAGAAACGATTACGTGGTGGGACTGGCAATGGATTTATCATCAACTTAGAAACAGGAAGTTGTCTGTAGTGCCTTCAAAAAACTTAATTTCTAATATTGGTTTTATCGAAGATGCTACGCATACTAAAGCATCTGATAATCCCGCAGCTAATCTTCCGTTACAAAGTCTACCTAAGCAATTGAAATATCCGGCAGAAATAAAGTATGACCGGGTGTACGAAGAGTTTTATGTTAAATGGGTATGGTGCTATCATAAAAGATTATCTGCTTTTTTTTATTTAAAGCAATATATAAGTCGTTTAATTGGCAGAAATGTTTAATTCATATCCCAAAATTTCAATTGTTACCTCCTCTTTCAATCAAGGCCAATATCTTGATCAAACAATAGAAAGCGTATTAAGTCAGAAATATCCTAATCTTGAATACATTATTATAGATGGCGGGAGCACCGATAACTCTGTTGAGATTATAAAAAAATATGAACATCATCTCACCTATTGGGTGAGTGAAAAAGATAAAGGTCAAGCCAATGCCATTAATAAAGGTTTAAAATTATGTACAGGGGAAATATTTAACTGGCTGAATAGTGATGATTATTTGGAACCTGGGGCTCTACATAAAATAGCAATGGCATTTTGTGAAAAAAATGTAAGTCTAGTTGCGGGCAAGGTGCGAAACTTCTCATCGAAAGAAGAAGAGTATATACAAAATCAAAATTTATCCGCACAAGGATTGATGTGTTGGGAACCTAATGTTCAGTTTGTCCAACCTGGTGTTTGGTTACGTAGAGAATTAATTGAAGCATGTGGTGGAATTGATGAACAATTTCATTATGCTTTTGATTGGGATTTATATATTCGTTATCTCTATCACTTTCCCAAGGTTAAAGAAATAAATGATCATTTAGTCCATTTCCGTATTCATGATAACTCCAAAACTAAATCTGCATTATCCCGTTTCGCAGAGGAGGAGGGTAGAATTATAGAAAAATTGTACAATCTTAATGAATATGAGGGTCTAAAAGATGCTTGTTTGTATAAAATTCAGAAAGCGAACTGGACAAACTTGTTATCTGAATTGTCTAAGTCTGACCTTTCTTTTGTTAGTAAATTAGTCGTCGTTATTAAAACTATGCGAGAACATAGTAAGGTCAGTTTGTCAAGACAAACATTGGGTGCTTTGAAAGCCTTTATGTTAGAGAGAACTATCTAAGCTTTTTTATTTATATGAAACCATTAGTAGTTTGGCAACTTCATGAAGGCAATATTAGTGGTGCTAATATCGCTATGATTGAATATGTAACTGCTTTGTCTGACACTTATCGTTTTCATGCTATTCTGCCGCACTCTGGAACAATGTGTGCTGCTTTAGAGAAACAAAATATCCCCTTTTCAATTATTTATCAGTATGGATGGGCAGGAAAAAAAGGAAATCTAATCCAAATATTTAGAAAAATTATTCGAACATTCATTGCTATCATAACAGTCAGAATGCTCTTACTTAAACTAAAACCATCTTTTGTTTTTACAAATACATTAATCCCCTTTGTTAGTGCCAAAGTTTCTATCGGTTTAAAAATACCTCATGTTTGGTTCATTCATGAATTTGGCTGGGAGGATTTTGGTTTTCGTATTGGATGGGGAAACGAATCGTATGCGTTCAAGAAAATGTCTGATTGGAGTAATTTTGTTATCGTTAATTCAGATGCTGTATTAAAAAAAATTCAGACTTTATTAAGAAATGTAGAAATAAAAAGAATCTATCAACCCGTAAGTTGGGACAGTCATGACAATTTCAATAGGACTAAAATTGCTTGTTTTTTGATGTTTGGACAGCTTGCCCCCACTAAAGGTCATATAGATGTTTTGGAAGCTTTGGCTATTGCACATAAAAAATCTCCTGCTAAAAAAGTCAGCTTACACATAGTCGGTCCTTCAGAGGATAAACAATATGTAAATTTTTTGTATAACGTGATAGAACAGTTACAACTACAGGAAATCGTTAAAATTAAAGAAGGCTATTTCGATAAAGAGCAAATAATACCTAGGTATGAAGCACTAATTGTGGCTTCGAATTCTGAGGCTTTTGGACGAGTAATAATTGAGGCAAAAAAGGCAGGTTTAGGTATAATTGCGCGAAATACAGGCGGAGCTCCAGAGTTATTATCAAAACCTCAAGATCATCTTTTCGAGTCCATAGAAGAACTAGGTGGCATTTTAAGCTGCTATAATCATCTGTCACATAATGATTCTTTTTTGCCTTACGATGAAGGTGAAGAGATCCTGAAATTGAAAAACTTGTTACAGTCAATCATATAATATGGATCAACCTCTTTTTACTGTCGCAACTATCACCTACAACTCATCCCGATGGGTTAGGCAAGCCATAGAAAGTGTACTTGCCTCGAGCTATACTGATTTTGAATATATAATTTCAGATGATTGTTCTACAGATGATACTTGGGATATTATACAGCTTTATAATGATCCCCGAATCCTAACCTGGCAAAATGAAACTAATCTTACTGAGTATCCGAACAGAAACAAAGTGTTAAGTGTGGCCAGAGGAAAGTATATTCTTTTTGTAGATGGCGATGATATTTTGTATCGTGATTCACTTCGGAATCTTTCTGAATATGTTCATGTTTTTCCTTCGGCCGGGATGTTATGGGGCTTAAATCCGCAGCATTTTCCTTTTTATGTGTTCCCATACCTCGTACAGCCTGTGGAAATAATGAAACTGATTTACACCACACCGATTCCTATTTCAAATCTTGGTTTTGGAGAGATGTTGTTTAAAACAGACTTGCTTCGAAATATCGGAGGTATGAGTGAACAGTTTAAGATTGGCGATACATACATAAAAAAAAAGCTGGCATTATCAAGCCCAGTACTGTTTGTTACAATTGGTTTTATGTTTTGGCGGCAAAGTCCGCATCAGGCATCCAAAAAATTAGCTAGTGGTTTGTTTGGTTATTTTGAACGTATTGCTATTGATGAAGCAATTATTAACGATCCCACTTTTCCGTTAAGTGGCAAGAATAAAGAAATTGTTACACGAAATGTTCGAATAAGTACCGTGAAGTTATTTTTCAGTTCAACTCTACTGAAAGGAAAGCTGCTTGACTTTTTTAAGTTTCGTCAAAAGATTAGTTTACAATGGAAAGATCTTTTGTTACTATTTGTTAAGGGCGATTATTCCTATAAGCCATCTTTTGACCTTGACAGCCCTCTTATGAACAGTTATCACTTTGGCAAACCGGATACACATGCATAGAATTAAATACTGGCAAATCCGCTTTTATGTAACTCTGTTTGTATTGGTAAAAAACATATTTCGGAATTACTGGCATGTAGTTCGGGGTATTTATCTTCCTTTAACAAGGGATATCGGTTTTAATACACTCCGCTGGATTATTAACGGTCAATACGAACAAGGAGAAATTGAGATAATCAGGCAACGGATCGATCCGGGCGACAGAGTCATGGAAATTGGAACCGGACTTGGATTTGTTTCGGCTTATTGCGCCAAGATTGTTGGTTCTGACCATGTATATACTTTCGAGGCAAATCCTTTGAATGTGGAAATGGCTTTACGTGTACATGCTAAGAACAATGTTGCGCCTCATTTGCAGAATGCTCTGCTGGCAGATCGAAGAGGTATCATTGACTTTCCAATAAACCGGAAAAGTCGTCTTTCCTCTTCCTTATTAAAGTCATCGTGTGAAATTGTTAAGGTGCCTCAATTGAATTTAAATGAAACCATTGAAGCGTTGAGCCCTGATTTTTTGATTATGGATATTGAAGGTGCAGAATATGAGATATTTCGTATGATCCGTTTTCAAAGTATAAAAAAGATACAAGTAGAACTCCATCCATCGATTTTAGGTAAAGTCAGAATGAATGAAATCTTTGATGTTTTGAAAGAAAATCAATTCGTTACAGATATAGCTATGCCGGACGGACGGAATTATTTTTTTAAACGGGTTCAGGCGTAAATGAAAGTTCTCCAGGTTCTTTCTTATTTTCTTCCTCATCAAACAGCAGGTACAGAGGTTTATACATACGCACTTTCTAAAAATTTAAAGCTTCTAGGTGTGGATGTGAGTGTCATTATACCTAATTATGGGAAAAACACAACTGATCAATATGAATATGATAGCATAATTGTTCATCAATATCCTGAGCCGTCACTGGTAGATCGAGCATTGATTATGGGGAAGAGAAAACCGGATGGATTAAAATCGTTTATAGATTTGTTGCTTGAGCAAAAGCCGGATATTCTACATTTCCACGAATTAGCAGGCAGTAATGGGATTTCTATCAACCATGTCAAGGCAGCAAAAGAGTTGGGTTTTAAAGTTGTTATGACTTTTCATTTGGCAGGCTATACTTGCATGACTGGTACTTTGGTCTATAAAGGCAAAAAGCTATGTGATGGTGAAATAAAAAAAATGACCTGCAGTAAATGTTATCTTCATTATAAAAGATACGAACTTATATCTTCTTTTTTACCAACTATTTCTTCACTCATCAATTACTCCGGTATAGATACATTATCCTGGCAAAATAAATTAGGTACAGCCTTGGGTACAATACAATTGATTGACCAAAAAAAATTGCTATTTCAAAATCTTGTTAATAATTGCGATAGTCTAGTTGTTTTAACACAATGGTATAAGAAGATATTGGTTTTAAATGGAGTTGATCCTGCCAAGATTACTTATATACCTCAAGCTTTACCATATCCTTCCTATTGCGACAAATCTAAATTCTACATTAAGAATGATTTACCCCTCAGATTAATGTTTCTAGGTAGAATTAGTCCCTTTAAAGGATTGCATCTTTTGCTTGATGCAATTAAAGAATTTAACAAGAATCAAATTATCTTAGATATATATGGCCAAACAAACGATGATGCATATGAGAATCAATGCAGAGGCTTGAGTAAAGGAAAATCCAATATTCGGTGGATGGGGATTTTGCCAAATGACAAAGTAATTAGTACAATGCAGACATATGATGCTTTATGTCTTTGTTCTACTTTTTCTGAAATGAGCCCTCTTGTTATTCAGGAGGCCTTTGCAGCAGGTATCCCTATTATTGCAAGCCATGTATATGGCAATGCAGAGCAAATTCAACATGGAGTTAACGGTCTCTTGTTTAAATTTAATGATGTAGAAAGTTTACGGGAACAAATACAGTTATGTATTGATAACCCCAATTTAATCCGTCAAATGGAGCAGAATATCAAACCTCCTGCTGATTTTTCTGAGGTTGCTTCTGCATATTATCAGCTATATCAGAATTTATTGTATGATTGAGTAATATAATCAAAATGTTTATTAATTCTGGATATAATCATTTCCCAAATCATACACTTGCAAAAAAAATACTTTTCATTACTACAACTAATCTTGCCGCAAATCCTCGTTTATTAAAAGAACTACGACTTGCCGTCAGCCAAGGATACAAGTGTACGGTTCTTCAATTTTATCTTGGTAATTGGAGTGATGCTGCTACCAAAACTATTGAGCAGGAGTTTGGCAAAGTTCGATTTGTACACTTGTCTGCTTTGCGTAAGCCATTTTGTCCATGGCTGATCAGCACTTTACTGGAGCTTTTTTTTTCAATTTTACCGCGCAATATACTGCGGACGTGGATGCTTTCAATTGCCGTTGGCAAGCGCTCTTTATTATTATTATGGAAACTTTGGGACCTAAAAGGCGATCAGTACGATTGGGTCATTGCTCATAATCCCGCATCCTTTTATCCGGGTTTATACGCAGCAAGGAAATTCAACGCCAAATTTGGAGTGGATATTGAAGATTATCATCCAGGTGAATCAAACATTCGTATTAATCAAAAACGTGTGCGTATATTGATGAGCAAAGTTCTTCCCCATGCTGATTATTGTTCCTACGCTTCACCTTTGATTGCAAAAGAGACTCAGCAAGATATTGCGGAATTAAAAAATCATCAACTGGTGTTGCTAAATGGTTTTCCTGCAAAAGAGTTTTTGATTCCAAAACATAACTCAGAACCAATTTTGAAAATTGTTTGGTTTTCTCAGCATATTGCAGAAGGTAGAGGTTTGGAACAAGTAATACCTATAGTTAATAAGTTATATCCCAAGTTAGAATTACATCTTATTGGAAATTTAAATCGTGATTTTGAGCAAAATTTTATTCAGGATAAGACAGGTATTGTCTTTCATGGTATACTGTCACAGAAGGAACTACACCATAAACTCTCTGAATTTGATGTAGGCTTAGCTACTGATTTGCCGGTCAACCGGAACAGAGAAATTGCTCTGACAAATAAAATAATCGCTTACGCCCAGGCAGGTTTAGTAGTTGCTGCCATGCATACAGATGCACAGGATCAGTTTTTACAATCCAGTGAACTACAATTTGTACAAATGCACAATAAACCTGCAGCCATCGAAAATGCTTTTTTACAATTGTATCAAAATAAAATATCAGGTAAATTCAACATGTTGGATCAGTATCAAAAAGCACAGCAATATTGCTGGGAGAAAATCAGTCAGCCTCTAAATACAATTTGGGAATCATAGAATTTAGCATGCGAAGAAAAATCCTCATTATATCCCCGCATTACCCACCCTCCAATCTCGCAGCCGTCCATCGCAGTCGTCTCTTTGCACAACATCTGCCTTCTTTCGGTTGGGAGCCCATTATTCTTACGACACATGAGGATTATTATGAGGAATCGTTAGACCGCAATTTGGAGCAATTGTTGCCTAAGGGACAGCGAATTGAAAAAGTGAAAGCTTTTGGTGTTACAAAACCCCGCTTAATTGGAGATATAGGGCTTCGTGGTTTTTTTCAATTGCGCAAAAAGGCGCTGGAACTGGTGCGTCGTGAGAAAATCGACTTTGTATATATTCCTATTCCTTCCTTTTATGTATCGCTAATCGGCTCCTACTTGCACCGCAAAACAGGTGTGCATTACGGCATTGATTATATTGATCCATGGGTACATGTGTTTCCAGGTTCTGAGAAAATCTTTTCAAGACATTGGTTCAGTACACAATTCGCAAAATGGTTGGAGCCAAAAGCTGTGAAACATGCTTCCCTTATTACAGGTGTGGCGGAAGGGTATTACACAGGAGTGCAGGAGCGCAATCCTAACCTCCATAGAACTTGTGTTTTCGGCGCTATGCCTTATGGTGGAGAAGAAAAAGATCATCTGGCTCTTAAAAGATTAAACTTACAGCCATATCTTTTTCAGAGAAATGGAAAAATTCAATTGGTTTATGCAGGAGCCATGTTGCCTAAAGCCTATGTTTTATTAGAGGCTATATTTAAAGCAATAGCTGAGAATAAATATTTATTTGCAAATATTGAGTTTCATTTTATTGGCACGGGTAAAACACCTAACGATCCGGAAGCTTATAATATAAAACCTCTAGCAGCGCAATATGGTTTATGGCATTCCATCATTTTTGAATATCCTAAAAGAATTCCTTATTTGGATGTACTCACACATTTGGAAGCTGCAAGTGCTGTATTTATTTTAGGAAGCACAGAGCCTCATTACACGCCTAGTAAAGTTTATCAAGGGGTACTCAGTGAAAAACCAATTTTGGCTGTATTGCATCATCAAAGTACAGCTGTATCTATTTTACGTGAATCCGGTGCTGGACTTGTTTTAGATTTTAGCGAAAATCAATTAGATAATGAGTTTGAGAATAAGTTCCCTTCCTTTTTTTCTGAATTTATTCAATACACATTCGGCTTCAATTCCTTATCTGTAAACAAAGATGTTTTTCAACAATACACTGCAATATCATCAGCTAAAATATTATCTAACTTACTTTATGAGGCAATTGGAATAAAATGAAAAAATTACTTCAGATAATCAGGTTTATTAACAATCATCCCCTTGCCTCAAAACATCCATCTAAAGCACTTTCCCGTTTTATTACCTGGCAAATCGTACAATTGATTTATCCTCACACTAAATCAGTAAAATTTATCGGAAGCACTAGACTCATCATGAAAAAAGGAATGACTGGTGCTACAGGTAATTATTATGTTGGCTTACATGAGTTTTATGAAATGTCTTTTTTATTACACCTTCTCAGAGAGGGAGATCTTTTTGCAGACGTAGGGGCAAATGTTGGAAGTTATACTGTTTTGGCATCCGGATATTGTGGGGCAACAACTATGGCATTTGAGCCAGTTCCTAAAACCTTTAGTTGGTTAAATAAAAACATTAAAATTAATAAAATTGAGAACAAGGTTTATGCATATAATATAGGTCTTGGTTCAAAGGAAGGTGAGCTATCTTTTTCTCATAAAAATGACACAGTGAATCATGTCGTAATGAATAGTCAAAATGAAGATGTTATAAAAGTTCCGATAAGTTCACTTGATTTATTTGTCCAAAAACATGGAACACCCGCACTTATAAAAATAGATGTAGAGGGTTTTGAAAAGGAAGTGATTGATGGTTTGAGAAATCTTATTTATGACGAAAACTTGAAAGCAATTATTGTTGAGCTAAATGGTTCAGGGATAAGATATGGATTTGATGATAATCTCGTAAGTAATTACTTGCTCAGTATTGGTTTCCAGACTTATGAATACGATCCTTTCAAAAGGGATTTAAAAATTGTTAATGCTTTAGGGAAGCATAATACATTATTTATTCGTGATTTTGAATTTGTGAATAACAGAATAAAAACCGCTTCCAAGAATAGAATATTTGGTGAAACATTTTAAAACTATTCATTAATCATTAGCTAAACAGTTGAAACGGCTTGCAATTATAACTTCACATCCTATTCAATACAATGCACCTCTATTTAAGTTGTTAGCTGAAAGGAACCGTATTGAGTTGAAAGTTTTTTACACTTGGTCGCAATCTCAATCAGGGAAATTGTATGATCCGGGTTTTGCCCAATCAAGAGAATGGGATATACCCTTGCTAGAAGGTTATGATTTTGATTTTGTTGAAAATACAGCCAAAGATCCCGGTTCGCATCATTTTCGAGGCATAATCAATCCGGATTTGATTCAAAGGATAAAAATTTATAATCCGGATGCCATATTGATTTACGGTTGGAGCTTTCATAGTCATCTAAAAGCGCTGCGTCATTTCAAAGGTAAAATTCCTGTATTATTTAGAGGTGATTCCACCTTGCTCAATGAAACGTCTAAATTATCGTTTAAAAAAATACTTAGACGTATCTTTCTTCGATGGGTGTATCGTTCTGTTGATAAAGTATTCTATGTAGGTTTATCCAATAAACAATATTTTTTATCAAACGGACTTCATACAGATCAATTGATTTTTGCACCACACGCAATTGATAATGAACGTTTTTTTTTAAATAATGAGTATTATGAAAAGGAAGCCTCTTTATGGAGAAAGCAGTTAAATATACCTGAAAATAGTATGGTGTTTCTCTTTGCAGGGAAATTAGAACCCAAAAAAAATCCTTTACTTCTTTTAGATGCGTTTCAATCAATAAGTGATGCTTCAATCAGATTGGTTTTGGTTGGAAACGGTATCCTTGAAAGGGATATAAAGGATAAAGCTAAAAATGATCCTCGGATTATTTTTTTGGATTTTCAAAATCAATCTCGCATGCCCATTGTCTATCGCCTGGGTGATGTATTTATTCTTCCGTCACGAGGTCCTGGTGAAACCTGGGGTTTATCCGTTAATGAAGTCCTGGCCTGTGGTCGCTCTGCTATCTTGAGCGATAAATGTGGTTGTGCAGTTGACCTGAATATTGCAAATAATTCTGTTTTTACTTCAGGAGACAAAAACATGTTAGTTGGGGTTATGAATAAATATATAAATCAAGGAAGAAATGATCTTCAAAAAATGACTAGCTCTATTCAACAACAAATTCAACCCTGGTCTTTAGAAAATGTAGCAAGTGCCATAGAGGAAACAGTTCATTCCCTTTGAATTTGATATCATGATACCATTAGAAAAATATGAAAGCAGTTGGTTTCAATGGCTTCCCTTATTTAAAGGGAAACTAAGGTTAAGTCGTTTCTTTTATAGAAATAAAGCAAATCTTGCATCTCCCAGAATAATTAGTGCCCGAAAAGGTTTCCAATTTAAGGTTCCAAGTCTTATTGATAGTATTGGCTATGAATTATTTATCAATGGAATTTATGAGACTAAATTGGTAAACTATCTGATCAGTGCCATCCCTCAGAATGGCGTTTTAATTGACGTGGGAGCCAATATCGGGGCTATTTCCATTTTGGTGGCTAAACGCCGTTCGGATATTAAAGTGCATGCTTTTGAAGCCTCACCATTTATTTTTTCTTTTTTAAAAGTAAATAAAGAATTGAATAAGCTAGATAATCTTTATATCTACAATAATGCAGTACATAATACTGATGGAGCCCACATGAATTTCTATGCTCCTCAAGATCAATTTGGCAAAGGATCTTTTTCTCAAACCTATACCAATAAAGCGGAATCGGTTACAACTATATCCTTGGATACCTTTTTGTTACAAAATGATATAAAACCAGATATTATAAAAGTAGATGTTCAGGGTTATGAAATCAATGTTTTTAAAGGGATGCAATCTTTCTTACAATCAACCTCAAAAAAACCAGAGATCATTTTTGAATTCGAAGACTGGGCTGAATCCATCGCAATTGGAAAGGAAAATATTACAGCGGCGCAACAATATCTTTTAGCATTAGGATATTCTATTTATGAATTTGATAAGCCTAAGATGTCAAAAATAAGCCATCCTATTACAATTGGAAGTCGTGAATTAATTGCTAGATTTTTGCCATAATTTATAAGGATAGTGTCTAACAAGTTTTTTATAGTATTTATTGCTTTGGTCGTGTCTTTTCTGTTTTATATGAAAGGGCTCACTTGGTATGAGAATATAAGTATCTTTTTATTTGTATATTTTTTAATCACTTTGATAGATTCCATTGGAAAATCTTATGATTTATTAACTATACCCACCTTATTATTGATCTTTGAATGTTTGATCATGCCCTCATTTGTATATAATATATACAACGATCAGGAATCTGTTATTGCTTTTAAATATAACATGGCGGTACCTTTAAATGAATACTATGCCTATACACTTCCTGCAACAATTGCCATGATCATCGGACTTCACATCCCATTTATCCGTCAAATTGATCAAACCAATATCCTTCAAAAAGCTACTCAAAACTGTAAAACTTACCTTGTTGGTAAAAGTAATATTGGTATTATACTTATAATAACCGGTGCATCCTCAGGTCTTGTTTCCTATCTGGTTCCGGGGGAATTAAGATATGTTTTTTATCTTATAGGCTTACTTATAATCGTGGGTGTTTTGTACATGTTCTATTCAGATGCAAAACAAAAAAAAGCATACTTGATTGGAGCTATAGTTTTCATTCTTGGTCAATCCATTGCAGCAGGACTTTTTGGAGATTTTGTTTACTTGTTGTTATTGGGAGGGCTACTGGTAATGTTGAGTTATAAGCCAAATCCTTTTTATAAGTTTGCGCTTGCAATTACCGGTTTTCTGATTATCATGTTGCTCCAAAGTATAAAGCACGAGTACCGTTCCCTTACTTGGATACAAAACAATGAGGTTAACAAAAGTGAAGCTTTTGCCAATGTAGTAATGAGCCGGATTAATGATCCCGGAAAATTCATAGATCGTTATGCCCTTTTCCCTACCGTTATCAGATTTAATCAAGGGATGATTGTGTCATGGGTGCTGGAATATGTGCCTAGATATGCACCATTTGCTAAAGGTGAAACAGTGATTAATTCAACTTTAGCTACACTCGTTCCACGCTTTTTATGGTCCGACAAACCTAAGGCAGGCGGGCAGGAAAATATGCTTCGGTTTACCGGGCTTACTATCGTGGGCTATAGCATGAACATTGGGGTCATTGGAGAAGCCTATGCTAACTACGGCAAAAATGGCGGTATAATATTTATGTTCTGTTTTGGCCTTTTTTTTAATTTAATATTTACAGCGATTCTATATCAAAGTAAGTATAGGCCTACTATCATTTTGTGGATTCCGTTAATTTATATTCATGCTATACAGGCAGAGACTGATCTTTTAATGACGGTTAATTCAACCATTAAAAATCTACTTTTCGTAGGAATTTGTTTTTGGGCTTTTGAGCGATTAATGCGTATCAGATTATAAAATGCGCCCCACCATCCTCCTCCTCTACGATCATTTTCCCCCTGCCTGGAAAGCAGGTGGCCCTATTCGATCGCTGGAGCAATTGATTCATCAAACCTACAATCACTTTAATTTTTATGTGATTTGTTCTGCGTTTGATCAAGGAGAGAAAAAAGTATTGGATAATATTCAAACTGATACCTGGTGCGAGTGGAAGGGTATGGCTAAAGTATATTACCATAGCAAGCAACCTAGTCTTTCTTTTTTTAAGAAAGCATTGCAGCAAGTCAATCCGGATATCATTTTTCTGAACGGACTCTATTCCTTCTCCTACCACATCAAACCATTAATGGCTGCATTGTCATACCGCTCACAAAACAACACAACCCAAATCATCCTCTCTCCAAGAGGGATGTTGCACCCGGGTGCGCTTTCGCAGAAAAGATGGAAGAAATGGTTGTACTTTCTTTTTTTCAAACTGTCAGGCATCCCCCCAAAAATATCCTGGCATGCAACGGATGAAAAAGAAGTGCATTTTATCCGTCAACAATTCAAACGTGCCCGCATCCATATAGCCGGCAACTTCCCCCAATTATTTCAACCTATCCCTTCTCCTCCCAAAGAAAAGGGTACATTGATCATGGGTACCATTGCACTCATCAGTCCCATGAAAAATCATCTTGAAATATTGAAATCCCTACAATCTATTCAACAAACCATCATCTGGCATATTTACGGACCCATAAAGGATACTTCTTATTGGCAATCTTGCACCAACTTAATCAAAGAACTGCCTCCCAATATACAGGTCATCTATCATGGTGCCATCCAACCCGATGAGGTAGAAAATGCGCTGCAAAAAATGCAAGTGTTTGTAATGCCCAGCAAAAGCGAAAACTTCGGGCATGCCATTATTGAAGCCTTAAGTGCCGGCAAACCTGTCATCACCACCCATACCACTCCTTTCACCCATCTGCAACATCATCATGCGGGCTACACGCTTTCTTTAAATAATCTGCAAGCAGAGCTGCAGCAAGCCATTTCCTTTTTCGCCGACATGAATCAGGAGCAACTCGCAACCTACCAACAGGGTGCGGTTGATTATGCCAACCGCTTCGTGAATATTGAAAAGGTGAGGAAGGAGTATTTTGGGATGTTTGGGAAGAAGGGGAGTTCATAAAGTTTGTAAAGTGGGAGGATAGTGATGAGTTATGAGATTAGAGATATGACTGTTGAATTGAGCCTTTGATCTATATTTTTTCACGCAAAGCTGCAAAGAGGCAAAGCTCGCAAAGAACGTCATGTTGAGCGGCAGCGAATTTATCCCGAGAATCGGGAACATCTCAAGAAGAACTCAAAAGTCAAAGGTCAAAAGCAATTAAAACTTTTTGGTTTTGCCTTTTGATTTTTGCCTTAAAGACGAGATCCTTCGCTGTCGCTCAGGATGACGCTACCAAAATGTGTAGCCCTGGCAAGGCAGAACACGCGGGTAGTTTCGTTTTTCGTCCATCGTTTCTCGTTTTTCGTTTTTCGTTTTTTTCGATAGACAATCAACGAGCAACGGTAAAAAAATGCAATGCCAACAACGTACAACCCACAACCCACAACCTTCAACTTCCTCCATTATGATCATACTTGGCATCAATGCCTACCACGCAGATTCCAGTGCTGCTATTTTAGTGAATGGCAAACTAATCGCCGCCATTGAAGAAGAACGATTCACTCGTGTGAAACACTGGGCAGGATTTCCCGTGCAGGCGATTCAGTTTTGTCTGCAGGAAGCGGGCGTTTCCCTGCATCAGGTGGATCATATTGCCATCGGACGTGACCCCAAAGCAAAGTTTTTCAAGAAAATATTTTTCTTGCTTAAAAATCCGGGTGGCAGTTTGAGCGTCATCAAAGACCGCTTGTTCAATGCTAAAAAAGTATCCTCATTGGATGAGGTCTTTGCATCCATTGAAAAAAATCAACCGGAGGTGCTGAAAAATAAAATTCATCAGGTAGAGCATCATCGCAGTCACCTCGCTTCTGCTTTCTTTCCCTCACCTTTTGAAAAAGCTGCTTTGTTATCCATTGATGGATCGGGTGATTTTACCACCACCATGACGGGTATCGGCGAGGGGAATCAATTGCAGGTGCTCGATAGTATTGACTTCCCGCATTCGCTTGGGTTGTTTTATACAGCTATGACTCAATGGCTGGGCTTTCCGCATTATGGTGATGAATACAAAGTGATGGGTTTGGCACCTTACGGCGAGGCAAGATATACGGAGCAGATAAAAGAGATGATTCAATGTACTGACGATGGCTTATTCAAATTGAATCTTTCGTATTTCAGAAAAGCAACCGAAGGCATTATCAGTTACGGCGAAGATCATATTCCTGTAGTCGCTACTTTATTTACTGCCCAAACGGAAACGCTATTGGGCAAATCTCGAACCAAAGACGAACCACTTTCACAATATCATAAGGATATCGCTGCGTCTGTGCAGCGGGTAACGGAAGAAACAATCTTTCACTTGCTGAATCATCTACACAAAAAAACAGGATTGCAAAATGTTTGTATCGCAGGTGGTGTTGCTCAAAACTCAGTCGCCAATGGGAAGATTACTCGAAATACAGGGTTTAAGAATGTGTATATCCCATCCGCAGGACATGATGCCGGCATTTCCATGGGAGCGGCTTTTTATGTGCAAAATCAATTGTTGAAATCGCAACGCAGTGAAGCGATTTTTTCCGCTTATACCGGAAGTCATTTTTCCAATGAAGCTATTGTCAAACTGCTTGAACAAAGAGGTGTTTCCTATCGATTTATAAATGATGAAGTATTGTATGAACAGGTAACGAATTGCCTGATCAATGCAGGGGTAGTGGGATGGTTTTCCGGAAGAAGTGAATTTGGTCCGCGTGCATTGGGTGGGCGTTCTATTTTAGCGGATCCGCGCAGAAGCGATGCTAAAGATTTACTCAATGCCAAAATCAAAAGAAGAGAAAGCTTTCGTCCGTTCGCCCCTTCCATTTTGAAAGAGTATGTGCAGGATTATTTCGAGGTGAATGATGTGGTGCCCTTCATGGAAAAAGTATTTCCTATTAGAGAAGCGAAACGATCTTTGATTCCTGCTGTCACGCATGTGGATGGCACAGGAAGATTGCAAACAGTAGATCAAAAAGTATCTCCGAGATATTATCAACTCATCGAGACATTCCGACAAAAAACCGGGGTGCCTATACTGCTGAATACTTCTTTCAATGAAAACGAGCCAATCGTGAATACACCCGAGGAGGCGTTGAATTGTTTTTTGCGCACGAAGATGGATATGCTGGTGATGGAAAATATTGTAGTGGAAAGAAATTCGTAAATGACTCATCTGACCCTTTCCCTCATCACGGTCGTGTACAACCGCGCCGCCACCATCGAACGAACCATCCGCTCGGTGCTCGAACAAACCTATCCCCACATTGAATATATCGTGGTGGACGGCGCTTCCACCGATGGCACCCGCAATATTCTCTCTCAATACCAATCGCATATTACCCACCTCATCTCCGAAAAAGATGAAGGGGTCTATGACGCCATCAACAAAGGCATTCGCATCGCTACAGGAGATGTCATCGGTATTCTACACGCCGATGACCGCTTCGCTCACTACGATGTGATCAGTGATATCATGAATCATTTAATCAATCACTCCGATACCGATTGTCTGTTTGGAGACGTGGCGCTCGTCAAAAAAGAACAACCTGAAAAAATCATCCGCTATTTCTCCTCCTCCATCTTCCACCCTAATCGTTTTCGCCTGGGTATTATGCCGGCACACCCAACTTTCTATTGCCGCAAAAAATATTTTGATCAGCACGGACTCTATCGCACCGATCTGGACATTGCGGGTGACTTCGACCTGCTTCTGCGTTTTTTAGGTATTCACCGTCTCCGCTATCATTACCTTCCAAAACTAATGGTCGTTATGGATATTGGGGGGAAGAGTACAGGTGGAATAACCAGCACCCTCCAAATCAACCGGGAAAACCGCCAAGTACTCCGCGAACACGGCATTCCTTCTTCCTATTTTCACCTCTATTCCCGCTACCTGATTAAAATCAGAGAGTTTTTTTGATGTCTAATCCAATAGGGAATTATTTTTGAACTTCCCCCTCCTTTAGGAGGGGGATTGAGGGGGAGGAATTAACGTATTCACTTCAATACGGAGGGGGATTGAGGGGGAGGAAAAAAACATTACCTTCGCAAAAATTCAATTTTGATAAGATGAAAAAAGCATTACTCACAGGAGTTACCGGACAAGACGGTGCCTATTTATCCGATTTACTTTTATCCAAAGGATACGAAGTTCATGGTATCAAAAGACGCAGTTCTCTTTTTAATACAGATCGCATTGATCATATCTACGAAGATCCGCATGTCAACAATCGTCATTTTGTATTGCATTACGGCGATCTTACCGACAGCACCAATCTGATTCGCATTATCCAGGAAGTGCAGCCCGATGAGATTTATAATCTGGGTGCCATGAGTCATGTGAAAGTAAGTTTCGATACGCCTGAATATACCGCCAATGCAGATGGTATTGGTACGTTAAGAATTTTGGAAGCGGTTCGTTTACTCGGACTCACACAAAAAACCAAAATCTATCAGGCTTCTACTTCTGAATTGTACGGATTGGTACAGGAAGTGCCGCAGTCTGAAAAAACCCCTTTCTATCCCCGTTCTCCTTATGGAGTCGCTAAATTATACGGCTACTGGATTACGGTCAATTACAGAGAAGCCTACAATATGTTTGCTTGTAACGGTATCCTCTTTAACCACGAATCTCCCTTGCGCGGAGAAACTTTCGTTACCCGTAAAATCACCCGTGCGGCTGCGAAAATTTCCCTCGGCTTGCAGGATAAATTATACCTCGGTAACCTGGATGCCAAGCGCGACTGGGGTCATGCTAAAGATTATGTGAAAGCGATGTGGCTGATGCTGCAGCAGGATACACCGGAAGATTTTGTCATTGCTACCGGTATCACCACCGAAGTGCGTGAGTTCGTGAGAATGGCTTTCAAAGAAGCAGGATATATCATAGATTTCAAAGGAAAAGAAGAAAATGAAGTAGGATATATTGTTTCCTGCAATGCGGAGGTACATCAAATACCCGCTGGCACTGAAGTAGTAGCCGTTGACCCAAGATATTATCGTCCTACTGAAGTTGAGCTGTTAATCGGCGATCCTGCTAAAGCGAAGTCGAAGCTTGGATGGGAGCCCGAGTACGATTTGGCCATGCTAGTAAAAGAAATGGTGCATGCAGATATCGAGCTCTTCACAAAAGAAAAATTGCTGAAAGACAGCGGCTTCAGAGTGAAGAATCAGTATGAATAATCGTTTATCGTTTCTCGTCTTTCGATTATCGATGATTTAGCGAGCAACGAGCAACGAGCAACGAACAACGTTTTATGAACAAAAATTCCCTCATCTACATCGCCGGTCACCGCGGAATGGTTGGTTCCGCTATTGTGAGAAAATTACAACAGGAAGGATATGACAATCTGCTCCTGCGAACTTCAGCTGAATTAGACCTCCGCTCTCAGGAAAGCGTGGAGAAGTTTTTCAAGGATTACAAACCGGATTATGTTTTTTTAGCAGCAGCCAGAGTAGGCGGAATCATAGCAAATAATACCTACAGAGCACAGTTTCTGTATGATAACCTGATGATTCAAAACAATATCATTCATGCTTCCTATAAGCATAGCGCGACTAAATTATTGTTTTTGGGTTCTTCTTGCATTTATCCCAAATTTGCTGAGCAACCTATTAAAGAAGAAAGTCTGCTGACCGGCATCCTTGAACCCACCAACGAACCGTATGCCATTGCGAAAATCGCAGGCATCAAGATGTGTGATGCGTATCGTGCAGAGTATGGTTGCAATTTTATTTCCGCCATGCCTACTAATTTGTATGGACCAAACGATAATTATGATTTGAAAAACTCGCATGTATTGCCCGCTTTATTGAGAAAAATGATTGTCGCCAAGCGAACCAACGCTCCTGAAGTTGAAATATGGGGCAGTGGAAAACCCAAGCGGGAATTTATGCATGTGGATGATCTGGCAGATGCTTCATTGTATTTGATGTTGAACCATAATGAACCGGGCTGGATCAACGTTGGGGTAGGGGAAGATGTCTCCATTCTGGAGCTTGCTCATTTGATTAAAGAGATTGTTGGTTACGATGGCTCACTTCAATTTGACACTTCCAAACCCGATGGTACGCCAAGAAAACTGATGGATAGCTCTAAAATCAATCAACTGGGCTGGAAATCTTCCATATCACTGAAAGAAGGAATTACGAAAGTATATCACGAAGTGCAGTCGCTTGCTTTTTAATCATGTTCGGTTTATTCAGAAAGAAAAATAGTGTGAAAGACTGGAGGGGCGGGTTCAGTAACCTGAGCACAGATATGCACTCTCACCTACTGCCCGGAATTGACGATGGATCGCCGGATCTTGAAACATCGCTATTCCTCATCAAGGGACTTATGGAGCTGGGTTATACCAAACTCATCACCACTCCGCATATCTACCCCGATGTTTATCCCAATACCCGTGACACCATTTTAAAAGCCTATGATCTGTTGATTCAAGAAATTGAAAAAGAAAAGTTGCCTGTCATAGTTCATCCTGCTGCTGAATATTTCATTGATGAAATGTTTAGTGAGCGCATAAAAAATAAAGAACCCTTTCTAACGATAGAAGGCAATAAAGTTTTGGTAGAAATTTCTTTTGTCGGCCCTCCAAGTGATCTGTCTTACGTTTTATTTGATATGGTCACCGGAGGCTATCAACCTGTGCTTGCACATCCGGAACGTTATGCTTACTATCACAACCAGCCGGAAATTTATCATACCTTCAAAGATAAAGGATGCTTATTGCAAGTCAATATGCTTTCGCTGCTGGGATATTATGGGAAAGAAATCAGAGAGACGGCTCTCTATCTTGTTAAAAACGGACTGGTAGATTTGGTTGGTACCGACCTGCACCATGCCCGGCATCTATCGGCTTTGCAAACAACGGAATCGGTGAATGAAATTCAATCTATTCTCAAGGATTGCCAGTTGATTAATTCAAGTCTTTGAAACCCAAACCCCGATTGCTGATTATCCTGAATCGCTTGTCTATTGGCGGACCAGCGGTGAATACCCTTGCGTTGGCCGCTTCCCTTTCCGATTCTTTTGAAATCTTACTCGTTGCAGGAAATCCGCTTCCGCATGAAGTAGCCGCTACGCACTGGCTGCAACATTATACCGGATTTCAGGTTAGAATTATTCCTGATTTCACCAGACATGTACTGTTGGGGAAAGACATCAAAGCCTATCGGGAAATCAAATCCATCATTCGTGATTTTCAACCACAAGTAGTACATACACACGGATCAAAGCCCGGTATCCTCGGACGTTGGGCTGCATACCGAATGAAAGTGCCGCTGATCATTCATACCTTTCATGGACATGTCTTCAGCAATTATTTTTCTCCCCATATTTCCCGTTTCATTGTATGGCTTGAACAAAGAATGGCAGGGATTACCCATCTGATTATCGCCATCAATCAAAAGATTCATCACGAACTCATTAATCAATATAAAATTGCTTCTGCCGAAAAAATATGGCTTGCTCCTTTAGGACTAGATCTTGCCTATTATCAACAGTATCTCAAAGAACATAGTCAGGTATCTTTTCGGGAAGAATTTGAACTGCAACTCAATGAGATAGCCGTTGCGGCAGTAGGAAGACTGGTGCCGGTAAAGAATCATCGGTTGTTTCTGCGGACAGCGATAGAACTGATCAAAAAAAATACAGCTTCTTGTCTTTATCGTTTTTTCCTGGTAGGAGATGGGCCTGAAAGGAAATGGCTCATTGATTTTCTTGAAAAAAAAGGCATTGCCTATACGCTTCCAGGTAAAAAAAATCCGAATGCATCCATCCATTTTCTTTTGTGGAGAACAGATATTCCGGTGATTATGTCCGGCATTGATATTTTGTTGCACACTTCTTTGAATGAAGGAACCCCGGTTTCCATTATGGAAGCCCTGGCTGCCGGTAAACCTGTGATTGCCACCCCGGTAGGGGGTATTCCTCAACTTTTGAAGGATTCAGAAGGCGGTGTTGCGGCAAAAGATGAAGCATCACTCACAGAAGCGGTTCAATCTCTAGCTAAAAATCCAGCCATTCGGTCTGAAATGGGTGCAAAAGGGGCAATATTCGTAAAAAATCATCTTTCGCTTCATGCTCAGTCTCTTGCATTAAAAAATAAAATCGAAGCATTTTTAAAGGAGTAAGTATATGATAATCATGTTTTTGCACTAATTTCGTTATGCCTTTTAATGGGTAACTTTACCTTAATATGATGAATTGACTTAAAAACACAAGATTGTTCAAACATTTCTGAAAAGCAATTGTAATTATGTTATTATGAACAAGTTTACCATCAAGGATTTGGAAAATTTAAGTGGCATCAAAGCCCATACCATCCGGATTTGGGAACAACGTTATAATTTTTTGAAGCCACAACGTACAGCTACCAATATCAGATATTACAGCAATCAGGAATTAAAAACGCTGCTCAACATTTCTCTCTTAAATAAATACGGTTATAAAATCTCACATATTAACCGCATGTCGGGAGATGAATTGCGTAATAAGCTTACTTCATTGTCGGGCAGTCAAGCTCAACAAGAGCGCATTGTGAACGATCTGATTCAAAGCATGATTGATTTGAATGTAGAAGAATTTGAAAAAGTATTGGATCATCATATTGAGGTAAGAGGAATTGAAAAAACCATTCACTTCATCATCTTTCCTTTCCTCGACAGAATTGGCATTTTGTGGTTGACAGATCATATCAATCCGGCGCAGGAACACTTAATTACCAATATCATTCGTCAGAAAATCATTGTAGGGATTGAAAATATCTCCACTCCCTTTGATTTAAAGACGACCATGTTGTTGTTTATGCCGGAAAACGAACATCATGAATTAGGTTTGTTGTATCTCCAGTATCTGCTGAAAAGCAGGGGCGTAAAAACTATCTATCTTGGCGCCAATGTACCGGTGTCGGATCTGGAATATGTGGTTGAATTAAAGAAGCCCGATTACGTCTATACCCATCTCACTACGGTGATGAAAGAATTCAATTTTGAAAAATTCCTTTCACAACTCAAAACAAAATTTTCGGGAACACAGGTAATTGTTTCCGGACTGGTAACACAAACCTACCAAAAGCCCTCGCCGGCTTCAAATATTCGTTTCTTAAAATCATTGCAGGAGGTGCAGGAATTTATCGGCACTCTTAGATAAGTTTAGCAAACAAACGATGACGCAAAGAACCCCGGCATTCCCGGGGTTTTTCATTTTCAGCAAGCGAATTTCCGTAGAGACGCACAATTGTGCGTCTCTACAAACAATCATGTTTCATAAATTTTTCAAAAAATTAAACATTTTTGTTGAACGTTTAACCTTAAATGTTTAAATTTGAACAATAATTTTTTAAACATATTTTTATGTCAACCCTGGAATTCAATCAGATGCTGGTCAGTAATACCGATTTCTTACGACCTTTTGCTTTCACCCTTACGAGAGACAATGAGACTGCCAGAGATTTAATCCAGGAAACTTTATACAGGGCGATAGCCAACCGCGAAAAATACAATGTGGGCACTAATATCAAAGCCTGGTTATATACCATTATGCGCAATATTTTCATCAATCAGTATCGCAGAAAGGTTAAACAAAATACCATTTTTGATTCCACCCCCAATGAGTATTTCATTGATTACCATCAGGGTGCTGTTCGCAATGAAGCAGAAGGCAAACTCAAATTGAAAGAAATCCAGAATGCACTTCACCATTTGCCTGAAATCTTCAAACATCCATTCATGTTGTATTTTGAAGGGTATAAATACCACGAGATTTCCGATATGCTCAATGAGCCTTTAGGTACGATAAAAAGCCGCATCCACTTTGCCCGTAAACTGCTGAAAGAGCAAATTTCAAGAAACTAATAACTTCCCTGCCATTGAGAAAAGCGATTGTGATAGGAGCCGGATTTTCCGGCATGGCCACTGCCTCCTTTCTTGCCAAAGATGGTTTTGAGGTAACCGTCCTGGAAAAACACGACCAACCCGGCGGAAGAGCACGTAAAATGGAGGTAAACGGATTCACTTTTGATATGGGGCCAAGCTGGTACTGGATGCCTGATGTGTTTGAAAGATATTTTCAACAGTTTGGTAAAAAAGTTTCTGATTATTATGAGTTGAAAAGACTCGATCCCTCTTACAGAGTCTATTACAGTGATACTGCACTCGATATTCCCGCCGATTTTGAAGCCTTGAAAAATTTATTCGAATCCATCGAAAAAGGCAGCGGCGCGCAGCTCGAAAAATTCATGAAAGAAGCGGCTTATAAATATAAAGTCGGCATTGAAAAATTAGTCTTCAAGCCTGGACAGTCGCTCACTGAATTTTTAGACAAGGATCTCTTATCCGGATTGTTTCGATTAGATGTGTTTACTTCCATCAGTAATCATGTAAAAAAACATTTTAAAAATCCGCTGCTAAGAGAGTTGATGGAATTTCCTGTCTTGTTTCTTGGCGCGCTTCCCGGTCAGACCCCCGCACTCTATAGTTTGATGAATTATGCCGATGTAAAATTAGGTACCTGGTATCCGGTAGGAGGGATGTACAAAATTGTAGAGGGCATGTACGCGCTTGCGCAAGAATTAGGCGTACAGTTTCGGTTTAATAGTTCGGTAAAAGAATTACTGGTAAAAAACAATACAATTAGTGGAGTGGTGACGGACACAGCCACTTACACAGCAGATGTTGTAGTGAGTGGTGCCGATTATCATCATACAGAAATGGATCTTCTGCCCCATAGCAGTCGCTCTTATACAGAAATGTACTGGAAGGAACGCGTGATGGCACCTTCCTGTTTATTGTATTATGTAGGCATCAATAAAAAACTGCAAGGAGTGTTGCATCATTCTTTGTTTTTTGATACAGATTTTGCGAAGCATGGCCGGGAAATTTATACCCAACCTCAATGGCCGGCAGATCCTTTGTTTTATGTAAGTGCTACTTCTGTTACTGATCCTTCAGGTGCGCCCGAAGGTTGTGAGAATTTGTTTTTCCTGATTCCCGTGGCTTCCGGCCTTAAGGAAGATTCAGAGGAATTGCGCGACAAGTATTTCAATCAGATCCTCAAGCGATTTGAGGCAAGAATCGGACAAACGATCCGTGATAATATTGTCTTTAAAAAATCCTATTCCGTCAGTGATTTTCGGAAAGATTATCATGCTTTTAAAGGAAATGCGTACGGACTTGCCAACACGTTGTTGCAAACGGCGATATTAAAACCTTCCTGCAAAAGCAAAAAACTTCGTAACTTATACTTTTCCGGACAGTTGACAGTGCCGGGGCCCGGTGTTCCTCCCAGTCTTATCAGCGGTGAAGTAGTAGCGAAAGAAGTTCGAAAAGCATTTGCCATACAGCCATAAAACGATTGATTATGATGCATCTTTTTCATGAAGTCAGCCAGCACTGCAGTCGCATTACCACCGAGCGATACAGTACTTCTTTTTCTTCCGCCATTCGGTTGCTGCATACCGATTTGCGACAGCCTATCTATAACATTTACGGGTTTGTTCGATTTGCCGATGAGATCGTGGATACTTTTCATGAGCATGATAAAAAGAAATTGCTCACGGCATTTAAAAAGGAGACTTATGATGCTATAAATGAGCAAATCAGTCTGAATCCCATTCTGCAAAGTTTTCAGTTGACCGTGAATCAATACAAAATTGACCCGGCCTTGATTGAAGCTTTTTTCAACAGTATGGAAATGGATTTGGAAAAGCAGGTCTATAACAGTGCGGGTTATCAGGAATATATTTACGGCAGTGCGGAAGTGGTAGGGCTGATGTGTTTGTATGTATTTCTGGAAGGAGATACAGAGGTGTATAAAAAATTGAAACCTTATGCACAATCGCTTGGCGCGGCATTTCAAAAGGTTAATTTTTTAAGAGATGTGAAAGCAGATTATACGCAGCTGGATCGCACGTATTTCCCGGGATTGGATTTCAGCAGTTTCAGTGATCGGCAGAAGCAGGAGATAGAGGCGGATATACAAAAAGATTTCGAACATGCTTATCAGGGCATCATTCGGTTGCCGGTGAAAGCGAGGTTTGGTGTATATGTAGCGTATAAATATTATCTTTCTTTGTTCAGGCGCATTAAGCAACTGCAGCCTGCGCGCATTATGCATGAGCGCGTTAGGATTCCCAACTATGGGAAGCTGATGATTTTGTTGCGCGCAGGGGTACGAAACCAGTTAAATCTGATGTAATTCAAATACATGTTGCAGGAAGTTATTTTAGTGAATGAACAGGATGAGCCCATCGGAGTGATGGAGAAAATGGCCGCCCATGAACAGGCACGCCTGCATCGCGCTTTTAGCATTTTTATTTTCAATACAAAAGGAGAAATGCTCTTGCAAAAAAGAGCATTGGGTAAATACCATAGTCCGGGCTTGTGGACCAATGCCTGTTGCAGCCATCCCAACCCCGGGGAGTTGACGGCAGATGCGGCAATCCGAAGATTGCAGGAAGAACTAGGCTTCACTACTGCTTTACAAAAAGCCTTTCATTTCACTTACAAAGCACCTTTCGATAATGGACTCACTGAATTTGAATTTGATCATGTATTCACCGGTACTTATGAAGGTGCAATTCATGTTAACCCGGAGGAAGTAGCGGATTATAAATTTGTAGATATAAATCAACTTGAAGAAGACATCCGCCAAAATCCTGCGGCTTTCACAGCCTGGTTTTTGATTGCTTTTCCTTTGCTCAGGAACTGGATGCATCAACATAATACTGCTCATGCCTAAACGGGAAGCCATTGTGATTGGAAGTGGAGTAGCCGGCATGGCAAGCGCTATTCGATTAGCGATAAAAGGATTTTCAGTCAGTATTTTTGAAAAGAATACTTATCCCGGCGGTAAACTATCTTCTGTTGAAAAAGACGGTTATCGCTTTGATGCAGGCCCTTCTCTCTTTACAAAACCTCATTATTTAGAAGACCTTTTCAGGGATGCCGGTGAACCGTTGGAGGATTATTTTACTTATTCATCCGTCCCCTTATCCTGCAGGTATTTTTTTGAGAATGGAAAAACAGTTAATGCTTGGACGCATCCTGATTTGTATGAAGAAGAATTATTCTCGCAATTAGGAGAACCTAAGGGAGCATTATCAAATTATCTCCAAAAAAGTGAAAAGCTTTACAAAGGGGTGGGACATATTTTTCTGAATCACTCCCTGCATCAGGCGTCCACCTGGTTTCAGTCTGCTGTGCCCAAAGCCATGCGCGCCGTAAGCTTTCAACATCTTTTTGGGAACTTACATCAATACAATCAACGCAAATTTGTCACGCCGGAGGCGATACAGATTTTCAATCGTTATGCCACCTATAACGGAAGTGATCCTTATCAAACACCTGCCATGATGAGCATGATTCCGCATCTGGAATTGAATGAAGGGACTTATTATCCTTCTGGAGGAATGATCAGTATTACCAATGCGCTTTATCGACTGGCAGAAAAAAAGGGGGTTCGTTTCTTTTTCAATCATCCTGTTGAAGCCATTCTTAGTGATAAAAAAAGAGTAACGGGTATTGTAAGTAATGGAAAAAATATTCCTGCCGATTTGGTGGTGAGTAATGCGGATGTCTATTTTACCTATGAGCGTTTATTGAAGATGCCGTTAAAGGCTAAAGATATTCTGAAACAGGAAAGAAGTTGCAGCGGGGTGATTTTTTACTGGGGTGTAAAAGAAAGTTTTCCTGAATTGCACCTGCATAATATTTTTTTTTCCAAAGAATACAAGGAAGAGTTTGAACATATCTTCAAGAAGAAAAAGTTATATCATGACCCAACGGTTTATGTGAATATTACTTCCAAACTCGATCCTTCCCATGCGCCTGCCGGAAAAGAAAACTGGTTTGTGCTCATCAATGCACCTTCTAATCCAGAGTTGGACTGGAACACATCTGTCCAAACATTAAAAAAGCAAGTGTTGGAAAAGTTGTCTCGATTATTACAAAAAGATATTACAGCTTTAATTGAAACGGAAATGGTTTTAGATCCTGCAGGCATAGAAACCAAAACAGGTTCCTACATGGGGTCTTTGTATGGAACAAGCAGCAATAGTCCATTTGCCGCCTTTTTACGACACCCCAATTTCAGCAGAAAATTTTCTAATTTATATTTTTGCGGAGGCAGCGTGCATCCCGGTGGAGGAATTCCTTTGTGTTTTAAAAGCGCAGAAATAGTGGAGAAAAGCATAACGCAGGTTTATGGAAGTTGAGTGGTTTAGGGTTTAGAGGTTTAGCGGTTTGTACGCAACAATCATATTGTATTACTAATTATTAATTCTTAATTACTAATTCTTATTACTCTTGACATTCCCAAATGAAAACAGGATCAAATGGTCACTCCTCATCGCCGTCATTTTTCATCTCGTCGGTCTCGTGGGCATATTGTGGGTGGACGAATCGTTTTTTGTTTCGCTTACCCCGATGAATCTGTTGCTTTCAGCAGGTTTGCTCATCTGGTCGCAGCATCAACTCAATCTTTCTTTTTTGCTTTTTGCCGGGATTGCTTTTCTCACCGGTTTCCTCGTTGAATACCTCGGCGTGAATCATCAATACCTCTTCGGTCATTATCAATATGGAAATACACTCGGGCCTAAAGCAGGAGGAGTGCCTTGGATGATCGGTGTGAACTGGCTGATGGTAATATGTGGTGCAGGAATGGCGACGCAAGGTTTGTCGCAATTATGGTTGAAAAATGGAGAAGAAGTCAAATCCCTTTCCGTCAAGAATCCTCTTTTTTGGCTACAGGTGGTAGTGGGCGCTTTGCTCGCTGCATGCTTCGACTGGTTGATGGAGCCGGTAGCAGTTCGGTTGGGATACTGGACATGGCTGACACCGGAAATTCCCTTTACCAATTACCGTGACTGGTTTTTGGTCAGTGCTTTGCTAATGTTTTTCTTTTTAAGGTTGGGCTTTCCGAAAAAGAACCAATTCGCATTACATTTGTTACTCATTCAGACCCTATTTTTTCTCATACTTAGAATATCACTGACATGATTTTTTATATTTTTCTGACGCTGCTCGTTTTTGGAATAATGGAAGGCATTACCTGGTTGACACACAAATATGTGATGCATGGATTTTTATGGTACCTGCATGAAGACCATCACCAGCCAAGGGGGCATTTTTTCGAAAAGAATGATGCTTTCTTCCTCATTTTTGCCATTCCAAGTTGGCTGTGTATCATGCTCGGACTTATATATGGGGTGTATTGGGTAGTGAGCATTGGAGCCGGTATTGCGATGTATGGACTGGCTTATTTCATTGTACATGATATTATCATTCATCAGCGGTTTAAAATATTCAGTCGCTGGAACAATACTTATGTTCGTGCTATCAGATGGGCGCATAAAATGCATCATAAACATATTGATAAGGAAGACGGAGAAAGTTTTGGCATGTTGCTCGTGCACAAAAAATATTGGGAGAAAGTCAGAAAGGAAAAACAATTCAACCCAAACATAAAATAGCAGCGTGAATACGCATTTCACTTATTTCCTTATTCATCTCGCTTCAATTGCAGGACCTTTGGCATTGAGCTTTGACAAAAAAGTTCATTTTTATAAAAAATGGAAATACGTTTTCCCTGCTATGATTTTACCCGGACTTTTTTTTCTGGTGTGGGATGCTTGGTTTACTCATCAGGGTGTATGGGGATTCAGTTCCCTCCACACAACCGGGTTGAAATTGGGGAATCTGCCTGTTGAAGAGGTTTTGTTTTTTATCACTGTTCCTTATTGTTGTTTGTTCATTTATGAATGCATTTGCTGTTACTTTCCTGCAACTCATAGAAAGTCCGGAGCAGATTGGATATTAGCAGGACTAGGAATATTTCTTTTTGTGATAGGTTGTTTTACACTAGACAAATCCTACACTTCTTACACCGGTATTTTAAATGGGTTATTCATTGCAATCCTTTTTGCTTTTCAAAAATATTTTTCCGGGTTTCGTGCGCTTTCTTTTTTGATTGCCTATGCGATTATTCTGATTCCTTTTTTGATGGTGAATGGCTGGTTGACCGCAATTCCCGTGGTGATCTACAATGATGCCGAAAACAGCGGCATTCGAATTTTCTCCTTCTTATCTTATCCTTTTAATAATATTCCGGTGGAAGATATTTTTTATGGCATGCTGCTGATTCTTATGAATGTGGCCTGTTATGAAAAATTGAAAGAAGGCTCTTCTGTCAACCTTTCCAAATAAGCGAAGATGTTTCAAAACAGAAAACTGTTGATCGCTACCAAACATGGGAAAGAAAAAGTGATACAACCCTTGCTGGAAGCATCACTCAGAGTAGAATGTTTTGTAGTGCCAGAACTCGATACGGATCAGTTTGGCACTTTCAGCGGAGAAATTCCCCGTACAGCCGCTCCCGATGAAGCAGCAGAAATAAAATGTCGCTATGCGATGGAAAAAACCGGTGTAGATCTTGCCATTGCCAGCGAAGGGTCTTTCGGTTCGCATCCGCAGCTTTTTTTTGTTCCTGCCAATGAGGAATGGCTCATCCTGATAGATCAAAAAAATAGCTTAAAGTGGAAAGTAAAAAAAATCAGTACCGTTACCAACTTCAGTAGTCAGCAAGTAAATTCCGCTGAAGCACTGAAAGCATTTGCCGCAACGGCTCAATTCCCTTCCCATGCTTTGATTTTGCGCGATGCGTTAGAGAGTAGTCAGGATATTGTGAAAGGCATACACGATTTGTCAACCTTGCTGCATCATTTTGAAAGAATGTATGCCGCTTATGGCAGTGTTTGGGTAGAGACCGATATGCGCGCTATGCATAATCCCATGCGCATGCAGGTAATAGCCGATGCCACCCAGCTGTTGATAGAAAAATTGAGTGCCTTTTGTCCGCAATGCAGTACACCTGGTTTCGAGGTGGTCAATGCCATTCCGGGATTGCCTTGTTCCGCCTGTTCACAGCCCACACGTTCAGTGAAATCTTATGTATATGCATGCCAGCGCTGCTCCTATCAGCAAACTCTTCTCTTTCCCAACCAAAAAGAAACCGAAGATCCGATGTATTGCGATTTTTGTAATCCGTGAAGAAAGGTGATAGTTGATTCGTTGATTTGTTGATTCGTTTATTCGTATGTATAATAGATGAAGTGTTTCGATAATTAATATCTATTTTTGTGAAAAATCAGGATGAACCTCGAAATACTGATCTCAAACTTGACCAATCCTACGCTGCTGTTTTTTTTATTAGGTATCATTGCAGCAACCTGTAAAAGTGATCTGGAGATCCCCGCTCCGTCCATCAAGTTCATTTCGCTGTATCTGCTTTTCGCCATCGGTTTTAAAGGTGGACAAGAACTGCAACACAGTCATATCAATCTTGAAATTTATTTATCCATTGCTTTTGGCTTACTACTTTCAACGCTCATCCCTCTTTATTCTTTTTTTCTGATTCGCAAAAGAGTGGGCGTAAGCAATGCAGGTTCTATTGCGGCGGCTTATGGTTCGGTTAGTGCTGTAACTTTCGTTTCCGCTGCTACTTTTCTTGAGATACAGGGCTTGAATTTCGGAGGACACATGGTGGCCGTTATGGCCATGATGGAGTTTCCCGCTATCGTAGTAGGCTTTATCTTAATCCGAAAATTCGAAAAGCAATCGGTACAGGAAGTGAGTCTGAAAAACATTATCGGTCATGCACTTACCAACGGCAGCGTACTGATGATTGTAGGCAGTCTGATCATCGGTATGATTTCAGATTCAAGGCAAGCGGAAGGCATCAAGCCTTTTACCAACGATATCTTCAAAGGGTTTCTCGCCATTTTTTTACTGGAAATGGGGATGCTTACTGCCAGAAGATTCGGTGCGTTCCGCAAGCATGGTCTATATGTAATGCTCTTTGCCATTCTGGTTCCTGCTTTCAACGGAGTACTCGCTGCTTACTTGAGTCAATGGATTACTACTGATGTCGGCAATCGTTTCATCTTTTCGATTCTTGCTGCCGGTGCTTCCTATATTGCCGTGCCCGCTGCCATGCGCCTCGCTGCTCCTAATGCCGACCCCGGCTTGTATATCCCGATGGCACTTGGATTGACCTTCCCCTTTAATATCACACTAGGGATGCCTCTTTATTACTACGTCATTCAGATTTCCTGAAACCATTTCTCATCATCTTTTTTATGCGTAAGCTTTAGTATTTTGCTCCGCTTATGGACAGTATCACACATATCGCCTTGGGTGCCTGCATGGGAGAAGCTTTTGCCGGTAAAAAACTGGGGAAGAGAGCTATGATTTGGGGTGCCCTCGCGCAAAGTGCACCCGATATTGATTTCATCGCTTCCTTCTGGATGGATACGGCTTCCGATTTATTGGCACATCGCGGGTTTACCCATTCTTTTCTTTTTCTATTCATCGCTGCACCGGTGATGGCGCTTGCGGCAGAGAAATGGCACCGTCCACATGATATTTCCTATAAAAAATGGCTGATTTTCTTTTTTGCTGTCATCGGCGTTCACCTTGTCGTAGATGCATTCAATAATTATGGCACGGCCTGGTTTGAACCCTTCAGTCATCAGCGTATTTCCTTCAATGCCATTTATGTGGCAGATCCTTTCTTTTCTGTTTGGGTGGGCATTAGTTTGGCGGCACTTATTTTTTTGAAAAGAGCCCATCGTGCCAGACCTTTCTGGTGGCGATTCGGTTTGGTGATGAGTGGCGTTTATCTCGCTTATTGTCTGGTCAATAAATTTGCCATTGATCAGCTTGCCCGAGCGGCTTTCGTTCAGCAAAAAATTCCCCATCAGCGATACTTCACTACGCCGGCTCCTTTGCAAAACTGGTTGTGGTTTATAGTAGCGGGAAACGACAGCGGCTATCATGTCGGCTTTCGGTCGCTGTTCGATAAAGACCCGATGATCAAGTTTACTTATTTCCCTCGCAACGATCACCTGCTCGATACCGTCAGTGATCACGAAAATCTTCAAAAGCTGATTCGGTTTTCTCAGGAATTTTATACGGTCGAAAAATGGAATGATACGCTCGTGTTCAATGATTTGCGCTTCGGACAGATGATTGGCTGGGAGAAGCCCCGTGAACATTTTGTATTTCATTATTTTCTCAGTCATCCCTCCAATAATGAGCTGATAGTGCAGCGGGGAAGGTTTGATAAATGGAGCCTGCAAACAGCCTCGAATCTGTTATTGCGGATTAAAGGAAATTGAAGGTTGATTTGTTGATGAGTTGGTCGGTTGATTTGTTTGGGGTGTTGTCCTTTTTACACTAACTTCGCCTTTTAATGCAACTCTCCACTCGACATTTGCTTGGCATTAAAGATCTCAGTCCGCAAGACATTTCCCTTATTTTAGATACTGCCACTCAATTCAAAGAGGTTTTACAGCGACCCATAAAAAAGGTACCCTCCTTAAGAGATGTTACTATCGTTAATCTTTTTTATGAGAACTCTACCCGCACCCGTATTTCCTTCGAGCTAGCGGAAAAAAGACTAAGCGCCGATACGATCAACTTTACCGCGTCTGGATCCTCTGCTGCTAAAGGAGAGACGCTACTCGATACGGTCAATAACATATTGAGCATGAAAGTGGATATGGTGGTGATGCGTCACAGTGCCAGCGGTGCTCCTCAGTTTTTGGCACGCCATATTCCTGCTGCTATTGTAAATGCAGGAGATGGCATCAATGAACATCCTACCCAGGCATTGCTGGATGCTTTTTCCATTCGTGAGAAACTGGGAACTCTGTCCGGGAAAAAAGTCGCCATCATCGGCGACATCATGCACAGCAGGGTAGCACTCAGCAATCTTTATCTTCTCAAGAAAATGGGTGCAGAAGTAACGGTAGCCGGTCCTCCCACCTTATTGCCGAAATATATTAAAGAGGCCTTTGATGTAAATGTAACCTACAACATTCAAGAAGCACTTAACTGGTGTGATGTTGCCAATGTGTTGCGCATTCAGCTTGAGCGCCAGAATCAACCTTTATTCTCTTCTCTGAGGGAATATAATCTCGCCTACGGCATCAGTAAAAAATTACTTGCCGGTTTACAAAAAGAGATTGTCATCATGCATCCCGGTCCCATCAACAGAGGCGTAGAACTCGACAGTGATGTGGCAGATAGTGGACAGTCTATCATTTTACAACAAGTAGAAAATGGTGTTGCAGTTCGCATGGCAGTATTATATCTGCTTGCCGGAAAACGTTCTGAGTCTGCCTGATTTTTTTGCTACAACCAATCAGGATAAAAATTCAAAAACAGCTTTTGTTACTTTATTTTCCCGATAGATGCGACGATGTCCGAAGGTCTGGGTGAGCAGGAATTGAAAATTAGGATAGCCTGCATCTTTGATGACAACAGCATCTTTCCAGGGAGTAATTTCATCTGATTCATCATGAATCCATAATACCTGAGCTTTGATATGCGGCGCTGCTTTGCGAATAGAAAAGTCTTCAGGCCGTATCCCGCTTCTTTCAAAAATTAGTTCCTCCATACCGGCTTTAACCGCCTGTGGCAAACGAAGAAATTTTGAAAAGATTTGAATGGCGGTTATGGTTTCAGTAGCCGGTGCGATTAAAACAACTTTCATCTTTTCCTGCTCTGTAATTTTTTCAAGTGCTAAAGCCAAAGCAAGCCCCCCAAAGGAATGGGCAATGAAAGCATTTAAGGGACCTAGTGTAGCGTGTATGTGTTCAATCATGGCTTTGTATTCCAGCACACTGATTTGTTTGCCGCTGCTTTTACCGTGTGCCGGTGCGTCAATGGCGATTACCTCATAACCTTGTTTGATAAGTGGTTTTACAAAATGATCAAATTTGTGGATGGTGGAAGAAAATCCGTGAAGTATCAATGCTTTTTTGGGTTGCGGATGATTCCATCGGTATCCTTTGAGTCGGTATGGAGAGAGCCTCAATTCAATCTTTTCACCTCTTTTAAAAATGGAGGGTGTTTTCTTGGGAAGATTTCTTACCGGGGTTAGAAAAAGTTTGAGGGCATAACGCGAAGCTAAAGGCAGGGATATTCGGGCGTAGAGCTTTATTTTTATCCTGATAATTTCGATGAGTATTTTTTGTACGGTACTGATGTCAATGATATTAAAGCATACAAAATTAATTCTTTTATTGAGCATTAAAAGAAAATCAGAAAAACAATCTAAGTTTGTTCAATTAATGTTCGTTTATGCTGATTGATCTTTCTTCACTTTCTCCCGCACAAAAACAACAATGGCTCCAACATGCCATTGCGCCCCGACCTATCGCGCTGGCTTCTACCATTGATCAAAACGGACAGGTGAATCTGAGTCCATTTAGTTTTTTCAATTTGTTTTCTTCCAATCCTCCCATTGTGATTTTTTCACCTGCCCGCCGGGTTCGCGACAATACAATCAAGCATACGCTGGAAAATGTGATGTCTGTCCCGGAAGTAGTGATTAATATAGTAGATGAGGATTTGGTACAGCAAACTTCACTTAGCAGTTGCGAATACCCGAAAGCAGTGAATGAATTTGACAAGGCCGGTTTTACGATGGAAGCAGCCACTTATGTTCGACCGCCCATGGTAAAAGAGAGTAAGGTTAAACTGGAGTGTAAAGTGCTCGAAATAAAAGCGCTCGGAACCGAAGGTGGAGCCGGTAATCTTGTGATTTGTGAAGTGATTGGAATGCATGTCGCTTCTGAAATTTTAAATCAGGAAGGCACAATGATTGATCAGCGCAAACTTCATCATGTAGCACGCCTGGGAGGAGACTGGTATTGTAAAGTGGTTCCCGACAATCTATTTGTAGTAGAAAAGCCCAATGTTAAACTCGGTATCGGCATGGATGCCTTACCTGCACCTATCCGTCATAGCAAATGGCTTACGGGCAATCATTTGGGACAGCTTGCCAATGTAGATCAATATCCAACCATAGATCCTTCCTTTGAGGATCATAAACTAAAACAAATTGTTCAGTACTACGCTATTAATCCCGAAGAAATGGACAGGGAGTTGCATTGCTATGCGGCACAACTGCTTGATGAGGGGAAAGTAAAAGAAGCGTGGCAGGTTTTGTTATTCAGCTCTTATCAACACTAATCACGAACAACTAATAACGTACAACCTACAACTTACAACCTGATTCCCCCAAACGTTTTCTTCAAAATATCCGTCGTACGGCTGGCAGGATTTTTTCGGATTTCAGATTCCTCTTTTGAAATTCGGTCGAAGAGCGCGTCAATGGCTTTTCCTACAACATAGTTGGTTAAATCAGGATTCAGCTTGTTGCGGGTGAAGGGGATTTTATTATACCCGTTTACGATATCATCGTAATAAGCCGTCGCTTCTACTTTGTCTAATGAATTTTTCACTACCGGCGTAAAGGCATTGATTAAAGCGCTGCCGATTTGTTCTTTGAAATACCGGGTCACAGAACCATCGCCTCCTTGTATCAGTCCGATTGCATCGTTAACCGTAATCTGTTTTACGGCATCTACAAAAATGGGTTTGGCTGCTCCGATGGCATCTTCGGCGCCGCGGTTGATTTGCAATACGGCTTTATCGAGCTGGTTGCCCAAGCCGATTGCTCTTATCTTAGACTCTGCTCTTTGTACTTCATCGGGCAATAGAATTTTGTATAATTCACTTCCAAAAAAACCATCGGTTTTATTCAATTGCGCAACCGCTTTGTCAATACCCTGACTTAGCGCACCTTTCACCCCATCTCCAGCTTCCGCCTCGGTGAGTTTAGATATGCCCGACATGGAAGGGAGTTGAGCCTGTAACGAAGAAATAAAGGAGATGGAAAAGAAAAAGAAAAAGAAAAAAACTTTCTTCATAAAAAGAGTTTCGGCAAACTTACGATTTAGGGAGATTGTTCCTTGTTTAATGTTTTTGTAAAATTAATCCTCCCCCTAAGTCCCCCTCCAAAGGGGGATATTTCCGACCCAACCTATAACCGCCAACCGCTAACAGTATTTCTAACTACCTTTGCCATCATTTTTTACATGTATGATTAATAGTCATTTATCCGAACAAGAAATTATTCGCAGAGAGAAACTGGCAGAATTGCAAAAACTGGGTATTGATGCTTATCCGGCTGCACTATATCCCGTTTCTCATTATGCCGATCAGATCAAGACAGACTTTACTGAATCAACCAAAGACAAATATTCAGAGGTTTGTCTGGCCGGCCGAATTATGAGTGTGCGCGATATGGGGAAAGCCTGCTTTGCCGTGATACAGGATAGCCAAGGCAGGATTCAGATTTATGTTAAGCGGGATGACCTGTGCACAGGTGAGGATAAAACTTTATACGATGTAGTCTTTAAAAAACTGCTCGATATCGGTGATATCATTGGGGTAAAAGGGTATGTATTCTCGACTAAAACAGGAGAGACTTCTATCTATGTAAAAGAGCTCACGTTGCTTGCAAAATCGCTCAAGCCATTACCAATTGTGAAAGAAGCGGAAGGACAAACCTTCGACGCAGTGACCGATCCTGAATTCAAATATCGTCAACGTTATGCTGATTTGATTATTAATCCGCAAATCAAAGATGTCTTTATTAAAAGAACCCAACTGGTCAATACTATCCGTGCATTTTTAAACGAACATGGAGCGCTTGAGGTTGATACGCCCGTTTTACAGAATATTCCCGGAGGGGCAACCGCACGACCTTTCATTACCCATCATAACGCGCTCGATGTGCCGATGTATATGCGTATTGCGAATGAGCTTTATCTGAAGAGACTCCTTGTGGGCGGCTTCGACTGGGTGTATGAGTTTAGTCGCAACTTCCGCAATGAGGGGATGGACAGAACCCATAATCCGGAATTCACCATCCTGGAATGGTACACGGCGTATAAGGATTATTTCTGGATGATGGAAATTACAGAACAGTTACTTGAAAAAGTTGCCATCGCTTTGCATGGTACCACTGAGGTGCAGGTAGGAGATAACATCATTAGTTTCAAAGCGCCTTTCCAAAGGGTGTCAATCTATGCAGCCATTCAGCAACATACAGGAATCGATGTAAGTGGAATGGATGAAGCGGCGCTGCGCGATACCTGTAAAAAATTGAACATTCCTGTGGATGCTACCATGGGTAAAGGGAAATTGATTGATGAACTATTCAGTAATGCCGGAGAATCGAAATACATTCAACCGACATTCATTACCGACTATCCCGTTGAAATGAGCCCATTAACTAAAAAACATCGCAACAAAGCCGGACTCGTTGAGCGCTTTGAGCTGATGATTAACGGTAAAGAAGTAGCGAATGCTTACAGTGAATTGAATGATCCCATTGATCAGCGGGCACGCTTTGAAGAGCAGGGACAACTCAAAGAGCGCGGTGACGAAGAAGCCATGTTTATTGACTATGATTTTCTCCGCGCGCTGGAATACGGCATGCCTCCGACTGCAGGTATTGGTATCGGCATTGATCGCTTGGTAATGCTGATGACCAATCAGCCTTCCATTCAGGATGTCTTGCTCTTCCCCATGATGCGACCGGAGCGCACGGATTCCTAATAAAGCCTTTTTTATGAATCGTATTTGTTGTTTATTCCTTGCGGGATTTTTTTGTATCACTCAATCCAACGCACAGCAAGTATTGCTTACGCGTGAACAAATGCTGGAGGGAGCACCTCAGTTGGTTACCCAACCGCTTCCCGTTTTTGCAGGGTGGCTGGATGATTATCATTTCTTGCTCACCAAACAATCGGTTACCTATCGCATCAATGCTAAAACGCTCAAGCAAGAGCGTTATGAGGAAGCTGAGGAGAAAGCGTCCGCTACTGCGGAAGTCTTTGTGTCCAATGGCGATGTTTATCTTTCTTATGGTGATGCAACAAGTCGCAGACTTACTCAAACAGTTGCTACTGAAAGGAATCCCACGCTTTCTCCGGATCAAAAATGGGTAGCTTTTACCAGAGAAAACAACCTTTTTATTATTAATCTGCTTACTAACACAGAATCGCAGCTCACATTTGATGGTAGTACAACTGTTTTAAATGGTTATGCCAGCTGGGTTTATTATGAAGAAATTCTTGGCAGGCCATCCAATTATCGCTCTTTCTGGTGGAGCCCTGACAGTAAACGCATTGCTTTCATGCGAATGGATGAATCAAAAGTTCCATTGTTCCCCATTGTAAGTGAAGCGGGCGTACATGGAGCAGTGGAAGAAACGAGGTATCCGAAAGCGGGCGACCCGAATCCTGAAGTGAAGATTGGTGTCATTAATCTGGAAGACAGAAGCACGGTTTGGGCGGATTTTGATGCTAAGACCGATCAGTATTTTGGATTGCCTTACTGGACGCCCCAATCAGATGCATTGTGGATTCAATGGATGCCTCGCAGTCAGGACAGCCTGCTCATTTATCAAATGACTTTGAATGACGGTTCGAAAAAAGAAATTTTCAGAGAAACTCAGAAAACCTGGGTAGATCTTGACGATCAGGGAGAGCGTATTCATTTTTTGAAAGACAAACTTCATTTCATTTATAAGAGTGATGAGAGCGGACGTAAGCATTTGTATTTGCATGAAATGACCGGACGCCGCAAACATGCTATCACGGAAGGCGATTATGATGTTGCGGAGGTATTGCATATAGACGAGAGAAAAAAATGCTTGTATTTCACCGCCAGAAAAGAAAATAGCACTCGTTATGATTTGTACAAGGCAACACTGGATGGAAAGCAACTGCAAAGATTAACTTTTGGAAACTATACGCATGAAGATATTCATCTTTCTCCCGATGCTTCTTATTTCCTTACGACCTATTCCAATGTTGCGGAGCCCGAAGTGATGGCGTTGGTGAATAATAAAGGAAAAAAAATAATTGAACTCGGCAGTGCAAAAGGATCGGTATTTGATAACACGATCATTGCTCGTACTTCCCTTCTTCGGGTACGCAGTGAAGATGGGAAGTATGCATTACCTGTCCGTATTCTATGGCCTGTATCTTATGATAAAGCAAAAAAATATCCTTTACTGATCAATATTTACGGCGGTCCGAATGCAGGCACTGTTTATGACGGATGGGATTTTAACCGAATGCAACAGTGGTGGGCAACGGAAGGGCTTATTCAGGTTTCAATGGATCATCGTGGGAGCGGACATTTTGGAAAAGCAGGCATGAATGAGTTGCATCGTAACCTGGGTTATTGGGAAATGAAAGACTGGACGACCATTGTAAAATGGCTGATTGACAGCGCCGGTGTTGATCCTGAAAGAGTATGCATTAATGGCTTCAGCTATGGAGGTTATCTTACTTGTTATGCCCTTACCTATGGCGCGGATGTTTTCACGCATGGAATGGCTGGCGGCAGCGTTACCGACTGGTTATTGTATGATACCCATTATACGGAAAGATATATGGATCATCCACTGGAAAATCCGGAGGGATATCGCAATGCTTCCGTGCTTACCCATGTGTCTAACTATAAGGGAATGCTCCGGTTGTATCATGGAACCATGGATGATAATGTACATCTGCAAAATAGTTTGCAGCTAGCCAAAAAATTACAGGAGCAACAAAAACATTTTGAGTTGATGCTTTATCCGGGAGGGAGACATGGTTGGCGTAATTTATACGGCCAAGATACGCATAGCAAACAGGAAAATATGCGGTTTATTTATCATTATTTATTGAGAAAGTCAATGCAATTGGATTGAAAAAAAACTTTTAATCTTTCAGTTATTTAAAGGAAATGATTGTTTTAAAAGAAAAAAACTTCAATGGTTCTGCTCTGCTGACGAGAAGCCTTCCCTCTTCATCAAAATTTCCTTTTATTTCTATCAACCATTTTTTCCATTTATATCTTTTTTCGCCATTACCCAAATGTTTATAAACATAATTGCTGCCCAAAAATTCAATAAAATAATTCAAATCTTTTTGAACAAGTTTTCGGATAAAAAACATATAAATGAAATAGCTAATTAGTTTATAAATGATCCATATAAATAAGAGTATTAGAAAGGTTAGGAAATAATTTTTAAAAATTCCAAACGTTTTCATTAAGAATTCAAAAAAACTTGGATTTTTAACTTTGCCTAATAAAAATATTTCCATAAAATATCATTGAGGTTGGTATAGTCAAATCGAATACTTTTTATGTGATATTCAATGGGTTGTGTTATGATTCTCGTAAAGGTAAGTGATAAAAAATAAATTTCGATTATCAGATTGAGTTCAATCTAAAAAAAGATCCCGATATAAATTGGATTCGGGAGCTACGCTATAGGATGACAAATTTGTGATACCTTCTGCCGCCAAAACCTCAACATCCGTAAATAAATTGCCCGTACAGGCGGCAGAAGGCTTCCGCAATATATAATACGCCGCATCGGCCACTATCTCCGGCTTCCGGCTCCGCTTCGCCAATGCCTCTCCCCCCAATAAATTCCGCACGGCTGCCGTATCTATCGTGGTCGCGGGCCACAACGAATTGGCGGCAATACCCGCCTCCCGAAACTCTTCACTCCACCCCAGTGTCATCATGCTCATATTGTATTTCGAAAGGGTATAAGCGAGATGATTGCCCAGCCATTTTTCCTGCTTCTGTATAGGCGGCGATAAAGTAAGGACATGCGCATTTGAGGATTTTTTTAAATAGGGGATGCAGGACTGCGTCATCAAAAAAGTACCTCGCACATTGATGTCGTGCATCAAATCAAATTTCTTTGCCGGCGTCTGCTCTGTCTTTGCCAAATGAATGGCAGAAGCATTGTTCACTAACACATCAATCCCCCCAAAATGAGCCACTGCACGCTGCACGGCTTCCTGAATCTGCTCCTCAAAACGGATATCCACCGGAATGGCTAGCGCTTCTCCGCCCGCCGCTTTCATTTCCTCGGCAGCACTGTAAATAGTGCCTCCCAACCGCGGATCTTCCTCCGTACTCTTCGAAGCGATGACAATGTGCGCGCCTTCTCTCGCTAAGCGCAACCCAATGGCTTTCCCTATCCCTCTCGAAGCCCCGGTTATCAAAACAGTTTTATTGGCAAATGACATAAGTGGTTCAATTGAATCTTACTACAAGGTATAACGATAAAAGCATTGTTGTCTGGAAAAAATACAAAAATTAACTAGAGACGTCATCCTGAGCGATAGCGAAGGATCTCGTCTTTAAGGCAAAAATCAAAAGGCAAAACCAAAAAGTTTTAATTGCTTTTGACCTTTGACTTTTGAGTTCTTCTTGAGATGTTCCCGATTCTCGGGATAAATTCGCTGCCGCTCAACATGACTCTCTTTGCGAGCTTTGCCTCTTTGCAGCTTTGCGTGAAATAGTCAATCATCAAATGAGTTAATTCCTGTTTTAAAATCCACACATTTCAATTTTCTCGGACAGCAATACTTTTCACTTTTTACTTTTGACTTTTTACTTTATTTCTCATCTCACGCTTCGTCCCTTCCACTGATAATGGGTAACTAACCCAAGGAAACCGGCTGCCACCGTATAAAAAATATGTATAGGCTGAAACCAAAGAAAATCCCTTAGCAAATACGTCTTCTTGAAAAAACGCGCAACGGGAATCAATAGACTTAATTCCACAGTTGCTTTCAAAAGTGTTCCAGTAGCGGCTATCAGCCAATAACCGGTATTAAAAAATCCTGCCAGCCAATATGCTGCAAGCAATACATTCACTCCATACACCAATAACGCAACCAGTCGAATTCGAAAATCTTTGTAATGCTTTCCCTTGCTTGCCCACCGAATACGCTGTTGCAAAAAGGAGTGGATATTTTCACTTCCACGGGTGGTGACGATGGCATCAGTTGATTGAGCATAAAAAATTTCTTTAGGAAAACGCACGTTCATTTTCTCCATCAATAAAATATCATCACCACCGGCAATGCGATCAATGTTTTCAAATCCGCCTACTGCTTCATAAGCAGATTTGCGATAACACAAATTTGCTCCATTGCTCATGGCATGCATTCCGAGTCGCACTGCACCGCCGGTAACCCCCTGTAACATCATAAAATCAAGGGCCTCAAAACGGTTTAAAAAATTGCTCTTTTCTTCCAATACTACCGGCCCGGAAATCCAGGCGGGATGTTCTTGTTGTATTGCCTGATCCAACACCCGCAACCAATCACTCGGTACCACGCAATCTGCATCGGTAGTTACGATGTATTCTCCGTTGCTTTGCTCAATGGCAAGCGCAATGCCCTTTTTCTTGTAGCTAACGATGGGTTCTTTCACATGCTCCGACAGTTGAATCAATTGCACTTTTGGATAAAGAGCAGCAAGGGTAGCTGTATCATCTTCGCTGTGATCATCCACCACCAGGGTTTCAAACAAAGCTTCAGGATACCGCAGGCGACTGATTGAATCAAGACAAGCTTTAATGCTTTCGGATTCATTTCTTGCCACGATGATGATGCTGAATTTCGTTTGAGGAATCAGCGTAGCAACGGCTTTCAATGAAACACCTTGCTTCCAGCCACTTCGGTAGCGCAACAACAACACCCCGTAAAGAATGAGCAAAACTGCTGTTATCCAAAACATCATGAGTGTAAGGTAAAACGGAACTGACAACCATCAACACAACTTTTTCATTTCCTTTGCGTTTTATTCCATTAGAAATTGTATTTTGTTGCGGATGGGGAAAGTAAAGTATATCATTGTATTGTTTGCTGGTTTCCTGATAAGCGTTTACGCTCATAAAGGAATCGCTCAGGATTTGCATTTCTCCCAGTTTATGCATGCCCCAATGCTTACCAATCCTGCCAACGCCGGCTTCATTCCGGAAGCAGATTACAGGGTGGGCGGGATGTACCGATCGCAATGGACGGCACTGAATGTGCCATTTTCCACCGCTCATTTTTTTGCTGATTTTCAATTGCTGCGCAACAGACTGGAAAATGGGTGGATCGGTGTCGGCGTATCTGCCTTTCGCGATGTAGCGGGTAAAGGACAATTGCGCAACAACCAGCAGTATGTTACGGTTGCCTACCATCAGATGCTGGGTTTCAGCAGTCTGTTATCGGGTGGATTCAACATGGGCTACACCACCAAGAGTATCGATATTACTCGGTTTATTTTTGATAATCAATGGAATGGCAAGTTCTTTGATGCTGCCATCCCTAACGGAGAAACTACTTTTCAAACCGGCAATATCAGTTATGCTGATTTGCAGGCCGGACTTAATTACGCCTACTTTCCCTCTGAAAAAGCCTATTTAAACTTTGGCGTTTCTGCCCATCACCTGAATCAGGCGAATGAAAGTTTTCTCGCAACCAATAACCGCATTCCGATTCGGTGGTTAGGTTTTGCCAATGGGAGTTTTAAATGGAACGACTGGTGGATTCTCAACCCCAACGCTTACTACTCCAATCAGGCAGGGGCTTATGAACTGGTATTTGGAATGAATGCTACCCATAACCTGCTCGGCGACGGGAGTTTTTTAATCACCGGTGGGGCTTATTACCGGTGGGGGGATGCGGCAATTGCAATGCTTGGATTTGAAAAAAATAATTTCAAATTCACTGCTACTTATGATGCAACCATCAGCTTATTGCGACCTTTCAATCAAACCAGAGGCGCCTGGGAATTTTCCCTGATTAAAAACGGTTTTTATGGAAAAACCAATCAAAAACTACTTCGCCAGAGTATGTGTCCAAGTTTTTAAGCCACCTGTTCAATCCTATCGAGACCGATTCCCAACCTTTCCTGCAAAATAATGTTTGTTTTTTTCAGGCAGTTGGAGGAAGAATGATTAAATTTGTTTCCCCTCTGATGTGAAGGTCACCTTAATATCGACCGCATTGGAAATCTACTAACTGCAGAACGATCGTTGAACGAATAAAAGAGGAGCAACAGTTATGAACCAAGTCAGGAAGAAACCGGCAGCTAAAGCGCCGGCGGAAAACAAAGTTTCCAAATCTGCCGGAGCAAGTGCTAATGATAATCTGCACGAAGCCCTTCAACATTATTTTGGATTTGATGCCTTTAAAGGGACACAGGAAGCCGTTATTAATAATCTGCTTTCCGGCAGAGATACTTTTGTGATCATGCCCACCGGCGGAGGAAAAAGTTTATGCTATCAGTTGCCGGCGCTGGTGAGTGAGGGAGTAGCGATTATTGTGAGTCCGCTCATCGCCCTCATGAAAAATCAGGTGGACCTGGTTAGAAGCTATAGTAGCAGGGATAATGTGGCGCATTTTCTCAACTCTACTTTATCTAAAAAAGAGATCAAGGAAGTGCAGTCCGATTTAAGCGATGGACATACCAAGATGTTGTATGTGGCACCTGAAACGATGACCAAGGAAGACAATATTGAGTTCTTTTCTTCCTTAAAAATCTCCTTCTTCGCTGTGGATGAAGCGCATTGTATCAGTGAGTGGGGGCATGATTTTCGTCCGGAGTACCGCCGCTTGCGCGAGATGATGGATCAGATTAATGACAAGATCCCAGTCATTGCATTAACCGCTACGGCTACGCCGAAAGTGCAGAGTGATATCGTGAAGAATTTAGGACTGCGCAATCCGGACATCTTCATTTCTTCCTTCAATCGTAACAACCTGTACTATGAAATACAGCCCAAGGTAAAGAAGGAGCAGACCATCAAAAACATGGTGAAGTTCATTGCTCAGAGTAAAGGCAAGAGCGGTATTATCTATACATTGAATCGTAAAACAACCGAGGAGCTGGCAGATGTGCTGATGGCAAACGGCATCAAAGCTGTGGCCTATCATGCGGGGTTGGACAGCAAGTTGCGCGCGACCCGACAAGATCAATTTTTAAATGAGGATGTACAGGTGATTGTAGCGACGATTGCTTTTGGGATGGGGATAGACAAGCCCGATATCCGCTTTGTGATTCATTATAATATTCCGAAGAGCATTGAGAATTATTATCAGGAAACCGGACGTGCGGGCCGTGATGGCATGGAGGGAAAATGTATTTTATATTATTCGCATAAGGATGTAAGCAAGCTGGAGCATTTGATGCGCGACAAGCCACTGAGCGAACGCGAAGTGGGCGCGCAGTTGATTGATGAAACAGTGGCATTTGCCGAGAGTTCCGTTTGCAGAAGAAAAATATTGCTGCATTATTTCGGGGAGGAATATCAGGAAAAGAATTGCGGATTGTGCGACAACTGTGTACATCCGAAGGAATCGGTAGAAGCGAAAGAGGAAGCGTTGATGGTATTAAAAACGATTCACGCATTGGATGAGCAGTTTGCCGCCTTACATATCATTCCATTGATAGCGGGAAGGCTGACGCCTCAGATTAAAATGTACCGGCATGAACAACTGGATGTGTTTGGCATAGGAAAAGAGCAGCCCGAGCATTACTGGAATTCGCTGATTCGTCAGTTGTTGTTACAGGGTTTGTTGAAAAAAGATATTGAGGAATATGGAGTATTGAAATTTACCAAGGCAGGAGAGGCGTTTTTGAAAAAGCCCAAGTCTTTCCCCATTGTATTGAATAATTTGTATGAAGATGCCAATGAAGATGATGAGGAAGGAGTAGAAGGCGGAAGCAGTGTTGGCGCCGCTGCGGATGAGCAACTGTTTGAGCAGTTGAAGGAGTTGAGGCAGAAGGAGGCGAAGAAAAAATCATTGCCGCCCTTTGTGATTTTTCTGGAGAATTCTTTACAGGATATGGCCACGTTATATCCCACCACCCTGGAGGAGTTGGAAAAATGTCAGGGCGTTAGCAAGGGAAAAGCCATTCGGTATGGCAAGCCATTTATAGAGTTGATTGCTTCTTATGTAGAGGAAAATGATATTATCAAGCCCGATGAGTTTGTGATGAAGTCGGTGGTAAATAAGAGCGGCAACAAAGTTTATTTGATACAGAATATTGACAAGCGGATTCCATTGGAGACCATTGCGAAGAATAAGGGCTGGCGGATGGACGAGATGCTGGAGGAGATGGAGACCATTGCCGCTAGTGGCACCAGGTTGAGTTTGAGTTACGCTATAGATGAGTGGCTGGATGAGTATGAGCAGGAAGAGATACTGGATTATTTCAAGACCTGCACCACTAGTGACTTGAAGGTAGCGCAGAGTGAGCTGGAGGATGGGGATTATAGCTGGGAGCAGTTGAAGATTATGCGGATTAAGTTTTTGAGTGAATACGGGATGTGAGGAGTCGTTGATCGTTTTTCGTCTCTCGTTGTTGTTCGTCTTTCGCGCGTACAATTAGTAGGTATCCCCCTCTGGAGGGGGCGAAGGGGGAGGATAACTTTTTATAACTAATAGCCTAATAGTGATTTTGTTCACAAAATCCCTTAAATTTGCATCCCCTCATGTTAAAAACGGGGAATGGTGCGGTAGCTCAGTCGGTAGAGCAAAGGACTGAAAATCCTTGTGTCGCCGGTTCGATCCCGGCCCACACCACAGGTTCAAAAATAAACCCTTGTAGATCAATGATTTACGAGGGTTTTTTGTTAGGGTGCACAGAAAGGTGCACATGCCAGCCCAGTATATATTGGCATATTCAAAAATAAAAAAACCATTGTACATAAGTGTCATCAGATGGATTTGAATTCTTCATATTGATATTCCTTCAATTCAACCGAAAATTATTACCTTTGCTGCCCTTTGGCAATAATCGTCAAAGATAACCAACCGGATGTGGTGAAATTGGTAGACACGTCAGACTTAGGATCTGATGCCGCAAGGTGTGGGGGTTCGAGTCCCTCCATCCGGACTTTCCCTCTGAATTTATTTATTTATGGCAACAGTTACGCGCGAAAACATTGGATTACTCAACGACAAACTGACAGTAACCATTCTGAAAGAAGATTATTATGCCTCTTTTGAGAAGACTTTGAAATCCTATAGTAAGCAAGCTTCCATTCCCGGATTTCGTAAAGGAATGGTGCCCGCCGGCATGATTAAAAAAATGTATGGTCCGGGTATATTTTCTGAGCAGATTATCAAGACCATCGAGTCGGAGTTGAATGATTATTTAAGGAAAGAAACATTGCCGATTTTAGGTCAGCCTATACCAATGGCCAATGCGGACTTCAAGCCCGATATGCAACAACCTGCCGATCAATATCAGTTTGATTTTGAGATTGGATTGCAACCTGATTTTTCCCTCAACCTCAACTCGGTTCGTGCGCCTTATCATCGCATCAGCGTTACCGACGCAATGGTGAATGAGGAAATCGATCGTCTCCGTAAAAGACTGGGCAAGATGACGGAGCCGGAAACAGTCACTGATGATGAAAATGTGCTGAATCTCTTATTCGAAGAGACTGATGCGGCTGGCAATGTGATAGAAGATGCCGAAGGAAAGAAAAAAGACAATTCATTGCTGGTTAAATATTTCAGCGAATCCGTTCGTCCACAATGGATGGGTAAGAAAAAAGAGGAAAGCATCACGGTTAAATTATATGAGGCTTTTGAAGAAAAAGAACGCGAATGGGTGATCAAAGATCTTGGACTGGAAAATACGCCAGAATCTGCTGCAAAGACTTTCAAAATCACTTTAACCAAAATTGGTTTAGTTGAATTTCGCGTAATGGATGAAGCGTTCTTTAAAGAAGCCATTCCAGGCAAAGAGATTACAACTGAGTCGGATTTCAGAGCCGCCATTCAACAGCAAATCCAGGAATACTGGGATCGTCAGAGTTCCAATCAATTGCAACACCACCTTTATCATGTGATGTTGGAAGAAACAAAAATGGAATTGCCTGAAGGATTCCTGAAAAAATGGTTGCGTGTTTCCGGTGAGAAAGCTAAAACGGAAGAAGCGGTAGAACAAGAATTTCCTACATTCAAGACCCAGCTGCGCTGGACCCTGATCAGCGATCGGATTATTAAAGACAATAAAATTGAAGCCACTGATGAGGAAGTAAAAGATAGTTTAAGGCAGCAAGTGATGGGTTATTTCGGGAATATGGGTCTTAGTGGAACCGATATGTCATGGATGGAGGGTTATGTGGATGGTCTCATGAAAGACGAACAGCAATATGATTCTGCCTACCGTAAAGTGATTACCGAAAAATTGTTTGAATGGGCCGAGCAACAGGTTCAGAAAGAAGAAAAGTCGGTTACCGTAGAAGAGTTCATCAAAATGAACGAGGCACATCAGCACGAACATCATTAATTCCGGTCGGCTATCTGATCGAAGAATCTGAAAATTCCAGATGTGCGTCAGCACGTTTCTGACTTTCTGTCGGATGAAAGTATTTGCATGGTATTTGAGCCAGTATTTATATCAACACTTTGCCTTAAATTGTATCCGATTTATTTACATCAACTCAGAAAAATTAACAGATGAACATTCCAAACGAATTTGAAAAATTTGCAGTGAAGGATCAGGGCATTTCCAGCTCCACCCTTCATCAGTATAAAACGCATTTTCAACCGACCAGTCTCACGCCCTATATTATTGAGGAAAGACCGTTGAATGTAGCGAGCATGGATGTGTTTTCCCGCCTGATGATGGATCGTATCATCTTTTTGGGAGAAGGCATCAACGACTATGTCGCCAATATTGTAACAGCCCAGTTACTTTTTCTGGAAAGCACAGATCGTACCCGCGATATTCAGATGTATATCAACAGTCCGGGCGGCAGTATTTACGCCGGCTTGGGCATCTACGATACCATGCAATACATTACGCCTGATGTAAGTACTATTACCATTGGCATTGCTGCCAGTATGGGAGCGGTGTTGATGTGTGCCGGAAGCAAGGGCAAGAGAACCGCACTTAAGCACTCTCGTATTATGCTTCATCAGCCTTATGGCGGAGCAGGCGGACAAGCTACAGATATTCAGATTATGGTGAATGAAGTGAAAAAGCTGAAACTTGAGTTGTATGAAATCATTGCTTATCACAGTGGGCAAAGTTTTGATAAGGTAAAGGAGGACAGCGATCGTGATTTCTGGATGACCGCTGCCGAGGCAAAGGAATATGGGTTGGTGGATGAAGTATTGATTATGAATCCAAGAAAATCAAAACAGGGCTGATTCGTCCATAATTAAACTATTCAAAAATAATTTTATCAAGATGCAGATTCTAAAAGCACAATCTCCTTTTCGTTGGGATGCAGACGACGAACCTAAAGAAAATCCACTGGAGCAGTTCAGTGCTGCGGCCTTTGGCCCTTACAATCAGAAATTTCTGGAGCAAAGAAAAATATTTTTCTGGGGTGTGGTACATGATAATTCCGCTAAAGAGATCGTCAATAAATTATTATACCTCGAAGCTGTAAAGCCCGGAGAAGAAATCAAATTGTATATTAATAGTCCGGGTGGAGTGGTTACCTCGGGTATGGTTGTATATGATACCATGCAAATGATCAGTTCGCCGGTGAGTACCATTTGTATGGGTATGGCTGCCAGCATGGGATCCATCCTGCTCAGCGGTGGAACCAAGGGGAAAAGATATATTTTCCCGCACGGGGAAGTGATGATTCATCAGCCCAGCATCGGAGGAGCGCAGGGTACAAGCGCAGATTTGGAAATTATTGCGGCACAAATTGCCAAGACTAAAGAGTTGGGAGCGAAAATTTTAGCTGAGAATTGCGGTAAAACGCTGGATCAGGTGATGAAAGACTTCGACCGCGATTACTGGATGAACGCGGAAGAAGCGCTGTCCTATGGTATCGTGGATGGAATTCTGGATCGCCTGTAACTCCAACCTTCATTTTTTCAGATTATCCCGGTGGACTACCGGTTTCCAAAACTGTTTATTATCTTTGATTATAAACCGCTGTCTTCAGAATAGCGGTTTTTTACACTATGGCAAAAAATTCAAACCTACATTGTTCTTTCTGCGGACGAAATCGCGAAGAAGTAAAACTGCTGATTGCCGGACAGGAGGGACATATCTGTGAAAACTGTGTGGAGCACGCACAGGAAATCATTCACCAGGAAATACATTCCAAACAGGATGCTACGACTGCTTCTTCATTTAAATTAAGTGTAAAACGTCCTGCAGAGATTAAAAAATATTTAGATGAGTATATCATCGGGCAAGATGAAGCGAAAAAAGTAATGGCGGTTGCGGTGTATAATCATTATAAAAGATTACGTCAAAAAGTCGATTCGGATGTTGAGATAGAAAAGAGTAATATCGTGATGGTGGGAGAAACGGGAACCGGTAAGACTTTACTGGCAAAAACCATTGCTCGACAATTGAATGTTCCTTTTGCCATAGTGGATGCCACGGTATTTACTGAAGCAGGTTATGTGGGGGAAGATGTGGAAAGCATGCTCTCGCGATTGTTGCAGGTTTGTAATTACGACGTAGCGGCTGCGGAGAAAGGTATTGTGTATATTGATGAAATAGACAAGATTGCCCGCAAAGGAGATAATCCTTCTATCACCAGAGATGTGAGTGGAGAAGGCGTACAACAAGGATTGCTCAAGCTGCTGGAAGGAACGGAAGTGCTGGTACCTCCCCAAGGTGGGCGTAAACATCCCGAACAAAAACTGATTAAAGTCAACACCCAACATATTCTTTTTATTTGCGGAGGAGCTTTTGATGGCATTGATAAAATTATTGCGAGAAGAGTCAACACCAATGCTATAGGTTTCAACGTAAATAAAGAAGATCAGGAGAGTATGAAAAAAAATCTCCTGCAGTTTGTCAATGCACAGGATCTAAAATCATTCGGATTGATTCCTGAATTGCTGGGAAGGCTGCCGGTGGTTACCCACCTCAATCCTTTGGACGCGGAGACTTTAAGATCGATTCTTTCTGTCCCTAAAAACGCATTGATCCATCAGTATAAAAAATTATTTGAAATCGAAGGGATTAAACTGATTATTGAAGATGAAGTGCTGGATTTTATGGTAGAAAAAGCCATGGAATACAAGTTGGGTGCAAGAGGACTGAGAAGTATTTGCGAAAGCATTTTAACCGATGCCATGTTCGAACTTCCCGGAACCGGCGCTACTTCATTTGAGCTTACCCTGGAATATGCGCAACATAAATTCGACAAGAGCAAATACGGCAAACTGAAAGTTGCCTGATATTTTTCACAAATCATTACCATGCAGGAACTGATCAATCGGCTGATGAACGCTGGTCTCACTGAAGAACAATCCTATAAAGCGATTGAAGTCATCAAGGTTTTTGCAGTAGAAAAATTTCCTCTTTTCGGCGGCGCCATAGAAAAACTTTTTGACAAGTACAGTCCGAAGAATGAAGACGATTTTTTGGAGTGATTGGAACCCAATATCAATACGTTAAGATCTCATTGAGATACGTTTTCAGTAACGTCAATTGACGCTCGCTTATCATCCCAATTCTTTTTTGAAGTCGGTCTTTGGATAAAGATCGGATATGAAAAGTAAGCACTTCGGATGTTTCAGTGAGTTGGTTCGTTTCATCAGGTTCCAGGACAATATTCCCCTGATAGTTTTTGATTTTGGTGGTGAGCGGACAACAAATAACAACAGGCAGGTACTGGTTGAGTAAATTTCCACTCAAAATAACCATGGGTCTGTAACCGCCTTGCTCACTGCCTTTAACCGGATCAAGGCTGGCATACCATATTTCACCTTGCTTCATCTTCTGCACGTAGTTGATTCAGATAATCTTCCATTCCTTCCTCGGCTAAAGAGAGCAAATCGGTATCGGAAGCCATCTTTTTATAAGAACGCAGGTACGCAGCTTTTTTTAAATGATCGAGATAGAGTCGGATTGCTTTCTCCAATAACTTGTTTTTGGGAACACCTAATTCGGTTGACTTTTGATTCAACTCTTCCCATAGCAATTCAGGCAGGGTGCTGGTAAAAGTAGGCATAAATAAATTTATATTACAAATATAATATTTATTTATAAAATATAAATATATTTTATATTATCGATAGCCTCGACAAAGTAATAATCCGACAATGCGTCTTCTTCTTACTTCAATGCCTGCCGCGCGATCACCACTTTTTGAATTTCACTGGTTCCTTCTCCGATGGTGCACAGTTTGGAGTCGCGATAGAATTTTTCAACCGGGAAATCTTTGGTATAGCCATAGCCGCCGAAAATCTGAACGGCATCATTGCTTACCCTCACGGCTACTTCACTAGCATAATACTTGGCGATAGCACCTGATTCGGTAACAGATTCTCCCCTGTTTTTCATATCTGCTGCTTTGGCAATCAACAATTCAGCCGCAGCAATTTCTGTTGCCATATCAGCCAATTTAAAGGATATTCCCTGAAAATTAGCAATGGGTTGATCAAACTGATGTCTTTCCTGTGCATATTGTAATGCTGCTTCATAAGCCCCTTTTGCAATGCCTAATGAAAGCGCTGCGATCGAAATACGTCCCCCATCCAGTACTTTCAATGCTTGACGAAATCCATCGCCCACTTCGCCAATTCTGTTAGCATCAGGGATGCGACAATTGTCGAATATGATTTCTGCCGTTTCACTGGCACGCATTCCTAATTTATTTTCTTTTTTGCCGGATGAAAATCCGGGCGTTCCTCTCTCTACAATGAAGGCAGTTGCGTTTCCGCTGGTTCTGGGTTCTCCGGTGCGGGCAATAATGACTGCTATTTCTGCACTAATACCATGCGTGATCCAGCATTTGGTGCCATTCAGCACCCAGTCGTTGCCATCTTTTACAGCGGTTGTTTTCATATTCCCGGCGTCACTGCCTGTATTGGGTTCCGTTAATGCCCAACAGCCGATAGCTTCACCCGCAGCTAAACGAGGCAGGTACTTTTTCTTTTGCTCCTCACTGCCGCAATAGTAAATGTGTCCTGTACAAAGTGAATTGTGGGCTGCAACACTCAAGCCAACCGAACCGCAGACTTTGGCAATTTCTACAATTGCCGCAGCATATTCATGGTATCCAAATCCGCTTCCTCCATAATTTTCAGGAATGAACATCCCCAAAAATCCAAGTTTACCCATTTCCTGTAAAGTGGATTTAGGAAAATATTGCGACTCATCCCACTCCATTACATGGGGTTTGATGGATTGATGGGCAAAATCCTTGGCAGCCTGTCTAACTTGCTCTACGGTTTCACTTTGCTGAAAATTCATGATATGGTTGGTTTTAGCGTTTGCAAAGATAGAAGATTGCTAACACATGTTAGCAAATTATTTTACGGTGAGATAAGGAATGATTTTTGCCCGGGTTTCCGGATTAATCGCTTCTATTTTTTCCAGGTCGGTCAGTGATTGATAGGCTCCATGCTGTTCGCGGTAACGAATAATCGCTTTGGCTGTTTGATAGCGTATGTAAGGATGTTTGCTCAATGCCTCCTCATTCAATTCGTTAATATTTAGAAGAGAAACCCGAGGACTGGTATTCCTTAAATGCCCCTGAATTTGTTGAAACACACTGTCGGGCAGGCCATAGGTTTCACCCACTTGTTCCACCGATATATACCCACCCAGTTTTTCCTTGAATTTCAGAATTCTGGCGGCAAGACCGGGTCCGATTCCTCGTAACGATTCCCATTCTTCCAGTGAAGCGGTATTGATTTCTATGGAAAGTACTTGTTGAGGATTTTTTTTGGTATAGTCCTTAGATTGGAATGTTTTTTTGACAGTGTCTGTAATCCTTACATAAGGGATTAATTGCTGAACCTGTTCCGACCGAAGTCCCCATATTTTTTTAAGGTCATCCGGACTTCGAAATCGTCCTCCTTTGGTACGGTAATTCAGAATGGTTTGTGCTGTCTTAGGTTTCACGCCCAAGCGCATCCATTCTTCTAACCCAATTGTATTTGGATCAAAGGGAAATAAGGATGGAGCTGGCAAACTTTCTGATGAAGCATGAGATTGTTTGTTGTTTGTACTTGAATTCGTAAGCGCTTCGGCAAGTAAAACTTTTTGACTTGCAATGGTAGTCTTCGGTTGCAATAAGAATGGAAAAAGATGCGGGAGGAGGAAGAGGAAAACGGCTATAATTAATATCAGTACTACGGCTCTTCTTTCAGAAGCGGTAAATACAAAATAGTTTTTGATCGGATGTTTTTGTGAAGGTTGCATACCCAAAAATAAATCAGGTAACGAAAGGCATAGGTTAAAATTAGTTTAAAATTTTAATTGTAATCCATCATAAGCAAGCGACACTCCTTTGGGAAGTTCTTTCTGAATGGTGCTGTGTAATCCTAACTGGTGACTGATATGCGTGAAATATGCTGCCGAAACTCCGGCTTCTCTGGCAATGTCAATCGCCTCCTGCAACGTGAAATGAGAAAGATGAGGTTGTTTGCGTAAAGCATTTAAGACGAGGGTGTGGCTTCCTTTTAATTTTTGCATTTCAACTGCATCTATCCGATTGGCATCTGTGATATACGTAAAGGGGCCGAATCGAAAACCCAGCACCGGCATTTTCAAATGCCATACTAAAATCGGCTCGATGGTGAGATCGCCAATGGTAAAGGAATCTGTTCCGATCGAATGTGGCAAAAGATCCGGCACGCCAGGATATTTCTCTTTGGAAAATGCATAAAAAAAATCTTTTCGGATTGCAGCCTCTGTAAGTTCATTGCAATACAACGGCATGGGCATTCCCGAAAAAAGATTAAAAGCTCTTACATCATCGAGTCCGGCTAAATGATCTTTATGAGGATGGGTAAACAGAATAGCATCGAGTTTTGTAACACCTGCCCGCAACATCTGATATCTAAAATCGGGAGTAGTATCCACTACCAGGGTAGTCGTTTCGCTTTGAATCAGAATACTGCTTCGAAGCCGTTTGTCTTTTTTATGAGTAGATTGACATACTTCACAATGGCATCCTATCATTGGAACGCCGCTGCTGGTGCCGGTTCCCAAAAAAGTAACGGTAAAAGGAGGATAATTCACAACATAAAATTAAAGATTGAAGACCATTTTAATCTTACGGTGTTAAGAAGAAAATATCATGCTGCTTTGGCTGCAATCTCCTTTGCAGCTGCTAAAGCCAACACTTCTGTATAAAGCCGCTGAGAAGCATCTGTAAGTAAATCAATATCAATTTTTACCTGTGGCAATAAATCCAGAACAGTTTGAATACGCCCTTCCAGACTTAAAAATTTATTCAGCACTACTACTTTTTTCTGTTCCAGGATGCAATAACCACTTTGAAAAGTTCCTCTTTCGTAGCGGACTACATAACCTCCTTCTTCTAAAATGGATTCCAGCTGATTGAGTGTATGTTGATTTAACTTCATGGTATCAATACATTTTTATGCTTCATTGCACAACTTCAAAATTAAGCATGCGAGAGGGCTGATTGCATAGCTGCTTAATAAAGACTTATCCACACTACGTGGAGAGATTTAAATTTTGGAGTGCATTCGAATGACAGGAATTATCATTTCTTCCAGACTTACGCCGCCGTGCTGGAACGTGTTTTTGTAATAGCTTGAAAAATGATGATAATTATTCGGATAACACATGTAATTATATTCTCCAGCAAAAATGTATGCTGAATTCAGGTGAGGTGCAGGAAGTCCGCTTAAGCGCGGTTCTTTCATCGCTAATACTTCTTTGGCTTCATACTGGAGATTGCGGCCGTGTTTGTAGCGAATATTTGTAGTTGTTTCTTTATCGCCAATCACCTTGATGGGTTTTTGTACGCGGATGCTTCCATGATCGGTAGCCACAATTACCTGAATCTTTTTATCTGCTATTTTTTTCAAAGCCTGGTGAAGGGGAGAATGTTCAAACCAGCTGGCGGTAATGCTGCGATAACTTTTTTCATCGGCAGCGAGTTCTTTCAAAACCTCCATTTCCGTGCGGGCATGACTTAGCATATCCATGAAATTATACACAATGATATTGATGTCGTTCTGTAACAGATTATGGACATTGTTCAGCAAATCCTGTCCTGCCTGATGATGCAACACTTTAGTAAATGAATAACTCAGTTTTTCTCTTCCGGTTTGTTTCAGCAGGTGGGCAAAAAAACTTTCTTCATGTAAATTCTTGCTGCCTTCTTCAAAATCATTTTTCCATTGCTGGGGGAAAACGCTTTGTATCTGAGCGGGAAGCATACCACTGAAGAGGGCATTTCTACTGTATTGTGTGGCGGTAGGCAAGAGAGAGTAGAAACAATCTTCTTCCTGTATCCGAAATGACTCTGCAAAAGCGGGTTGAATGGCGCGCCATTGATCGAAACGAAGATTGTCAATCAAAATAAAAAATAAAGGCACCCCTTTTTGCAGATGAGGAAATACTTTTTTTTCAAAGAGAGTATGACTCATCACCGGTGCGGCTTTCGGAGCAGCAATCCAGTCGGTATATTGTTTGCGGATAAACTTGAAAAATTCGTTATTGGCTTCAGACTTCTGACTTTGTACGACTTCTTGCATTTCCGGACTGTCCACCCGGCTGATTTCCATTTCCCAGTATACCAGTTTTTTGTAGATATCTATCCACTCGTTGAACCCCGGATTACTATTGAGTGCCGTAAAAAGATGGCGAAACTGTTCCTGATAGGCAGCGGTGGTTTTTTCAGAAACCAGTCTTTTATTATCCACTATTTTCTTAATACTCAGTAGAACCTGATTGGGGTTGACGGGTTTGATCAGATAATCGGCGATCTGGGATCCAATAGCATCATCCATCAGGTTTTCAGTTTCATTTTTGGTAACGAGAATAACCGGTAAAGAGGGCAGAATTTCTTTTATTTTAGAAAGCGTTTCCAATCCCGTCAGTCCGGGCATACTCTCGTCCATCAATACCAGGTCAACCGGATTTTCTTTCAGGTAATCAATGGCATCAAAACCGTTTGTCAGTACGGTTACTTCATATCCTTTGTTTTCCAGGAAAAGTTTATGCGATTGTAAACTTTCTATTTCATCATCCACCCACAAAATTGTTGCCAATGCCATTGAAAGAAGAAAATTATTGGTTGAAAAGGCTGCTTTCTGATTCCGGTTGTAAATGTAGGAATTAGTTCTGTTCAGTTATCTTTGATAAAAGACCTTTAACTGAAAAAAAGGAATTTTACGCTATGGCATTCAGAAAAATTATCAATGATCCGGTATATGGGTTTATCACTATTGATGACGCGCTCATTTACGAAATCATTTCTCATCCATATTATCAACGGCTTCGCCGTATTCATCAGATGGCACTGGCACAGTTGGTTTATCCGGGTGCGGTGCATACCCGTTTGCATCACAGTCTCGGAGCCTATCATTTAATCAGTCAGGCGATCCTTGAATTGCAGGGGAAAGGGATTGCCATCAGCAAGGAAGAAGAGCAGGGGGCTAAAATTGCTATTCTGCTGCATGATATCGGACATGGCCCTTTCTCCCATGCGCTGGAGCATGTGTTGATAGAAGACATGCATCATGAGGAAATCTCTCTCCTCATATTTGAAGAACTTAATCATTCCTTCAAGGGGGCGTTAGATATGGCGCTGGCAATATTTAAAGGTACATATCCAAAACCTTTTCTGCACCAGTTGATCAGCAGTCAGCTTGACGTGGATCGTATGGATTATCTCACACGTGATAGTTTTTACAGTGGGGTAAGCGAGGGCGTAATCGGGTATGACCGAATCATTAAAATGATGACGGTCAGTGACGGAGATTTGGTAATAGAAGAAAAAGGGATTTATTCAATCGAAAAATTTTTGGTGGCACGCAGACTGATGTACTGGCAGGCTTATTTGCATAAAACCGTTCTGGGGGCTGAAAATATGCTGGTAAAAATATTGCAACGTGCAAAAATGCTGGCGCCCGCAAGTGTCGGAAGTTTTTCAGCCTCTTCTTCGCTGGATGCTTTTTTGCGGATGGAGAATAGCGGGGAATTTATCAAAAAAAATCTCGAATTGTTCTGCCGGCTGGATGATTATGATGTATTGTGTTCCATCAAAAAATGGACAGAGCATGATGATTTTATTTTACGTGAGTTATGTATCCGATTGATTAACAGACGTATTCTTAAGACTACCCTGCAGGAGTTTCCGTTTGATAAAGAAACAATTGAAGGATTGCAGCAGAAAGCGGCAACCTTATTCGGTATTTCTGTTCAGGAAGCGCAATGGTTTGTTTTTGATGGTATTGCCACCAATCGGATGTACAATCCGGGTAACGAACAGATTAAAATTTTATTCAAAGACGGCAGGCTGCGCAATATTTCTGAAGTAGAATATGTTTTAATACAACAGGTAACCAATGCTCCCGCAAATAAGTTTTATATTTGCAGACCGGGAGAAGTGAGATAACCCGAAATCATTGCTCCTTAATACAGGCAATATGGAATTTACAGCGCAACAGATAGCCCAGCTTATAGGCGGAAACATTGAGGGAAATCCGGAAGTGAAGGTGAGCGGTTTTGGTAAAATCGAAGAAGCCGGTGCAGGTCAGCTGACTTTTCTTGCCAATCCCAAATACGAAGAATTTTTATACAACACTTCTGCTTCTCTTATCATTATCAATGAATCGCTAGAGCTGAAGCAGCCCGTAGGCGCCACGTTAATCAGAGTGCCAGATGCTTATACTGCCTTTGCTACTTTGCTGCAGGCTTATGAACAACTGAAGGCAGGTCAATTGAACGGCATTCAGCAACCGGCTTTTGTGTCGGAAACCGCAACGCTTGGAACGCAGGTTTTTGTAGGAGCATTTTCCTATATCGGCAACCAGGTGAAAATCGGGAATAATGTAAAGATTCATCCTCAGGTATATATCGGAGAGGGTGCTGAAATCGGAGATCATACCATTCTAAAGCCGGGGGTAAAAATTGGAGAGCATTGTATCATCGGAAAAAATGTAATCATTCATCCGGGTACAGTTATTGGAAGCGATGGTTTTGGTTTCGCTCCTCAGTCGGACGGAAGTTATAAAAAAGTTCCCCAGATCGGTAATGTGATGGTTGAGGATTATGTGGAAATAGGATCCAACTGCTCCATTGATCGTGCTACGATGGGTTCTACCATCATTCGCAAGGGCGCTAAACTGGATAATCTCATTCAGGTTGCTCATAATGTGGAAATAGGAGAAAATACGGCTATTGCGGCTCAAACAGGTGTAAGCGGAAGCACCAAAATTGGAAAGAATGTGATGATTGGCGGGCAAGCAGGTATTGTCGGACATATAACCATAGCAGACGGCAGTCGTATCAATGCCCAGAGCGGAGTTTCCAAATCCATCAAAGTGCCCAATAGTATCGTAACCGGTTCGCCGGCACATGATTACACCAGCACCCTTCGCAGCCAGGCTGTATATCGTAACCTTCCTCAGCTGGAAAAGCGCATCAGTGAGTTGGAGGAAATGATTAAAAAAATGGAAGCTTTCAAGTCGTATTGATAAGCACATCAGTGCTGAATTTACCTGTCATTACCTTAATGTTACGGCTTTTTATTACTTTCGCAGCCTATAACAGGTTTCATGGGTCATTCAAATGAATTTCAACATACTATTGCAGCATCGGTCAGCATATCCGGAGTCGGCATTCATACCGGCGCATCGGTAACGGTAACATTAGAACCTTCCGCTCCGAATACGGGCATCGTTTTTCAGCGTATCGATCTGGAAGGTAAGCCTTGCGTAAAAGCGGATGTGGACTTTGTGGTAGAAACCAACCGCAGTACAACCCTTTCCAATAACGGCGCTTCTGTCAGTACCATAGAGCATTTACTGGCAGCCCTTACTGCGGCAGGCATTGATAATTTGTTGATCCAGATTGACGGTCCGGAAGTGCCCATTATGGACGGCAGTGCGCAGCCCTTTGTGGATTTGTTGTCACAGGCAGGGGCACTCAATCAGCAGGTTGCCAGGCATTGTTATGAAATAGAAGAAAATATTTATTTCTACGATGAAGAAAAGAAAGTCGAAATGGTTGCCCTGCCCTCCAAGCAGTATCGCATCAATACGCTGATTGATTTTAATTCTCCGGTACTGGGCACACAGCATGCACTTTTAAGAGATCTCGGTGAATTTAATAAATCCATTGCCCCTTGTCGCACTTTTTCTTTTTTTCATGAGCTGGAGTTTTTATTGCAGAATAATCTGATTAAAGGAGGCGACCTCAATAATGCAATTGTGGTGGTTGATAAACCTGTGACAGAAGCGCAGCTTGATGCCCTTGCCAAAAGTTTTGGAAAAGAAAAATTTGCTGTCTCCAGCGAAGGCTATCTGAATAATCTGCAATTGCGCTTCCCCAACGAGCCCGCTCGCCATAAACTGCTCGATTTAGTGGGAGATCTGGCTTTGGTAGGCCTTCCTTTCAAGGCACATATCATTGCCAACCGCCCCGGTCACGCAAGCAATATCGCTTTCGCAAAAAAAATTAAAGAGCATCTTAAAAAACTAAAGAACAAAGTCCAGGTGCCGGTGTATCATGCCGATCAGCCACCTTTGTACGATATTCTTGAAATTGAACGCATCCTCCCGCATCGCTTTCCTTTTTTATTGATTGATAAAATTATTGAGCATACTGATACCCATATTGTAGGCATTAAAAATGTTACCTATAACGAGCAGTATTTCCAGGGACATTTCCCCAATAATTATGTAATGCCGGGTGTGTTGCAGATTGAAGCGCTGGCTCAATGCGGGGGCGTGCTCGCCATTCCACGAAATTCGGAAGATAAATACGACACTTATTTTTTAAAGATAGATAACTGTAAATTCAAGCAAAAAGTGGTGCCGGGCGATACCCTCATTCTTAAAATGGAATTAAAGAACCCAATCAGAAGAGGTATCTGTGAAATGAAAGGAACCATTTTTGTAGGAAAAAAAATTGTTTGCGAAGCAGATCTTACTGCTCAAATTGTTAAAAGAAGTCAATCATGATCAGTAACCTCGCTTACGTTCATCCTGACGCTGTTATCGGTGCCAATGTAACCATCGATCCGTTTGCCATGATTCATAATGATGTGGTCATCGGAGATGGAACGCATATCATGAGCAATGCCACCATTTTCCCATGCTCCCGCATCGGCAGCGACTGTCAGATTTTCCCGGGTGCCGTGATTGGTGCTGTACCGCAGGATTTAAAATTCAAAGGAGAATATACGCTTGCTGAAATCGGTAATCATACCATCATCAGAGAGTGCGCAACTGTACACAGAGGCACTGCAGAAAAAAACACCACTAAAGTGGGGGAGCATTGTCTGATTATGGCCTATGCACATATTGCCCACGATTGTATTCTCGGCAACCATGTGATTCTTGCCAATTCGGTTCAGCTGGCCGGACATGTAATAGTAGATGATTTCGCCATTATCGGTGGCATGAGTGCAGCGCATCAGTTCACCCACATTGGCGCACATACCTATATCGCCGGCATGAGCGCTATCCGTAAAGATGTGCCTCCCTTCGTTAAAGCTGCCAGAGAGCCATTAAGTTATGTGGGTATCAACAATGTCGGTTTAGCCAGAAGAGGATTTACCAAAGAACAACAAGAAGAAATTTTTGATATCTATCATATCCTTTTTGTAGAGAAGCACAATGTGACTAAGGCGATGGAAATCATTCAGAAAAACTTTAAAGATTCTCCCATCAAAGAAGAAATTCTTGCCTTTATCAAAAAATCTGAAATCGGCATCATCAAGCGTATGCTGAAAAATCCTTCGGATGAAAATATCGCTTTCTGATATCGGTAAACGCTACAACCGGGAATGGATATTTCGGCATCTCTCCTTTACTTTTGAAGCGGGTAAACCCTGTGCAATCATCGGACATAACGGCTCCGGCAAGTCTACTCTTTTGCAACTGATTGCAGGTTCCTCTGCCTGCTCGGAAGGACAGATCGTTTTTTTGCAGGAAGGGAAGTCGTTCAAAAATGAAAATTATTACCAACTGGTTTCTTTATCGGCACCCTATCTTCAACTGCCGGATGAAATGAATGTGTCTGAATTTTTTTCTTTCCATTTTCAGTTTAAACCGCTTTTAAAAGGAATCTCCGTAGACGCCATCATTTGCTTACTCGGCCTGCAGCATGCAAAGGAAAAACCTATGCGTTATTTCAGCAGCGGCATGTTGCAAAGAGTGAAGCTGGCACAGGCCATTTTTGCCGATACGTCGGTATTATTGCTGGATGAACCTTGTACTAATCTCGATGAACAGGGCATTGCCTTGTATCATCAACTCATTCGTGATTACACTGCCGACAGAGTCGTCATTGTCAGCAGCAACGAGCAACAGGAATATGCGTTTTGCACCTCTTTTCTGGCGATTGGGGCATATAAGAGTTTTTAAAGTTCATAAAGTCATGGTGTCGCCACGCGGAGCGTGGGTTGTCGAGCCCTGCGAACTTTTAAACAAATCAACGAATCAACAAATCAACCCCCTTCCCCCTATCTCTTGCTCGCAATCAGCAAATTCAGGTCGTTGTATTTTAAATCAAAACGCTGACTCAGATAAATGTTGGTCAATGCTCCTTTGTAGAGATAAATGCCATTGCGGATATTCAGTTTATGCCATAAGAGATTTTCCAGTCCGCCTTCATCTCCAATCTCAAGTAGTAGCGGCATCAATACATTGCTGATGGCTTGAGAAGCTGTTCGCGCAAAACCGCTCGGTATATTGGGTACGCCATAATGGATAACGCCGTATTTCATGAAGATGGGACTTTCATGACTCGTCACTTCACTGGTTTCAAAACATCCGCCCCGGTCGATGCTCACATCCACAATCACACTGCCCGGTCGCATGGCGGATACCATTTCTTCAGTAACAACGATTTGTGTTCTGCCTCCTCCGGTAGAGGAAAGCGCGCCGACTGCCACATCGCAGGTTTTCAATTGCTTGGCGAGAATTTTAGGTTCAATGACTGATGTCCACATGCGCTGCCCAATGGCATTTTGCATGCGTTTTAAACGATAGATATTATTGTCGAATACTTTTACGCTGGCACCCATCGCAAGGGCGGTACGCGCAGCATATTCGCCTACAATGCCTGCTCCGACGATAATGACTTTCGTAGGCGGAATGCCGCTGATGCCGCCGAGCAATACGCCTTTCCCATTGTTGAAACTGCTTAAATACTGACCTGCAATCAACATCACTGCACTGCCGGCAATTTCACTCATGCTGCGCACGATGGGATTATGTCCGGAGTCGTCTTTCAGATTCTCGAAAGACAATGCGGTTACTTTTTTTTGCATCAGACTTTGCAGGATCTCCGATTTCATCACGGCAATATGAATAGGGGAGATGATGGTTTGTCCGGGTTTGATGTATTCAATTTCTACTTCACTTACGGGTGCCGATTTAATCAGCATATCCGATTGATAAACTTCTTCCCGATTATAAGCAATTTTCGCGCCTGCTTCACTGAAATCCTGATCGGAATAATGCGCTCCTTCCCCTGCATGATACTCCAGCACCACCCGATGCCCGTTGTTGGTCAGTACATTCACTGCTTCGGGCGTTAGGGCTACCCTGTTTTCCTGAAGATTTTGCTCATTGGGTAAACCAATCACCAACTGACCTGATTTTTTTTTGATATCTAAGGTCTCGGCTAAAGTTTCATAATTGAAAGCTGCGTTAACAATGGGTTTTTGAGACGAAGACATATACTGCTGATTACATTTATAGAAAGCACAAAATACAACATTCTAAGCGCCTGAACTAACCTTCCAGCTTCTTTGTTGGGATGATATTACGCTGAGGGTAATCCAAACGGTATCCGGCGGCAATTCATTTCGAATGATATCCGGCCATTCAATCAGACAAATTCCATCCCCTTCCAGTAATTCACCCACACCCGCATTCATGGCTTCTTCCAATGAAGTCAAACGATAGAGATCAAGGTGATAAATGTCTTGTCTAGCGGCACTCTGATAATGATTGATGAGGGAGAAGGTAGGACTGGAGACAGCATCGGTTACACCCAGCAAGTGACACAGCGCATGAATCCAGGTAGTTTTACCTACACCCATTGCTCCGCTGAAAGCAAACACTTTGCGTTTACCATACTGCTCCCAAAAAAAAGCAACTTCTTTATCGAGTTCGTTCAGATCAAAAACTCTTGCTGTCATGCTGTTGAAATATATGTACAAAGATATTATGCATGCCTGTCTGTTGCGGCGCTCTGTTTCGTAAATTTGTAGAGAACCCTTTTAATGGCAACCATGTCCGATAAAAAAGAAACCATCCACTGGAAAATAGAAGGTATGACTTGCGCCAACTGCGCGCTTACCATATCCAATTACCTAAAAAAACAAGGGGCTGCGCAAATCCAGGTTAATCCGGTCAGCAATGAATTGATTTGTGAAATCTCCTCCGACGAGTCTTTTAAAACCCAACTTAAAAAAGGGATAGGTCAGCTGGGCTATAGAGTGCAGCAGGAATTGGATACAACACGCTCAATATCAGATAAAGAACCCATGAATCAATACTTGATTTATCTGCTGTGCTGCGCGCCTTTCACCCTATTGTTGTTGCTGCACATGTTTCACGAATGGCTCAATATGCACTGGCTGATGAATCCTTACGTGCAATTGGGACTTAGTGTGCCGGTGTATTCAATAGGGATGTATTATTTCGGACGAAGCGCAGTGGTAAGTTTGCGTAATGGCATGCCTAACATGAATGTGCTGATCACTATCGGAGCTACGGCAGCTTTTTCTTATAGTCTCTATGGAACGCTCATTGGTCAGGGAGCCGAGTATTTGTTTTATGAAACGGCTGCAACGATTATCACGCTCGTCTTCCTCGGTAATTATCTTGAAGATGCTTCTATTCAGCATACGCAAAGAGCATTGAAGAAACTGGCCAAATCACAAAAGGTAATGGCCAATATGATTGCGTTTGATGACAAACATGAAGAACAAATTTTTCAGGTTGAAAATACTGCTTTGCGAGTCGGGGATCTACTGCTGATAAAAAGCGGTGAACAGGTGCCGGCAGATTGTAAAATACTTTGGGGCGACGCAACCGTAAATGAGGGAATCATTACCGGTGAGAGTTTACCCATTACTAAGAAACAAAAAGATACGTTGATTGGAGGAAGTCTTTTACAGGATGGTACAGTGAAAGCCCAGGTAACGGCAGCCGCGAAAGATTCAGCATTAGCCAATATCGTAAATCTGGTGAAGCAAGCACAGGGAGAAAAACCGCCTGTGCAGCAGATGGCTGATAAAATCAGTGCGGTTTTTGTTCCCGTTGTTTTAGGCATCGCACTCATCACTTTTCTTGCCAACTGGTTTGTGTTACATCAGTTTACGGAGGCATTGATGCGAAGTATTGCGGTATTGGTGATTGCCTGTCCTTGCGCTATGGGATTGGCTACGCCCGCAGCTATTGCGGTTGGTTTAGGCAGAGCTGCAAGAAATGGGGTGCTGTTTCGCAATGCTAAAAGTCTGGAATTGTTCAAAAACATTAAGCAGGCTGTCTTTGATAAAACCGGCACATTAACCACGGGAAAATTTACACTGGCAGGTTTTCAAATTCAAGCTAATTCTTTGTCGGAAGCTGCCTTCAAATCGCTGGTCTATTCGTTGGAACGCTATTCCAATCATCCGATTGCAGTATGTATTGCAGGTGAATGGAAAACAAAAGAGGAGTATCGCTGGGCAGAGATTGAAGAGGTAAAGGGCTTGGGCATGCGTGCCAAAGATCAGGAAGGCAATGAATATATTGCCGGATCCTATGCGGCAGCGGCAGCATTCACAACTGATTCGAGTCATAATGTATATGTACTCAAAAATAATCAGCTGCTTGGTTGGGTAGATGTAAAAGATGAGTTGCGGGAAGAATCCTCTCACATCATTCAATATCTGAAAGCACGGGGAATCAAGACCGTCTTGCTGAGTGGCGACCGAAAAGAAAAATGCAGAGTGATTGCGGAACAGCTCGGAATAGATGAAGTAATGGCGGAGAAGCGACCGGAAGAAAAATTAAAGATCATTGAGGAGTTGAATCAGGCAATGCCAACGGCGATGATTGGCGATGGCATTAATGATGCGCCCGCGCTCGCGCGGGCTACCATTGGTATCTCTTTGAGCGAAGCTTCTCAGATTGCAGTGCAGACTGCTGATGTAGTGCTGATGAATCATGGTTTGAAAAATCTTCCGCTTTCGCTTGGCTTGGGAAGACATACCTACATCACCATCCGGCAAAATCTTTTCTGGGCATTTTTTTACAATATTATAGCAATTCCCATCGCAGCTTTTGGATTCCTTACGCCTACCTTTGGGGCTTTGGTAATGGGCATGAGCGATGTGGTGCTTGCCATCAATTCGGTCAGGCTCTTTGTAAAAAAAGTAACCTAATACACCCACCGTGAAAAATATTTTTTCCATCTTACAATCCTATTGGGGCTATGACAGTTTCCGCCCCATGCAGCAGGAAATTGTTGAGTCGGTACTCAATGGTAACGACACCCTTGCTTTGCTGCCAACAGGCGGTGGCAAAAGTCTTTGTTTTCAGGTGCCGGCTATGGCAATGGATGGGTTGTGCCTGGTGGTTTCTCCGCTCATTGCATTAATGAAAGATCAGGTGCAGGCCTTACGCAAAAGAAATATTACCGCTTTTGCGCTTACCGCTGAAATGAATAGAACTGAAGTGCGACAAGTGCTGGAAGCGGCCGCGGAAAGCAATTGTAAGTTCTTGTACGTTTCACCCGAAAGAATTCAAACCGCCTTATTTCAGGAATTCATTTATGCATTGGATATTCGTTTGATTGCGGTGGATGAGGCACATTGTATTTCACAGTGGGGTTATGATTTTCGTCCGCCTTATCTTAAAATCGCTTCCTTGCGCGAGTACCTCCCTGATGTACCCATCATCGCTGTAACGGCTTCTGCTACGCCTGAGGTACAGCAGGATATTTGCGCTAAACTGGAACTGCTTCGACCTTATATCTTCAGAGGTTCTTTTCTTCGGCCCGCGCTTTCCTTTAGGGCGTTTTGTGTGCCTTCTAAAACAGGTAAACTGATTGATCTCTTACGTCCGCACCATGTATCGGCACTGGTGTATTGCAAAAGCAGAAAAAAAACGGTGGAGATTGCGCAGATACTCAGCGCACAGGGCATTCGTGCCGATTTTTATCATGCCGGTTTAAGCGGGGAGGAAAGAAAACAAAAACAAGAAAGCTGGATGCGCAATGAAGTGCCGGTAATGGCTTGTACCAATGCATTTGGAATGGGTATTGACAAATCCGATGTACGAATGGTGATTCATTATGATATGCCCGATTGTTTGGAAAATTATTATCAGGAAGCGGGACGAGCGGGAAGAGACGGACAGAAAGCTTATGCCATTTTACTCTATGAAGAAAAAGATATCACTGAATTAAACCGAAGGGTGGAAGAGCGCTTTCCGGATATTGCTTTCATTCGTCATGTCTATCGTTGTCTGGCCAATTATTTTCAGCTTCCTGTCGGTGGTGAAGCAGAAGAATGGCGGTCGTTTGATTGGTCACTGTTCATTGAACGATTTGAGTTGCCGGCACAACCCACGCTCTATGCTTTTCAGCTACTGGAGCAAGAGGGATGGATTCAATATGCAACACGAATGGTGTTGTCTTCCCGTTTGGTTTTTACTGCCGACAAGGAAACCCTTGAAAGATTTGAAACTACTCATCCAGAGCTGGAGCCGGTGATGAAAGCATTATTGCGCGGATACGGGGGCATTCTGGATGTATCGGTCAATATTTCAGAGTGGAATATTGCTAAGGCACTTGGCTGGAGTAAAGAGCTGGTGACGCAGGCGCTGCATCATTTGCACCAACTACAGTTGGTCAATTATCAACCGCATAGCGATGGTCCGCAGCTACGATTTCCTGAATCAAGACCTGTGTCGGATGAATGGCTGATACAACCCGCTCAATTATTATTTCGAAAGGAACAATTTGAAAAAAGGGCGGCTCAAATGATCAACTATGCGACCAATACAACACAATGTCGCTCGGTCATAATGGGAAATTATTTCGGAGATGTAACGACAGAAAATTGCGGTATTTGTGATTATTGTGTTGGGCAAAAGAAAAAGCCATCTATAGATTATCGTTCTTTTCAGGATTTGCGTCAGTTGTTGAGGCAAGAAGCAGGTACAGCCGGACTCGATATCAAAAACTTTATACAAAGTTTGCCCGAATCGGAAAGAGAAAACGTGATGGAGATCATCCGTCATCTCATGCAGGAAGAAGAAATTGTGATGAATGAGTTTGGCAGGTTATTTTTCAGGGCGTCTCCACCAGCCTGAAGCCGTTGCCGTGAATATTTACGATCTCAATTTTTTTATCTTCTTTCAGATATTTTCTGAGTTTGGCGATATACACATCCATACTTCTTCCATTGAAATAAGTATCGCTGCCCCAGATTTTTTTGAGTGCCGTTTCGCGGGGCAATAAATCATTTTTATAATCACAAAGCATACGCAATAAATCACTTTCCTTAGGAGAAAGGGTTTGTGTTTTGCCGGCTACGGTTAGCGCTCTTAGTTTGGGATTGAAGTGACAGGAACCGAAATCGTATTCTGTATTTTCCGTTTCGATTTTGGTTTCTTCGTTTCTCTTGAGAAAGGCTTTTATTTTCATAAGCAACACTTCACTGTCGAAGGGTTTGGTGATATAATCATCGGCTCCTAATTTATAGCCGGTGAGGATATCATCTTTGATGGTTTTGGCACTGAGAAAAAACAAAGGCACATCCGGATCTACATCGCGGATTGCTTCTGCGAGCGCGAAGCCATCCATATTTGGCATCATGATATCGAGCAGACAGATATCAAATTTCTCTCTCTGGAAGGCGGCAAGGCCGAGACGGCCGTCTCTTTCAAGAGTCACCTCATAATCATTGATTTCGAGATAGTTTTTTAAAACACTGCCAAAATTGCTGTCATCTTCGACCAGTAGTATTTTGTTTTTTTGTGGTTCCATAAGAGAAAGATTTTGATGTTATGCAAACAAATAAAGTCAATTCTTTTTACAGCCGCAAATATCGGGCTATCAATAATTTGTTAAACTGTTTTTGAACTGATATAAATCAGGATCAGCTTCCTCACTCAAATGTACTATAGAAATAGGGCGTTTTTGCTTCAAATTCCGCACTGCAGGTATCCACCATTTTATATACGCGGCTAATGCCGAGTGCTTTCCTTTTTTCATACAGTTCGTCTTCTGTGCCGTCTTTCATGATTCGACAGATTTGTTCATCACCAAAGCCCATGCGTTTTGCCTGACGGAGTAAATCTTCAGGCAAGGATTTTATATCGTGATTTGCCAATTGCTTTTCGATCGTTACTATATCCTGTATTTGATAGATGAACCATCTATCAATTTTGGTAGCTTCCACAATGGTTTTCACGCTCACGCCCGCCATCAAGGCATCTTTGATCCGGAAGATACGATCCCATTTGGGTGTTTTGATGTATTCAATGAGTTCTTCAGCATGCATTAGGCTTTGTCCGTAGTATCCTAAGCCTACGGCATTATTTTCTAAACTCTGACAGGCTTTTTGTACGGCTTCGGCAAAACTTCTTCCAATCCCCATCACTTCTCCTACACTTTTCATCTGCAATCCTAAGCGATCGTCCGCTCCTTTAAACTTATCGAAATTCCAACGGGGAATTTTGACGATCACATAATCCAGTGCCGGTTCAAAATACGCAGAAGTAGTTTGAGTGATTTGATTTTTTAATTCATCGAGCGTGTAACCAATAGCAAGTTTTGCGGCAATTTTCGCGATGGGGTAACCGGTTGCTTTGCTCGCAAGCGCGGAAGAACGACTTACACGTGGATTGATTTCCACAGAAATGATTTCTTCCGTTTCGGGATTCAACGCAAACTGCACATTACAGCCGCCGGCGAAATTGCCTAGGGAGCGCATCATCTTAATCGCCATATTGCGCATGTTCTGAAACGCAGTATCGCTCAGCGTCATTGCAGGTGCCACCGTGATGCTGTCTCCCGTATGTACACCCATTGGGTCAAAATTCTCAACTGTACAGATAATAACCACATTATCATTTTTATCCCGCAGCAATTCCAGTTCAAATTCTTTCCAGCCAATCAATGCTTTTTCCACTAGCACTTCATGTATAGGACTGGCTTTTAATCCACGATCGAGGGCAGCATCCAGTTCATCTTTTGTATTGACAAATCCACCACCGGTACCACCGAGCGTGAAGGAGGGCCGAATTACTAAAGGCAGGCCAATCTGTTGTGCAAATTCTTTTCCTTCCAGTAATGAATTAGCCACTTTAGAAGGAGCAACCCCAACCCCGATCTGCAGCATTAGCTGACGAAATTTCTCGCGGTCCTCGGCAGTGTCAATTGCCTTCACATCCACCCCAATCATCCGCACCCCATACTTCTCCCAGATGCCCAATTCATCTACTTCTTTACAAAGGTTCAATGCAGTTTGTCCACCCATGGTCGGCAGTACTGCATCAATCTGTAAATCGGTATTTTGATTTTCTACTATGATTTGCTCAATACTTTCAACAGTAAGCGGCAACAGGTATACCTTATCAGCCATCATTGGATCGGTCATGATGGTAGCCGGATTGCTGTTAATCAGAATCACTTTAGTGCCTTCTTCTCTTAAACTGCGTGCCGCCTGTGAACCGGAATAATCAAATTCGCAGGCCTGCCCAATAATAATCGGACCGCTGCCAACAATTAAAACAGTTTTAATCGAAGTATCTCTGGGCATGATGGTAATTTGGCTGCAAAAATAAAGAAAGTTGACTGTTGTTGGTTGTGGGTTGCAGGTTATTCGATTAATTTTACAGATGCGAATTTTAATCTGGTTTACACTTGTAACTTTATTCTATAGACAAGGATTTGCTCAGATTTTTCTGCCTAAAAATTATCCTAAAGACGCTTTTTCATATCCTCTGAACATTCCAGTGAAACTGAATGCCAATTTCGGAGAACTCCGAAAAAATCACTTTCACATGGGCTTGGATTTATATACTTTGAGTAAGGAAAATCTTCCTGTGTATGCAACGGCAGACGGATGGATTTCAAAAATAAAAATTGATCCGAGGGGATTTGGCAATGCCACCTACATCACTCATTACAATGGGTTTAGCACACTGTATTGTCATATGAATTCTTTCCCTCCTACAGTATTAGCAGCCATTAAAGAAGGGCAGTACAAAAAAGAAAAATGGAATGGAGATGTGGTATTTGAAAAAGAAAGATTTCCGGTAAAGAAGGGAGACTTTATCGGGTACAGCGGCAATACAGGCGCATCTGGAGGTCCTCATGTGCATTATGAAATCAGAAGAACAGAAGATGATGTGTGCATCAATCCCTTATTAATGCATCAGTTATATGACGTTACATCTCCTGATATATTTCGGATTGCTGTATATGACCGCCATAAGAGCAGTTACGAACAGCAACCCAAAATTCTTAAAGTGATACATGATTCCGGCGGGTTTACCATAAGCAGTGGCTTTTTATCAGTAGCGTCCAATAAAATAGGGATTGCCCTTCAGGCTTCCGACAGAATGACCGGTGTTCAGAATCCCAATGGTATTTATGAGGCTGTGATTTATTTAAATGAACAACCTGTCAGCGGATTTCAGATTGATGGAATTGACTATTTACAAACAAGATACATGAACGCCCATGTTGATTACAGATTAAAACAAACCGGGGGTGCTTATTGGCAGCATCTTACCCCATTGCCGGGAGATCGTTTGCCTATTTATTATAAAGCGAATCCTTCCGGTTGTATTGAGCTGACAGACACTGCTAAACACAGCCTCCGTATCGAGGTAAAAGATGCCAATGGGAATGCTGCAAATATGCGGTTTCAGCTACAATGGAATGGAGAAAAATCAGTCTCAATGTCCCTGAAGGATAGTCGTTATATGATGCCAGGGTTGATCAATGTGTTTGAAAAAGAAGCTTTTCAGATGGTAAGCACTGAGAAAAGTTTTTATGATGCGTTTAAGATGACGTATTCCGTGAAACCCGGTAACATGAAAATGGTTTCGGATATACATATTGCCCATAGTCCTGTTATTCCCGTTCACGATTCAATCTATTTTCGTATCAAACCCACCCGGAGTTTGTCGGAGCAGGAGCGCGCGCGGGTAATTATGATTCAGTCTGCTTTGGGAAAATTATCAGTTTCTAAAGCACTTGAACAGCGCGGCTGGTATGCTGCACGTTTTCGATCGTTTGGAGAGTACAGGCTGGAAGTAGATTTAGTTCCGCCACAAATTACAGTTAAAGGGGTAGTGGATGGTGGAATATTGAAAGAGGGTGAAGTGATTGTATGTACATTAAACGAAGACTACAAAGAGATTCGTCTGTTTCGCGCGGAGTTAGATGGCAAGTGGTTAATGTTTGAAGGAATGGGGCCTGTATTTCGTTATAAAACAGATGAGTATTGTCAGCCGGGTGAACATCAACTAAGATTCATAGCGGAAGACGAAGCAGGTAATAGAACGGAAAAGAAAATCAACTTTACTCGTCTATAATTTCCTTTTGAACTTTAGTAAGGATACTCGCCAATATAATTTCCGGGCGGATTGTAATTTGCTACGACAATGATGGCACCGTTTGGACAGATTGCTTTGCCGGCTCCGACGGCAGTCGTATTTTTCCAGATCATTTGGGTATAATGACCCACTACAGGGTCGGTGGGAAATTTAAAACTTTGGTACTGATAATCTGTTTTTTCGCTATACCAGCTTTCAGATGCAGATAAAGTGGAAAATACCTTGTGATTACTGCCCCAGTAGATATTCTCACCATAATTATATTCTTTCTTGTTCACCTTATCCCGATGTTTAATTTCGCAGCCATTCTTGGTAGCCAGATAATCGGCCCATTCTTGTGCATAGTTGGCCAGCTGAGCGTCCCACTCTAATGCAGGAACATTCACTTCCTTTCTTACCTGATTGTGATGATTGATGAAAGCGTGTATTTCAGTAGGGCTAAAGCGGCTTTTCTTTTTTTCTTTAATTGATTGTGCATAAGAAAACTGAATGATTAAGATGATTCCTAGCAAGGCGGTAAAGAAGGATTTGGTAAACATATTGAGGTTATTGAGTACTTTCATAACGACAATATCCTCTCTTTCTTTTATTGTATTTATAATTTTGGAAATGATAACAAAACATTAAGAAAAGGCGGAGGCTTATTTGAAGTAGGGAGCTTTATCTGCAATTACTTCTTTTTAATTTTACCAATCTGTGCTTTCATTTTTTTCAAGATAGCTGTTTGCTCAAGAATAAAACTGTTTTCTTCCAGTTTACCGGTGACAGCATCCATTTCTTTACGATTGGCATAAGCCATGGTTCGGAAAGGACTGGTGTAATCTTTTTCTCTTGAGCTGCTCATGTTGTTAAGCATTTTGGTCTTAGTGTTGAAAGCTTTTTCCAACAAGCCGATCATTTGGTCAGGCTGCTTCAAATCATTTCCAAAGACTTCATTATAAGAAGCAATGGCATGTGCTAGTTTGGCTTTTGGATATCTTTCACCTTCAATCAGATAAAACCGATGAATTTGTTCCCAGCTTTTTATTTTTCCAACGGCAATGTCTGCAATGATTTTATCAATCACTGATTGTTCAATCAGTTGTCCGCCCACATTAATCCAACTTTTTCGTTTTCCCGATTTAATATTTTCTTTTATCCAGAGCGAGAGATTTTTTGGGGAAGCTTTTTCGATAGCCGAAAGGATTTCCTCTGCACAATACACTTCAATCATTTCTCTGAAAGTGTGATATCCTGCTCGTGCCTTGATCAGCAGCACTTTTCTTCCGGAATTTTCCACGCCGTCCAACAATACTTCCAGCTGATCAACGACCGGATTGTTTTCGTTTAATAATTTTTTACCGGTTTTGATAATTGTTTTGTGTTCGTCTTCTTTGAATTTATTTTGTTTTAATAGGTAAGCTTTCCCCACCGCGTACTCGATGATTTCAAATGCATCAAAAATTTCGTTGATGGAATCAGGTGCTAAATAATGGTTTTCGATTCTTTGTTTTTGGGTTGGGCGACCATCGCGCTGTACATATTTCCCTGCATTTCGGGCAAGAGCGTACATATTGTACATAAACCAATAACCCGGCATAATGACCAGGCGGTCTCTGCTTACATCATTACTTACCAGCGCAAAAGGAATACGAATATTTAATTCAGTCGGATAATCTCCTTTTGCAAGCAACGTAAAAGATGCAAATTTTGAATGGTGTTTGATACTGACGCAGAGCGCCGGCCAGAAACCTCTTCCGGCAATGAGTTCACCGTCGGCGCTCCTGCTGTTGTGGTTGCTGCCTAAGGTGGCACCTGCCGCAATATTGCTTTGCCCCCCAATATTTGCAGCACATAAGAAGGAATTATTGTGATGTTGCTCGTGAAAAGGGTAGATCAGCGAATTCAAGACTTCACAACAACTGATGGTAGAATTGTTGCCAAGATAAGAGTTGATTAGTCTTGCCCCATATTTCAACTGCGAGTTGGAAGCAAGATAAAAGCGTACGGCTTTCACCCCGTAAAATATCCTGCATTTCTCTTCAATGATCCCGTTCACCAGTTCACAACCTTCCCCAATCTGGGTAGTCGCATAAGGAGCGGAATGAATCGTCAGATTTTTCAACTTGTTGGCTCCTTTCAGGTAGGCATCAGAACCAATATTGACATCTTTGATAATCTTACAGCTTTTAATGATGGTGCGATCACCTACAATGCCATAATACCCATGCTGCTTATCAAATAAATTTTCAGTGATTGCTTTTAATTTTGACTGCAATTTTTCATGGTCGCGATGATGGCTCCACAACCAGGCATCTCCCGGTAACATGCCGATGAATGGAATAATTTTTCGCCCTGCATTCTCATTACAAACTTCCAGCCAAACCCGCTGTTTTTCATCTTCTCCTTCTTTAACAATGCCATTGCCAAATTTAGCTGAATGTGCAGTCGTCATTTCATCAACCCTGGAAATAATAACTTCATCGCCAATGATGTAGTGACCCAGATGACCAACATGATGAATGGCTGCATTATCGCCGATGTCGCAGCTTACGATAGTACTATTGTACAAACCAACCGGCAATTTGACTTTATGAAATTCGAGACAAATCGGATCCATTTTTCCAATGCGGATATGGCCGTAAAAAAAGCAATTACGTACCTGCTCCGCATTAAAACCATCTGTTACCAGAATATTCGACCAGTTGTCTGACTGATTATCTCTCTGAAGGAGTATTTCTTTTTCCCTGTCCGTCAGTTGACGATAGTTTTTTTTAATGCACTGCTGTTTAAAGCGGAGATGATATTCATCCTTTCCTTTAGGAAGATAGGAGAGGGGGATAAAATTATAGCCAAGGTCTTTCAGCGGACTTTTCCTGATTTCATTCATGCTGCTGCTAATTTGGTTTCGGGACTATGTCAAATATAGCACAGACTCGTTATTCTACCGTCACACTTTTCGCCAGATTTCTGGGTTTGTCAACATCAAAACCTTTGGCAATACCCACATAATAGGAGAGCAGCTGTAGTGGTATTACGCTGAGCATGGGTGCAATGATTTCATCGGCAGCGGGAATTGAGAAAGTAGCATTGCTAAGGGTAGGACTAATCGCATCCCCTTCAGTAATAATTGAAATGACAATTCCTTTTCTGGCCTTTATCTCCTGCATATTGCTCACGATTTTTTCGTGGTAAGAGTCTTTTGTAGCAATAAAGACAACAGGGAGTGTTTCTGTTACCAGGGCAATCGGACCATGTTTCATTTCCGCAGCGGGATAACCTTCTGCGTGTATGTAAGAGATTTCTTTTAGTTTCAGTGCGCCTTCCAATGCTACAGGAAAATTATATCCCCTACCAAGGAAGAGGGCATCTCCTGCTTTATCAAAGAGGGTAGCGATTGATTTAATTTGTTCAGCCTGTTGAAGAATCACAGCAACTTTTTCAGGCACTGCTTCCAGTTCCTGGAGTAGCGTAAGATATTTCTCATTGGTAATTGTTTCTTTTGCTTTCGCGATTTTCAAAGCAACCATTGTGAGTACCGTAAGCTGTCCGGTAAAAGCCTTGGTACTGGCGACACCGATCTCCGGTCCAGCATGGGTATAAGCTCCTGCGTGCGACAGGCGGGCAATACTGCTGCCCACCGCATTCACTACTCCGAAAATAAAGGCGCCTTTTTCTTTCGCATTTTCTAATGCAACAATGGTATCTGCCGTTTCACCGCTTTGTGAGATGGCAATAATCACATCGCCCTCCTGAATAATCGGATTACGGTATCTGAATTCGGAGGCATATTCCACTTCTACAGGAATGCGACATAATTCTTCTATGATATATTCGGCTACCAAACCTGCATGCCAGCTGGTACCGCATGCCACCATGATGATGCGTTTGGCATTGGTGAGTTTATCAATATTCTGCTCCACTCCTGCCATTGTAATCGTTCCTGCCTGAGCATCAATTCTTCCTCTCAGACAGTCCTGAATGGTACTGGGTTGTTCGTGAATTTCTTTGATCATGAAATGGTCGTAACCCCCTTTCTCAATGGCCGCTAATTCCATATCGAGCTTGGTGATATACGGAGTTACTTTTTCGTTGCCCAGGTTTTTAAGGATGAGTTCATCCGGTCGGACGATTGCCAATTCATAGTCATTTACATAGACAACCTCCTTGGTGTATTCAATGATCGGTGAAGCGTCACTGGCGAGGAAATGTTCCCCTTTGCCAATGCCGATTACAAGTGGACTTCCTTTACGCGCCGCAATAATTGTTTCAGGATCATTCTGGTCAATCAGTAAAATACAATAAGCACCCACTACCCTCTTCAGCGCAATTCGAACCGCTTCTTCGAGTGAACAATGATTATTGATTTGAATATCTTCAATAAAAAACAATAAGACTTCCGTATCGGTATCACTGCTAAAGGAATACCCTTTTGAAATCAATTCTTTTTTGATGAGGGCATAGTTTTCGATGATACCATTGTGAATCATCGCCAGTTTACCGGTAGGACTAATATGCGGATGCGCATTGCGATCGCTTGGTTCACCATGCGTTGCCCAGCGAGTATGGCCGATGCCAGTATTGCTGTGCAGATCTTTGCCGATCAGATGCTCTTCCAGATCCGCTACCTTTCCTTTTTTCTTATAGACTTTCAGTCCGGCATTCAATAGCGCCACCCCACTGCTGTCATAGCCTCTGTATTCAAGTCTTTTCAAACCTTTTAATACAATAGGGTAAGCTTCTCTAGGACCAGTATATCCGACGATACCACACATATAATGACTTGATTTTGAAGTACAAAAATAATCTTATCCGGGAGATTTCATAATAGCAGGGAAAAATCTACAAGAGCACTCCATTCAAAAAGAGGTATGCCATCGAAAAGTAGATAATCAGACCGGTCACATCAACCAACGTTGCCACAAAGGGAGTGGAGGATGCGGCCGGGTCGAACCCCATTTTTTTAAGAAATAAAGGAAGCATTGAGCCCATCAGGGTACCCCACAGTACAATTCCTACCAGAGAAGAGCCAACGGTTAAACCGATTCTTACAAAATGCTCGCCAAAAGGATTGTCGGGGAAAAAATGCCAGATGGTAATCACGCTGAAACCAATAATGAATAAAGAGGTGCCCAGCAGCAAACCGGATAAGATCTCCCTTTTCATGATGCGCCACCAGTCGGCAATGGTAATTTCGCCCAAAGCCATCGCCTGAATAATCAGGGTGCTTGCCTGAGAACCGCTATTGCCGCCGCTGGAAATAATTAAAGGAATGAAAGTGGCAAGAATAACTACTTTGGCAATTTCATCTTCATAACTCTGCATTGCGCTGATCGTGATTAATTCTCCAAAGAACAGAATAATCAGCCATACCACGCGTTTCTGAAACAGTTTGAAGATGGGTGTCTCAATGTAGGGCTCATCCAGCGCTTCGGTACCTCCCATTTTTTGCATGTCTTCACTGAACTCTTCATTGGCTACCCAAAGCACATCATCAATGGTAACAATACCGAGTAGTTTATTGGATTTACTGATTACGGGAAGGGCGTCCCGATTATTCATTTTAAAGACCTCATTCGCGGTTTCCTGGTCATCCTCAGGATGGAGTGCTACGTAACGATCATCCATCAGATCGGCAACTTTTACGGAAGGTTCACTTAGTATAAAATCCCGGATTTTTATATCATCAATCAGCTCTCCCTTTTCATTGATCACATAAATAACGCTGATGGTTTCGCTGTCTTTTCCGTATTTTCTGATCGTAGCAAATACTTCCTCAACGGTATTATAGGGATAAACATACACATAGTCGGGTGTCATCAGACGGCCAATACTGTTTTCAGGATATCCCAGCAGAGAGAGCGTAATTTTTCGTTCGTCCGGATTCAATAATTTAATGAGCTCCCTAACGGCATTACTCGGTAATTCTTCCAAAAAATCGGTACGGTCATCTGCCGGCAATTCATTTAATAATTCTGCCGTTTTGAAAGGAGGTAATTTTTTGATGATATCTTTTTGAGTGCCGATATCCAGTATTTTGAATACGCCAACTGCTCGATGATTACTAAGCGCGGAAAGTATAGTTGCTTCCAGCTCGGGATTTTCTTCTATCAATTCCGCAACCTCACTGATATTTTGGTCGTCCAGAAAGTCAGTCAATGCTTTTCTGTCGCCTGTTTCCAATACTTGCTGGAACTGTTCCGCCAAAGCTATTTTTTCTTCCGTTGCCATTAAACTTTGTATCGGCTGCAAGTTATCATTTAGATTTGATTTTTATTTTCTTATTTGCGGTATAAATATGCGATCTAGCTCATTATATATTGCTCCTTCAATGGGAAAAGGAAGAGGGGTTTTTACGGAGGAAAGCATCCCTGCGGAAACGGTAATTGAAACTGCTCCGGTGATTGTAATGGAATCAGCAGACAGAAGCCTGTTGGATCAAACCCTTTTGCATGATTATATTTTTGAGTGGGGAGAAGACAGTAAAAAGTGCGCCATGGCATTAGGATGGGTTCCTCTCTACAACCACGCATTACCAGCAAATTGCGAATATTTTATGGATTTTGAAGCTGAAATCATTTTTATCAAAACTGTTCGGGATATTGAACCAGGAGAAGAGCTTTTTGTGAATTATCAGGGTGATTTTGATAACGATAAGCCGGTTTGGTTTCAGGGGGAGTAGATAGAATAATTTCAAAAAATTCGAGATTTATTGCTTTTTCGGATAAATTTCCCTAATTTGTACCTTCTTTTTTTGAAATCCTGTTTGTGCCACAATAAAAATGTATTGAAAACTGTTTCCTTTTATTAATAGAAATGCGGCTAATAGCAGTCATTATATCATTTGTTTGTTTGCAGTCCTCTCTGAAGGCACAGGAATTTGAAGTTATTCCTACTCCTACATGTGCCTTTCTAAAATGGAGATGGGCTGACGCGAAAGTTCCCGATCATTTCGAAATAGAACGCAGAACCCGGGGTAGTAATTTTGAAATGATTTCTATAGGCTTTTTGTTGCAAGATACTGATACTGCTTTCTTACATTATAAAGATAAATTAACCGGCAACAACGAGCATTATTATTATCGTATTAAAGCGGTTTATCCTGACGGAAATGCTGATTACAGCGAGATTGTTTCCGTATCTCTTGCCGATTTGGATAAAAAAATAATTGATGCCAGACTGGATAATAAAACGGGCAAATTGAAGCTTTCTTTACCCCCATTAAATGGCGCGTATATTTGTCGTGTTTACGACATGAACGGCGTGCTGGTGTCCGTTGAAAAGCCAGAGGCTTGTTCTCCTGAAATTACCTTCAACAGTATTGAAGGAAACAGCTTTTTCATTGAATCGTTTCATCCTCTAAGCGGCAAGAAATTTTATAGTACCTTTTCCCGTAACTGATTCGGCTTAAAAACTCCACTTGATTCTCAAAAATCCATCGTGTCGGATAATACTCCATTTGTTTTCCTTTAGAATAAAATGTTGTGTTACAATATCTGCTTCGAGATTGTCTGCTAAATTGAATCGAAGAGAAGGACTCAGGAAATGCATTTCGGCTGACGGAGAAAGCAGGATCATCAGATTGAAATCTGCCAGATCAGTCATCCCTTTCTCTGCAGAAAATTCCATTGTCCAAGCAGCAGGCATTTGCTGTAAAGGACTCATGGATATTTCTGTTTTCTTTCGATCATAAAGAGGACGAGTACTCCCTTCGCTATTGTATAAAACCCCTGCTTTGATATACCAGTCGTTTGATAACAGATGATCCACTTCGCAGGAAAAATTAAAAACAGGTTTAGTGTAGTGAAAAAAATATTGTGCTTCTCCTTTCAGGCATGCATTTCGGATACTTCCTGCAAAGGCACCTCCCAGCGTTAGCCGATGATTATACCATCCGGCAATTGCCTGTACATCCCAATGCCCTATCTGTTTGAAGTATTTGATTCCTCCGATGGTATTTCTTCTTTTTCCGACAAGTGCCACACTCAATTCAATATTGGAGGAAAGACTGCTTTGATAGCGCGTCTGAAATGCATCGCAACCGGGTCGTTCTTCGTAATCAAAATCCAAAAAATTATAAGTATTGAACAGATCATTCGGGTTCCAGGTGGTGGTGGTGCTCCAGTTGATTCTTTGTCGTCCCACCCGAACATACCATTTTTTATCTTGATAACTGATCCACCCTCTTTCTATATTGGTAAGTAGCATCAAATCGCGACGATTCACCCAGTTGACGGATAAGTCGATCAGATCATTTGGGTTTTTCAGCAGCTCGGCATATTGCTCAAACCCTTTCATTTCATCACCGGTTATCATACGGCTTCTCCATTCTGCACCGAGAGAAAAGTATTCGTTCGGGTACCAACGCAGATTCAAGCGCTGATGCAATAATTGGTTGGAGGAAATCGAATGATCATCAGCGAATTGCCAGTTTTGTAAATTTTTTACATATCCGTTCAGCAACCACTTCTCTTTTGGAGGAAATGCTGGCTGAGCCATAAGATATCCGCCGGCGCAACACCATATCCATAACCATTTCTTCATCCGTTATCGGGATTTACGAATGCAGTATCCGATGCGATTTTTCCATCTACCAGTGTTATCACTCTTCTCGCTCTTTCAATCACGCGCTGATCATGGGTTGAAAACAGAAATGTCATATTGGCTTCCCGATTGAGTTGTTCCATCATGTCCAGTAAATTGGCAGTGGATTTACTGTCGAGATTGGCAGTGGGCTCATCGGCTAAAATAAATTCAGGATGGGATGCCAGCGCTCGTGCCACCGCCACCCGTTGCTGTTGCCCGCCCGACAAGCGGGCGGGTCTGCTGTCCATCTTTTCAGCCATCCCGATCTGCTCAAATAATCGCGCTGCCGTTTCGTCTCTTTCTTTTTTGCGCTTTCCCTGCAACAGCATAATCAACTCCACATTTTCTTTTGCAGTAAGCACCGGAATTAAATTATAAGACTGAAACACAAATCCAATATGATGCAGCCGAAATGCAATCAGCGCCGATGCCCTTAGCTTCGTAATATCCGTTCCATTAATAATGATATTCCCTTCATCCGGTTTGTCCAATCCGCCAATCATATTCAGCAAGGTCGTTTTTCCTGAACCTGATGGCCCTACCAGCGCAGTAAATTCTCCTCGCTCAATATGCAAATGCACCTGTTGAATCGCATAAACAGGTATCGTATCCGGATTGAATGTCTTGCTGATATGATGGGTATCTATGACGGTTTGATTCATAAAACTGATTTTACATTCTGAGTGCTTCTGCCGGTTTCAGGGTTAATGTTTTGATTAATGGAATAATGGCGGAAAGCAATGCGGTCACACACACAATCAACAAAACCGGCAGCAGTTTTTCATTGGGAAATTCCGGATACAATCGGGTGCTGAAACCAAAACTTGCCATCAACTCTTCTCCGCTGCTTGAAAAGTCCAATCCTGTCCGGTGGAAATAACGAACGCCCATCCAACCCAAGAATAAACCTACAGGTGTTCCGGCAAGAGTAAGCAATATCGTTTCCATTAGAATCAATCCACTGATGCGTATCCTTGAGGTACCCAACGCCATCAGCATCCCCATCTCTCTTCGTCTTTCCAATACTGCCATCAACATGGTATTGGTAATGCCAAATGCAAGGGCAAACAAGATGATAATGATGATGACATAAGAATAGTCGTCCACTGTTCTGACCAGCAAATTGGTTTCGGGAGAAAGCGCGCGCCAGTCCGCCACATCCAGTGAAGGATATTGTTGCTGCAATGGAAGCAGCGTATTTTCTACAGCCTCATCTGATTGCAGAATAATGGCTATCTCATGAATGCAATGCTGCAATCCGAGTAAACCGCTGAGCGTTTCTTTTTTTACATAGACGTTTGCTTCATCCAGCGGCGCATTGAATGTTTGATATATGCCTCTTATTTTAAAAGCTCCTGATACCAGATTGTTGGCGGTGTCGGTAAAAGTGAGTACAATTTTTGAGCCCACATGTATCTTCAGTTTGTCAGCAAGTTTTTTCCCGATGAGGATTTCATTTTTCTTTTCCGTGAAATAATTCCCGGATACAATCTTCTCATTCAGGTGCGACACTTGCTGTTCCTTTTCCGCCTCAACGCCATTGATTTGCACACCTGCGCTGCCACTGGTAGTGGACAACATTCCGAGGGCAATCAATCGCGGAGCAGCCGAGCGTACGAGTGGGAATTTTTCTACTTCGCTAAGAAGAAAATCTCCATTCGGAATCATCATTTCAATTTCTTTTTCCTGCGTGAAGTGGCGTGCATGTATTTGCAAATGCCCGATTTCGCTGTCAATCACCGTTCTGATTCGGTTGGTCATCATACCCTTGTATAAGGAGAGTACAGCAATGCCGGCAAATAAGCCCACTGCGATGGAAGCGATCACGACAATACTTCTCATTTTATTTCTCCAGATATTTCTCCAGGCAAGTTGCAATAACAAGATCATTTCGATTTTTTTAATGCTTCCACCGGATTGAGTCGGATGATTTGTAGAATTGGATAGAGCGACAATACAATGCCAATCATCAATACCGCAATTCCTTGTTCCCAAAATATACGCGCATCAGTAGCCGTTGGAAAAACAGCTTCAAATCCAAATTCCTCATACGCCTTCGCAGTGGTTTCTTTCATTTTCAATGGATACCTGTGCAAATATTGGATTAGCGGAATACTGCCAAGGATACCCAATACACAACCCGACATTACAGTTAGTATGGATTCTGCGATAACCATTAGGATCAAAGCACTTTTTTTCATGCCAATGGCAATGAGCATCCCCATTTCATATCTTCTTTCCATCATCATCATGATGAGGGTGCCGAAAATGCCAAAGCAAATAAGCAAATACAAAATGCCCTGAACATATTTCATGTTGTTGCTGTCGGTTTCAATATGCTGTTTGATGTCGGGCATCATCTCTCCCCAGTTCATTATTTCGTATCGGGTATCCAGATCTTTTCTCAGTGATTGCGTGATGGCTTCGAGTTGATCAGGCCTTTTGATTTGAATCACATAAGCCGTTATTCTATTTTCAGTGCCGAATAAATTTTTGGCGGCTGCAATAGGCATGAACAGCGCTTGATTATTCAGTTGAGGCGCGCCGAAATGAAGAATTCCTTTCACCGGATATTTTCCTGCTGCAGTACTGCCGTGAAATCCCTGTCCAATCACATAGATAGTATCGCCTATTTTTATGTTTAAACGAGCAGCGAGTCCTTCGGTACACAAGACTGCTGTATCATTGGAGGAAATAAAATTTCCCTGCTTCAACTTGTTTTTGATTTGAGTGGCATTATGTTCTGCAATCGGATCAATGCCGACAACCAGACAGCCTTTGGTTGTTTTTTCGGAAGCCACTAATCCAAAGGATTCCAATCGTGGGGCAAAAGAAGCAATATGATTTTGTTGCCGGATCTTATTTTGTAATCCGATTTCTTCTTTAAAACTATGGTCAAGATGTCGCTCGTTCCAGTAGCCTTTCGCATGTATTTGCAGGTAGCCGCTGTAAAATCCCACTACATTATTGACCAAGTTGTTGAAGATGCCTTCTTTCAGACTGCCTGCCAGGGTAGAAAGCACGACTGCAAAAAATACCGATGCCATGCTGATGATAGATCGGGAAGGATTTCTCCCGATATTTTTCAGGGCAATATGTACAATCCATAACATACTTGATTGATTAAGGCATCACGCGCATCGTTTCAAGAGAAAAGAATGCGTCAGGAATAACAGGATCAAATTCTATCTGCTGATATTTCATTTCGGTACGGTGATCAGTTTTGTCTGCAGGCATCATTGCAAAACGGGTGGGGATCAGTCGCTGACTCATCATTTGCACCTCATATCCGTTCATGGAATTGACCAGCAGTCCTTCCTCATCGTAAAACCTGGAATGCAATTCCATAAAATCTTTTTTGTCAATACACACAATCACTTTACTCCATACAACAGCAGTTTCCGGCAGCGGAATCATTTCAATGATATAACAAGCTCTCTTATCAATTAGGGTATCTCCGGTGATGCGATGATCGTAGTCGCGGAGGATGGAAGATTCCTTTACCAGATCGTCGTTGGTGAAATCAGTTCCCATCCAGCTTTGGCTCATCATGGAAGGCGGGAGACGGATGCTTCTTTCGAGGGCGGGATACCATACCCACACTTCTTTTTCCTTTTTTAAGAAAATAATTCCTTTTTCTTTTGCGGGGGCTAAAATCCGAATGAGGGAAAGATCGGTTCCTTTCATCCATGCTTCTATCTCCATGGATCGGGTCCATTCCGGTCGGATGGTTTGGATGCTCATGCGTACGTGCGAACTTTTCCCCCTGATTTTTTCATCCGCTCTTTGTACGATGGATCTGGCATCCTGCGCTACTGCACACATACTGTACAGACAGCAAAGTATCGAATATAGATTTTTCATTCGGCAGACAGCATGAATTCGTATGATGTTCAAGATAAATGCAGGAATACATGAATAATATGACAAGGCTCAAATAGGAAGGTGAGGGAAAAGCATCTAAAGCATAAAGACAATGGAAGCGGCATTCATAATATCTTTGCGCATGGCACTGATTAAAAAATATCTTTCTCTTATAAAATTTTCTCATACTGTATTTGCCCTGCCATTTGCATTGGTAGGTTTTTTTCTGGGTGTACGAAGCTTGTTGTCTGAAGCGGAAGAAGTGGTGATAGATTTTGGTTTTTACGCATTTTCCTTGTTGTTGGTGATCCTGTGCATGGTATTCGCCAGAAGTGCTGCCATGGCTTTTAACCGTTATCTCGATCGTCATTTTGATGCAAAAAATCCGCGCACGGTTATTCGTGAAATTCCGGCTGGTTTGTTATCAGCCAATCAGGTGTTATGGTTTACCATTGTCATGTCGGGCTTATTTATGCTCACTGCCTGGATGATAAATACCCTTTGTTTTACTTTATCGCCCATAGCTTTATTGGTGATACTTGGCTATAGTTATACCAAACGATTTACGCCGCTTTGTCATTTGGTGCTCGGACTTGGATTGAGTCTGGCACCAACTGGGGCTTTTTTATCAATGACAGGTTATTTCAGTTGGGAGCCGGTAGTTTTATCTTTCGCGGTTTTATTTTGGGTGGCAGGTTTTGATATTATTTATGCCTTGCAGGATGAGGGATTTGATAAGGAGCAGGGATTGAAATCCATACCGGTCTCATTGGGGGGAGAGAAGGCACTTCGGCTGAGCAGGGTTTTTCATTTGATCACTGCTGTATTGCTTTTTATCCTCGGACGAATGATTGAAGGCGGATTATTTTATTACACTGGTGCAGCTATTTTTACCGCTTTACTGATCTATCAGCATACCCTGGTTAAGCCAACCGATTTAAGGAAAGTCAACCAGGCTTTTTTTACCACCAACGGTTTGGCGAGCATTATTTTTGGGGTGTTTGCAATGGTTGAGCTGCTTTCTTAAAAGTCCATAATTTTAGACTTAAGTCTAAAAAAATATACTAAATTTGAGATTATAGTCAAAAAATTAAGGGTTAATGGAGATTGAAAGACAGATATCTCAAAAAATAGAAGATGATTTTTTTAAGGGCAAAATCATTGTTCTGCTGGGTGCGAGACAGGTGGGCAAAACTACGCTGATCAGCATGTTGCCTTCATGTAAATCCAATCCTGCTCTTTTTTTGGATGGAGAAAACGCAGATGTGCAGCAGTTGCTCAAAAACCCTAACGCAGAACGCTTGAAACAAGTAGCGGGAGCCAATAAAGTAGTGGTGATTGATGAAGCCCAAAAAATTGAAAATATTGGATCCATTTTAAAGCTATTTGCAGATTATGTAAAAGATATTCAGGTGCTGGCAAGTGGATCCAGCGCTTTTGAATTGCGTAATTCGCTCAACGAGCCGCTCACCGGCAGAAAGTTTGAGTATAATCTGTTTCCGCTTTCTTTTGTTGAAATGGTAGCGCATACGGGTCTCCTGGAGGAGATCAGACAATTACCCCAAAGACTCGTCTATGGCTACTATCCTGAAATTGTGAGTAAGCCTAGGGAAGCGGAAAGATTATTGCGCTTTTTGTCTGACAGTTACCTGTATAAAGATATTTTTCTTTTCAAAGGCATCAAAAAGCCGGAGAAAATGCTTGAATTGCTCAAGCTGCTTGCCTGGCAAATTGGGAGTGAAGTCAATTATCACGAATTGTCAAAAACACTGAGAATAGATCATCAGACGATTGAAAGTTACATCGCCATGCTGGAGCAGGCATTTGTCACTTACAGGCTGCCCGCTTATCATAACAATCATAGAGCCGAGTTGAAAAAGTCCAAGAAAATTTATTTTAATGATTTAGGCATCCGAAATGCCTTGATTAATGATTTCAGACCCGTAGAAGTGAGAAATGATGCAGGCGCATTATTTGAAAATTTCATCATCAATGAATTGAGAAAGCAAAATGAATACAAGCAGGTATTTGCCAATTTTTATTTTTGGCGCAATACAGAACAAAGGGAAATTGATTTGATTATTGAAAAAAACAATCAATTGCAGGCTGTAGAAATAAAATGGAAAACTTCAAAAAAAATCAGATTGACAAAAAGTTTTTCCAATCTTTATCCGAACACGCAATTCAAAGTGATACACCGAGACAATTTTTTTGAAGAGATAATCTAAAAAGATTTTTTTATACAGATGGCACGAATCATTTGCATAGACTACGGAGGAAAACGAACCGGTATTGCTATAACGGATCCGCTGCAGATCATCGCCACCGGATTAACGACGATAGATACTCCAAAGCTGATTCCTTTTCTCAAAGATTATTTTGCCAAAGAACCGGTGGAACGTATCCTGATTGGCATGCCCCTGAATCTGGATGATACGCCTACGCATGCTACTCCTTTGGTAAAACAGGCCATACAATTGCTTCAAAAGAATTTTCCTCATATTCCAATAGAAGAATGGGATGAGCGTTTTTCTTCCAAAATGGCGAAGCAGGCTATGCTGGACATGGGAATGAAGAAAAAGCAACGCCGTGATAAAAAGCTGGTAGATGAAATCGCGGCAACCATATTGTTGCAGGAATATATGGAGAGGAAGGTGTGACAAATCAAATAGCATTATTTTTTATCGGTAACTTCGTGCCGAATTTTTAGTTATGATTTTACCCATTGTCGCTTACGGATCGGAAGTATTAAGAAAAGTTGCCAAAGAAATTACCCCTGACCATGAGGGCTTGTCTGCATTGATTGCAGATATGTGGGAAACGATGTATGCTTCTAGCGGCGTAGGATTGGCTGCTCCGCAGATCAACCGGGATATCCGCCTTTTTGTGGTGGACAGTACCCAAATTTTTACTCAGATGAATGAAGAAGAAACGATGGCTTATACCGATGCCCCTGGTTTGAAAAAAGTTTTTATCAATGCCAAAATCCTTGAACTTTCCGGAAATGATTGGTCGTACAATGAAGGTTGTCTGAGTATTCCTCGCATTCGTGAAGATGTGTATCGGAAAGAATCCGTTATGCTTTCCTATCTGGATGAGCATTTTCAATCTCACACAGAAACTTACACCGGCATCACGGCAAGAGTCATTCTGCATGAATATGATCATATCGAAGGAAAATTATTCATTGACTACATGAAGCCGCTGAAAAAGAAACTCCTCAGTGGAAAACTTTCGGATATCAGTAAAGGGAAAGTGAGAGTGGATTACCGGATGTCATTTCCGAAATAAAGATTCACTTTAGTCTGTGATTTTTTTAGATTGAATATAATTCCGCCATTTATCAATTACCTGTTGCATGTCGGAGGCAATTTCACTTTCAAAACGAACGGGTTTTTGAGTGGCAGGATGAATAAATCCTAAGGTTTGGGCATGCAATGCGTGCCTCGGACAAAGCGCGAAGCAGTTATCAACAAATTGTTTGTATTTGGCATAAACGGTTCCTTTTACGATACGATCACCTCCATAGGTGTCATCATTAAAGAGGGGATGGCCGATATGCTGCATGTGTACGCGTATCTGGTGGGTACGTCCGGTTTCAAGGACACATTCCACCAATGTAGTGTAACCGAATCTTTCCAGCACTTTATAATGTGTAATGGCTTCTTTGCCATATTCTCCGTCCGGGTAGGCATCCATGATTTTCCGGAATCGCTGATGGCGGCCGATATGGGTGTGAATGGTGCCGGCATCTTGAGGCAAATCGCCCCATACCAATGCTATGTATTTTCTTTCAATGGTATGATGAAAGAATTGTTTGGCCAGATGAAAACTCGCCTCTTGTGTTTTGGCAAGCACCACGAGTCCGCTGGTGTTTTTATCAATCCGGTGCACCATGCCGAAGCGCGGTAATTGTTTTTCCGTGAGTTCAGGTTGTTGTTGTTTGAGATGCCATACAATGCCATTTACTAAGGTGCCGTTCGGATTACCACAGCCAGGGTGCATTACCAATCCGGCCGGCTTGTTGATAAGGATGATGTCTTTGTCTTCATACACGATATTGAGCGGCAGCTCCTGTGCAATAATTTCTCTTTCTTCCGGAGAAGTATCGGAGAAAATGACAATATCGTCGCCCGGTTTTACTTTATAATTCGCTTTCACTAATTGGTTGTTCACCAGTGCAAAGCCCTCTTCAATGGCACGTTGAATTTTGTTGCGCGTAGCCCCTTCGATTTTACTCATCAGGTACTTGTCGATCCGTACCGGCTCCTGACCTTTCGTTACGATAAAACGGTTACGCTCATATAGCTCTTCCGCGCCATCGCCATTCTCGAGTTCCAGTTCTTGTTCTTCGTCTTCTATGATATTCATGGATTGTAAAGTTACAATTCCCTTGCAAAACTTACCTTTGTTTCTCTATGTTACCGGTTGTAAATTTTCAGGATTTGGGTCAGCTTCCCTATAAAGAAGCCTGGGATTATCAGGAGCGATTATTACAGGAGAATCTGGTCATTAAGGCGGAGTTGAGAAAAGCCGAGGAATCAGGCGGAGACAGAAGCGAGCTTGCTACCCGGCATCATTTATTGTTTGTGGAACATCCTCCTGTCTATACGCTGGGTAAGAGTGGTGATCCCACGCATATTCTTATCAATGAAACCGAAAGGGCAGAGAAGGGTATTGAATATTTTCCAACCAACAGGGGAGGAGATATTACTTTTCACGGGCCTGATCAGCTGGTGGGTTATCCAATACTCGATTTGGAGTATTTTGAAACAGATATTGCGAAATATTTACGCAAGCTGGAGGAAGTGATTATTTTGACCATAGGCGACTATGGATTAAAAGGTGCACGTAGCAGCGGGGAAACCGGGGTGTGGCTGGATCCGGAGATAAAGGGCAGGGAAAGAAAAATTTGCGCAATGGGAGTGCGCTGCAGCAGATGGATTACCATGCACGGATTTGCATTGAATGTGAATACCGATTTAAACTATTTCAATCATATTGTGCCTTGCGGCATTCCTAATAAAAAAGTAACTTCTCTTCAGCATGAATTGCAGCATCAGGTGCCGATGCAGGAAGTGAAGGAGAAGGTAAAATATTATTTTCAGGAAGTGTTTGGGGTGAGGATGGTGATGATTTGATTTAGAATAAAAGTAGCCTTATCGTCATAGCAGGTGCAATTAGTGTAGTGAAACCTTTTCCCACCCCCCCCAAAAAAAGTTCCACTATCCGTTTAGTGAAACTAACCCAAAACAAGAAAGCCCATAACTAATTCAAAATAAATTAGTTATGGGCTTTCTATTGCTGTAGGGGGAGGAGTCGAACCTCCACGGGGCAGTTAGCTACAGCACAAAGATTAAGTGGTCAACCCTGGTCGGCCTTACCAATGGTAACGTCGGCTCTATGCTGCGTTTGTCCTGTGATCCCCACCCTCGAGACGAGAGGGCATGTCTGCCAAAATTTCATCACCCCACAGTGTTAAAGAACTATTATGATGCAAATCTATGTAAACAACTGTTTCTTTGCAAAAAAATTAAAGATTTTTTTTAAAGTTTAGAAAAAATCTATTTATATTTAGAAATCAATTGAATATTTCTAACTAAAATTTAGCTTATGGGAGCCAAATTGAATCTTGACAAATTAGACCTCCAGATCATCGCAGCTATGATGGAAGACGCTCAAATATCCTATGCTGACCTGGGCAAAAAACTATTCGTTTCCGGCGGCACTATCCATGTTCGCATCAAAAAATTACAAGATATGGGCGTGGTTAAAGGAACCCGCCTGCATGTTGACCTCGCTGCACTCGGCTACGACCTCACTGCCTTTGTTGGCATCTATTTGGAAAAAAGTTCTTTATATGATTCTGTGGCTCAGGATCTTAAAAAAATTCCGGAAATCGTGCGCCTCAACTATACCACCGGTAACTATAGCATGTTCATCGAAGTGGTGTGTAAAGACATGAGCCAGCTGCGTTATGTGCTACACGACGCTCTCCAGAAAATACAAGGCATTGAAAGAACAGAAACCCTTATCTCCCTCGAAGAAAGTTTTAACCGAAATGTGGTGGTGCTGTCCGAGAACGCTGATTAAACCAACCCGGTTACTTTTTTAGTTATTGTATCAGAAAACATCTTGTCAAGCCGTTGCAGTAGGGTTGTGTAACGCACTTAGTTCAGCGTATTTTCCTTTTTGTTGCAATAGTTCTTCATGTGTGCCCGTCTCTATGATCTTTCCTTTTTCCAATACCAATATCTCATGCGCTCTGCGAATGGTGGACAACCGATGCGCAATAATAATAGAAGTTCTGTCTTTGATGAGGGTATCAATTGCATGTTCAATTAATTGTTCTGTTTCGGTATCCACGGAGGCGGTGGCTTCATCCAAAATAAGAATGGTCGGATTGTAGAGCAGCGCCCGCATAAAACTCAGCAATTGTTTTTGTCCTTGTGAGAGGGTGCTTCCTCGTTCCAATACCTGAAAATCATAACCGCCCGGCAAGGATTCAATCCATTCGTGCAAGCTGAGAAGCCGTGCGACTTCCACCACTTTTTCCGCAGGTATTTCAGGATTTCGTAGCGTAACATTTTCAAGAATGCTGCCTGGGAAAAGAAAGACTTCCTGCAATACCACCCCGATGCGGCGTCGCAATTCATCAGGTGCAATTTGATGAATGGGAATGCCGTCAATCAGAATCGTTCCTTCTTGGTGGGTGTATAAACGATTCACCAGACTGATAATAGAAGTTTTCCCACTTCCCGTTGCACCTACCAGTGCTATTGTTTTACCGGCAGGAACGGTGAAACTAATATCCTGAAGTGCCCAGTTGTTTTCTTTATAGGCAAACCATACTTTGTCGAAAACGATTTGTCCATTTGAAATGGTGGCATCTTTACGATAACCTTCAGTTGGCGCCTGTAGATAATCGTTTTGATCGAAGACAGCAAACACTCTTTCGGAGGCGACCATACCCATTTGCAATACATTGAATTTGTCGGCAATGAGTCGCAGCGGTCGAAAGAGCATATTGAGTAAGAGGATGAAGGCCATCACATCGCCGGCCAGATTCGTTTTCGTTCCTGCGGGCAAGTGCACCGACTGGCCGGCGCTGTACCATACGAGTAATCCGAGCGACAAAGCCAATATGATTTCTACCACCGGAAAAAAAACGGCATACGCAAAAATCGCACTGATATGCGCTGCTCTATGATCCCGATTGATGCGCTCAAATTTTTTAAACTCCTGTTGCTCTACCCCAAATGCCTGCACCAGTTGCATTCCCTGTATCTGCTCTTGCACAAAAGCATTCAGCGCAGCTACAGCATTTCTTACTTTTTTGAAGGAACGATTCACGCTCTCTTTAAAATAATAAGTGCCAATCAGCATAATGGGAAAAGGAATCAGACACACAAGCGTCAATTGCCAGTTCAAATAAAACATCACGCCCAACACCGTACCAATCGTCATTAAATCGGCAATCATCGGTATCAATCCCTCCGCGAAAATATCACTGATGGTTTCAATGTCGTTGATGGTCCGTGTCGTAAGCGTTCCGATCGGCGTTCGATCAAAAATCCGAAGATTCAGATGCAATATTTTTTGATAGATGGCCGCACGCATATCTTTCACCACCTGCTGTCCAAGCCACGAAGTATAATAAGAAAAGAAAAAACGAAAAATGGTTTCCAATACAATCCATCCAATCTGAAATAAAGTAATCCGAAGCAGCATCTCAGGAAGACGGTTCTGGATGTAATCATTGACGGTAATCTGTATCAGCCAGGGACGCACCGGCGCCATTGCAGCAAGTAACAACGAAAGTATAATAGCTGCATAGGTTCGTTTTTTATACGGCTTTGTATATCCTAATATTCTACGAAGATGGGTAAAAGAAAATCCTTTTTTAGCGGGCGGAGTCGCAGACATGCTGCAAAGGTAAAGTTTCGCGTAGCGCCACGGACATTAAGGACGGCCTTTATTGAAAAAGGTAGCACATACAAATCGCTCCAGTGCTTTTCTTACAGATTTAGCGGGCGCATGGTGATGATTGATAAGGATAGAAAAAAGATATCGTATCCCGTTTTCCTTAACAATAAACCCACTCAGAGCGGCATGTCCGCTGAGCGTACCTGTTTTGGCAAAAATTTTTCCACGTTGCGGAAGAAAATATTCTTTCAGTGTGCCTTCTCCTCCGGTGGGGAAGAGCGGCAGCATGCGATCGCTGCCGAATTCTTTTTCCAATTGTTGCAACAACTGAATGAAATCATCGGGAGTAAAGAGATTGTGGCGACTGAGTCCGCTGCCATCCACCCATGATGGACGCATATAGGAAGACGCATAGACCTCATCAGTTGTTTTTGCAATGATTGCTTTTTCATTGAAGCTGCCCAATTGTTGAAGTCCGGATGCCAACAGTAATTGTTCGGCAAGAAAGTTATCACTTTGATGCATCATTTTTTTGGCGACAGAATCCGTTGGAAAAGAATAAATGGTTTGAAAAGAATCGGAAGCAATCAGTCGGGAGTATGCAGGAACTACCGGCACTCCGAGTGTATCAGACAATAACGCAGCAGCTGTTTCAATGCCTTTGGTTTCGAAGGGAATGAATGCTGCTGTATCAAGGGAAGATTTATTTCGGAGACAGTTGCCATACAAAGGCATAGCGCTTCTTTCGGGCATATACGATTGAAGTCTGTCTTCCCATGCCCATCCTTTTCCATAAACTTCCGTATTCCACGGTGGTGATATCAGTACAATAGGTTTAGTGTTGGAACGAAGTCGCTCAAAACTTTTTTGAGGATTGAAATCGCTTCGTAAAAAAGTGGGATCTCCTTTTGCCAGCAACAATAAACTGTCTTTTGTTTCATACACATCAAATGCGGGCAATGAATCCGGCAAATATTTCAAGGCAGTATACAAAGTGGCAATCTTCACATTACTTGCCGGCACAAAATATTTTTCGTGCTGATAGCGCAGCACATATTTTTTTTTATCGAGATCCCAGATGGCAATGCCGACATGGGCTTGTTTGGAGATACTGTCTCGCAGCAAATGTTGCAATGCTTTTTTCGCAGTATATCGCGGTGTTTGACAGGCAAACAAACTGAGGAGCAGAACCGTGAGAAGGAAAAAATAATTGCGTGCGTGTTTCATTAAAACTGTATCTATTATTTGGTAAAAGTATAAAACCAAAGCCCAAAAGCATTCCTGTAAGTGGAATATTTTTTAATGATTATTTGGTTAGGTATATACGTCCCGTAGAGACGCACAATTGTGCGTCTCCATAACCTTTTACAATCATATTACAGAATAAAAAATCACATTTTCCCAGGACATTATGGAATCAAAAATTTAACTTTTCCTTGCCGCTCCTACGCAGATAATTCTTAAATTTAAAATCTAAGATAAATGCGTATGATACAAGAGGCTTATGTAACGGATGCGGTGTGGTTGAGTATCGCTTTTGTCAGTGGGCTAATTGCCAAAAGAGTTGGCTTGCCCACTCTGATTGGTTTTTTAATTACCGGGATTGTATTGAATATCCTTGGCGTTAAGAGCGGGCATATCAGCGATATCCTGCACGTGCTTTCTGATCTGGGTATCATGTTGCTCTTGTTTACGATCGGACTCAAAATAAAAATCCAATCGCTTTTTCAAAAAACAGTCTGGCTTACCGCTTCATTGCATGTATTGATCATGGTGGTAATAGTTGGATTATTACTGTTTCTGCTGAGCTATACCAGCTTACAAATGTTCAGTGATCTTTCCTTTAAAGCATGTTTTCTGATTGCGTTTGCGCTCAGTTTTTCGAGTACGGTTTTTGCGGCGAAAATTCTGGAAGAACGAAGTGACCTGAGTTCCTTTCACGGAAAGCTTACCATTGGCATTTTAATTATTCAGGACATTTTTGCGGTGCTCTTTCTTGGATTTACGGCACCTGAAACGCCTGGACTATGGATTTTTGCCATTCCGGTTTATCTATATCTGATTCATTTTGTTTTGTATAAGTTGCTTGATTTCTCAGGACACGGTGAACTGTTAACTGTCTTTGGTTTTTTTGCCGCTTTTGTAGCAGGGGCTTTTGCTTTCAAATGGATGGGCGTAAAAGCCGATCTCGGTGCACTGGCAATTGGCATGTTGTTGGTCTATCATCCTAAAGCGGAAGAGCTCTATGATCACATGATGGGGTATAAAGATTTTTTTCTCATCGCTTTTTTTGTCAGTATTGGCCTGACTGGTTTACCGGGGTGGAACACCCTTTTTACTGCCTTCATATTGCTGATTTTTTTAGTCCTAAAATCAGGACTGTTCATGATGCTGCTGTCGCGCATTGGCGTTAAGGCAAGGTCGGCATTTTTAACTACTATTTCTTTGAGTCATTTCAGCGAGTTCGGACTCATTATCGGATTAGTTGCCGTGCAATCCGGTTGGCTTAGTCAGGATTGGTTGCTGGTATTGGCGATGCTGATGATATTTTCGTTTTTAATTGCTTCCCCCATTAATGCGTCGGCTCATCGTTTATTTGATCGGTATTCCAAGTGGATCATGAAGATGAACAATCGTCGTGGTACGGATGATACGGAGATTAAGGATTTTGGCGAAGCAGAATATCTCATTATCGGCATGGGGAGTATCGGGAGACCGGCTTATGATTATCTCAATCAGATCTATCCGGGCAAAGTGACAGGAATTGATTACAAACAGGAATATGCTAAAGCGTTAGTAGAAAAAGGTTACCGGGTGTATTGGGGAGATGCCAGCTATCGTACGTTCTGGACTTATAAAAGAATGGCATCTGTAAAACTGGTCTTGCTGGCGATGAGTGATTTTACTTCGAATAAAAATACCTTGACTGAGATTGTGAAAATGAGGAGACGAAAATTTAAAGTTGCGGTTATTACCCATTATCCGGAAGAAGCCGCTCAGTTTAAAAAATGGAACGTAGATTTTATCTACGATTACAAATCGAATATAGGTGTGGATTTTGCAGAGAAATCTTCTTTATACGCATAAACAAAGTGTCATCTCAAGATAGGTCTAACGGTTCCGTGAATACCGTTAAAACTCCCGCTCCTGCGCTCTAAACCATCGCTCCGGAATTTCATTCTGCGCCGCGAGGCGATAATCTCTCTCACTGCATGGAATGATTTTTCCGTCTGGCAATTGCATCCACCAGCGACCGGTTCTTTTGCTTTGTAAAAACAGCGCCTCTATTTCATTAAAGGCCGTATGAAATTCGTTGAAATCATCTCTGTCGGACAAGGAAGATTCTGTCGCCGCTTTTGTTTTCCCATCAATAAAATACCAGATCATTTGAGCAATCTGCATCGCTGTTTGTCTACTGGGATCGGCAGCGGCATTATACCCGTAGATGCCGAGGGTGCTGAGTTGTTGACTCATGCCCGCAAAGCGAGTAAGGGTACACATTTCTTCTCCGGTTAATCCATTGGGAGAAATAGCGGAGCCGGGCGCATAAGCATGTGCCAGTGCCGACATGTCAATGGAGACTAACTGCGTACTTCTCAAAACAGGCTCCATTTCCATCAGATGTTCTTTCACTGCTCCAACGCGATAACAATCGAATCCAAGTTTATCCATTGTTTGCAGCATGGAAGGATGCACGTAATAACTTTGAAAAGCAAGATGGTGATAAGTTTTGATAAAATTCGGTTCTCCGGTCAGCATCTCCATTAAAAAGTTTTCACTTTTAATCGAAGATTCTCCTACGAGATTGATCAGCGCATCAATACAAACCACTTCAATCAGTTTCTTTATTTCTGCGTAAGCACTGTATTGCGCAAGCGTAATATCGTGACTTCCTCCAATGAGGATGACTGTTATTTTTTCAGCTAATAAAGTTTTGATAACCGTACGAATGGCCGCATAAGTATCAGAAATGTTTTGTCCGGTTTTGATGTTGCCGATATCCGCGATGCGGATATCGGGGTGCCATTGGTAAGACTGAAAAAATTCTTTACGGATGATATCTGCACCATTGCTGCTGAAAATATTAAATCCGTTTCCTCTTTCTTCAGGGATACCTAACAATACAATGTCCACTTCTTTTAAATCCGGGAAATCTTCTTCATATAATCGGATATGGGTTCCCCATTGAGATTCATTCAATGCTTCGTCGTTCATCAGTTTTGACAGGGAAATGGGTTGAAGAAAATCCTGAATCAGCAAAGGATCGCTCATGGTATTGTTTTTATTTTGGCAAACATAATGAAAGCTGCCGATTGTCGTAAAGCTCTTTTATTTTCGGTGGGCAATTAATCGCTCATACTCTTTCATCCAGCCCGGCCATAAGGTATTATCTGACAGTAAATGATTGTGCGAAACGGTGATCATAGTGCCATTCGTCGCTTGAATGCGTTCCCGATATGCTTCCCATTCTGCTGCAGCTTCGGCTGAACTGAGTTCGTTTTCATAGAAAGAATTGGCATCCATCCATGCTAAAGGATGAATACGAAGAGAAGTTGCTCTTTCTCTTTCCAGGTCGTACCATAAAAAAGATTGTGCCGTCGCTGCACGGAATCCATTCAGGGTTCCATAGCCCATGCTGTAGTCGTTTGCAATGCCGATACTTTCCAGGGAGCGGTAGGTGTTGGGCAAAGAGAAAAGAAGGTAATGTTGACGGCTGTGAATGACAGGACGTTGAATAATATTTTCGAGTATTTCTTTTTCTGCTGCAAGCGCCTCCGGATGGGTATGACTGTAAATCGAAGGATGAAGACCAACCATATTGTTTTGCGCAGTGGTCTTAATCAGTTGTCGATAAGCTTTTTGTTGAATGGATATATGTCTATCTAGACCGCTTCTTTTCTTGCCAACCGGGAAAAAATAAATGGGCTTGCATTGATGTTCTGCATGCAGCTGATGAAGCGTGTCATAACAATCATAAGGATCTTTCTTGTTTCCTAACAATACCTGCATTCTTTCAATAATGCTGTTTGGATTTTTGAGGCCGCCTGCCAGGTTTCTCCAGAAGCCTTTATGTTGATAGCTCCAGGCGATATCAATATCGTAGGTAGGGATGAAAGAATAGCCGGGTGATCGGAGGGAAAGCTGTGGGAAATATTCAATCAGCAGCTGCGTGAATAATTGCAGCCATTCCTCAATCAAAGGACGATGGAGCAAATTGTTTTGGAAGAGCGTGGATTGATGATGCGGGTATCTTCCGAAGGTGTCGGGTGTAAATGCTTCATATTCTTCATACCGACAGAGATGAAAAAAAATGGCAGCAGGTAAATCAAAACCAATATTGCCATTCGCGGGAAAGCAAACGGGTATTGAGCGGTAATTTGTCCATTCAATCGTTTGCCTTTGGATATTATTTTCATAGAGTAGTCCGGATGGAATGATTTGAAATTCCGTATCTCCAAAAATTTTATCTGAGTAATTGATTTTATTTCCGCTTGCTTTAAAATATTCCTGGTCGTTGGTAGTGAGTATAAAGGGGATGCCGGTCTTTTCAAAGAGATACTCAAATACATAGCGTATCCGCGGCGTGATGGTATCAGTATAAACAAGCATGAGCGATTAGCGGGATTTTTTTTCTTTCCACAACTGATTGAAACTTTTTTCCGGAAAATGTAAATCGCCTCTGTTTTGGGTCCAGCTTTTCATGAATTGATGAATCATCCACGATTTAATTTTTGCCTTCCCCTGATTCATTAGTCCGCGGTGCAACGATACTTGTTTCCATATTTTCCAGGCAACCCTTTCACCAAAAGGAGCCAGACCTTGTGTAACGGATTCTGCACGATTCTCCAGTAATAACTCGTGCAGATTGATGCGAACGGGACAAACTTCCGTACAGTTGCCGCAAAGCGAGGAAGCGTAACTTAAGTGTTTGTATTCATCTAAATCTTTCAGGTGTGGAGTTAATACTTTTCCGATGGGTCCGCTGTAGGTAGTGCCATAACTATGCCCCCCAATATTTTTATAGACCGGACAGGCATTAAGACAAGCACCGCAACGAATGCAGTAAAGACTTTCTCGGGTGGCGGGATTTTTCAGCAGGTTGGTTCTGCCATTATCGAGCAGGATGACAATCATTTCGTCGGGGCCATCTGTTTCATTAGCTTGGCGAGGACCAGAAATAATACTGTTATATACTGTTACCTGCTGACCTGTACCGAAGGCAGACAAAAGCGGCCAGAACAAAGCAAGATCCTGAAAGGAGGGCAGCACTTTTTCGATACCCACGATGACGATATGTGTTTTGGGAAAAGCGGTACTTAGTCGACCGTTACCTTCGTTTTCAGTAATGGCAACTCCACCAATATCTGCCAGAATAAAATTCGCTCCTGTAATGCCGATTTCGGCTTGGGTATATTTTTCTCTCAGAATTTTACGTGCGACCTGAGTGAGTTCCTGTGGAGTGGCTTTAGGATTTGTGCCTAATTTTTCGGCAAATAATTTCGCCACGTCTTCCTTGCTTTTATGCATGGCAGGGGTCACGATATGATAGGGGGCTTCGCCATCTAATTGCTGAATATATTCTCCCAGATCTGTTTCTATACTTTCGATATCGTTGGTTTCGAGAAATTCATTGAGGTGAATTTCTTCTGTTGCCATGCTTTTGCTCTTGACGACAGAGCGACATTTTTTTTCTCGGCAGATTTTCAGAATTTCTGCACAGGCTTCATCGCTGTTTTGCGCCCAGATTACTTTTCCGCCTCGGGCTGTAAATTGAAGTTCAAAAGTTTCTAGTTGCTGATCGAGGTTTTCAATAGCGCGCCATTTGATATTTTTTGCTCTTTCACGGGCGGTCATCACATCCGTGAACTGTGCTTTGCCTTCCGGTACTTTGGCGTTGTATTTGCCGATATTAAAATTGATGGTTTGACGATGTTTCAAATCGGCAGCCTTTCGGGCTCCTGCTTCCATAAATTTTTCGGCAATGGGATTCATGTTGTTGAATGAAGTATGAAGTTAGTTTTTCTTTTCCTTATCTCTATCAAAATGTTGAGCAGCAATCTGGTCGAGCACTTCAAAGAAATCTTCTCCGTATTTACGGATGAGGGGTTCTTTCAAAAACTGATAGACCGGCACTTTGAGTTGCTGACCCAAACGGCATGCCGGCGCGCAGAGGGTTTCTCGGGGTTCGTAGTTCACGTATTCAATTTCCAGGTTTTCACTGTGTGAAATTTTGATTGGAAAGAGGTGGCAGGAGATGGGTTTTTTCCAGTCTGACTTTCCCTCGTTATACAGGGTTTCAAAACCGCATTTGAAAATGCCGGCTTCATCGCGGAATCCATATACGCACATGCCGCTGCCGATAGTGGGCGTTACCCAGCCAAACTCATGATCGTAAGTATAGTAGCCTGACTGTTCAACAATTTCAATGCCTTCTTTTGTCATCAATGGTTTTACCTTTTCATAGTATTTTTCCACCTGTTTTTTCTCTTCCTCCGTAAGTGGTGCGCCCGCATCTCCCTCTACGCAGCAGTCGCCTTTGCAGCGTTGAAGATCACAGACAAATTGTTCTTCCACGACTTCATTGCTGATGTAGATATTGTCAATGATGATCATGCTTCCTTTTTTGCAAATTTAGCAGGTTGATACTTACCTTTGCGCCGCTATGGCAAATACAGTTCTCCACAACGAATCTATTCCATCCGACAGAAAAAAAATTATTGTTTTAGGTAGTGGTCCTAACCGTATCGGGCAGGGCATTGAATTTGACTATTGTTGCGTGCATGGTTTACTCGCTATCAAAGAAGCCGGCTATGAAGCCATCATGATCAATTGCAACCCTGAAACGGTGAGTACCGATTTTGATATGGCCGATAAGCTATATTTCGAGCCGGTGAACTGGGAGCATTTATGGGAGATCATCGAGCTTGAGAAACCGTATGGAGTGATTGTTCAGTTAGGAGGACAAACCGCTTTGAAATTAGCCAAGCGTTTGCATGAAAAAGGGATTCGGATCATTGGTACATCGTTTGACAGTATGGATATTGCAGAAGACAGGGGGCGGTTCAGTGATTTGCTGAAAGAGTTGGATATACCCTATCCGCAATATGGCACCGCTTATACTACTGACGAAGCGATGGAAGTAGCCAAGCAAGTCGGCTATCCGGTATTGGTGCGTCCGAGTTATGTGTTGGGTGGACAAAGAATGCGGATTGTAATCAATGATGATGAGTTGGAAAAAGCGGTGTTGAGTCTGATTAAACATTTACCCGGAAATAAAATATTGATTGATCATTTTCTCGATCGTTGTCAGGAGGCAGAGATAGATGCTATTTATGACGGAGAAAATTTTCATATTATGGGCGTGATGGAGCATATTGAGCCCGCGGGTATTCATAGCGGCGACAGTCATGCTGTATTACCTGAGTTCAATCTAACGCCCCTGGTGGTAGCGACGATGGAAGAGTATGCGAAACGGATTGCGCAGCGTTTGGATATCAGAGGACTCATCAATATTCAATTTGCCATTAAGGATGGTAAGGTGTATGTGATAGAAGCGAATCCGCGTGCTTCGCGAACCACACCGTTTATCGCAAAGGCTTATCAAATTCCGTATTTGAATATTGCCACTCGAGTGATGATGGGGGTAAACAAGCTGACAGATTTCCAATATGAAAAAAAGCTGACCGGCTATGCGATTAAAGAGCCCGTGTTCAGTTTCAATAAATTCCCCAATGTCAACAAGGAGCTTGGGCCGGAGATGAAGAGTACCGGTGAAGCCATTCGTTTTATTAAGGATTTGCGTGATCCCTGGTTTAGACAACTTTACAAGGACAGGAGCATGTATTTGAGTAAGTAAGCTCTCCGGAACCCCGAAGGGGTGAAATAAATTTTTAAAAAAAAAAGTCTACCAAAATAATAGGAATATAAATTTTATCCTATATTTGCACCGAAATTACTCCGCCAATAACGGAGTTTTTATTGACCTTTTAAGTCTATAAAAAAGATAGACAATAAACAAGTGAATTAATCAACCACATAAATTCAAAATGAAAATGAAAAAAAATCTAATGTTGTCGGGGGTCTTTATTCTTATCGTATCCCTGCAGGTAACTGCCCAGCAAATACTGAGAGGGCAGGTGAAAAATGAAAAAGGACAAGCCATCGAAGCGGCTACAATCCATGTGAGAGGAACCAAAACAACTGTGGCAGCAGATGCGGCAGGAAATTTCTCCCTTCGTCTTCCCGAAAAATTGCCGGCGGTATTACATATCACCGCTGCCGGTTATCAAACCCTCAACCAGCGCATTGAATCATGGGCAGATACGGTGTATGCCATCACGCTGGGACTGAATGATCAGTTGGATGAAGTCGTTATCACTTCGCGTCGCCGCTCTGAAGTGGCACAGGATGTACCGATTGCTATTTCAGTTGTATCAGGATCGCAAGTGGATAATGCAGGGGCTTTCAATGTAAACCGTTTGAAAGAAATTGTTCCTTCTGTTCAGCTATATACCTCCAATCCGCGTAATACCGGTATTAATATCAGAGGGCTGGGTTCTCCCTTTGGATTGACCAATGACGGATTGGATCCAGGGGTTGGTTTTTATGTGGATGGCGTGTACTTTGCCCGTCCAGCAGCAGCTACCTTGGATTTTATTGATATAGAACAAATTGAAGTACTGCGTGGGCCCCAAGGAACCTTATTCGGGAAAAATACCACTTCGGGTTCTTTCAACATCACTACTCGCAAGCCCACTTTCAAACCCGGTGCTAATTTTGAATTGAGTTATGGCAACTATGCTTTTGTACAGGCAAAGGCATCGGTAACCGGCGCCATATCGAAAAAAATTGCCGGTCGCCTTTCATTCTCCGGAACCAGTCGTAACGGCGTGATTGAAAATGTTAGGACCAGACAATACACCAATGAGCTCGACAATATTGGAGTGCGCGGACAATTATTGTACAAACCTTTTGAAAATACTTCCATTACGCTGGCAGGTGATTATAATGATCAACGTCCGGATGGTTATGCACAGGTAGTAGGCGGTGTAGTACAAACCAAAAGAGAAGGTTTTCGTCAATTTGATTCTATAGCTAAAGATCTTAATTACAAACTTCCCTCCACCAATCCATTTGATCGTAAAATAGATACCGACGTTCCCTGGAATTCCGGCAATGGGCTGGGTGGCGTTTCTTTAAACATTGATCAAAAAATAGGCAGAGGAAAATTAACGGCTACTACTTCCTGGCGCTATTGGGATTGGGATCCTTCCAACGACCGAGATTTTACAGGATTACAGGCATTGGTTAGATCGGCGAATAAATCCAGACATACCAACTGGTCGCAGGAAATTCGTTATGCCGGTGAATTGACGGATCGTTTGAGTGGTGTGGTAGGTTTATATTACATTGATCAGGAAGTGAAGACCGATGGACTGGAGCAAGCCGGGAAAGATCAGTGGCGCTTTTCTCAGAATGCTACTAAATCAGGTGGCCGTAACAGATTGTGGGAAACACCAGGTTTGGTAGATGGTCGTGGAATTAGAACCAACTCATCCATTAAATCTCAAAGCGCAGCGGCTTTTGCAAACATAGATTGGGAAATCGTTAAAGGATTGCATGTGTTGCCCGGTATTCGTTTCAACTACGACAGAAAAGATGTGTTGTTTGACAGAAGAGCTTTTGGTGGTTTGGATACGGCAACCTATGTTAACCCGGCAATTACTGCGGATTCACTTACTAAGGTCAGAACCAATTTGCAAAACTTAATCAATAGCGTTTATAGAAATCAATTCTATGTAGCTAATGCAGAAGAAAACAATTTCACTTATCAGTTAACATTGGCTTACAGACCCAATCAGAAGATCAATGCATTTGCTACTTATTCTACCAGCTTTAAACCTATTGGCGTGAATGTGGCAGGGTTGCCTACAGTTACAGGATCTAATGATCCGGATTTATCGCTCGCAGTAATCAAACCGGAATATGTAACACACTATGAATTTGGCATCAAGTCGAATCCCACAGATAATCTGACCGTGAATATTGTTTATCACAATACAGATATTAAAGATTATCAGACCAATGTTCAGTCGGCTCAGCTGAATGTAAACAGAGGCTATATCGCCAATGCCGAAGCTGTGAATGTAAAAGGGGTGGAATTGGATGCGAACTACAGATTCAACAATGCTTTTTCATTTTTTGGTGCGTTGACCTATACCGATGGTCGTTATGTTAAATTCACCAATGCGCCGCTTCCTCTTGAAGAAACCGGTTTGACAGAGAACGGACAACAGAAAGCATTTAAAGATGTTTCCGGTGGTCGTTTACCCGGCATATCTGAATGGGCAGGTTCTTTAGGTGGAGAATACACAGTGCCGGCTCAATTTTTAAAACAAAAAGGAAAATTCTTTATTGCAGCTGAGGCTTTCTATCGTTCAGAGTTTTCTTCCAATCCAACTCCCTCCGCAGTGTTGAACATTCCTGCTTATACGATCGTAAATGCTCGTTTAGGTTTTCGCACTACCAATGGTTTCTCTGCTTTCTTATGGAGCAGAAACCTGACCAATACCAATTATTTTGAGCAGTTGCTTGCTGCCGGAGGCAATGCAGGACATTGGGGCGCCGTTCTGGGCGATCCTTTGACCTATGGAATAACACTGAGATACGCACTTCAATAATTGAAGTAAACTGATAAAAAGGCTTAAGGTTTTAAAGGTTAATTTAAGCAAGCAGTAAGAAGACGTATCCTAATCAAGAGGTGTCCCGGCAATGAACGGGATGCCTCTTTCGTTAGGGGAATGTAAATCTTATTTTGTTTCTTATTGCTATATTTCGTTGATCGTTGTTCGTTTATCGTTGATCGAAAAATACGAAAAACGAGAAACGATGGACGGTAAACGAGACTGCCCGCGCGTTTTGCCTTGCCAGCGCCACACGTTTCCTTATCGTCATCCTGAGCGAGAGCGAAGGATCTCATGTTTAAGGCAAAAACAAAGAGGTTTAATTGCTTTTGATCTTTGACTTTTGAATTTTATGTTTTTGTGTAGATGTTTCGCAAACGCTCAACATGACGTCCTTTGCGATCTTTGTCTCTTTGCCGCTTTGTGTGAAATAATTCAGCATCATGGTTTCTTATACATTAAAAGATCTTATAAAATATTTTCTAAAACTCGGCACCACCGGTTTTGGTGGTCCTGTTGCATTGGTAGGGTACATGCACCGCGATCTGGTGGAAGAAAGAAAATGGATTAGTGAAGAAGAATATAAAGAAGGATTAGCGCTAGCGCAACTTGCGCCCGGTCCTTTGGCTGCACAATTGGGCATTTATTTAGGCTATGTGCATCACGGCATATTGGGCGCTACACTCAGTGGACTGGCATTTGTACTTCCTTCTTTTATCATGGTGGTTTTATTGGGCATTGCATATACCACCTATGGCGGACTCCCATGGATGCAGTCTATATTTTACGGCGTAGGCGCTGCCGTGATTGGCATCATTGCAGTGAGTGCTTATAAGCTAACCATCAAATCCGTGAGTAAGTTTGAAACAGCTGCCATAAAATCAAACTGGATATTATGGTTATTTTATATCATCACTGCTACGCTGACAGTCATTACTCAAAATGAAGAAGTGCTGCTTTTTATTACGCTTGGTTTTATCTACATGCTGATTAAAGCGCCACCCTCATGGGTCAAAAAACCAACCGCATCTTCTGTCGCGCTGATTCCTTTATTTAGTTTATGGAATATTGATTGGAGTAAATTGTCGCAGATAGCGTGGTTTTTTACGAAGGCCGGTGCCTTTGTTTTTGGGAGTGGACTGGCGATTGTTCCGTTCTTACATAGCGGGGTAGTAAATGAATACAAATGGTTGAGTGAACAGCAATTCGTTGATGCTGTAGCGGTAGCGATGATTACACCCGGCCCTGTGGTCATTACCGTTGGTTTCATCGGTTATCTGGTAGCCGGAATTAAGGGGGCTTCCGTTGCAGCACTCGCCACTTTTTTACCTTGTTATTTGTTGACCATTATTCCTGCGCCTTATTTCAAAAAAATATCTAAAAATAATAGCATTAAAGTTTTTGTGGATGGTATTACTTCCGCAGTAGTAGGAGCATTAACCGGAGCGGTAATTGTAATTGCAATTCGATCCATCGTTGACATTCCTACTTTGGCAATAGCTATTGCATCTGCTGCTCTTCTTTGGTATGTGAAGAAAGTAAGTGAGATTCACATCATTGCAATAGCAGCGTTAGTGGGGTGGGTGATGAGGAGTTATTTGGGGTGAGTTTATAAGGTTTGTAAAGTAGCTTTGCATTAAACAATTCATTTTTTAAGGAATTCATTCAATAATTTTGCACTCAATTATTTGAAAAATAAATTGATTGAAAATAATCACAAAACTTATAAATATGAGACAAAGTAAATGCGCGATGCTGCTATTTTTTCTTTGTATCGCTTTTGCAGCCAATAGTCAAGACAGTACTACAATAAATAATAGCAAAAAATTCAATGTAGGTTTGGAAGGCATGTTAGGGTTTTCCGCTGGAGAAAATTTTTATTCAATGAATGTAGGAGGACCAAGTTTGTTTTTGGTGCTCAATAAAGATTGGAAAATTGGCATAGGCGCATTTCCATCCCTTTATTTACTGGAAGGCAAATTGGGAGCACGATTAGGGGTAGCTCCAAAAGTTGAGTATAAAAACTTAGTATTTTTTGCTCCTTTCTTTTACAGGGAAAAAACAGAAAAATGGATTTGGTCTTTTGGGTTAGGGTATAAGTTTCATAGGAAAAAATCCATCTGATTCTTGGGTTAGCAGGCCTTCTTTAAATAAAGCATTTCACGTTTAGAATTATTTTTTTTCATTTATGCAAAAAAAATTTTGTTGTTATTATTTTAGTCTATAATTTTGTCTACCAATTCAGTAGATTATTAAGATAAACTTATTTACCACCAATAAGTTGTAAGAATGAAAAGTGAATGTTTTTTTCACAATCTGCTGAAGATCTTTTGAACAGGTGGTATTCTTCTCTTTCAATTCCATCGAGATTTTTTCCGCTGTTCACTAGTAAAAAAGATAAACACTTTCAATAATTAATATCCCAATTATTAATTATTAATTACTAATTATTAATTAAACAATCATCTGTTTACCACCGACAGATCTGTAACCCGACTATAAAACAATAAAGATGGTTAGTCAGACATTTCTAAAACCGATTCGAAACCAGGTGGTGGTTAATCTTTTTCATCGCAGCACGTACTGTTGTTGCTGATATATCAAATCTACTCATTACTGTCAACGCACGTCGGTACTGTAACCTGTTCAGCCTTTTGAAAGCAAGGGTGGTACTTGTCTACATTAGTGCTGACAGGTTCACTACCGGCTTGTGTGGCAGTTTAGATTATTTCATCATTCAATTCATTTTTCAGCAATCATTACTTCTATTATAAAATCAATAAACAAGGTCAAATGAGAAAACTAAAACTTATTGTGTGGGTATTTCTATTTTCGATTCCTTTATTCACGCAAGGACAAAATCCTACTCAACCGGTTATTAATTCTATTGTTACCGGTAAGATTACAGATGGCAAAACCAAAATTCCACTCGAAGGCGCCGTTATTCAGATCAAAGGCACTACCAATATCGCCACATCGGATAGTAAAGGAAACTTTACCTTAAGAACTGCGCAAAAACTCCCATTCTCTGTGGTGGTAAGCCATACGGGTTATAAATCAGAGGAGGTATTATTCAATACGGATAAGGCAGATGTCAAACTAGAGCCAAACATTGGCGTTTTGGAAGAAGTTACCGTTATCGGATATGGTACACAACGGAAGAAAGACAATACAGGTTCTGTGGCTTCATTGGCCAAGGATAAATTCAATCAGGTAACTCCATCAGTTGATAACTTGCTCAAAGGTTCGATTGCAGGCGTGGTGGTCACCCAAAGTTCCGGTGCTCCCGGAGCCTCTTCGACTGTTCGAATTCGCGGTGGCAATTCCATTACAGGAGGCTCTGAGCCGCTGTATGTAGTGGATGGGGTACTTATTTACAATGACAACAACAATGGGAGCGCCGGCATTTCATTGGCGGGCGCGTCACTAAATGTGTTGGCCTCTATCAATCCTGCCGATATTGAATCCATTGATGTTTTGAAAGACGCTTCTGCTACGGCTATCTATGGTTCGCGTGGCGCGAATGGAGTAATCATTATCAATACAAAAAAAGGATCTAAAGGTCAGAATAATATCAACTATCAGGCGTATGTAGGTACCCAGCAGGCGATTAAAAAATTGAATCTCTTAAATGCCAGACAATGGGCCGAGCAAAGAAATGATATCATCAAATCTCTGCCAACAGCACCCAATCCGGGTGCGTACACTAATGCACAATTGGATTCGATTGAAGCTACAGGCGGATACGATTGGCAGTCTGCCGCTTTGAGAGAAGCAATAGTACAGAGTCACCAGTTGTCTCTTTCGGGAGGCGATGAGAAATCCAGATATGCGTTATCCGGCAACTATTTTGCACAGGATGGAGTAGTCATTGGCTCCGATTTAAAACGATTCTCCGGAAGAGTCAATTATGAACGCAATATTTCATCGGCTTTAAAATTCGGGGTGAATCTTACCGGAAGCAATGCTACGCTGAATGGTACAGGCGTGGGAGCATTTTCTTCTCCCAATAATTTCGTAGCAGTTCTTCAGCAATCTCCCGTAGTGCCCATTTACAATAGTGATGGAAGTTTTAATATCACAAGAAATCCTTTCGTTGCAGGTTCGAACGGACTGGTGCCCAATCCAATTTATGATCTGGTGAATACTAAAAACGAAACCAAAATCAATCGTGTATTGGGTAGTTTTTTTGCAGAATACAAAATCACCAAAGACCTCGTGGCTAAAGTAAGTGCAAGTGCGGATTTGATCAATACCAAACAGAATTATTATGCCCCATCCACCAATACCAATGGTATTGCAGAGAAGGGAAGAGCATTGATCGGAAATAAAGCGGTTCATTCTATTCTCAATGAAAACACACTTACCTATAATAAATATTTTGGCAACAATAACCTGCTTACCGCTTTGGTCGGTTATACTACCCAAACTACCGACGGAGAAATTTTTTCAGCAGATGCTTCCAATTTTATCTCAGATATAAATACGTTCAATGCCATCCAGGATGGAACACCGGGAAGACCCTTTTCGGATGCGTTCAGAAGCGTACTGAATTCATGGCTCGCCAGGGTCAACTATTCCCTCAATGGAAGATATAACTTTACGCTTTCCGCTCGCGCTGACGGTTCTTCCAGATTTGGAAATAATAGCAGGTGGGGTTATTTCCCATCAGCCGGGTTTTCATGGAATCTGAGCGAAGAACGTTTCCTTTCTTCATTGAAAAAAATCGGAGATGTTAAACTCAGATTAAGTGCAGGCAATACAGGGAATCAGGAAATTCCGGATTATCTTTCATTGGCAGCGGTTCGTTCAGTCAACTATAGTTTTGGAGGTGTTGTACAAACGGGTTTTGCGCCTACTCGCTTACCCAATCCGGATTTGCGTTGGGAAAGAACCTCCCAGTATGATGCGGGAATTGACTTGAGTTTTTTCAAGAAGAGACTGGTACTGACAGTAGACGCCTATTATAAAAAGACGACTGATTTATTAGTAAACGTCCCCGTTCCTTTAACAACCGGATTCACCTCAGTTTTAACCAATATCGGAGCCGTTGAAAATAAAGGGATAGAGTTGGCTATCAATACTCAAAACATTATCACAAAAGATTTCAGCTGGACTACCAATTTTGTTTATTCTCTGAATAGAAACAAGGTATTGGAAATAGGAAATGGCGTGCCTCAATTTTTCCCTACTATTCCGGGCGGCGTGTTGACTGTACAGCAACCGGTGATTGTAAAAGTAGGACTTCCTTTGGGTAGCTTCTGGGGCTATCAAACCAATGGTTTATTCCAAACCGGCGATGATATTGCAACCCTTCCTGTACTGGGAGCAGCTGCTACTACCAAAGCAGGGGATCGTCGCTACGCGGATATCAGCGGTTCTGATGGAAAACCGGATGGCAAAATAACAGCAGCTCATGACAAAGTATACTTAGGTAGCGCTCAACCCAAATTTGTAGCAGGCTTAACAAATAGTTTTTCATACAAAGGTTTCGATTTGCAAATATTTTTTCAAGGAGTATTTGGAAATAAAATCTTCAATGCGCTCAGACAAAATCTAGAAATTCCCACACTCGGAAGCAATGGGTTGGCTACGCTGGCCAACAGATGGACGCCTGATAATCCAACCAATGATATCGCCAGAGCAACCTCTTCTCCCGCAGCAGTTCCCTCCGATCGATTCATTGAAGATGGTTCTTTCATACGCTTAAGAACACTTACCCTGGGTTATACTTTACCTAGTGAAATTGCTTCAAAAATCAAGGCAAAAAATATCAAGTTCTTCGTATCGGGTCAGAATATCCTGACATTCACTAAGTACACCGGCTACGATCCGGAGGTGAGTACGTTCGAACAGAGTAATCTGATACCGGGCATTGATTATGGAACGTATCCAGGCTCCAAAACCTATACGGTGGGATTGGATGTGACTTTCTAACAGAAGCATATTTATAGCGTAAAGCAATCAAAAACTTTAAAAAATATACAATGAACTACAATAAGATTTTTTATAAATCATACCTCCTCGGTTTTGGTACGGTATTGATCCTTTCCTTTGGTTTTGTCTCCTTCTTGTTCACTTCCTGCAACAAACTGGAGGTAAAGCCGGAATCCTTCGTTACTACCGATAATTTTTTCAAAACAGAAAATGATGCCATTGCCAGCGTAACGGCTGCTTATTCCGCGCTGAATATTGATCCGACTGATCAAAGTTTATTTGGACGCAACTTGTATTTCCTTACAGACATGGGAAGCGATTACGCGGTAGCGGGTTCTTCTGCTATCAATCCCAACGTGCGTGCCATCAGTGGCTTATCTCATGATGCGAATACGGATCGGATTTTTATCGCCTGGCGTCAAATATACAATGGTATTAACAGGGCAAATATTGCAATCGAAAACATTCCACGTGTCAATGGGCAAGAGACAGTTAAAACCCGGCTCATTAATGAAGCGAAGTTCCTCAGGGCATTACTTTATTTTCATGCTGTACGCTTGTGGGGAGCCGTTCCGCTCGTTTTGAATGGAGCCAAAACTACTGATATCAACCAGCTCAGGTTAAAAAGAACACCGGTTAATCAAGTCTATGCACAAATTATTAAAGACCTCACAGATGCAGAGTCGCTCCCGGCCATTAATACAGGTGCTAATGCCGGCAGAGCTACCGGCGGAGCTGCAAAAGCCTTGTTGGTGAAAGTTTATCTCACCCAAAAAGAATGGAATAAAGCGATTGATAAAGCCAAGGAAGTCATCAATGGCAGCTATGGCTATACCTTAGTATCCAATTTCGCAGATCTCTTTAATCCTAAAAAGAAAAATGGTCCGGAACATATTTTCTCTGCTCAATTTGAACCCAATCAGGCAGGCAATGGTTCAAGCGGAAGTACTTTTATGGCAGCTGGTTTTGTTGGATTTATTGGTAGAGAACCCGCAGATATCATATCGGATGTAGCCCTTTTCTATGATATCTACGAACCCGGTGATACGCGCAGGGATGTGTCGTATGCCAAACAATTAACCAATCCCGCTACCCAACAACCTTTCGTATATCCGAAACCTATTTTCAGAAAATATTTGGATACCACCATTCTCTCAACACCGGGAAATGTGGCGATCAATTTTCCTTTGATTCGTTATGCAGATATTGTCTTGGCTTTTGCTGAAGCTACCAATGAAGCTTCCGGCCCCACTCCTGAAGCGTATCAAGCGGTTAACAATATCAGAAGACGAGCCTTTGGCAAACCGATCGATGTAGCAGATCCTTCTGTTGATCTTCCTGCGGGCTTAAGCAAGAGCGATTTCAGAGAGGCTATTTATGAGGAAAGAAAAAAGGAATTTGTACAGGAAGGACAACGCTGGTTTGATTTGGTCAGATGGGGAAGACTGGTAAGTGAAGTAAGTAAAGTAGCGGCCAAAAAAGCGGTCTCAGAAAGAAATAATCTGTACCCGATCCCCCAACCGGAAAGAGATATTAATCCTGAACTGACTCAAAATCCGGGATATTAATAGTTAATGTTTTACTGTATGGCTATTCCCTTTTTTCGAAAATTATCATTTCGATTTTTAACGATAAGTGATATTAAAATTATCGGGAAAAAAATAATCGTCGGCTGGATAGTCTCGTTGATACCGCTGATTATTCTCGCCGGCGGTTTATTCCTTATCATCCGGTTATTGCAACCTTAAATTCATTTTATATGTCATTATCTCATACTGATAAAGTCAAATTAAAAAGAGATATAGGAATCAGTGCGCTTATTTATGCAATTCCTGTAGTGGTCTTATATGTCTATTTTCAATTTACCGGTGCAAAACCATGGCTTTTGCCTGTTTCTCCGGAACATTCAGATCTTCCTTCTTTTTTCAATTTCATAGAACCTTATTTGAAACAAATTCAAACAAGGGGGTTCTTCGCCATTATTATTATTCTGGGTATTCTTGAATTTTCTTTGGGGTTATACGAAAAAAAATGGACTAAAAGTGAGAAGCTGGTAGATATCGTATGCTTCGTGGCACCGATATTTCTCCTTATTCCCTTCACCTCCTTTCACAAGTTTGTAGTAATTCCTTTCGTGTTGCCCGGACTTGAAAATTATTTTTCATGGGTTCCTTTCTGGGGAGCATTTTTTCTCATCGCCATTGCGGATGATTTAACTCAGTATTGGTATCACCGCTTGCATCATCAGGTACCTTTTCTTTGGCGATTTCATCGCACGCATCATTCGGCTCCTTATATGGGCATGGCAATGGCGAGTCGGCAAAATTTTATCTATACAGTTTTTTTCTCTCAGATATATGTGACAGCCACACTTATTTATCTGGGGTTAGGGCCTGCTGCGCTGCTGGTTGGCGTTATCAAAGGTCTGATTACTTTATCCGCTCATTCCAGTATTCCCTGGGACAAGCCTTTTTACAAGTATAAAATTTTACATCCTGTTGCTTGGGTATTGGAGCGCGTGATTTCTACTCCGGCTACCCATCATGCGCATCATGCAGATACTCTCGATGACGGTGTTGGTAATTACAAAGGGAATTTCGGGAATATGTTTTTTTTATGGGATGTGATTTTTAAGACAGGTATCATTACGCGCAAGTATCCCAAGTCTTACGGTATAAAATTCTACAAACAGGAAGAATGGTATGCGCAGTTTTTATGGCCCATTTTCAAATCGAAAAAAGAAGGCAGTGAACTTTCTAAGTCCGGCCCGGAAATCGGAGGCGTTTAATTTTTTATTCTTCAAGTTAAATCTTATTCAAAAAATACAACAGAAAATAATCATCCTTTTATTTAATCATTATGCAAATGAAATCAATTGTCAGTTCATTATTGTTTTTTGGTCTATCCGTTTCTGCATCTTACGGACAAGAGCAGCTGCCTTATCAAGGGAAAGTAGGAAGAACCCTTGCAGAATCAAAAGAATGGTGGCCTAAGGAAGTGAAAGCGCCATCCAATGCCCCCAATGTTGTCTGGATCTTACTGGACGATGTTGGCTTCGGTGCCAGCAGCGGTTTTGGAGGGCTCATCAACACACCCATCCTTGACAGCTTGGCCGGCAATGGTCTTCGCTATACAAATTTTCACACAGCAGCAATCTGTGCACCCACCCGCTCTGCGTTGTTGACCGGAAGAAATCAACATGCCGTTCATGTAGGTGGATTTTCTCATACTTCATTGTCTGCCGGATTTCCGGGATGGGATGGCAGGATTCCTTCATCTGCCGGTACCGTTGCAGAAATACTTCGCGAGAATGGGTATAACACTTTTGCAGTAGGCAAATACGGTGTAACGCCGGATGAAGACGCTACCGATGCGGGTCCGTTTGACCGATGGCCAACGGGCAAAGGATTTGATCACTTCTATGGGTTTTTAGGATCAGAAACTGATCAATATAAGCCCGATCTGGTAGAAGATCAGGCGCATGTGCAACCCGATGGCAGACATTTAAGTGAACTGATTACCGATAAGGCGATAGAGTACATCTCTAAGCAAAAAAAGGCAGCGCCTAAAAAACCGTTCTTCTTATACTATGCACCCGGTGCTGTTCACTCTCCGCATCAGGTAGCGGAAGTATGGAGCGATAAGTATAAAAGCAAATTTGATGAGGGATGGGATGTGTACAGAGAGAAAGTAATCGCCAACCAGAAAAAGCTTGGACTCATTCCTCAAAATGCTCAACTGCCTTCCAGACATAAATATATTAAACCCTGGAATGAACTGAGTGCAGATGAGAAGAGACTTTATGCAAGATTCATGGAAGTATATGCCGGTTATCTCGAGTACACAGATTATGAAATATCCAGAGTGGTGAATCATCTTAAATCGCTCAACCAACTGGAGAATACGCTTTTCTTCGTTATTCTTGGAGATAATGGTGCAAGTAAGGAAGGGGACATACGCGGCACCATCAATGTACCCCTCAGCTCGAAATTCTTCGGTAAGTCAACAGACAGTTCAGAATTTGCGAATAATCTAAAGAACATCGATCTTATTGGCAAACCTGAAGGAATAGAAGCCAATTACCCATTAGGCTGGGCACAGGCAACCAATACTCCTTTTAAAGCATGGAAGCAAGATGCCCATTCAGAAGGAGGCACTCGCAATCCGCTCATTGTATTTTATCCGAAAGGAATCAAGGAAAAAGGCGGCATCAGAAATCAATACGGTTATGTAACGGATGTGTTGCCTACCACACTGGATGCAGTTGGGATAAAAGCGCCAAATCGAATCAAAGGAATTGCGCAAGATACACTCACAGGAGTTTCTTTATTTGAATCGTTTGCCAAAGCAGATGTGCCTTCTAAACATACAACACAATACTATTATATTTTCGGATCAAGAGCTATTTATAAGGATGGATGGAAAGCCTCCGCTGCACATTTCCCTGATTTTTTAGATTTAACCAGCCCCTCTATTACTAAGGATAATAACAGAGTAAGAGATTATGATAAAGATGTATGGGAACTCTATGATTTGAAAAATGATTTTAATGAACTAAATGATTTATCCAAAAAGAATCCGCAAAAACTAGCTGAGCTGAAACAGCTTTTCGAAGAGGAAGCCAAAAAGTATAATGTATATCCGTTTATTGACTGGCAGGATGTACTGCAAGGCAGAATTCATAAGAAAGAATAAATGATTTCTTTTTTTTCATATGTGGTTTTTTTAGTGTGAATGCAAGCACTTCATCAATTACAACCCTTTTTGATTGAAGTGCTTCTTCACGTTTATTCTTCTTAAAATATTTTTTATGCGTATTATCCTTTTTTATTTGGGAATCATTGGAGTTTATTCTGCCTGCAACAGATTTAAAAATGAATTCATTACACTGGCATCCAACCAACAACTAAAGATTGTTAACAGAGAAAAAACGATACAGGAAGAAAACGGTGTTAAATACCTTCATTTCATTGATGAAAGAGAAGGGGAAGGTTTGGTATGGCTTCCGGTGAAAGATTTGAGCAAAGGAGTGATAGAAGTCAAGCTCAGAGGGAAAGATGTATTCCAGAGCAGTTTTGTAGGCATTGCTTTTCATGGTTTGAACGACAGCACTTATGATGCCGTGTATTGCCGACCCTTTAATTTTTTTGCTACTGATTCTGTTCGTCGCATTCACGCCATTCAGTATGTCTCCATGCCTGCATACGGATGGAAAAGACTTCGGGAAGAAAGAAATGCCATTTTTGAAAAAGAAATTAAGAATCCTCCCGATCCGAATGGCTGGTTTACTTTAAAACTGGTAATAGGAGATCATGTTTCCGCTTATATCAATGATCAAAAAATACCGGCTTTGACGATTGAAAAATTAACGAATAGTACATCCGGCAAGCTAGGGCTTTTTATGGGCGACATCAGCGGAGGCGATTTTGAATATGTAAAAATTCAGTATCTCTAATTGATAAATCAGCAAATATGAAGAGAGTAATTATTTTTTTCAGTTGCTTCATTTTGATTGGCGCAAAGGCGCAAGTCAAATCCCCAAAGTCTGCCAAACCGAATATCGTTCTTATTCTGGTAGATGATTTGGGCTATTCCGATCTGGGCGCTTTCGGATCTGAAATACAAACACCCAACCTCGATAAACTTGCTTATGAAGGTTTAAGGTTGCGCGAGTTTTACAACAACTCTATTTGCGCGCCTACCCGCGCCTCTTTGCTGACCGGACAGTATCCCCATAAAGCCGGAATAGGTTTTTTCGATATCAACCTGGGGCTGCCTGCCTATCAGGGCTATCTGAATAAGGAATCGCTCACTATCGGGGAAGTGCTCAGAAACGGAGGATACTCTACTTTGCTTTCCGGCAAATGGCATGTAGGAAGCGATAGTCTGCAATGGCCTAAACAAAGAGGATTCGACCGCTTTTACGGAATTACCAAAGGAGCTGCCAATTATTTTGATGTGCAGCTATTGCTATTTGGCATAACACCATATCCCGTAACATTATTGAAAGATAATCAACAACAGTTTCCGGCTGACAACAGTTATTATTTCACTGATGAAATCGGAAACAATGCCGTGCAGTTTCTGGAAGAACAACATAAAGAAAACAAGCCTTTCTTTTTATATCTCGCTTTTACGGCTCCTCACTGGCCCCTCCAGGCAAAACCGGAGGACATAGCAAAATACAGAGGTAAATATGATTTGGGCTGGGATGTATTAAGAGAGCAGAGAATTGACAGACTGAAATCTTTAGGCTTGCTTTCCAAAGAGCAAAGCATTGCATTACAGGATTCAGAAGTGCCTAGATGGAATAAGTTAACCTATGATGAACAACAATTCTGGAAAGCGAAGATGGAAGTGTATGCTGCCATGGTTGATAATATGGATCAGAATGTAGGGAAAGTCATTTCAAAAATAAAAGAACTGAAAAAAGACGAGAACACGCTTGTGATTTTTATTTCTGATAACGGAGCGCAGGGGGGATTCAATACCTACAATCCATTGAAAAGAGGATTGGTTAAAAATCAGGGACCGGTAGGAACAGCGGGGTCGTTTGATTATCAGGAACAGAACTGGGCTTATCTTTCCAATACTCCCTTACGACACTATAAAAATAATTTTCATGAAGGCGGTTTCAGTTCACCGTTTATTGCCTGGTTTCCTTCAAAAATTCAATCGGGTCGTATAGACCAGGGGGTAGCGCATCTGATTGATCTCGCCCCTACCTTTTACGAACTGGCAGGAATTAAATATCCCGACAAATACAAAGGCATTAAAACAAATCCGTTGGCAGGAAGAAGTTTACTGCCCGTTTTATTCAATGGAGAGAAGCATGTAAACAGAAATGAACCTTTGTTTTGGGAAAGAGCAGGTAACAGAGCGGTAAGAGACGGCAAATGGAAAATTGTTTCTATCTATCCATCCTACACCTGGGAATTGTATGATCTGGAAACAGACAGAGGGGAAACCAATGATCTGGCAAAAACATATCCTGAAATAGTGAATGCACTTTCAGCAAAATATTTTGAATGGGCTGAAAAATCGGGTGTAGTTGAATATAGCAGGTTTAAACTTCCAAACGAATTTATTCCGGGTGGTGCACCGAAGAAAGAATAAAATGAACATACTATCTATGAGATCAGCTTTTCCTATTTTATTCTTCTTAGCGACTGTCAGTTATCAAACTTATGCACAGAACGATAATCATGTCACAAAACAAGCTAATCCGTCTCATCACTCGTGTAAAGTGCCCTCGAGAACGGGAGCAAATAATAGAATGGTTTCTTTTGTATCAGCTAAGGATTCACTCCATAAAGGGATGGTGTTTATTAAAGGCGGAACTTTTCTGATGGGTTCAGATGAATTTGAAGACAGTAAGCCGGTACATAAAGTAAGTGTGCGCGATTTCTGGATGGATGAGCATGAAGTTACCAATGAACAGTTCGCAGCTTTTGTATCTGCAACGGGTTATGTTACGGTAGCAGAAAGAGCGTTAAAACCGGAAGATTTTCCTGATGTGCCTGCAGATCGTTTAGTGCCCGGCTCTGCTGTATTTACCGCTCCAAAAGAAAAAGTATCCTTAAACGATCCTTTGCAGTGGTGGCAGTATGTAAATGGCGCCAGCTGGAAGCATCCGCTTGGACCGGAGCGTTCCATTGTAAACAAAGCAAATGATCCGGTTGTGCAGGTATGTTATGAAGATGCAGTTGCTTATGCAAAATGGGCAGGGAAGCGATTGCCTACAGAAGCAGAATGGGAATATGCCGCAAGAGCAGGAAGAAAGAATGGGTCTTATTATTGGGGAGACAGCTTGAAGGTCAAAAGTCAATGGCCGGCTAATATCTTTCAGGGCGATTTCCCAACTAAAAATTCACTGGAGGATGGATATGATTTTGTAGCACCCGTGAAATCATTTCCTCCTAACCCTTATGGTTTGTATGATATGGAGGGAAATGTTTGGGAATGGTGTAGCGATTTGTATAGACCGGATTATTATAAGGAAAGTCCAACCGACAACCCAAAAGGACCTTCCGATAGTTATGATCCGGATGAACCAGGTGTAGAAAAACATGTTCAGAGAGGAGGTTCTTTTTTATGCAGCGATCAGTATTGCATCCGTTATAAAGCCGGCAGCAGAGGAAAGGGTGAAACTTCCAGCGCAAGCAATAATCTAGGATTCAGATGTGTAAGAGATTGATACTTCAACTCGCTATTTTAAAAGAGAATATTCAAATCCGTATGGTAACATTGTATAGGAAATCAGTAGTATTCATTTTTTTATTGTTTCTATCCGGCAGTTTATTTGCACAAAAGGGAGTTGTAAAAGGAGTGATTGCTGATCGGGAAACGAATCAGCCGATTGAATTTACCAGTGTAGTGGTGTTGAAGCAGTCCGACTCCTCAGTCGTAGGCGGAAAACTGACCGGGAAAAAAGGAGACTATCTGATTGCTTCATTGGATGTAGGAAACTATTTGATCAAGGTGGTTTCTATCGGATATGAAAACTATCTTCAATCATTTTCAATAACTGAATCTATTCGGGAATTAAAGTTCGATAGCATTTTTTTGAAAGTATCCCGAAAGCAGCTGGATGATGTTGTTGTACAGGGAACGCGTTCAAAAATCAGCAATAAACTGGATAAGCAAATTTACAAGGCGGGTCAGTTTGAAGCTGCCAAAGGCGGAAACGCAACAGATGTACTAAAGAACTTGCCTTCTGTATCGGTCAATGCTTCAGGAGAAATATTTGTAAGAGGTGCCACCGGATTTTTAGTTTTGATTAATGGGAAGCCCGTCTTAACCGATCCACAGACAGTACTAAGTCAGTTGCCCGCAAATACAATTGAAAATATAGAAATTATTACTGCACCTTCTGCTAAATATGATGCAGATGGAAAATCGGGAATTATCAACATTACCACCATCAAAGGTTCATCCAACGGCTCATCTACACAATTTAATTTGCTTGGCGGATTGCCAAGCACCACCGACTATGATAATCTTGAAAAGCCACTACGGTTTGGCGCTGATATCACGTATAATTATAAAAAAGACAGATGGGATATTACGCTGAGCGGCAACTTTACCCGTAATGATGCGAATGGAAGAAGAGAAGGAGATGTATTCACAAAGAATCAATCCGATAATATCATTACTTATTTTCCATCATTGGGTGAGCGGAGCTTTGATCGCTATAATTTTGGAGGAAGAACGGTGATTACTTACAATCCCGGAAAAAACGATGTCATAAGTGTAGGATTGGTTGCCGGTAAAAAGTATCAGCAAAGAAGAGCAGATATCGTTTATAATAATACGGTGAGAAATCTGACCACAGGCGCTCTCATCCGAACCTTTAATTATTTCAATTCGAATTTGCAAAACAGAGAAGGCGTTTTCACCTTAGGAAGCATTGATTATATACATATTTTTAAAAATAAGTCTAAGATAAACGCATCTTTTATTTATGAATACGCGAATCTCTACGGCAATACTTTCAACACCAATACTGATTTTCCTCAAAAGCGAGCGGTCTTTCAATATGTAACCAACCCATATAGCAATCCCATTGATGGCTATAGAATAAAATTCGATTACAGTATTCCTTTTGGCAAGCATAAATTAGAAACCGGCTATCAGTACAGATGGGATAATCAGGAAGGGAATTTTGAATATAATGTTACTCCTATTACCAACCAGCCTGATATTGAAAAGTTCAGAGGTTTTGCCTGCTCTACCAATCAGATTCATGGACTGTTTACGGAATTGTCCGGTAAGCTGGGAACAATACAATATAATACAGGGCTCCGATTTGAGTCTGCCAAAAGATCAGTGCGTTTATCCTATGATGAGAATATCAATAAGTTGAATCTGGATAATTTATTTCCTTCTTTGAATCTCTTGTATCCTTTGAACAGTGCCTGGAATTTAAAGGCCGGTTACAGCAAGCGTGTTCAGAGAAATAAAAATTATGAGTTGAATCCTATACCTGAACGTGAACACTCTGAGACACTGGAGCAGGGGGATCCCAACCTCTTGCCGCAATTTATAGATCTTGCTGAATTAGGCATTAACAATCAATTTCCGAATGGTTCATTTTTTACTACCCTTTATTTTCAAAATATCAAGCATCCCATACAAAGGGTTAACAGTGTTTATGCAGATACCATACTGAACAGGGTTTTCACCAGTACAGATAATGCCCGGCTCATTGGATTTGAGATTGGCAGTAATTTTAAACCGACGAAATGGTTTACTGCTTATGCAGGTGCCAACATTTACAATTATAAAATTGGAGGCACTTTAAATGTGCTTGGTTCAGTATCAGAGGTAGCCAACACCAATTGGGTTTATTCATTCAATATTAATACTGCTTTTGATTTAGGTAAACAATGGAATTTGCAGGCTAATCTGAATTATTTGTCAGCCAGACCGACTGCTCAGGGAGAAGATTCAAGATTCTTTAATCCGAATATCTCTGTCAAAAAAATCTTTAATAACGGCAGATATACTTTAGGGTTCCAGTGGCAAAATATCAATCTTGGCAGATTAAATGCTAATGAGCAAAGGATTTCTACATCGGGCAGAGATTTTTATACCACAACCAACTATATTCAGGAGACTGATGTCTTATTGATTAATTTTACGATCAACTTAAACAAATTGAATAATAAAATCAAATTGCCTTCGAGTGAGATAGGCGAAAAGGAATTCTAAATATAAATTTGTATCCACTATAATAAACCTATATGTCAGTTAACAAAACAATTCAACTCTCTGAAGACTGGATCGTGGTTTTACTCGGAGGATTATCTATTGTTTTTATTCTGCTCGGACTGAATCTTCCCTTGCCTGTATATAACTGGAGCGGTGGCGCAGAACTGAGCAGTAAGTTATTAACGACTGATAATTTATTGGCCTTATTGTATCAGTTGTTGTTTGTGCTGGGTGTCAGTGCTATCGGTTTTTTGCTGTCCGGCAAATCGCTTAAACATCTTTTCTTCGGGTTTCCTGTGCTTTATCTTCTAACCATCTTCGCTACATTTATTGCAGGCAGTGCGCAAGTGCGTTCGCTGAATCTCGAAGCAGTGATTATCAGTTTAACTGTCGGTCTCTTAATTAGTAATTTTCTGAAAGTTCCGGAGTGGCTCAAAGCGGTATTATCAACGGAACTCTATGTTAAAATCGGATTGATCTTGTTGGGGACAGGCGTTATTTTCGGAGACATTCTTAAAGCAGGAACCCTCGGGTTGATTCAGGCACTGGCAGTAGTAGTATCAGTCTGGTACTTTGCCTACTGGATCAGTACCAAACTTAAAATTGATGAAGAGCTCAAGATGATGCTGGCAAGCGCGGTTTCTATCTGCGGTGTATCCGCGGCCATTGCAACTTCAGGTGCCATCAAAGGGGATTCCAAAAAATTATCTTATGTGATTTCATTGGTATTGATAACCGCAATTCCTATGATGATCGGGATGCCTTATCTCGCGCAATATCTGGGACTTTCACAAGCAGAAACCGGTGCCTGGCTGGGCGGCACCATTGATACTACCGGCGCTGTAGTGGCTTCCGGAACATTAGTAGGAGAGGAAGCATTAAAGATTAGTACCATCGTGAAATTTTCACAAAATGTTTTACTGGGCATTGCCGCTTTTGTGATTTCCATTTATTGGTCGTATACTAAAAAACAGGATTCGCCGGAAGCGCAACTAAAACCTTCACTCTCCGTCATCTGGGATCGTTTTCCAAAATTTGTACTTGGTTTCATTGGCGTATCCTTACTGTTTTCATTTGTGGTGCAACCTGAAGTGATCAGTGATGTAAAAGGCACTTTCAAGAATTTACAGACTTTATGGTTTACACTGGCTTTTACCAGCATCGGACTGGAGACAAAGTTCAGTGAGCTATTTTATAAAGGGAATAAAAAACCGCTCTATGCGTTTCTCCTTGCACAGTTGTTTAATGTGCTGGTGACGCTGGCGATTGCGTATGTGTTGTTTTAACGGTTCTTACTCCGGCTGCGGCACCACGCGCAGGTAAGGCTTCACGGCTTTCCAGCCATTGGGATATTTTGTTTTCGCTTCTTCATCCGATACTGATGCAAGAATGATCACGTCTTCTCCTTTCTCCCAATTCACCGGGGTGGCTACCTTATGCTGCGCCGTCAATTGCATTGAATCAAGCACACGTAATATCTCATTGAAATTTCTGCCGGTGGACATCGGATAGGTGAGGATCAGTTTAATTTTTTTATCCGGTCCAATGATAAATACAGATCTCACGGTTTGATTGGTGGCGGCTGTTCTGCCTTCTGCTTTCCCGGTTTCCGTTGCGGGCAGCATATCATATAATTTCGCTATTTCCAGATTGGGATCGCCAATCATCGGATAATTCACACTGCAGCCTTGCGTTTCCTCTATATCTTTTTCCCAACGCAGGTGGCTCTCCACCGGATCTACACTCAATCCGATGATTTTGGTGTTTCTCTTTTTAAACTCTGGTTCCAGTCTCGCCATATATCCCAATTCGGTAGTACAAACCGGAGTGAAATCTTTGGGATGTGAAAACAATACCACCCAGCTCTCGCCAATCCACTCGTGAAACTGAAGCGTTCCGTGTGTGGTTTCAGCGGTAAAATCGGGCGCGATGTCGTTGATGCGTAAACTCATATAAAAAGATTTAAATTTTGAATCGATGTACAAATATACTAATTCGATAGACTAGTCAAAAAATTATTTCCCGTTAAGGTTAGAAATGCGATAAGCTGATTTTTCTATCTTACAAAAACCACCTCATCATAAGGCACTCTGTATCGTTTACCCCAGATGCCGGCTTCTGTTCCAAGGCCAACGGAAATGATCATATTGATTTCTGCACCTTTGGGTAAGCCTAAGAATTTCTTTACGCGTTTTTCGTCAAAGCCTTCCATTGGACAGGAATGAAAGCCTTCCGCGGCAATAGATAACATAAAGGTTTGTGCTGCCAGCGCACAGGACTTGTGCACCGTGATGCGTTGTTCAGTTTTTCCGCCTGCTCGGAAAAAAGGTTTTCTCCATCCCATTACCAAACTAATGCACTTGCGCATCAGCGTGCTGAATCCCAACAGATCGTTTCTGTATAGTAATGGCATGATGGTATCATAATACTTGAGTGCCTTCTTTTGAATTTTTGTAGGCTCTCCCTGAATGTTTTCTTTGATTCTGTAGAGATTCCAATTGGCTCTTTCGCGCCATTTATCTTTTCGGGTGACAAACACCACCATTTGCTTTGCTGTTGCAGCGGCTTGTTGACCTAAACAGAGCGGTACCATTGCCTTCAGCGCTTCTTCAGATTGTATCCAATAAAATTCCCACAATTGCATATTGCTGCTGTTGGGTGAAAGAATGGCTCTTTCCAGACTGGTGCGTATGATTTCATCAGGCACCTCAACATCAGGATTAAATTTTCTGTTCGATCTGCGGAAGTCGATGATTTTTTGAAATTCGGCATTCATGGGGATTTGTTATTTTTTCTTAGGGTAAAAGTAAGGTGTTGAAACGATTACTCAACTGATATAATTCAATTTGAGCAAAGGTATATGATGAAAAACTTTCATTACCTTTACTATTGTGAAAAATTTAAATGTTATATTTTTTTCTTGTATTATCCTTTTGACAAATACTCCTGCAATTGAGTTGTTTCGCCTGCCGGTGTTGTTGCATCATTATCAGGAACATCAATTATTGGATCAGAATCAATCCTTTTTTGATTTTCTGAAAAAACATTACGCAGACATTATAGAACACCCTGACGATCAACATCATGATCATGAAAGACTGCCGTTCAAGTCAGTCCACAATTCTCTTAATTGCTTAGTAACTCATATACCTTCTTCGTCTTTATTGAGTTCTGTCCAAATATTTCCTGCTCCTACAATTATAAATTGGTATAGCAGAGAGGTGAATTTTATATCTTCCTTTCTAAGTAATATCTGGCAGCCTCCGCGTATCAGCTAATTTTTATTCTACTGCTGAATGACCTGCTACTCTTGCCGGTTACTTTCAAAAAAGTAATTTCCTGTATCAGGGAATCTATTGTATCAAATTTTTTATTCAATCATGCTGACGAAAATTATTGGGTTCTCAATTAAGAATAAACTGATTATTGGACTATTGGTAATTGGGCTTATTATTTTCGGGGTATATGAGCTGAAACGTTTACCGGTTGATGCGGTACCGGATATTACCAATAACCAAGTGCAGCTTATTACTGTTGCTCCTGCTTTAGGCGCCAACGATGTTGAACGCCTCATTACTTTTCCGATTGAACAGGCGAATAGTAATATTCCCGGGTTAAAGGAACTGCGCAGTTTTTCCCGATTTGGGCTGTCTATTGTGACCATGGTATTTGAAGATGACATTGATACTTATTGGGCACGTCAGCAAATCAGTGAACGACTCCAGCAGATTCAGGAACAAATTCCTAAAGGTTTGGGCACAACCGTACTGGCTCCTGTTTCGACTGGATTGGGTGAAATCTACCAATATGCGGTGCGCGCCAAAAAAGGGTATGAACATAAGTACAATGCCATGGAGCTTCGTACCATTCAGGACTGGATTGTTCGCAGGCAACTGCTGGGCGTAAAAGGAGTCGCTGAAGTCAGCAGTTTTGGCGGTTTTTTAAAGCAGTATGAAATAGCGGTAGAACCCGCAAATTTATTGTCGCACAACATCACCATTAATGATATTTACCAATCACTTGAAAACAATAATCAAAACACCGGTGGCTCTTATATCGAAAAAGGGCCAACGCTGTTATACATCAGAAGCGAAGGTTTGGCGGGCAGCATCAGTGATATTGAAAACATGGTCATCACAACACTTTCAGACGGAACGCCCTTGCGTATTCGTGATGTTGCGAAAGTAAATATCGGTGCTGCCACCAGATATGGCGCCATGACCTACAATGGAGAATCACAGGTAGCAGGAGCGGTCGTGCTGATGTTGAAAGGAGCCAACAGCAAGGAAGTGATTCAAAATATCAAAGAACGGATAGCGCAAATTAATAAGATGCTTCCGGAAGGTATAATAATAGACGCTTTTTTGGATCGCACGAAGATGGTCAATAATGCCATTAATACGGTTACGAAAAATTTAACAGAAGGCGCTTTGATTGTTGTTTTTGTACTGGTGCTTTTCCTTGGAAATTTTCGGGCAGGCTTTTTGGTGGCATCTGTCATTCCGCTTTCCATGCTTTTCGCTGTTATCATGATGAATCTTTTTGGTGTGAGTGGTAATCTGATGAGTCTTGGCGCGCTGGATTTTGGCTTGATTGTAGATGGAGCGGTCATTATTGTTGAAGCCGTTATGCACCGACTGTCTCACAGTAAGCATTTTCTAAATGTCAACAGACTGACACAGACTCAAATGGATGCTGAAGTACAGGATTCCGCATCCCGCATGATGACTAGTGCGGTGTTTGGCCAAATCATCATTTTACTGGTCTATCTGCCTATTTTTTCTTTGCATGGCATTGAAGGTAAAATGTTTAAACCTATGGCGCAGACGGTCGCCTTTTCACTTGCCGGCGCCTTTTTGTTATCCCTCACCTATATTCCGGTGATGAGTACATTGTTCTTGCAAAAAAATATTTCCCATCAACCAACCTTTTCCGATAAATGGATGTATCGGCTGGAACGATTTTATCAATCTATGCTGATTAAATCGATCAGAAATCAAAAACAGATAATCCTTTCCGTTATACTGCTGTTGGCAGGTGCAGGGGTATTGCTTACTCAGTTGGGCGGGGAGTTTATGCCCAAGTTGCCGGAAGGTGATTTTGCAGTTGAAGTGAGGGTGTTGTCGGGTAGCAACTTAGGAACATCCATAGATGCGGTTTCCAAAGCATCAAAGTTGTTACTGAATCAATTTCCGGAAATAGAAAAGATTGTAACCAAGACGGGCAACAGTGAAATACCTACCGATCCTATGCCGATTGATGCTTCCGATATGATTGTGGTACTCAAAGGAAGAAAGGAATGGACTTCCGGAAAAACTTATGAGGAGTTGGAAACTAAAATGTCTGATGCGTTAAAAGATATTCCGGGCGTTAATTTTAGTTTTCAATATCCGGTAGCGATGCGCTTTAATGAATTGATTTCAGGGGCAAGACAAGATGTGGTATGTAAAATTTTCGGAGATAATTTAGATACATTAAGTGCCTATGGACAAAGACTGGGCAATATATGCAATGCGGTTCAGGGAAGCAGCGGTTTGTATGTAGAAACTGTATCCGGTTTGCCGCAGATTGTGGTTAAATATAATCGTGCGGCTATGGCCCAGTACGGACTGAACATCAATCATGTGAATAATGTCATTAATGCCGCTTTTGCAGGTCAGTCTGCAGGGATGGTTTATGAAGGAGAAAAGCGCTTTGATCTTGTCGTTCGCTTAGCAGGTGAAAAGCGGAAAAATCTTTCGGATGTTCAGCATTTGTTGATTGCAACGCCGCAGGGCAAACAAATTCCTTTGTATGCAGTGGCAGACATTGTTATGACTGAAGGTGTCAATCAAATACAAAGAGAAAATTCTCATCGAAGAATTATGGTTGGCTTCAATGTACGTGGAAGAGACGTGCAAAGTATGGTACATGAACTTCAGCAGCGGGTGGCACAACAAATTAAATTGCCGGTAGGGTATTATATTACTTATGGAGGTGCGTTTGAAAATTTAGAAGCAGCTAAATCAAGATTATATGTTGCAGTTCCTGTGGCTTTGGTATTGATCTTTTTGATGTTGTTTTTTGCTTTTGGTTCTGTCAGACAAAGCTGGCTTATTTATTCTGCGATTCCTTTATCTGCAATCGGAGGTGTTTTTGCTTTGGGTATTCGAGGAATGTCTTTTAGCATATCTGCCGGAGTTGGTTTTATTGCTTTGTTTGGCGTGGCTGTATTGAATGGTATTGTGCTGGTGGGCGAATTTAATCGCCTGAAAGCATCCGGGATGAAGGATTTGAGACGGATAGTGATGATGGGAACCAAAGTGCGCCTGCGTCCGGTATTGATGACGGCTTTTGTAGCATCTCTAGGTTTTTTGCCTATGGCAATCAGTACGGGTGAAGGGGCAGAAGTCCAACGTCCGTTGGCAACCGTGGTGATTGGGGGACTATTGATCGCTACTTTTCTTACCTTATTCGTATTGCCCATTTTGTATATTCTTTTTGAACGGAATAATATGGTTAAGTTGAAATCAATTCCGAAAAATACTTTGGTAATAACGGCAATCTTCTTTTTTTCAACAAGTGTTCATGCGCAAACGCCCATCAGTTTACAGGCGGCTATTGATACGGCATTAAAAAATAATTTATCTGTAAAAACAGAAAAGCTTCGCGCAGACTATCAAAAAATATTGATCAGAACCAGCAAGGATATACCCCCAACTAATTTTGTCGGAGAGTATGGTCAAATCAATAGTTTTTACAGAGATGCCAAGCTTGGATTTTCGCAAGCCATTCAATTCCCTAATGTGTATGCTACGAAAAATGCGCTGCTCACTCAAGAGTGGAAACATAGCTTTCTGGGGATTGCAGTTAGAGAAAAAAATTTAAAAAAGGAAGTGGCGACATTGTATTACGAGCTGTTGTATTTACAAAAGAAACGCAAACTCTTCATGAAAATTGATTCGCTTTACTCGGAATATTATAAAAGAGCAGTTATTCGATTGCGATCCGGAGAGACGAATATTTTAGAAAAGATAACAGCAGACAATCAGCGGAATCAGGCTGTTTTACAGTTGTCGCAACTGGAAAAAGATATGCAGATCGTGCAACTGAAATTTCAACTTTTACTCAATACCGATACGACCTTTTTCCCTTCCGATCAAGTATCGGCTGAAGCCTATTTTACGACTGCTGATACCATGATGCCGAGTCAACATCCGACACTGATCTATGCCAAACAAAAAACGGATATGGCAATTGCGCTCACCAATCTGGAAAAATCGAAAAGATTTCCGGAGTTGAATGTCGGCTATAATATAATGGGGATGAGGGGCGTTGGCGCAGATAATATTTTATATGATCGCAACCTCCGGTTTCAGTCGGTTCAATTGGGATTGGGGGTTCCTCTGTTCACCCAGGCGATTAAAGCAAAAATCAGTGCAGCTAAATTGAATGAAACCATCACCCGAATGGAGTACGATGCTAATCTTAAAAGTTTCAATCAATATTACCGGTCTGTTCTGTTAGAGTACAAAAAATATACAGATGCCGTTCACTTTTATGAGACGGTTGGTTTAAATAATGCTGAAACAATTATCAAGACAGCAGATGCGCAGTTTGCGAAGGGAGAAATTAATTATCTGGAGTGGGTAATGCTGATGAATGAATCGGTAAAGCTGCAAAGTGAATATGTGGAGACTGTATATAACAGAGATAAAATGCGAATTGAACTTAATTTTTTAAAAACAAATAAATGAATTGAAATGAAGAAAGTCATATCTGTAATTCTGTTAGTTGTCGGCTTCTTTTCATGTAAAAATAAAGAAGTGGAAAAGACGAATGAAAATCTGGATCCCGATGTAGTACGTCTAACGGATGCTCAATATCGTAATGCCGGCATATTAACAGATACATTAAGACAACAAGTCATTTCTTCTGTATTGAAAGCCAATGGAGTGATTGATGTGCCGCCGCAAAACATGGTTTCTGTCAGTATTCCTCTGGGAGGCTACTTGAAATTTACCAAATTAATACCCGGAATGCATGTTCAAAAAGGGGAGGTGTTGGCTGTGCTGGAAGATCCGCAGTATATTCAATTGCAGCAGGATTATCTTACGGCAAAATCGCAACTCGTTTACACTGCAAGCGAGTATCATAGACAGCAGCAGCTGAATGAGAATAAAGCGACTAGTGATAAGGTTTTTGAGCAGGCTAAAAATACCTATACAATGCAGCAGATTATAGTAAAATCGCTGGAAGAAAAACTCGAGTTGATTCATCTTAATCCTTTGGCAGTAAATGCAGGGAATATCTCTAAAACTATTAATATTCATTCACCCATCAACGGATTTGTAACTGCAGTAAATTCCAATATTGGTAAATACGTAAATCCCAGTGAAGTGCTGTTTGAATTAGTGAATCCGGATGATATTCATTTAAAGCTTACCATATTTGAAAAAGACCTGGATAAACTCTCTATCGGACAGGAGTTGAGGGCTTATACTAATACCAATCCTGAAATCAAGCATCCCTGTGAAATTCTTTTGATCGGGAAAAGTTTATCGGCAGACCGGTCTGCCGAAGTGCATTGCCATTTCAAAAAATACAAAGAGCATTTGTTGCCTGGTATGTTTATGAATGCAGATATAGACATCAAAGCCAAACTGGTGAATACGCTACCGGATGATGCATTTGTTCGTTACGAAAATAAAGATTTTCTTTTCATTCAAACAGATCCTAAAACCTTTTCAATGGTGGAGGTTCAAAAAGGCAATTCAGAAAATGGATACACGGAACTCTATAAACCGGATGAATTTAGAAATAAAACCTTTGTAACAAAAGGAGCATATAATCTGCTTATGACGTTGAAAAACAGCAGTGAGGAATGATTTCTTTATGAATGATAAAATGGGCATTTTATTTTTTCTTTGATGCCATTACTTTCGCTGCTATGTTGAGTCTCAATTTGCCGGAGGGTGTAATACCGGATAAAAATCCAAGGATTTTATTTTTGAATCCGGGAATCACATGCAGTTTTCCTTTCATCATGCCATTGTATCCTTCTAACGCCACATCTCTTGAAGTCATCCCCCCTTTTTCATAAATTTTGGCGTTACGCATATCGGCACGTTCCATGAAATTCGTCTCTGTTGCCCCAGGAGATAAAACGGTTACAGAAACGCCGGTGTTTTCAAATTCTTTGTGAATGGCTTCTGACAGACTAATTACATAGGCTTTAGTAGCTCCATAAACTGCAAAATTAGGATCGGGCTGTAGACCGGCCATAGAGGCAACATTCATAATCTTTCCGCTCCCCTTTCTAACCATCTCTTTTCCGTAATAATAAGTTAGTTCAGTAAGACTCAACATATTCAAATGGATCATTTCCCTGTATTTCTCCATGCTTCTGTCAACGAACTTGCCATAGTCGCCAAACCCGGCATTGTTTACTAAATACCTAACAAAAAAACTTTTTGAACTTACCATATCATGAATTGCCTGAATGCCTTCATTTTTAGACAAGTCAGCGGCAACGGTAAACACATTTATTTTATACTCTTCTTCGAAAGATTTTTTGATTTCGAGCAATTTCTTTTCATCTCTTGCCACAATCAGTATATCGATCTGATCTTTTGCAAAAAGTTTGGCTATTTCATGGCCTATGCCGGAGGAAGCACCTGTTACAATTGCAATTTCTTTCATTTTAATCAACTTATAAACAATATTAAAACACTCTCATGGATTACAATTTAAATATTTTAGCAATTTAAATATACTAAATTGATAGACTAATAAAAAAATATTATTTTTGTCGGGAACTTTTGATTAAGTTTTACCTTTATTGTCAACCAACTATTTTTACTTACCGATGAACAAAATCTATCTCAGCGATTCCGGCCCCAAAGTTTCACCGGCTATTTACGGATTCTATCGCTGGCAGGATGAGCATCTTTCATTCTCTCAAATGGAATCTGTGGTACATTTATGTCTGAGCCTTGGCATAAACACCTTCGATCACGCTGATATTTACGGAGGATACGATTGTGAAGAACTGTTTGGTCGCGTCATTCAGTCGAGCGGTATCAAAAGAGAGGAGATTGTCCTTTTTACTAAAGCAGGTTATCTAGTGCCGCACTATCTCAAACCTGAAATTAAAGTGCCCCACTTCAATAGTTCCGGGAAGCATTTGCTGGCGAGTCTGGAGCAATCACTCCGTAAGCTTCAAACCGATTATGTAGATGTTTTTCTGGTGAATAATCTAGATGCCATCTCCGATCTGGAAGAAACGGCTCGTACCCTCGAACAAATCAAATCTTCCGGTAAAGCGAAAAATATAGGCGTGGTCAATTTCTCTGTCTTCCAGCATCAGCTGTTAAGTTCTTATCTGCGCACACCCATTGTTACCAATCATATTGAATTGAATCTCCTGAATACGGCGGCGCTCGATAACGGACAGATTGATTATATCAAACAGAAATATATGCGTCCCCTTGCCACTGCTCCGCTTGCAGAGGGAAAAATTGCGGAGAGTAATGATAAAGTACCTTTACAAGTAAGAGATAAACTTGAACAATTGGCAACTAAATATGATACTCATTTTGAGTCCGTTGCTATTGCCTGGCTGGTGAAACTGGGAGCGCTTCCTTTAATCGGAACCACCAATGAAGCAAGAATCAGGAATATTGCTGCGGGTTTCAGCTTTGAACTGGATCATCAGGAGTGGTATGAGCTGTATAATATTACAAGGGGTTTTGTAAGATAAATAGGTTGTCGATCCCGATTTCTCGGGATGTTGTCGTGCCCAGCATTCGTGGGGCGGTGTCGGGTTGTCTGTGCTTAATGGATGTGCGGCGTATTATTTATTTTTAATATTATCTGGATCTATGCACTTGAACTGGATGGCTTTGGCGGTACCTCTTTTTACTTCCTTCATTTTGCTGGAATACTATGTTTCTGTCAAAAAAAACAAATCCGTCTTCCGTTTTGATGAAACGATTTCCAATCTCAATGTGGGTATTGCGGAGCGCATTTGTGATTTGTTTACGACCGGACTCTTTTTTTATTTTTTTGATTATTTGTACAAGCATTTTGCCTTCTTTCATTTTAACGCAACGCCTCTCAATTGGTTACTACTTTTCTTATTCACTGATTTTCTTTATTACTGGTACCACCGTTATGGTCATCGGGTAAATATTCTTTGGGCAGCTCATGTGGTGCATCATCAGAGTGAGGATTATAATTATTCCGTAGCGGTCAGGGTTACTACTTTACAGGCAGTATTCAGAGGGTTGTTCTGGTCGTTTTTGCCGGTATTGGGATTTCCTGCGGAAATGATTACGATGGTATTATTGTTTCACGGCATCTATCCATTTTTCTCTCATACCCAGCTGGTTGGTAAGCTTGGCTGGCTGGAATATATTCTGGTAACGCCTTCTCATCACCGCGTTCATCATAGTTCTAATCTTGAATACCTGGATAAGAATTATGGAGATGTATTGATTATATGGGATAAACTATTCGGTACTTTCAAAGAAGAACAAGAGAAGCCGGTTTACGGATTAACCAAACCGCTGAACAGTCACAGTTTTCTTTGGCAACATTTTCATTTTTGGCTCGAGATGTTGCTGTCCTTCGGTCAACAAAAATCCTGGCGCGACAAATGGAAAGTCATTTTTGGCAGACCTGATGATTTGAATCCGGAGCATCGTACAATACTGGAGGAGCGATTATTGCAGAAACCCACAGGGGATTTTATAGTCAACAAGTTGCTTTATAAAGTAATTCTTTTTCAAGCAGTTTTAATTTTGATTGTACTTTTTTTTGTGATTTTATTTGAGCCTTTGTTAAGTGGCACACAACTGACACTTGCAACTCTATTTATTCTTATAAGTGTAATTAGTAACGGAGCCATGCTGGAGCAGAAGAACTGGGTGTTTTATCTGGATTATTGTCGATTAATCTTCCTCTTTTTATTTCTTTCTACCCTCCCCATATCTATTTATATTTCCCTATTCCTTGCTATTATTCTTATTCTGGTGGTTTTCGCATTCGGTACTGCAAAGAGATATTATCAAAGTGTGTTGTATCAACAGGGTATTTTCTCCAAAAACTAAGGGTTTTCCTAACTGCAAAAAATTGCATTGACTAAACTGAAGCTGTAGTTTCGTATTGGGATTTAGATGTAATTACTCTTATCCAATAAATTAATCCAATACCAATTAAAACCTGCCTTATGAAACAATGGCTCTTTTTGTTGCTGTTGATTTTCAACTTTACAGGTAGGGAAGTATTCTCTCAGATTACTTCCCCTCAGGTAAGGGCTGCTTTTGGGGTGGATGGAGAGCTCAGAAGTAATTATTTCAACACTGCTGCACTAGCTGCCAATGATGACTGGTTTAAAATAGATGCCGGTACGGGTATCGGGGTAATTGATACGACGGGTGTGGCTGCTCAACTTGCATTATACAATTCCAATACAAATTCCCGCTATGTTCCGCTTATGCGAGGCATGTCCGTTCCTCTCTATTCCAATCTAAATAATAAAACGCTCATTGATGCGGTATTTGTAAGAGACCATCATGGTAATGATTCTTCTTCTTTTTCCGGTGGAAACAAGAACGGAATGAGCCCGGCCAACTGGTCTTGCCCGGTTTCACAATCAGTCCCCGATAAAAGCGAAATCCTCGATATGTATATGCACGTAAGGAGAGACGGCACTTCCACTACGGATTCATTGTGGTTCTTTGGAGGATTGTCGTTGGGGAGCAATCAAGGTAACCGCTACTTTGATTTTGAAATGTATCAAACCAATATTCAATACAATACTGCCACACAGAAATTTTCGGGTTTTGGTCCAGAAGCCGGACACACTGCCTGGTTGTTTGATGCGGCAGGTAATGTAATCCGTCCGGGCGATATCATTTTTACAGCCGAATATAGCAGTTCTGCACTCAGCTATTTAGAAGCTCGTATTTGGGTGCATCAAAGTACTTTGTCAACAAACCCCGCAGCCTTTAACTGGGGAGGTGCTTTTGACGGAGATGGAACCGGCGCAGTTTATGGCTATGCGAATATTGTTCCCAAAACATCAGGTAGTTTTTATACCGGTTTGCAATGTGCACTGAACGCGTGGACGGGCGTTTTTCAGTTGATTCAAAAAGATAATTCTCTGTCCACTACCTACGACGCCAATCAATTCATGGAGTTCTCAGTCAATCTAAGTAAGTTGGGATTGGATCCGTTAATGACATTAAACGATGCCTGTGCATTGCCTTTCAGAAGACTGATGGTCAAATCCCGTTCATCCATATCCTTTAATGCGGAGTTGAAAGATTTTGTTTGTCCGTTTACCTTCTTTAATGTCCCTGCCGCAGATGTTACTACGGGATTCCCCTCTATTTGTCCGGGCAACGTAAGTGTGGTTTGGGTCAATAATGCCATTCCAACTTCCACCTATACCTGGCAGGCTTTGGGTGGCGGAAATATTGTGGGAAGCAATACCGGCTCATCTATTAATATTAATCAGCCAGGCACATATGTTGTAAGTCAGTATTTGATGAATGGATGCACCAATATATATGCAAGAGATACCATCGCCGTGAATGCTTCCAACAGCTGTTTTGTATTGAATCAGCATTTTCAGGAATTCAATGTAAGACAAATGAATGCGGATCAAGTGGCGGTTAGCTGGCGCAGTCAATTGCAGGGAGTCGGCGCCTATTTTGAATTGGAAAAAAGTGAGGATGGAAAATCATTTTATCATCTTGAATCACAAGCAGCGAAAAACAGTGGATTGTATCATACAACAGATGATATTTCCAATGATCTGCCCGGCTATGTATATTATCGGGTGAAATTTATGGGCGGAGAAAATGAAGTTTATTATAGTGAGGTGCAATTGATAAAAAAGAATGCAACCGCAGGTCAGCTTACTTTCACAATGGCACCCAACCCCGCCACTCATCTAGTTCGGATTAAACTACAATCACAACAATCGGCAGCAGCTGAGTTGTTGATTCGCAATGAAATTGGGATGATCGTCTATCGCCGAAAAGTAACGGTTCAGACTGGTGCAAACGAATGGCGGATAGAGCGGGATGCAAGTTGGAGAGCAGGAATTTATATGGTCGAATTAGCCGTGCCTAATGAACCTATTCGCAAACGACTGCTTTTGCAATGATGCGACATTGGTTAAGCACTACCTTTGCAGCGTGCAGTACACACTCAAAAAATCACTCGGTCAGCATTTTTTAAGGGATGAAAAAATTTCCGCTCGTATAGTGGAAGCGATAATAGCGGAGAAGCCGAGTCGCTTGCTTGAAATCGGCCCCGGAGCTGGAGCGATAACAAAATATTTATTGCCCCATGATGAAATGGAGTACCTCGCATTTGAGGTGGATGAAGAGAAGGTGACTTTTCTCCAAAAAAATTATCCTGCCCATCAACAACAATTTCTTTTACAGGATGTATTAACTGCCGATCCTCCCTTTGAGGGTGAGTTTATGGTAGCAGGTAATTTTCCATATAATATTTCTTCTCAGATTTTATTCAAAATACTTGACTGGCAAGCACAGGTGCCTGTAATGGTGGGTATGTTTCAAAAAGAAGTGGCTGATCGGGTCGCTGCTGCTCCGGGCTCGCGTACCTATGGCATCATCAGCGTGTTGGTGCAGGCTTTTTATGAAGTGGACTTATTATTTCATGTAGAACCCGGCGCTTTCAATCCTCCACCTAAAGTAAGAAGTTCGGTCATAAGAATGAGGAGAAGAACGGAATTTCCGGCAATGACCTCCAAAGCCGATTTTTTTAAACTGGTAAAAGCAGCGTTTAATCAACGCAGGAAAATGTTGCGCAACGGATTGAAACAGCTAATGCACCCCTCTATTTTACAAGATTCTTTTTTTGATAAACGAGCGGAGCAATTATCCGTAAAGGAATTTGCAGCTCTTACTTTTCAATTAAATTCTTCTAAAAATACTTCGAAAGAATTGTAGTATGCGAGATAATGCTGTTTATAAAAAGCCATTGGTAATAGTGGCTGCAAGAATTCATGAAGTGCTGGAACAAAAATTGCAACTGGAGGGTTGTGAAGTAGTCCATCTATCCCAATTTACCAATGCAGCTATGGAGCCTTATTTGCCACTTGCTACCGGTATTGTATTTGCCTCCGGTATTGCCATCAATGAAACTTTGTTGCAACAGGCGCCGCTTTTACGTTGGGTGGGAAGATTGGGAAGCGGAATGGAGCTAGTAGATATGGAAGCTGCTGAAAAAAGAAATATAGCTGTTTATAATAGTCCAGAAGGCAACTGTCTGGCAGTAGGTGAACACGCACTGGGTATGTTACTAAATCTGTTGCATAAAATTTCTATTTCGTATGAATCCATCAAAGAGGGCAAATGGATTCGGGATGCCAACAGGGGTACGGAACTTTCCGGAAAAACGGTTGGCATCATTGGCTATGGTCATACGGGCAGGGCTTTTGCAAAATTGCTAATGGGTTTTCAGGTGAAAGTGCTCGCGCACGATAAGTATAAGACAGGTTTTTCACAGGATCATGTATCGGAAGCTTCGCTGCAAAATGTTTTGGATGAAAGCGATGTAATCAGTCTGCATCTTCCATTGACGGATGAAACTTATCATTATGCGGGAATGTCATTTTTCCAACAGTTAAAAGGGCACCCCATCTTCATTAATACCTCCCGTGGTGAGGTACATGATACCAATGCTTTGAGTTATGCGCTGGAAAGCAACCTGATCAGCGGGGCGGCCTTGGATGTACTGGAGAATGAATCGCTGTCTTCTTATACGGTAGAAGAGCAGCAGCAATTGCAGTTTTTAATGCAGCAGAAAAACGTGCTGATTACCCCACATATAGCCGGATATAGCCATGAGGCGTCTTACAAAATGAGTCATTTTCTGGCGAAAAAAATCAGGTTTTGAATTTTTCTTTATTTTTGTAAAATATAACGGCAACGCTTCAGTGGTCACTCTGAGGCGTTGTTATTTTTTTGATACAAATCAAATCGAGCGTATGTCAGTACAATACTTAACCAAAGAAAGTTTGGAAAAATTACAGGCGGAATTGCAAAAGATGAAAGGAGTGGATCGCCCTGCTGCTGCCCGTGCCATCGCTGAAGCAAGAGAGAAAGGCGATTTGAAAGAAAATGCGGAATATGACGCGGCGAAAGAAGCCCAGGGAATACTTGAAGCAAAAATCAAACAGCTGGAAGGGGTGATTGCCAATGCTCGTATTGTGAGTGAAAAAGACATTGATACCAGTAAAGTAGCTATTCTTACGAAAGTGACGGTTACCAATATGGCTACTAAAAAGACAATTACTTATCAGATCGTGAGTGAGAAAGAGGCAGATCTTAAAGCGGGAAAGATTTCCGTTACTTCTCCCATCGGTAAAGGTTTGCTGGGCAAGGTAGTGGGAGAGGAGGCTGAGGTGAATGTACCTGCGGGAGTGATTAAGTTTCGCATTGAAGAAATTACGGTGTAAAAGAAGTTACATGACTTTGTTTTCTAAAATAATTGCCGGAGAAATCCCTTCTTATAAGATTGCGGAAAACGAAAATTTTTTCGCTTTCCTCGATATTTTTCCTTTGAGAGAAGGGCATACCCTAATTGTTCCCAAGACAGAAACCGATTGTTTTTTTCATCTCTCTCCAACCTTACTCTCGGAAATACTGTTATTTGCTCAGCCCATTGGGGCGGCGATTGAAAAGGCTTTCCCCTGTAATAGAGTAGGCTTATCCGTGATTGGTCTTGAAGTGCCGCATGCTCACCTGCATCTGGTGCCGATAGATACTGCAGATGATTTGAATTTTACCCGTCCTAAATTGAAACTAAGCAATGATGAATTACGCGCTGCACAAGAGGCAATTCTTTTTCATCTAAAATAATAATATGCAAATAAAAGACGAACTGGGGTATAAAAAGAGAAGCAGAAAAAAATCAAGACGTCCCCTCGACTTGTCGATTGTCTGCGTGATAGTAGTGCTGTTGGGTTTTTATAGTATCATTGACATGTTCATGCATGTTTATGAAAGGGTCTATACATTGTATCCTGCTTTAAACGCTCTCGTTGTTGTTTTTTCTTTCGTTTCCCTGAGCGGTATCTGGTCCATGGAAAAATGGGGACCCATCTCTTTCCCTTTTGTAGTGGTTTTAAAATTATTGATTGATTTGATTTTTGGCAAATTTGTTGTCTGGTATTTGCTGGGATTAGTGCTGGCGATTTATTTTCTCAGATTTTTACCTAAAATGAGAAATTCGGAATAGGCTTATTTGGACTTTATCCTATTAGGTTGCGTACGTATAAAGTCTTCCCAACCGTTTAATTTTTTTCCTTTTCCAGACACTAACTTATTTTGAAAATGGTGACAGAGCGCAACGGCAAGTGCGTCTGTAGCATCATAGTATTTGGGTTTCACCTGAAAGGAAAGATAATGTTGCAGCATTTTCCATACTTGTTCTTTGTCGGCATTGCCATTGCCGGTGATGGCTTGTTTTATTTTTTTGGGAGAATATTCGGTTACCGGAAGTCCGTGCGACATGGCAGTAGCAATGGCAACTCCCTGTGCTCGACCCAGCTTCAGCATACTTTGTACATTCTTTCCGAAAAAAGGCGCTTCAATCGCTAGCTCATTGGGGTGATGGGTTTCAATGACAGCACCTACTTTCAGATGGATTTGGTGCAGTCGCTCAAACACATCTTTGTATTTAGATAATTTCAGCACATCGGTTTCCAGCAATTCTATTGATTGAGCGGTTACCCTGATGACGCCGTAGCCCATGATGACAGTTCCGGGGTCTATACCAATGATGATATTCGGTTTAAAATTATTTTTCAATATACCAAGATTGATGTAAATCTCGTTAAATTTAGTGATACTATTATTCATGAAACGAATCTTATTTTGGGTGGCCTTGTTTTGTTGTTCCGCAACTCCTTCATCTCGTAATTGGCAGGAAGAATTTTGTGGTATCCGGAATTTGTCCTGGCAAACCGGAGAGATGGTGAATTACCATGTCTATTATACTTTTGCAGGAGTGTACGTATATGGGGGAGAAGCCAATTTCAGTCTGCAGTTCACTACGTACCAACAGCAGGCTGCTTATCATATAGTTGGAGAAGGTAAAACCAATAAATTCTTTGACGGATTTTTTAAAGTAAGGGATAGGTATGAATCAATTATTGATACCGCTTCGCTTCAGCCTTTTCGGTTTAGCAGAAATATTCTGGAGGGAAGTTTTAAACTGTCTGAAACCGTTTGGTTTAATCAAAAAGCAAATACTGCAGTTACCCAAAACGGTACTTATAAAGTACCCCAATGCACGCAGGATGTGCTAAGTGCGATTTATTATTCCAGAAATATCAATTTTGATGCTTACAAACCGGGGGATCGGATTCCTTTCAATATGTTTATTGATGACAAGGTTTATAATTTATATATCCGTTATCTTGGGAGGGAGATTGTTAAAACAAGATACGGGAAATTCAAGGCCATTAAATTCAAACCACTCTTAATTGAGGGTACTATTTTTGAGGGAGGAGAAAAAATGGTGGTATGGGTTACGGATGATAAAAATAAAATTCCCGTACGTATTGAAAGTCCGATTTCCGTGGGCAGTGTAAAGGTGGATATGATGGGCTATAAAGGACTCAGGCACCCTTTAAGCAGTTTAATCACGAATCATTAGCACTTGTCATCCAATTATATTAAGTGCAAAAGTTTGTTCGAGTCGAATTCCTTTTTCCGTATTCATGAGTTTGCCGCATTCATGAAGGGGATCGTGTTCAAAAAATAATACAAAATCATTGGCGACAGCTTCCTCTAAAAAGACTTGTTTTTCGGTAAGTGTCGTTAACGGAAACATATCGTATGCCATCACATAAGGAAGCGGAATATGTGCTGACATGGGAAGCAGATCTGCCATAAAGACGATGGTTTTCCCTTTATAATTTATCTGAGGCAACATCATCGAAGCCGTATGTCCTTTTGCAAAACGAATTGAAATATTATCAGTGAAGGAAGTGGTTTCGTTGATGGATTGATTTTCCCGGTCTGGAATCCATTGCAGTTGCCCGCTTTCCTGAATCGGTAAAATATTTTCTTTCAGAAAAGAAGCTTTTTCTCTTGCATTAGGATGAACCGCCCATTCCCAGTGCGTGGGATTGCTCCAGTAGGTAGCATTTTTGAATGCAGGCAGCAATTTTTCTCCTTCTTTTACAATAGATCCACCGCAATGATCAAAATGTAAATGAGTGAGGATGACATCGGTAATATCGTTCCGATGAAAGCCATATTGATGAAGTGATTTATCCAGTGAATCCTCCCCATGCAAGGCATAGTGTCCGAAGAATTTTGCATCTTGTTTATCTCCGATGCCGTTATCAATCAGTATCAGTCGGTTGCCATCTTGAATCAATAGAGAGCGCATGGCCATATCAATGAGATTGTTGCTGTCGGCCGGACATAGTTTATTCCATATCACTTTGGGTACGACGCCAAACATGGCGCCACCGTCTAACTTAAAATAGCCGGTATTGATGGCATATAGTTGCATAGAAGCGAGTTAATTTTAAGACTGCAATTTAGCAGGTTTTATTCGTGTCGCTGTAAGTAATAAGAATATCAGACCAATCACGAAAAAAGCGATGAGTACGAGAATGGAGTTACGCATATTCCCTGTTAAACCTTCAATCCATCCGAAACTGAAGAGCCCCACTACAATCGCTATTTTTTCAGTGATATCGTAAAAGCTGAAAAAAGAAGTGGTATCTTTTGTTTCGGGCATGAATTTGGAATAGGTAGAGCGGCTTAGGGATTGAATGCCTCCCATTACCAGTCCGACCAGAGAAGCCAGCAGGTAAAATTCGTTGACTGTTGTAACGAAATATCCTCCGATACAAACACTGATCCATAGCAGCACTGTAAAAATCAGGATGCGGATATTGCCATAGGCTTCTGAGAGTTTTGACATGCCGATGGCGCCTGCGATTGCAACGAGTTGAATAATCACTGCCGTGATGATCAGCCGATCGTTGGGCAGCTGCAATACTTTAATGCCAAAGTCGATTGCCACCAGCATGACAGTTTGCACCCCCATACTGTAAAAGAAGAAAGCAGCAAGAAATCTTTTGAGTACTGGAAGATGTATCAGTTGATCCCATACTATTTTCAGTTCATGAAAACCATTGATGAGAAAATGTTTTTTGCTTTTTCTTTCTGATGCAGGGGAGATGGGTAGATGTTTGAAAGGAATTTGTGCGAAGCCTATCCACCAGATACCTACGAGTAAAAAGGTGATTTGCAGCGCATGTGCTTTATCGTCGAGGGACATGACGAGAGCGAAACCGATCAGTTGGAGTATGACGCTTCCTATATAGCCATAGGTATAACCTTTAGCACTGATGCGGTCGCGGTCTGCTTCGGAACTGATATCGGGGAGGTAGGAGTTGTAAAAAACCTGTGAGCCATAAAATCCGATGCCGGCCATCATGAAACAGAGCAGACCAAAGCTTACGTTGTCTGCATTAAAAAAATACAGCAAGGCGCAACTTGTTGCGCCGAGGTAGCAGAAGAAGCGCATGAAAAGTTTTTTGTTTCCCTTATAATCCGCGATGGAGGAAAGAATGGGAGAGAGTGCGGCGATGAGCAGAAAGCCTGCGGCCAATACATAATCTTTGATTTCTGTATTGACATAAGTGCGGCCTAAAAAAGTAACTCCTTTGGCAAATTGCTCCTGCGTAACAGCGGTCACTGCCGCATAGTAGGCGGGGAAAAAAGTGGTGGTAATTACCAGATTATAGACACTATTAGCCCAGTCGTACATGGCCCAGGAGCGTACTACTTTTGGAGCGGCAGTTTGCATGCAGAATATTTATAGAAAAGTAGGAAGAAATTTTGGGTTGACCTTCAACTTTCTTCACTTCAGATACCCTGTCGCAAAAAGGATCAGTAAAACTGCCCCTACTGCGATGCGGTACCAGCCGAATAATTTAAATCCGTGTTTCTGTAAAAAACCTATGAAAAATTTGATCGCCAGCATGGCAACCACAAATGCAACAATATTGCCGATTAAAAAAGCTTTGAGATAATCGCTGTTGTGTAATATGATTTCATACCCTTTCATCACCACTCCATTGCCTTCCGTCCAGTCTTTCAATATCAAAGAATATCCAGTGGCGGCCGCCATGGTGGGTACAGCTAAAAAAAAGGAAAATTCAGCCGCAAAAGAGCGGGTTAGTTTTTGCTGCATCCCTCCGATGATGGATGCCGCACTCCGACTCATGCCCGGAATCATGGCAAGACATTGCCAAAGACCGATTTTGAATGCGCTTGCATACGCCAGTTGTTCCTGCTTTTCAATAGAAGTTTCCTTGAAAAATCGATCAATAAACAAAAGCAAAAAGCCGCCAACAAATAAGGTGATGGAAACCGTAAAAGCATTTTCAAGCATTGCGTCAATAGCATCATCAAAAAGCTTTCCCAGAATAAGCGCCGGCAATACCGCAATCCCCAACTTCACAAAAAAGTCAAGCCCTTGTTTCCCTGCTTTCAATGGAGCAATCCATTTCTTCCAGTATAATACAATGACACTAAAAATGGCGCCCAACTGAATGGATACAGTGAAAAGCTTGGTGAAATTATTAGGATCTACTCCAAGTAATTTTTCTGCAATGATCATATGGCCGGTAGAAGATACGGGCAGATATTCTGTGAGTCCTTCTACTATCGCAATAACGACCGATTCAAATGTGTTCACGGAACAGGTGGGTTTTATTTAGATTTTTTCATGATGGCATAGATTTCTACTACTAAACCCGCAATGATGAAAATGGGTGCCAGCGTGATCCTTCTGAAGCTATAGACTTCATCGGCGTTAAAGACATTGGGGTCTTCACTTTTACCGCCGATCATCAATAACATGCCGGTTAATATTAGTGCTCCGCCAATCAACATCCAAACATAATTTTCCTTGTTGAAGAGGGTTACTTTTTTTTCCTGTTTAATGGGTTTCATGAATGCTATTTTCAAGTTTATGATAGAATATTTTTGTCTTCTGCATTTTATTAATACAAATCATCCAGTTTCATGCGCAGGTATTTCATCACGCTTCGGTGGGTACTGTAAAGTGAAATACTCACGCCGATGAACAGGATAGAGCCAAACAAAAGCAAATAATTCCCTGTATCTCTCAATGCCTTCATATCTGGGATATAACTTTCTACCCATAATATGACAAACCAAATTGCCGCAATGGCAATTCCTGCACTGACGAGTCCGTTCACAATCGCACGAATGTTCATTGGTCGGGCGATGAATCCTCGGGTGGCGCCAACCATCTGCATCGTTTTAATTAAAAAGCGGTTGCTGAACATCGCCAACCGGATAGTGCTGTCAATAGATATGATCACCACGATACCTAAAATTACTGCCATAATCATCAGTGCCAATCCGATTTTTTGCGCTCTGCCGGTAAGTGAGATCACCAGGTCTTTCGGGTATTGCACTTCACTGATGACGCCTGGAAATTTTTGCGTGAGGTCGAGCGCGATTCTTTCCAAACTATCTTTCACCACATATTCTGCTTTGGCATAAAAATCAATGCTTTCAGGAAGGGGATTCTCAGATAAAATTTTATCCCAGGATTCATTGCCATCTTTATTGTACAATTCTTTGGCTTTTTCCTTGTTAATATATTCCCAGCTTTTTACATAGGGTTGCGTGCTGATATAATCACTTAAACGGGTAATCGATTTCTGACTGCCAGTGGTAAGCCATACATGAATCTGAATGTTTTCACGAAGGGTTGTTCCTACCTTTTGGAAATTAAGAAATATCCATCCCAAAATACCCAGGATGAATAATACAAGAGATACTCCAATGATAGAGTAGATATAAGAGGGACGGGCTTTTTTCATCGAGCCCTTGCCGGGATGCTGTGTCATGTTACTTTTTGTCCTTTACGCAAATGTAATTGTTTTTTGAGAGTTGTCCTTGTCGAACAGTCCGATTTAATCGGAGGCTAATCCGTAATTTTGTCGCCGCCTCAAAGGGCTTTATTACGACAGTTACGATTAAAACCGACACATCAAAATGGAATACAGGTTCAGAGAGATTGAGCAAAAATGGCAGCAGCAATGGCATCAGACGCATGCTTATCGGGTGAGTAATGATTCAGATCGTCCCAAATACTATGTGCTCGATATGTTTCCTTATCCAAGCGGAAGCGGTTTGCATGTAGGACATCCTCTCGGCTATATTGCCAGTGATATTTACAGCCGCTATAAAAGGCTGAAAGGTTTCAATGTATTGCATCCGATGGGGTATGATGCGTTTGGATTGCCTGCAGAACAATATGCTTTGGAGCATGGCATTCATCCTGCGGAGAGTACTAAAACCAATATCGCGCATTTCAGAAAGCAGCTCGATAATATCGGCTTTTGTTTCGACTGGGAGCGGGAAGTGAAAACCAGCGACTCTCAATATTACAAATGGACACAGTGGATTTTTTTGCAGTTGTTTCATTCTTTTTTCAACCGGCAAACTCAAAAAGCGGAACCCATCAGTAGCTTAATAAATGTCTTTGAACAAGAAGGAAATCAACAACATACGATGCCCGGACAATCCTTCAGTCCGAAACATTTTACAGCTGAAGAATGGAAGGGTTTTAACGAGAAAACCCAACAGGATATTTTAATGCAATATCGTTTGGCATTTTGCGGTTACGGGGAAGTGAACTGGTGTGAAGCACTGGGAACTGTGCTGGCAAATGATGAAGTAGTGAATGGGGTAAGTGAAAGAGGAGGACATCCGGTCGTGAAAAAGAAATTGCGTCAATGGTATTTGAGAATTACTGAATATGCAGATCGTTTGCTGGAAGGGCTGGAGCGTGTGGATTTTAGTGATTCGATGAAAGAAATGCAGACCAACTGGATTGGGAAGTCGGTAGGAGCGGAAGTGGATTTTGCGGTGAAGGGTAGTGCTCATAAAATAAAAGTATATACCACGCGACCTGATACTATTTTCGGTGTTGATTTTTTGGTGATTGCACCTGAACATGAACTGGTAGACATTATCAAAACTGCAGATCAACAAAAAGCAGTGGAAGACTATGTAGCTTATGTAAAAAGCCGAAGTGAGCGCGAGCGAATGGCAGAGAAACAAATCAGCGGTGTATTTACCGGTGCATACGTGATTCATCCATTTTCTCAACAGGAAATTCCGGTATGGATTTCGGAGTATGTATTGGCTGGTTATGGTACCGGCGCGATTATGGCAGTGCCTTGTGGCGACGAAAGGGATTTTAAGTTTGCCAAACATTTCAATCTTTCTGTTACCAATATTATCGGAGATGCCTTTAACGGGGAAAATGCGAATCCGACCAAAGAGGCAAAGCTGCAACTTTCTCAGTTTTTAGATGGAATGGTGATGCGGGATGCCATGGGTGTCGCAGTACAAAAATTGGAAGCAGCTGGGGTGGGTGTTCGCAAAATCAATTTCAAAATGCGCGATGCTTCATTTAGCAGACAGCGTTATTGGGGTGAGCCTTTTCCGATACAATGGAAAGATGGTATTGCCTATCCACTGGATGAAACACAACTTCCTTTGTTGTTGCCAGCCGTGGATCATTATGAACCCGGTCCGGAAGGAGAAGGGCCACTTGCCAATCTGAAAGAATGGATTTATGAAACCAATACCATGCCCGGCTATGCCGGTAGCAGTTGGTATTTTTTACGGTATATGGATCCGCAAAACAATCAATCATTTTGTGATCGCAAGGCAAGTGATTACTGGGGGCAGGTAGATCTATATGTAGGGGGAACGGAGCATGCAGTAGGACATTTGTTGTACAGCAGAATGTGGACGAAAGTGCTGTATGATTTAGGGCACATAGGATTTGATGAGCCGTTTAAAAAATTATTGAATCAGGGTATGATTCAGGGATCTTCCCGATTCGTGTATCGTATCAACGGAACGAACACATTTGTATCCAAAGGATATCTGGATGCAGCTGATTTGTATGAAGGTAAAAAGACAGACAAGTTGCATGTGGATGTAAACTTTGTGGATGGTTATCGGCTGGATGTAGAAAAGTTCAGACAGTGGCGTAACGGAGAATTTGCGAATGCAGCATTCATTCTGGAAGAGGGTAATTATATATGTGGTTCGGAAGTTGAGAAGATGAGCAAAAGCAAGTTCAATACTGTGAACCCCGATGATATTGTAGAGCAGTATGGTGCGGATACTTTTCGGATGTATGAAATGTTTTTAGGACCGGTGGAATTAAGCAAACCCTGGGATACCAAAGGAATTGAGGGAGTACATCGTTTTCTCAAGAAGCTTTGGCGCTTGTTTTATGATGAGGTAAAAGGGAAGGTATGGGTAGAAGCGGAACCGGTAGAGGCAGAATGGAAAGTATTGCATAAAACCATCAAGAAAATTGATGAGGATACACAACGATTCAGTTTCAATACGGCCGTGAGTTCTTTGATGATTGCCGTGAATGAATTGTCGGATTTAAAATGCCATAAAAAAACCATTCTGGAATCTTTATTGATTTTACTGACCCCTTATGCCCCACATGTTTCAGAAGAGCTTTGGCAGTTATTAGGACATGAAGACAGCATTTTGAATGCGCCCTATCCTATGTTTGAAGAGCGGTATTTGATTGAAACGAACAAATTATATCCCATTGCTGTGAATGGAAAAACCAGAAGTGAATGTTTGATTAGTCTGGAAGCCACGCAGGAGGAAGTGGAAAAAATGGTGTTGGCAGATGCTGCTATTGTTAAATGGCTTGAGGGAAAGTCGCCCAAGAAAATCATATATGTGCGGAATAAGATGATTAATGTAGTGGTGTGATAATTCTTAAAAATAAGTGTTTTCACTTTGCCGAAAATTTGGTCAGGCACAGGGTTGGTTTATCTTTGATATACATTTAAATCCTTCACTATGATGACCAACGATTTAACCAATTCAATTGACCGTTATTTTCACCATGATCTTTTATCCGCGCTTTCTGTTGAAAATGGCATTCCTCAGGACACATTGTTGAAGGCAGCGAGGTATATTTCCTTGCTAGCCGCTCATCAAATTAAATTCAAATTAGAGCATCCCGATTCAGCGATGGTTACGTATCGTTTTGCAAGGGTTGCGGCTCGTTCGCGGGTCAGTCTCCATTTACGAGCCTTATATCATGGGGATAGTCGTTATCAGGGAATTGCCAATATGACTCGTATAATATATTCCGGCGATTTATCGGCCATCACTCAAATGGTTGAACAGCAGTTTTCTTTTTCCAAGGATGTGAGTTCCCGGATGATTGTTATGAGTGCTTCTTCGATGCTGGCATTTTTAGGTGAAACGCTGGTAGAAAGGAAAATGAAGCAGGCGGTGTTTATTCAGTATGTCAATGAACAAATTCCTTTGCTGGATGTCTGTTTATCGGGAGGGACCCCCTTCCCTTTTGAGTATTGGGAGAAGAGACGAACAGAAAGAAGCAATGCGCAATTCAGGGCAGAAAAGAGAAGGCAAATGAGACCGGCAAAAAAATCATCTTCAATGAAAGTGCCGGTTAAACTTTTTATCACTATCGTTTCTTTCCTTTCCGGTTTGCGATTGATATTACCGTGATAACAAATTGCAATTTTTTTAAGATTGGAATTATTGGGATTCAAGTGAAATTCTTAACATTTGCGTAATAATAAAATAAAAATCACATAACGCCCGGATTCGGGTAGGAATCTGACAATTGTTTTCTTTTACATTGTATGAAAGTCAGATTCTCATTCTTTTCAATTTTAGTCGTTGTGCTTTTTTTTTCTGTTTTAGCAACCGCACAACAAGGCAAAATAACCGGCAAGGTCATTTCTTCCAAAACGGGAGAAGCTTTAATTGGCGCCACCATCACTATTGATGATCAAAATAAATCGGTGCAAACCGATTTAAATGGTATTTACTCAATTGGAGGCCTGAAACAAGGAAGCTATAATTTATCAGCTTCTTTTGTTTCTTATACCACCAAAAAGATTCCGGGCGTTGAAGTGAAAATCGGAGAGGCCACGAACCTTGACATTGTTCTTGATCCGAAGGGTACACTTTCTGAAGTAGTTATCAAAGCTGCACCAACTAATGCTAAGCCAAAAGAAACAGTCAGTTCTTTGCTGATTGCGCAAAAAAATAGTGCCAGTGTGAGCGATGGTATTTCTGCAGAAACCATTAAAAGAACACCCGACAGAAATACCGGTGATATTTTGAAAAGAGTAAGTGGAGCCAGTTTGCAGGAAGATAAATTCGCTATAGTCAGGGGATTAAATGACCGTTACAACGCAGCTTATCTCAACGGTGCGCCACTACCTAGTTCAGAAAGTGATCGAAAAGCTTTTGCTTTTGATATTTTCCCTTCAAACATGCTTGATAACCTGGTAATTTACAAAACCGCAACACCCGACATGCCGGGAGAGTTTGCCGGGGGACAAATCGTGATCAATACAAAGGGGATTCCTTCAGAAAACTTTCAGTCCTTTTCATTTGGGATGGGCGCCAACACCATTGCTACCTTTCAGCATAAAAAAATCTATGAGAGAGGGTGGTTGGATAATATCGGAATAGATAGATTAAGATCCATCGATCCCAGAGTACCCGGGGTTAATGAATTTAAGGATCTTCCCATGGATCAAAGAATACGATATGCCAGATCTTTCAGACAAAAAAACTGGGGTTTGCAAAATGATATCGCTTCTCCCAATCTATCTTTCCAATATGTGGTTGGTCGAAATATTCAGAGAAAAAACAAGGATTTCATTGGAACGATTTTTTCAGTTACCTATAGTAAGAATCATTCAAGAAACTTTGGGGATCGGGTGTTTTTTGCTCCTGAATATGAAAATGCCGCTCAAAGAGTGTACAAAGAAGAAACCTTTTCTACACAAATCCTTCTCGGCGTTATTGGAAATATATCGGTTAAGTTTAATAATAATCACAACCTAAGCTTTAAAAACATTTTCAGCATTAATTCAGACGACAGGGTGATCACTCGGCAAGGACAAGATGATATCATCAATGAAAAGAATGTTTTCACCAGATCTCATGCGTTATGGTTTACCGGTAATCAGATTTTTTCAAGTCAGTTGATTGGGGAGCATTATTTCCCGGGTAGTAAAATCAAGTTCAATTGGGTGGGTTCTTTTTCAAATATCCGCCGGGATGTTCCCGCTTTGAGAAGGATGGTTTATGATAGTGTTGCAGGATCATCTTCTTATCTTGCCAAATTACTGGAGCCTAATCCGGTAGATAATGACAATACAGCAGGGTTAGTTTTTTATTCCGTTACTAAAGAAAGAGTCAACAACATAAAAGGAGATATTTCACGTTCTTTCAAGTTCTCCGATTTCTTCCAGTCAACATTCAAAGCTGGATTGTATTATCAAACAAGAAGCCGTTCCTTTAATCCGCGTTTATTGGCATTTGCCAATTATAGCACCGCCAGTTTTAACAGATCCCTTTTATCACTAACACCTGATGTCATCTTTGCAAGCGAGAATATGGGACGTTTTCGAAATGGTCAATCCGGATTCGCATTAAAAGACATTACCGAAATAAGAGATATCTATTCTGCTTCCACTACTTTGTCGGCGGCTTATTTTATGACTGACCAGAGATGGGGGAAAAGACTCCGCTTAATCTATGGAGTGAGAGTGGAAGATTTTACTCAAACACTAAATGCAGATTTTAATCAATTCACTTTTGTGCGTTTGAATACCCGTAAGATTGATTGGCTTCCTTCTTTGAATGTTGTTTATTCTCTAAACACTAAGCAGAATCTGAGGCTTTGTTATTCGAAAACACTGAACCGACCGGAATTCCGGGAGCTGGCGCCCTTCCTGTTCAGAGATTATACTATCAGATATGCCATTTTTGGAGATACTTCTTTGAAGAGAGCTTCTATAGAAAACTATGATTTGCGTTATGAATTTTATCCGGGCAAGGCACAGGTGATATCTGTTTCGGGATTTTATAAAAAATTTACCGATCCCATCGAACTTATTTCCGCTACTAATCAAGACAGAACCCTTACCTATAAAAACACACCCGGCGCTAAGTTGCTGGGTCTTGAACTGGAGGTAAGAACCTTATTGGGTGGCCTTTTCAAGTCGGGTGAAAAATCTTTTTTGAACAAACTTATCTTTTTCGGCAATCTTACTTTACTTGACTCTAAGGTTCGTTTAAGAGTGATTGATTCCAATAATTATTATTTCAATCGTACGCGTCCGATGCAGGGGCAATCTTCTTATGTTATCAATGGCGGTTTTACCTATCAGGACGATGTTCGAAATTTCAGTTCGACCCTTTCATTAAACCGCTATGGTCAACGAATTTTTCTTGCTAGTAACGGAGATGCCACTTCCGAAGGTATTTTATTTGAACCAAATCTGTGGGAAAACGGCAGGACGCAACTTGATTTCCAGGTTACTAAATCCTTTAAGAATAATAGGTTGGAGTTCAGATTCAACGTGAAGGATATTTTGGCACAACCGCTTTTCTTCTTTGAAGACAATAACAATAATGGAAAGTTTGATAAAAACGAAGATCCGGTAAGATCAGTTGCCAATTTCGGAAGAGTGATCTCGCTTCAATTCAATTATAAGTTTTAATGGGCAAGGTGTTGTATTGATAATGTTCCAATAACATTAAAGTAAATTTTAATTAATTCCAATTTCCTCTCTCCATCAAATTAATATTGAAATTTTACACTCAAATTAAAAACTCAAAAAAGTTATGAAAAAAATTTGCTTACTCTTTGCGTTGCTGATTACGGCATTCGTAGTGCAGGCGCAAAACCCCTTCTTTGAAGTGGTGAATTACAGGGGGGCCTTTGCGCCTGCCCCGGCTGCGCCCTGGACGGATGGATGGACCAACTGGGATCCGCAGAATACGAATTACGGCACCCCAAATGTAACAGTCAACACAGAAATCACTACCAACACAACCTGGACCAGCAACAACGTGTATCTGATCCAGGGTTTGATTTATGTAAAAAACGGCGCTACCTTGACCATTCAGCCGGGCACTAAAATTTTAGGTGACGCGAATATTGCCAATTCATCTTTAGTGATTACCAAAGGGTCAAAAATTAATGCGGTTGGAACCTCCACCAATCCAATTGTGTTTTCTTCAAGCAAACCTGTTGGGGAAAGATCTAAGGGAGACTGGGGAGGCGTAATCATTCTGGGTAAAGGCACTTTGAATAGACCCGGCGGTGTTGCTAACATTGAAGGGATTGCTGCATCTGCCGACACTGAATTCGGTGGAGGAAATGCTCCTGACAATGAAGATAATTCAGGCAACTTTAAATATGTGCGTATTGAGTATGGCGGCTATGTATTTAATACCGATCAGGAAATTAATGGCCTTACACTGGGAGCGGTTGGTCGAAACACAATTATTGATTATGTACAATGCTCTTTTATAAATGATGATGCTTTCGAGTGGTTTGGCGGAACAGTAAATGCTGCACACCTTGTTGCTTACAGATCTTTGGATGATGATTTTGATACAGATAATGGATACAGTGGTTCTGTTCAGTTTGCGCTGGGTGTACGAGACCCGCTTATATCTGATCAAAGTACCGGTTCAACTTCTGAGGGTTTTGAATCGGATAATGATGGTCAAGGTTCTTCAAATACCCCTCAAACTAGCTGTGTTTTCAGTAACGTAACAATAATCGGACCCTTCAGAGGAGAAACATTGTCTTCATGGCCTACCACTTTCAAGTTCAGAAGAGGTGCAAGACTGCGTCGTAATTCAGGTATTAAAATTTTGAACAGTGTTCTTATGGATTATCCCTACGGAGTTCATATTGATGGTTCTGCTGTTCGTAATAATCTGCGAACAGGAGTTACTGTATTTAAAGACAATATTATTGCCGGTACTACACGAGCTACGGAGCCCGGTACTGCGAGTGCAGTAGTGGATTCTTTATTTAATCAGTCGGTATTTGCCAATGATTCTTTAGTAAGTACAACTGGAATTTTAGAAAGCCCTTATGATTATTTAAATCCTGATTATCGGCCTGCAATCGGTTCTCCTGCATTGACGGGAGTGAATTTTACCGATGCAGCCTTTAACAACAGGAAGATTGTAGTTTCAGCTGTATCTTCCATAAGAGATGTTTCTTACCGTGGTGCTTTTGCGCCTGCGCCTGCTGCGATGTGGACAGAAGGCTGGACCAACTGGGATCCGATTAATGCCAGCTATCCGGCACCAACGGTTACTGTGACCGGAACTATTACATCCAATACGACCTGGACTTCCTCTAATACCTATTTGATTTCAGGTTTAGTGTATGTTGCATCTGGAGTTACCCTTACCATACAACCAGGAACGGTTATTCGGGGTGATGCAACTATTTCCAATTCTTCTTTGATTATTACCAAAAATGCAAAATTAATTGCTGAGGGTAATATTTCTAATCCAATTGTATTTACTTCAAGTAAAGCAGCCGGCTCAAGAGGGGTAGGAGACTGGGGTGGTTTGATTATATTGGGAAGAGCATCATTGAACAGACCCGGCGGCGTAGCCAATATTGAAGGTATTGCAGCTTCTACCAATACTGAATATGGCGGTGGGGCGGCACCTAACGATAATGACAATTCCGGGGTATTGAAATTTGTTCGTGTAGAATTTGGCGGATACGTATTTAACACTGACCAGGAAATCAACGGTATTACCTTTGGCGCCGTAGGTCGTGGTACGGTTGTTGATTATGTTCAGGTATCATATACTAATGATGACGCTTTCGAATGGTTTGGAGGGACAGTAAACTGTGCCCACTTAGTTGCTTACAGAAACCTGGATGATAACTGGGATACAGATTTTGGATATAGTGGATCAGTGCAATTTGCACTCGGTGTTCGCGATCCGTTGATTTCTGATCAAAGTACTGGTTCTACTTCTGAAGGATTTGAATCAGATAATGATGGTCAAGGATCTTCAAATTCACCTCAAACAAGAGCGCTTTTCAGTAACGTAACTGAAATTGGTCCTTTCAGAGGAACAGTACTAACCTCATGGCCTTCTACTTTTAAATTCAGAAGAGCTGCACGTATCCGCAGAAATAGCGGTTTGCGTTTGTTCAACAGCATTCTTACTGATTATCCTTATGGTGTATTTATTGATGGATCAGCGGTGCGCGCCAATTTACAGACAGGCGTAACTAAATTTGAAAATAATCTGATTGCCGGTTGCTTCCTTGCTTTGGAGCCTGGAACAGCTCCCGCTTTGCGAGATTCTATCTTTGGTACAGGTGCCGGTTTGTTTAAAAACGATTCATTGAGCACTACTGCCAATGTATTTCTTAATCCATACAATTATACTGAACCGGATTACCGTCCGGGTTCGCAGCCATTGGCTTCTACCGGTGCAGCATTTACTGATGCAGCCTTCAATGGTTTGATTGCACCTTGTGAAGAGGTGAGTTCTCCCGGTGTAATCTCCGGCCCAACAAACATTCAAGGTTGCGACACATCCGTTACGCATACTTACAGCGTCGTGCTTAAGAGTGATGCATCGAGCTATATATGGACAGTTCCTGCCGGCGCTAGAATTATTTCCGGACAAGGCACAAGAACCATTATCGTAAAATTTGCAAGTATTTATGTAAGTGGTCGTGCCATCAGCGTAGTAGCAAGCAATGTATGCGGAAATAGTTCTCCTGCTTCCTCTAAAATTATCTATAAGAATAGTACTTCCACTCCCGGCATAATCACTGGATTGTTAGATGTATGTCCTGCGTTTAGTTCACCTGCTTCAGAATTAAGTACTGCCGTTACTTACAGAATAAGCAAGGTTTTGAATGCCACTTCTTATGAGTGGACAGTGCCTGCAGGCGCAACACTGATTTCCGGACAAGGCGATTCAATCATTACTGTTCAATTTGCCAGAACTTTTGTTTCAGGTTCTATTGCTGTTAGATCAATTAATGCTTGTAACAACAGCTCATTTAGAACTTTAACTATATTCAGAAGAGTAGCTAATCAACCCGGTGCAATTCAAAAATCATTTGTACCGAATGTATTGGCGCAGCTTGCGGTATGCGGTAAGATATCTGAGACTTACACAATCAGAAAAGTCGCTTTTGCAACATCTTACGTATGGTCACTTAAAAATGGTTCCAATGCAACCATCGCTTCGGTAAACGGCGCAGGAGTCAATGATACGGCTGTAATAGTAACCTTCAACTCAGGATTTACTACTGATTCATTGATGGTAACTGCAAGAACAGCTTGCTCTGAGAGCATAAACAGAAGAATATTCCTCAGTGCATTGTCTGTAACGCCTGCTGTTACTTCTTTAACATCCGGCACAGGCAATTTTGCCCCATGTGCAGGTAGTACCGTAACCTATACTGCTACAGCTTCAACACCAACCAATGCTCAGTCGGCTATTGCAACTTTCCGTTGGACAAGACCTGCAGGGACAGAAGTAGTATCTGCTAATAGTGATAGCTCTGAGATTACTGTGAATTATCTTTCTGTATACAAAGGCGGTGCCCTTTCAGTAAGAGGAGTGTCAGCATGTGGTATTTTAGGTTCGGCCAGATCTGTAACCTTACAGTATTTGCCGCCTACTCCTACCAGTATTTCAGGAAATGCAACACCTTGTATAAATAGCAATGTAACCTACACCGTTAATATATCATCTCCTTCTATTTCTCAGGCAGCTGTTAACGGTTACAGTTGGACGCTTCCAAGAAATACAAGTATTGTTAGTGGAACTCCCGATAGCTCTTCTATAACCATTGCTATCACTCCATTATTCACTAGTGGTAGCATATCCGTTAAAGCTAAAACAGCATGCGGTGTACTGGGTGGTGCAAGATCATTTGCATTAACACGTTGTTCGGTTGCGCCATTGCCCAGAGCAGAAGAAAACTTAATTTCTGCTGCTGAAGTTTCTAATCAGCTCTATCCAAATCCAACCAAAGGCAAGTTCACTCTTACCGTGAATACCGGAATTGCTGAAAGAGTCAATGTTAGTGTAAGGTTGTTTGACATGACTGGTAAAGTGGTAGCGCAATACAATGCTATCAATGCTGGAAGTGTTATCAATTCCACGTACGATGCAAGTCAACTGCCTAACGGCGTATATAATGTACAATACACACTGGGTAATAGGACAAAAGCTATTAAAATGTTTATCCAGAAATAATCTATGATGACTAACAAAAAATGGGGCCGTTTTTAAAACGGCCCTTTTTTATCCAAAAATTTTAATGTCACGTATGGTTGTATTATCATTTTTTGTCAACCCGAATGATACTAAACGTACTACGAAAATTATATAACTCATTACGAATCTTAAATATTGATTAATTAATTATTAAGCAATCTTTAAATCTAAAACAATGAAAAATAGCTATAAACATGACCTATATTTTTGCTGATACATTTATATCGTATTGGGTCAAATACACAAATTGTTCATGGGAGTGAGGGTGGCGAAGCCGTTAAAAAATGAATGTGAATGAAACGAATTTTGGTACTGGGCATCAATTATGCTCCTGAATTGACTGGGATTGGAAAATATACAGGTGAATTTTGTGAGTTTATGGCAGCAGAGGGGTTTGAGGTGCAAGTAGTAACAGGGTATCCATATTATCCATCCTGGGAACATATTGACAAAAAAAATCCCTTTTGGTATTCCATTGAAAATATAGCCGGTGTAGAAGTCTGTAGATGTCCGATTTTTATACCGAATCCTCAAAAGATAATTCTTAGGATTCTTCAGGATATATCTTTTTTTATTTCTTCCTTTATAGCAGTCACTTTGCTGCTATTTAAACGTCAACGAGCAGATGTTATTTTTGTCATATCGCCTTCCGTATTGAATGGATTGACAGGTCTTTGGTATAAACTCTGGTATCAGCGGGTAAAATTTGTATATCATGTACAGGATTTACAAATTGATGCGGCAGGTGACCTTGGAATGATTAAGAGTAAATGGCTTCTTATTGTACTAAAAAAAATTGAGTTATTCATTTTCAGAAATTCTGACATAGTGAGTACCATTTCAGAAGGAATGCAAACAAACATACAAGCAAAATCAAAAGCAATTAAATCCTCAGTTTTATTTCCGAATTGGTCAAATATTGATAAGATTTTTCCTTGTAAACCCGAATGTCAATTTTATCAACGTTATCGGTTGCCTACAAATAAACTTATTGTTTTATATTCTGGATCAATTGGGGAGAAGCAAGGGCTGGATATGATTTTAACAACAGCGATGCTTGTTGGACATCAATATAATGATATCCATTTCGTGATTTCAGGTGTAGGGCCTTATTTTAATGTATTACAGCAAAAGTCGGCTCATATTGGTTTGAAAAATCTGCAATTTTTACCACTTCTGGATATTGATGACTATAATCAATTGCTCAATGTGGCATGGCTGCATCTTGTAATTCAAAAAGAAGTTGCTTCTGATCTGCTAATGCCCAGTAAAATTACTTCCATAGTTGCGGCCGGAGGAGCTGTTGTTGCAACTGCCTCTGCCAATACATCTTTGTTCAACTTGATTCATCAACATCAATTTGGCTGGACGATAGATCCAGATAGTCCAGAGGCGCTCAGAAATATAATCTTTAGATTGGCATCAGAACAAGAATTGATTGCTCTTGCTAAAGCAAATGCATTTGAATATGCAAATAAAAATATAAGAAAAGAGATAGTAATAAATAAATTTTTATCAGCGATTGATTGTTCATATTCTCGCTCAACTTCAACCATTCTGGAAACCAATTAAATCCTATCAATTTGTTACGGTATAATTTATTTTTCAGAAATTCGTTTCTATTACTTGATTTGCTGGTATTGAATGCTACTTGTTTTCTTAGTGGTTATTTTGTATTTACGCAAAATGGATTAAAGTTTCCGTTTTTTTGGACTCAATATATTCTTATTGTCAACCTTTTATGGCTTTTTCTTACCTCTCAAACAAGATATTATTTCACTGAGCTCACGTTTATTCTCATTATTCGTAAAACAGTTGTCATCATTTTTCTTTATTTGCTCCTGCTCATCTGCTATTATTTAATTTTTCACGATAAGCAACGAACAAATGAATTCTTTATGATTCAGATTTTACTTCAAGTATTTCTGATTTTTTTTAGTCGCTATATTTTTATAAAAACAAAAGAAAAAATTAAACCGATTAATTATGATAAAAGACGAGCTCTAATTGTTGGAGAATCAGTTTTTCCTCCGGAATTGGCTGATAGATTTAGTCGCCCAGATTCCGGTTATACTTTACTCGGGTATCATTCCTACCTCTTTTTTGGTGACACACGAAAAGAAGTATCACTCTATGAAAAGCTGTGCCAAATTATCAACTACGCCATAGCGCATAAGGTCAGTGAAATTTTTTTAATGGATCTCCCTAAAGAAAATATTGATTGGAAGAGTTTAATGAAACTTGCTGAAGAAAATTTAATTCGTCTCAAATTTATCCCAAACTATGACAACTTTTTTTCTCAAAAAACAAATTTAAGCATTGAATATGGATTTCCGGTCATTTCACTTAGAAAAGAACCCCTAGAGAAGATAGAAAACAGAATCATAAAAAAGATATTCGATATTGCTTTTTCCGTTTTTATTTTATTCCTGATGCTCTGGTGGTTAATCCCTTTTCTTGCGATTTTGATAAAGTTTAGTTCCAAAGGCCCAGTTTTCTTTGTTCAAAAGAGATCCGGCAGGAATGGAAAAGTTTTCAATTGTTATAAGCTTCGTTCGATGTATTTAAATGAAGATGCTGATTCTAAAGAGGCTATCAGAGATGATGAGCGGTTCACTCCAATCGGGAAAATCCTTCGTCGCACGAATCTTGATGAGTTGCCTCAGTTTTTCAATGTGCTGAAAGGCGAGATGAGTATAATTGGTCCCAGACCACATATGCTAAAGCATACAGAAGAATATTCCCAGATTGTTGATCAGTTTATGGTTCGACATTTTTTGAAGCCGGGCTTAACGGGTTGGGCACAAGTCAACGGTTTCAGAGGTGATTTGACAGGAACTAAAATGCATAAAAGAGTAGAGCTTGATGTTTGGTATCTGGAGAACTGGAATTTTTATCTGGATCTTAAAATTATCATCCAAACACTATATGTAACTATTAAAGGAGATAAGAACGCATTCTAATCTTCTCTTCAATCTCTATAAATCCCGGAAGTTGCCGATATAAAATTTTCTTAAATAAATGAAATTTATGAGATCAAATTATATTTTATTTTTTCTGATCTTTTTATTGTCAGGATGCATCTCATATCGTGATATTGTGAATTTTACAGAGGATTCCCAAAAAACTGACAGTGCAAAAAACGCTATTGCTGGGACTTTGTCTTTGAAGCTACAGCCGGATGACATTATTCAGATTTTTGTTTCAAGTTATAATAAGGAGGAATCCAATAAATTCAATCTGTTGATAAATCAGTCTTCTGCCGGGCAGAATATGAATATGGGTTCCGGAATTATTGATCCCTTTGGTTATCGTATTAATCAAAAGGGTGATATTGAGATGCCTCTCTTGGGCGAAGTATCCATAGCCGGTCTAACCTTAGAAGAAGCTAGAAATCTGATAGCAGAAAAAATTAAAGAGACCAATTATCTTAAAGACTTTAACGTTCATCTGCGTTTTTTATCCTTTCGTGTTACTGTTCTTGGCGAGGTCAACAGCCCGGGCACCTATACTATTCCAAGCCAGAAATTGACTATTCTGGAGGCGCTCGGACTCGCAAGAGATGTCAGTCTTTTCAGCAAAAGAAACAATATTTTAATCATTCGGGAACAAAACGGTAAACGCAGTTTTGGCCATGTGGATCTTAACTCCAAAGATATTTTCAGCAATCCCTGGTATTATTTGCAACCCAATGATGTAGTGTATGTCCAGCCTCATCGAAGCAAAATCCTTGCAGCTCCTGATCCCGCCAGCAGGTATGTAAGTACCGCTGTTGCATTGGTCTCCCTCGTATTGCTTTTTTTGAGATTTTAATTTTTACGATTCAAAATTTTTTCCAATGAGAACCTATTCCTCAAACCTGTCGAATGAGAATCAAATTTCACGACTGCGCAGGAATCTTTTTTTGTACCTGAGGTACTGGAAATATTTTTTGATCTCGATGATTGTTTTTCTCTTGTTAGCGCATTTATATCTCAAATACACTACGCCACAGTTTATTTCTTCAGTCAAATTACTGGTGCATAATGAAAATGGGGGAAGCCAGCTAACGGAAGAGGCAATCTTCAATGATCTTGGATTTGATCCAGGCACTCAAAATACAGAAAATGAATTAGAAATACTCAAGTCAAGCTATCTGATGGCGGATGTTGTTAAAAAATTAGGACTGCAATATGTTACCCTTAAAAAGGGGTATGTCAGAAATGTTGATTTGTACAATGATGGCCCCGTACAGGTATTGAACTGGTCGCCCGTTGCAACGCCTTCCAAATCGGTTTCTTTTGAAATCTATTCTCCCCGTGGCAGTTCAGAGTATGAAATTAAATATCAGCAAAAAAAGATTAAAGCTCAATTCGGATCTCCACTCAGATTGCCGGAGGGCAATCTGACGCTTGTTCGGAAAATGGATTTCACGGAAAATGAGATTAAGGATATCGTATTTCAAATACACGACGTTGAATCCATGGCATCTTCTCTCGCTTCCAGGGTTTCTGCCAGCACGGTTGGGAAAAGATCCACTATTCTGCAAGTAAGTATCACCGATATCCATCCGCAAAGGTCGAAAGAGGTATTGAATGAATTGATGTCGGCTTATGATGTCAGCCAGATCAATGATAAAAATCGCATTCTTAAAAATACCCTTACTTTTTTAGATGAGCGTATTGATTTACTGACAGGTGAAGTTAAGGAAGTAGATGGAGATGTGCAGCGATTTAAAAGTTCCAATAAAATAACCGATTTGAGCAGTGAAGGGAATCTGATAATGCAGGAAGCAAATACGTATAGCAAGACCTTAACTGAAATTACTGTTCAGGAAGAGATTTTAAATAATATCAGTGCTAACCTCAGCAGGAATTCCAATGATTTTGAATTTGTTCCAACTAATTCCGGATTGACTAATCTGACCTTAAATCAATTATTGGAATCTTTCAATCAATTGTTGTTGGAACGGGAAAAGATAAGAACGAATCTGGGCGCTTCACATCCCAATAATGCCATTGTTGCGCAACAACTTGCTAATCTCAGATTGAATATAATGGAAAACATATCCTCTATTCGAAATGATATAAAGATCAACAAGAATATTCTGCAGTCCAAAGAATCTGCATTGACTGGAAAATTAAGCAGTCTTCCTTTAAGAGAAAGACAGCTTATTGAAATTCAGCGCCAGCAAAACATCAAACAAAATCTTTACAACTATCTGTTGCAAAAACGTGAAGAAACTGCGCTAAGGCTGGCAGTAACTGTATCCAACAGCAGGATAGTAGAGCCGGCCAAGATTGGGAAAAAATTCAAACCTAAACCTAACTATATATGGATTCTTGCCATCTTTAGCGGATTCTTGATTCCTCTTTTAGCAGTCAGAATTTTTCTGTTTTTTGTGGATACGATTCGTTCGGAAGAAGATTTGTTCCCGCTAACAAACGTGCCAATAATCGGTTCCATTGCTTTATCTAAAAACAAGAATACAGTAGTAGTGCATGATAATAACCGAAGTCCTATTGCGGAAATGTTTCGTTTGATCCGCGCCAACTTTCAATTCATTGGTCAGGGTACCAACAATAAAACTATTTTATTAACAAGCTCTACTTCCGGAGAAGGCAAGAGTTTCATCAGCATCAATTTTGGATTAACCCTTGCCCTGGCAGGAAAAAAAGTTTGCTTGATTGAACTCGATATGCGCAAGCCTAAATTTTTAAATTATCTGGGTCTTAAACAACCCGAATCAAAAGGCATTACGGAATATCTGATAAAGGATACTATTGATTGGCAATCTGTCGTTTCTCCTACTGATTTACATCCTTATTTGTCTTGTGCTCTTTGTGGCATTATTCCTCCCAATCCCAGTGAATTGTTGTTGTCTGACAAACTGGTACAACTGATAGAAAAACTCAAGGAACATTTTGATTACATTATAATAGATACCCCTCCGGTGGGGATGGTGAGCGACGCATTGCTCTTAACCAAACTGGCAGATACCACCTTTTATATTGTAAGGCAGGAAAAAACACTAAAATCCCAACTCAGGATCATTAATGAACTAAGTGAACAATCAAAATTGCCGAGGCCTTACATTATTTTTAACGGGATCAAATATAATAAAAGAGGCTATCGTTATGGATATGGTTATGGATACGGGTATGGTTATTACGATGAATCTATGACTAAAAACTGACAGGGTTTGTATTCCGTTCCTTTTTTTCGCCGCTTCCTTCCGTTAATAAGTCAGGATTTTATGTATCAAATGCTGATTCAAGTAATCAATCTGAGTGCAGGTTTTTTTATTGTCAGAATGCTGGATTACAAAGAATATGCCTGCTATACCATAGCCAATACCTTTTTGGGCATGATGACAGTTATCAGTGACGGCGGTATTACTTCCGGAGTAATGGCTCATGGGGGAAAAACATGGAAAGATAGAGGCGCATTGGGGAATATTTTTTCAACAGCCTATCAACTAAGAATACGGATGGCATCCATTAGTTTGATTATTTCAATCCCCTTTTTGTGGTGGCTTTTGCAAAAGCAAAACATTTCTTTTTTTAACTCGCTACTAATCAGTTCTTGCCTCATCCCAATCTTCTTTTCATCGCTGTCTGACAATCTTCTTCAAGTGCCGCTGAAGCTGCACCAGCAAGTGGCATCTATTCAAAAAAATTCTTTTGTGGTGAGCGTAACCCGCCTCTTCTTTTTAGGAGTTGCTTTATTCTTGTTGCCCTTCACCTGGATTATCTTGATCATTACAGGTATTACTCGGCTATATGGCAATCTTGCTCTTAGGAGGTTGAACAAAACCTTAATCAAACAAACTGGTGAATCAGATCCTGCAGTCAGAAAAATGTTGCTGAGGCATATGTATCGTTTATTGCCCGGTACAATTTATTATTGTTTTTCAGGACAGATAGCCATTTGGCTAATGTCTTATATGGGCAACAATACTTCAGTTGCCAGCCTGGGCGCCCTCAGTCGTTTTTCTCTCATTTTTTCAATTTTCACTGTGGTATTCGGAAATGTGGCAACGCCGCGATTCTCCCGAATTCAGGACAATCCCCAACTTTTGAGAAAAAAATTTCTTTTCCTTCAACAAATCATTTTACTAGGGTTCGGAATTATTTTGTTGACCTTTTATTTTTTTTCTGATCCATTGCTGATGATTTTGGGAGAGGCTTATCAGCATTTACATAAAGAATTAATCTGGAGTATTTCCGCATCACTTTTGGGTATTGCATCTGGCTTTTCTTTTTCACTTTTCACCGCACGAGGCTGGTCTATGTTTCCCCTGACTCCAATCATGGTGAATCTTCTTTCATTAATTGCGGGAATTACATTCTTTGAGATTAATACGCTAATGGGAGTACTGATGATGAATACTTTTGTCAACCTGATTCAGTATGGCATGAATACTTTATTCTGTTTGTATAAAATTCAAAAATCATTGCTTCATTGAGAACGGCAGTCTGCACCTTATATGAAGGCAACTATCATTTTGGAGTTGCCGCCTTGATCAATTCTTTGGTAGCGAATCAGTTTAAGGGTGATGTTTTTGTAGGCTATCGTGGTGAATTGCCACCGTGGTTCAGGATTTACCAGTATATCCATCATGACTTTTGGGGCGAAGTGGTGATGATGCAATTGTCTGATTACACGAAAGTGTATTTTATAAAGTCGAAAACTACTACACACTTTACTAATTACAAACCGCAATTTTTAATTGATCTCTCGAAGGATCTTTGTGCACGCTATGACGCCATTGCGTATTTTGATCCGGATATTGTGGTTTGTAGAAGCTGGGATTATTTTGAAGACTGGATGCAGCATGGCGTGGCAGTTGTGCATGACGTCATAATGCATGATATGCCGACATCGCATCCTCTCAGGAAAAACTGGGAACAAATTATTAAACAAAATAATCGAACAATTCAACATTATCCGCAATCTTACGTAAACGCGGGCTTTTGTGGACTCAAAAAAAAATATTGGGATTTTCCGGTTCTTTGGAATGATTTTATTGAAATAGCTTTTGCTGACTACAAGGCCGAACCATCCAGGTTACGTACCAATCCGCGCCCGAATCCTTTTTTCTATCCCGATCAGGATTCGTTGAATATTGCTTTAATGTGTTATATTGGAAATATTTCTGAACTAGGACCGGAAGGAATGGGTTTCAGATATGGCGTTGTTGCCATGGCGCATGCGGTTGGATCCCTTAAGCCATGGAATAAAAAATACTTTCGATCCTTTTTAAATGGGGTTGCTCCAACTTATGCAGAAAAAAAATATTGGGAATATGCCAATACTTCTATCCTGGTTTATTCTCTATTATACTATAGGATGATGAAATTGAAAATCAGATTATTTTCTTTTTTGGGAAGATTTTATAAAAGGAATTAAGGTAGAAATCAAAATGATGTCTTTGGTTACCCGCTCTCAGATTCAACATTTAGCCAGGCGATTTTCTCAGATTTTAAAAACTCCGGAGGTTGCTGTCATTGGTGGCTATCATGGAGTCAATATCGGTGATCTGGCGTTGGGGTATTCTGTTCTATATGCTTTAAAAGAAACACAGATTAGCGGCGGACTGCAGACGATTTATAATCTTGAAAAATGGAATTGGCCACTCGCTGAAAAAGCTATCATTGGTGGCGGAGCTATTGGTTATAATAATTTAGTGGAAGTTATTGCCAAAAGATATAAAAACAATCCGGAAAATGTGGCTTTTCTTGGGGTTGATTTTAATGATCAGCAATATTCTGAACTGGCTGTAATTTTTTTAAAAAATGTACGCTGGATCAGTTGCAGAAGCAAGCATCAGGTCGAAAAAATGAAATCATTATTGGGAAGAAATGATATATTTTTTCATCCGGATATCGCCTTCTCTCTTTCTCCCGATTCCTCTATGTTGAATAGGTCGGATGCTTCTTCCAAAAAACTATTGATGAACATCGTACCTTTGTATGCCAAGGTAGAAAAAAATACCATTATTCCCGCTGTGCAGTATGCTGCAGAACGACCTGAGTTGTACAACAACTGGAATCAAATGCAACAGGGATACCACGCACATGTTCGCAAAATAGCTGAGCATTATCTGTCTCAAGGTTACGTTGTTGAAGTGCTGCCTTTCACCCCCATGGATGAGGCCGTTGCAAGAATAATGCTTAAAGGTTTGAATGTTCGACATCAACCCTATTATCCGGATCCTTATCGGATATATGAATATATAAAAACAGCTGACGTTTTTTTTGCTTCGAGATATCATTCTACCATCTTTGGACTCAAAGCCAATGTAAAACTCATTCCATTTGCGTATGCCGGTAAAAATGAACAGTTGTTGGATGACTTGCAAATCCCTTCAGCTATTTATCATAAGCCAATTGATTTTTTAAGGGAAGATCCTGTCCCAAAGGATATCCAACCCATTAATAGTGATTATAGTCGGGTGATTCAGTTACAATCAGAAGCGAGTTTAGCCATAAGGAATTGCATCAAAGCAATTATGCATTCATAATATAATAAAGTTGAGATTCAGCATTCTTTTTATTTGTGGTTCACTAGAACCCGGAAAGGACGGGGTTGGAGACTATACAAGAAGGCTGGCTGAGGAATTAGTCCGAAAGGGGTATTCAATTTCAATCTTGGCTATCCACGACAGATATGTACAGAAGGAAAGTTCAACTATTCAAGCAACGGAGTATCCAAATGTAATTTATTGCAGAATATCCTGTTGCTCCGATTGGTCGCAGAAGTTTACATCTGCTCAGGAATTTATAGATAAAATAAATCCGGATTGGATCAGTCTTCAATATGTACCATTTAGTTTTCATAATAAAGGGATTCCGTTTAGTTTAGGAATTTTTATGAAGAGGATCAGAACCAATGCTCTCTGCCATATCATGTTTCATGAACTTTGGGTTGGCACAAACGGAATAAAAAGCATTAAGGAATTGCTTTGGAGAATCATGCAGCGTCGCATGATTCGCAGTATGATTCATCGGATACAGCCCGATTTAATTACAGCTGCCATCAGGAAATATCAATTGCTCCTAATGCCCACTGCCTCGAAATGTTTGCCTTTGTTTGGAAATATTCCTGTTTACTTAAAAAAGGATTCTGTTTCTCAGCCTGATTTTTTCAAGGTAGTAATTTTTGGAACCCTCACCAGGGATTTGGATGATTTTAAAAAACAGGTCGAATGGTTGAATAGGCTTGCCAAACAGGTGGTTAAAAAAATAGTTTTCTTTTTTATTGGGAATAATGGTTCGCAAACAAAGGAAGCGGAAACAATCATTGCCCAAATTGCAGGCAACAAGGCATGTGTCGCTGTCGGATTTGTACAAGAGGAAATGGTCTCGGAGCACCTATCCAATGCGCATTTTGGTATTTCAAGAGCTGATGTTGATTATATGGGTAAAAGCGGCACCACTATTGCCATGCTGGAACATGGATTGCCGGTATTGTTAAAAGGGAAAAGACCAACAGACTCGCTTGATACGCTATATCAAGACTTTTATCCTCAGTTTTTTTTTACCGATGATCCGCTGCCGTTGAAGTTGCCGGAATTTTCCACAATCAATTTATTATCCGGGATAGCCGATCAGTATATCAACCTGCTACAACAATCGAGCAAGGCAAGATAGCACGAGGTCGAATTGTTCAATGACAAGAATATTTTGCATGAAGCAATATTATATTATAGAAGGAACGGTAAGAAATAATATTGGTGATATTTTGCAAGGAATGGCTGCTGCGCAGTTTTTACGCGAGGATGCAGTGGCGGTTGACAGAGAACAATTATATGCGATAAGTAAACATAGCCCTGGATTTCTGCTTGCTACCGGCTGGTTTATGCATGATTATAATTTATTCCCCCCGCCTCCAAATATTATTCCATTCTATATTTCTGTGCATGTGGCTAATTCAGATTTTCTAAAATATCCACATATCAGAGAACATTTCAGAAAACATGGACCTGTCGGTTGTAGAGATAAGAAGACATTATATCTTTTCCTTGGCTGGGGGATACCGGCTTATTACAGCGGCTGTCTTACTATCACCACCAAGCCTTCAATTCCTATCCGCAACGATCAGGCAGGCGCTTGTTTAATAGTTGACAATGTAGATCATCCTGTACCTGAATCTATTTTGGAAAACATTGAATCATTGCTGCAAAAGAAACTTGTAAAAGTTTCACATAATCCAACAGGCACCTCATTGCCTTATCAAGAATACGTGTCGACAGGTATTGAAAGAATGCGTAGTTTGTTAAATGTGTATTGCGATGCTTCTTTAGTGGTAACTACTAAAATTCATTGTGCATTGCCTTGTCTTGGAATGGGAGCCAATGTGGTACTGATTCATCCTAATCCGAAAGATCCCAGATTGGAAACCGTCAATCAATTCATGAAGGTCATTTCCTATAAGCAATTGTCATCCATCAAAACATTTTCCATTCCTGCAATTCGGAATGAAAGGCTTCAAAAGCAGCAACAATTCATAACAGAGTTGGTGGAGCAGGCTGTTCGGCTATGTCGTAATCCCATTCGTAACCCTGTCAAACTAAAATACCATTTGATTAAAATAAGATCTAAGATGCTTGCTTTTTTGATTCGCTTCATTGTTATTCTTTTATTGAGGACAGGTTTGGCTACTGCTCAAATGAAAAGGGTTTTTAGACCCTAGCATCATGGCACGAATATTAGTATATACGACTCAGTTGCTAAACAGCGGGGGAATTGAAAGCCATTTGCAGGAATTTTGCCGGGTAATGACTTCCTGCGGGCATCAGCTTGATCTGATGGTTCCCAAATGCAGGCTGGATAATGACCGCAGAAAAATATTTAAATCTTATGTCAATTCTTTCCATATTACGCATGCCAAAAACAAAGGGTATCTTTTTTTATGGCTGCTAGTTAAAAGTGCAGGACTTAAAAGGAAAAGATATGACACATTGTACACCAATGGACAGGGGAATACCATTTGGTGGATAGCCAGGCTTTTCAAATACAAGCAATGGGTACATCATCATCATACTTCAGGTGATGATGCTGATCTGGCAATGTGGTCGGGAGACTATCATAAGGCTATCATGCAATGTGATAGGCTGGTGGTTTGTTCTGAACTGATTCGGCAAAGACTATCGGATCAATTGCAACGCCCGATAATTTGTATTCCAGTTTTTTCCAGGAAACTTGAATTTTTTGCAAAGAAGAAAGATATATCAGGACTTGCCATGCGATTCGGTTATTTCGGAAGACTCATTCCCGAAAAAGGGATTGATATTTTATGCAGACTTAGCAATGAAATCTCAAGCAGCCGGATATCTTTTCATATCTGGGGAACGGGTAGCCAGGAAATGACAGAACAAATTAGCCAATACAAGAACCTGACTTATCATGGGTCATTCAGAGATAGGGAAGAATTGCAGGAAATTGTAAACAATCTTGATGGATTTCTGCTTTTGTCAACACACCACGAAGGTTTACCAGTAAGTCTGCTTGAGGTAATGAGCGCAGGTGTGCCATGGTTGTCCACCGATAAGGGAGGTATTCAAGAATTGTTTGTAGATAAATTTTCTACCCGGATTATTCATTCAGATTCAACTTACGAAGAAATTAAAGCAGCCATACTGCAATTTGCGGAGGATTGCCAATCAGGAATTATTGAGAGGCATTCATTGGCAATGAAGTATAATGATTATTATGCTGTCCAGGTGATTGAGCGGAAATGGAATTCATTAATGGGTCATCAACTTCAGATCGTTTGATTGTTTTCTCCCATCCATTTGGCAATGCCAATGTAAGATCAGCATTGTCAGGACTGTATCAGGCAGGACTGATTGCTCGATTCTTTACTTCTATAGCCGTCTATCCGGGCAATTATTTTGACATGCTTTCCCGTTTGCCGGGTTTTCAATCTGTTCAAAGAAGGCGATATAGTCCTTCATTAAAAAACTATACCACTCAATATCCTCTGCATGAACTCGTGAGGCTTTTATCACTTCAATGCAGGCTGAATTTTCTGGTGGAACATGGGAAAGGCTTGTTTGCTACGGATAATATTATTCAGCAGCTCGATAAAAAAGTAGCCTCTTATATTTCTAAAAGCAACCCCTCCTTTTTGAAAGGGATATATGCTTATGAAGATGGAGCCTTGCAATCCTTTATGGCTGCAGAGGAAATGGGTATTCGGAAATTATATGATCTGCCGATTGGTTATTGGCGAGTGGCCAAAGATATTCTCGAAGATGAAAAAATGAAATGGCCGGAATGGGCTTGTACGATGCCAGCCTTAAAAGATTCAGCAAGAAAGTTGTTGAGGAAAGATGAGGAATTGCGACTGGCAGATAAAATATTTGTGGCAGGCAGTTATACTGCCTCCACTCTAGAAAGAGCTTCGATACAAAAAAATAAGATACAGATCATTCCTTATGGATTTCCTGATACAACATCAATGTCTCGCAGCTATTATAAGGGTAAACACAAGTTGAAACTGCTGTATGTAGGAAGTCTCACTCAGAGAAAAGGCATTGCCGACGTATTGCATCTGGCTGAATATTTTAGTTCATCTGTATCGCTGACCCTTGTAGGAAAAAAAACAACGCATGATTGCAAGCCGCTTAACAGCATGATGAAGCATCATGACTATTTTCCCGGGATGTCTCATGCTGAAATACTCAGGTTGATGCAATCGCATGATGTACTGATATTCCCTTCACTTTTTGAAGGATTTGGATTAGTTATTACAGAAGCCATGTCGCAGGGAATGCCTGTAATCACCACCGAAAGAACGTGTGGAGCTGATTTCATTCAGCATAAACAAAACGGATGGCTGATTGAAGCAGGCAACAAATATGTATTGTATGACACGGTTCAGGAAATTCTTGATCGGCCTTATCTCGTAGAGGAATTTGGCAGAAATGCGCTGGGGACAGCGAAAAAAAGACCGTGGGCTGTTTATGCTTCAGAGTTGGCAGAAGCGGTAACAAAAGATATCATGCCATGATTGTACAACCCTCACAAGAGATTCAGGAGGCCCCTCCGAAGGCGATTACCCATGCTGTTTATCTTTATTTTTTTCTCTTACTTTTTGAAGGAGCCTTAAGAAAATGGATATTGCCTCAATTTTCAGATGCCTTACTGTTAATCAGGGATCCGGTAGCGATTTATATACTTTACACAGCCTGGAAATTTCGGATTCCCTACCTGAATTCCTATGTAGTTTTAATGACAGCAATTTCTTTCCTCGCATTTTATTTTGCCATGCTCAAAGGTCATGGCAATTTATGGGTTGCTCTTTATGGATTAAGAATTACAATCCTGCATTTTCCTTTAATATTCATTATAGGGCATGTTTTTGACAAAGAGAATATTGAACGTATTGCCAGCTGGATGATTGTTCTCTGTATCCCGATGCTGGTATTGACTATTATTCAGTTTTACAGTCCGCAAACATCCTGGATAAATAAAGGAATCGGAGAAGGGGGATCTGGTGCCGGTTTCAGCGGGGCTTTAGGGTATTACCGGCCTCCTGGAATTTTCTCGTTTACGAATGGATTAGTTTTGTTTTTCTCCATCTGTTCTTCTTTTATATACTGGTCGTTTACTGAACGTATAAAACTGACGAAATGGATTAGCTATGCGGCGCTTTTCTGTCTCATTCTAAGCATTCCCTTTTGCATCAGTCGCGCCTTGTTCTTCAGTATTCTCATTACCACTATTTTTTATTTATCTGCCTCTTTTAAGTTTTGGTTATCATTTTTTTATATCATTACCGCCTCTTTTCTACTGATTATTTTTGTCAACGTCATTGGAAATTTTGAATTCATTGATACAGGCATCAATGTATTCAAGGAACGATTTACCGCAGCCAATGAATCGGAGGGGGGAATGAATGAGGTTATACTCGATCGTTTTTTAGGCGGCCTAGGCAGAGCTTTAGTATCAGCAGATGATTATCCTTTCTGGGGGTTAGGTTTGGGTTTGGGTACCAATGCGGGAAGTTTCTTACAGGCAGGAAAGATTGAATTTTTAATTGCTGAAGGAGAATGGGGTAGAGTAATAGGAGAAGTTGGTCCTTTGATAGGATTAATGATGATTTTAATTCGCGTTTTTTTAGGTTTCAATCTTTTTATGAACAGTTACCGTCAATTTATTACAGGCAATATGCTTCCCTGGCTACTAGTTGGAAACCTTTTTATCTTAATATCTCAAGGTCAATGGGCTCAGCCTACCTCTCTGGGTTTTTCTGTTTTTTTTAGCGGGATTTTACTGGCAAGCCTGAAATTAAAAACGCAATCAAAAAATATTTTTTCCTAAGTGTAAGATGACTATAGTGCTGATATATAATTATTCCAAAGACAAGCAGGAAAGCATGATGCGTTTTGCCAATATGCTGAATCGCGGGTATAAATCGGCGGGTATAGATGTTGTAAAATTTTATCCGCCGCTTTTTTTTGCTTTTTTCTCCTCTCAAACTATGGCCGGATTCGGTAAATGGCTGGCCTACCTCGACAAATGGCTGCTTTGTCCTTTTTTTATCTTGCTGTTAAGAGTGCGTTTTTTTTATCAAACAAATATATTTTTTCATATAGCGGATCATTCAAATGCTCCCTATCTTTTCTGGTTGCCCAAAAGAAAATCATTGATAACCTGTCATGATGTACTTGCCATTCGGGGAGCTTTAGGAGATAAGGATGCATGGTGTGTGCCGAGCAGGCTGGGAATTTATTTTCAAAAATGGATCCTGTCGCATTTGGTTAAGGCGGAAAATATTGCTGCTGTTTCTACAACTACTCTTACACAATTGAAATTATTGAGTAAACAAAACGCCAATCATTCATCCAACTGGCGATTGGTGTATAATGGGTTCAATAATACATATATTCGACCTAGTGAAGACTATATTTTCGGCAGATTAACGAGAGAAAATCAACAGCTTAAAGAGCCCTTTCTTTTACATGTAGGCTCCGGTCTGCCTCGTAAAAACAGAATGATGCTGATTAAGATGTTGCTGGAGTTGGGAGATGCTTTCATGGGGAATATTGTTTTTGCAGGAAAGCCACTAGATAATTCTTTACTTGAGATGATCCAACGGCACCAACTTTCCTCAAGAGTAATTGTGGTGGAGAATCCAAGTCATCATTTGTTGTTGTCACTTTATGCCAAATGCGAGGCGCTTATTTTCCCTTCTTATTCAGAAGGATTCGGCTGGCCGGTCATTGAGGCACAGGCTTGCGGCGCCCCGGTTATTTCCAGCGATATTATGCCTATGCCAGAAATTGCAGGCAAGGGAGCTATTTATGCTTCCCCTTATGATGTTTCCGCTTTTGCTGATGCTTATCTGATGTTAGCAAAACCTGAGAAAAGAAAATCATTGATTCAAGATGGTTACGCCAATATTGAACGTTTTGATACTTCAAAAATGATTCGGTCCTATCTGACCTTCTTTAATAATCCAATTTCGTGAAGCATTTTTTCAAATTTGTTTTGATTCTCCTTCCCTGGAGATTGAAGCGGTTTTGTCTGATTCGTTTTTTCGGTTTCAATTTGCATCCTTCCTCCCGTATCGGTTTATCCTGGGTATATCCTTCTCAATTAATGATGGAGGAAGGATCAAAAATTGGTCATTTTAATGTGGCGATTCATCTTGATTGTATCATTATGAAGCGTAAAAGTTCAATAGGAAGAAGCAACTGGATTACGGGATTTTCTTCTAAAACGCCATCGAGACATTTTCAACATCAACCGGAAAGAATTTCAATGTTGACGATGCATGAAGGAGCTGCCATCACCAAGCATCATCATATTGACTGTACCAGTCCGGTAACGATTGGAAAATTTACTACCATAGCTGGATATTATTCTCAATTGCTGACCCATTCGATTGACATAATTGAGTCGCGGCAGGATTGCCGCCCGATCACCATAGGCGACTATTGCTTTGTCGGTACAAATGTAGTGGTGCTCGGCGGTTCGCAATTGCCAGATTATTCCGTATTAGGCGCTAAATCTCTGCTTAATAAGTCATTTGAAATTCCTTATGCGCTTTATGCAGGACAGCCGGCTATCTATGTAAAGGCAATTGATAAAGAAGCTAAATATTTCACACGGAATGAAGCTTTTGTTTATTGATGAGTTCCTCTTTTCAATTAAGCCGTTCGATATTCAATTTCTTATTCGCTGATTGCTCATTGAGAAAATGAAAATTCTGAATGTCATCAACAGTATGAATCCCACCACGGGCGGACCTTGCGAGGGTATTCGTAATCTTATCCCTGAACTCAAAAGGAAGGGCATTGATTCAGAAGTGGTTTGTCTGGATGATCCGCATAATTCATATCTGAAAAATGATTCCTTTACGGTATATGCATTAGGAAAATCTTTAACGCCTTGGAAATATCATCCGCGACTCTTTTCGTGGCTGTTGATTAATTTGACAAGATATGATATAGTAATAGTCAGAGGCTTATGGCTGTATCACAGTTATGCCGTACATAAAGCCATAAGGACTTTGAGAAGAAAAAATATCAAACGTCTTCCCCGGGTGTACATCATGCCTCACGGCATGCTCGACCCTTGGTTTCAGCAAACAGACTCCCGTAAACTGAAGTCAATCCGTAATCTGTTATACTGGCATCTGATTGAAAAAAAAGTAGTGTCATGCGCAGACGGGCTGTTGTTTACATGCTTATCGGAACTGGAACTGGCTCGAAAAACCTTTAGCGATTATGTTCCAAAAAAAGAGATCAATATCGGCTACGGCATTGATGATCCGCCGGTATATAATGATCGAATGTTGAATGCGTTTTATGAAAGATGTCCCAACTTAGCCAATCAATCTTTTCTCCTTTTTCTGGGAAGAATTGATGCGAAGAAGGCTGTTCATCTGCTGCTGAATGCATATCATAATATTTCACAAACAACTCCGAATTTGCCGCCACTGATTATTGCCGGTCCGGGGTTGGAAACGGAATACGGCCAAAAAATTTTCCGAATGGCGGAACAATCGTCTTTACTTGGCAAAAAAATATTTTTTCCGGGCATGCTTACAGGCGATGCGAAGTGGGGAGCATTTTACTCATGCGATGCTTTTATTTTACCCAGTCATCAGGAGAACTTCGGTATTGCTGTTGTTGAGGCGATGGCCTGCGGCAAGGCAGTATTAATCAGCAACAAGGTCAATATATATAAAGATATTGAAACAGCAAGAGCCGGTTTGGTGAATGAAGATTCAGAAGCCGGGATATCAAGTTTATTCAATACCTGGGTTGGGATGACCGCAGATAAAAAAAATGAAATGTGTAGCCGGGCTAGAAAGGTTTTTGAAACTCGTCTCAACATTCGGTCTGCTGCCCTTCAAATGATTCAAAGCTTAGATTTATAATTTGTGCAGGAACCGACATTTACATTACTGATTACAGCTTGTATTTCACCCGATCCTTCCGCATTTAAATTTAACGCAAACTTCAGAATAGATCCTCAGGTAAGAATGCAGGATTACCTTAAATGTTTCCATTACTGGCTGAATTATGAAGAGCCCAAAATTCGAAACATTGTTTTCGTGGAGAATTCGGGATGCAATATTGATTCCATCAAAGAAATGGCAGCTGTACAAAACAGATTCCATCGGAATATAGAATTTATTCAGCTGCGTGCTTCGCCGCTTCCTACAGGGTTACATTACGGATATGCTGAATTGGAGATGATAGATGAAGCGGTAGAAAAGAGTAAACTCATACATCAGACAAGCTATTTCATCAAAGTGACGGGTCGTTTATACTTTCCTAAACTGTCAAAACTTATTGGAACCATGCATGGCAGTATTCGCTTTCTTTCTGACTCAAGGGATTACGCTTTTGCAGGCAAAGAAAAAAGATATATCGTTACAACTCTTTTGATGATTCAAACTGATTTTTACCGAGAAAAATTGTGGAAGGCAAGAAATGAGATGATGCCGGGAATTTACTCTCATTTCGAAACGCTGTACTATCAGTTATTGAAACCTCTTTCAAGCAAAGACAAAAGTATTTTGCTTCGATTCCCTTTTAATGTTGATCCGGTTGGTTATGGAGCTCACTGGAATGTGAATTATAATTCCTTCCCCAAAAAAATTGAATCAGCATTAAGAGCAATAGCTAGAGTAATTCTTCCCTCTTTTCGTATTTAATATGTCTGAGATTAATACCAATACGCGTACCGGACCTTCATTTTCCTTTAGAAACAGAATCGCAAGGTTATTATGGGGAATGGTTTATCTTTTTTTCTTTCGGTATTCACCAAGACCACTACATGGGTGGCGAAGGATTTTGTTGCGTTTTTTTGGAGCCAGTATTGGCAAGGGGGTACATGTTTATCCCGGAGTGAGAATATGGGCGCCGTGGAACCTGGAAATTGATGATTATTCAGGAGTGGGAGATGGTGTACAATTGTATTCTCAAGGGCTAATAAAAATTGGCAAATACGTAGTCGTTTCCCAAGGAACTTACATATGTGCAGGAACCCACGACTACCGTGAACCGGGTTTTCCGTTAATCACCAAACCCATTCATATTGAAGACCACGTATGGGTAGCTGCTGAAGCTTTTATTCATCCGGGAATTACTATAGGAGAAGGAACGGTTGTAGGTGCAAGATCTGTTGTAAACAGTTCATTGCCCTCATGGAAAGTATGTTCCGGAAATCCCTGCATCATTCTGAAAGACAGAAAAAAAGTTTTCTCGAATACTCATGCCTCTTGATCTTACCATAGCTATTCCCGTTCGGAATGAAGCTTTTCACTTGCCGAACTGCCTCGAGGCAATCGGAAAAAATTTCGCCGCCAGAGTTGTAGTGATAGATTCTGCCAGTACGGATGAAACTGCTTCCATTGCCCAATCATGGGGCGCCGAGGTTATTCAGTTTTCATGGGATGGACGATTTCCTAAAAAACGAAACTGGTTTCTTCGTCATCATACTCCCTCTACTAAATGGGTTTTATTTTTAGATGCAGATGAATACCTCACACCGGAATTTAAAAATGAGTTGTCCGATAAATTGAATGGAAATGCTCCCCATAACGGATACATCCTATGCTACAGTATTTTTTTTATGGGCAGAAAAATGAGAGGCGGATATGCTTTAAAAAAACCGGCATTATTTAAAGTTGGAGCAGGAGAATATGAGCATATTCCCGAACAATGCTGGAGTAATCTGGATATGGAAATTCATGAGCATCCGATCATAGAGGGCTCAATGGGTATCATCAAATCAAAAATCGAACACAGGGAGGATAAGAACATTCTTCAATATTGGGAAAAACATTTACAATATGCCAGCTGGGAGGCAAATCGCTTTATGGATTATAAAATGACTAAGAAAAGTAAAAGTAATCAATGGTTCATTCGACAGCGAATAAAATATTGTTTGATGGATACTCCATTGATTGGGCCGGTTTTTTTTATAGGCAGTTACTTCCTGATGGGTGGTTTTTTGAATGGATACCGAGGACTGGCTTTTGGCGTATTAAAAATGGCGTATTTTACATTGGTATATTGTAAAATTCAGGAGTTAAAACGGGAAATCATTTAGTTAGTTTTATAACATAGTTGCCTTCAAGTCGATACAGCCAACCACTAATCAGACAAATAGAAGTTCTTTCTCTATTCAAAAAGTTCAGCTTTGCTCCATGTTCGCTTACCCATCCGGTTTGCTTATGAGGATTTCCCATAATCAATGCGTATGCTCTGACATCATTTGTTACGAAGGATGCTGAACCAATCATGCAGAATTTTCCTAATTCTATGCCATTTAATACAGTTACATTCGCTCCGATTTGAACTCCATGGTGAAGCCGGGTAGTCTGTAGTTCTCTTTTTTGCTGCAGCGCATGCTGCCGGTGCGGGTAGTGAATTTTAGTGAAAACTGTTGAATGTCCGATCACCACCCGATTCCCGCAAATCAAACCTTGCGGCAGATAGACATTATTTTGAATCTCGCAATATTCTCCTATTTCTACTCCCTCCTCAATAAACACATTTTGTCCAATCTTCGAGTAGTTGCCGATTTTTACATTCTTCCCTATCGAGCAAAATTTCCCAAAATTCACATCTTTTCCAATTTCACAACCTTCCGGAATTTCAATTGAATAAGTTGCTGATTTATCAGACATATTTTTTTGTTTCTTTTTAGGAATTTTAGAGTTATTGTCAGACATTTTTTATGTGTGAATATACAATTACGAAAATCTGTATTTTGTGTTTACATAATGTTAAGGCTACCTTACCAAATCATTAAATTCTTCTTTTTCGCTCCCATTGAAATCTTGTACCTTTAAGCTTTAGAAGTTTACGTATCATGATCAATTCGAATCTGAATTCAGATAAAAAAAATCTTACCGCCGCGGATGCGGAGTTTGAAAACAATATCCGTCCGGCGGCGCTGGAAGATTTCTCCGGACAGCAGCAGATCATTGATAATCTCAAAATTTTTATTCAGGCAGCCAAGATGAGAGGGGAGGCACTCGATCATGTGCTTTTTCACGGTCCACCCGGATTGGGTAAAACAACGCTTAGCAGAATTGTAGCGAACGAGCTCGGCGTTTCTATTAAAGAAACGAGCGGACCGGTCATTGAAAAACCCGGAGACCTCGCCGGCTTGCTGACCAGTTTAGAACCCAACGATGTTTTATTCATAGATGAAATTCATCGCTTGAGTACAGTGGTGGAAGAATACCTCTATGCGGCGATGGAAGATTATCGTATTGACATCATGATTGATTCGGGACCGAATGCTCGGAGTATTCAAATCAATTTGAATCCTTTTACATTAATTGGTGCTACTACGAGAAGTGGATTGCTGACGGCACCGCTCTTGTCGCGTTTTGCTATTAAATCAAGGCTGCAATATTATTCAGCCGAGACGCTGCGGCTGATTGTATTACGTGCATCTTCTATCCTGAAGGTGCCGATTACGGAGGATGCTGCAGGTGAGATTGCAGGAAGAAGTCGCGCCACCCCCAGAATCGCCAATGGTTTATTGAGAAGAGTGCGTGATTTCGCACAGGTACTGAATAAGGGTAAGATTGATCTGGAAGTTACCCGTCATGCGCTCAAAGCCCTCCAGGTGGATGATCATGGACTGGATGAAATGGACAATAAAATTTTGCTGACCATTGTTGAGAAATTCAAGGGAGGCCCTGTAGGCATTACCACCATCGCCACTTCGGTAGGGGAAGAATCAGGTACCCTCGAAGAAGTATATGAACCTTTCTTAATTCAAGAAGGATTTTTACAAAGAACACCCAGAGGAAGAGAAGTTACCTTGAAGGCTTATCAGCACTTAGGCAAAACACCCCATGCGGGGAATAGTCCGACCTTATTTTCCTGATTCATTTTAAGAACCATTTTCTTTTATCACCGGTTCGTTTAACTCTATCACACGATGCCGTTTCATTTTATTACGCATGCTCATATTCAGCAATTCCACTACAAAAGAAAATGCCATTCCAAAATAGATATAATTTTTCAGGTGCAATTGATCAGCAGCATAACTGTCCCATCCTTCAACTACCAGGCTTAATCCAATCATCACGAGGAAGGAAAGTGCCAGCATTTTTAATGTTGGATGCTGATGAATGAAATTGGAAATCTTCGTGCTGAATTTAAACATAATCATCATAGCGATTACTACTGCTATAACCATGATCTCTACATGCTTGGCAGTTCCACCGGCAGTAATGATGCTGTCAAAAGAAAATACTGCATCTATGAGCATGATTTGGGCAATTCCCTGCGCAAAACTTAGACCTGCTTTTTTATTACCCGAGGAATCAATTTCTTCTCCTTCCAGTTTGTTATGGATTTCCTTGACTGATTTGTAGATTAGGAATAATCCGCCAGCCAGCATGACCAAGGCTGCGAGATCAAATTCCTTTCCGCTAATGGAAAAAAATGTTTTCCCTTTCTGAGCCAGCAACCAACCCAGTGCCATCAACAAAAGCGTACGCGAAAGAATTCCCAAAAACATCCACCATCGCTTCGCTTTGATCTTATCCTTAGCATCACGCATGCGATTCATGATGATACTTACGAAAATTACGTTGTCAATTCCCAGAACTACTTCCAATACGATCAATATCAATAGGCTGATTAAACTTTCCGCAGTAAATAAATATTCCATAGGTATCAATTAATATATTTCACGATTTTTTTTACGATTGCAGGTCCTTCATACACAAATCCTGTCCACACCTGAATGAGCGAAGCACCCATTTGCAATTTTATTTTTGCATCTTCTGCAGTAAAAATTCCTCCGCTTCCAATGATGGGTATTTTCCCTTCTGATTTTTCATGAATGAAACGAATCCATTCATTGCTTTTGGTTTGCAAAGGCTTTCCGCTTAGTCCACCTGCTCCAATCTCTTCAATTTTTGTAGCATCGGTTATCAGATTAGTCCGATCAATCGTTGTGTTAGAAACCACTAGTCCATCTAGTTGAATTTCCAAAGCAAGTTCAATTACATCTTCAACTTGTGCTGCTGACAAATCGGGTGCAATTTTCAACAACAAGGGTTTTGTTTTTCCATTATTGCGGTTGATTTGCTGAAGTCTGGTCAGAATGGTTCTTAAACTTTCTTTCTCTTGCAATTCCCGAAGTCCGGGCGTGTTGGGGCTGCTTACATTCACTACAAAATAGTCCACCCAATCATAAAGTCGTTCAAAACAAATTTCATAGTCCCGAGCTGCATTTTCATTGGGAGTTATTTTGTTTTTTCCAATATTACCACCGATGATTAAGCGTGTGTTTTTGTTTTTGGATCTCCATTCTTTCAGCCTTTCCGCTATTTTCTCCACGCCTTCATTATTGAAACCCATTCTGTTGATGAGTGCTTTGTCTTTGGGGAGTCTGAATAAGCGAGGTTTTGGATTCCCTTCCTGAGGTAGAGGGGTTACAGTACCAATTTCCACAAAGCCAAAACCCAGTGTCTCCAGTTCGGTAAGGTAGCGGGCATTTTTGTCGAAGCCTGCACCGAGTCCAACCCGATTCGAAAATGACAGATTCCACAGCTGAATGGGATTTGAATTGACGGGCTGAAAAAAACGATGCAGTAACACACGAAGGCTTTTGAACCTGCAACAAATTTTCAATGCCGACATGGCAATATGATGCGCCTTTTCAGCATCCATTAAAAACAATATAGAGCGGAGGATACGATACATAGGAATGCGAAGATATTACGAACTTTAAAATTGAATTGAATTATTCCCCTGTAATCCTCCCGAATGGATGAAAAGAATGGGCTGATCGGATTGTAGTATTCCTTTTTCAATCAAATCCAATAATCCATACAATGCTTTTGCGGTATAAATAAAATCGAGCGGTAGTTGATATTGTTGATTGATCTTCTTCATAAAATGTAAAAGCGTTTCGTTCTTTTTGGCGTAACCGCCGAAACTGTAATTGAAATTTATCTGAATATTAGGATGCTTGATCGGGTCAAAAAGCTGACCTGTAAAAATATCCTGATCTTCATTTCTGATTTGAATGGCAGGAATGCCCAAAAGCGATTGATGGGGAAGTAGGGATTCTTTCAAACCTTTAAACATCGTACCGCTTCCAACAGCACATACTATTATTTGATATTGTTCAATATTTTCAATTGACTGAATCATTTCAGCTGCTCCTTTTATTCCTTCCGCATTGGCACCTCCCATCGGCACAAAATGTTCCGTTGTTCTTGTTTTGATTATTTTTTGCATCGTTGGATGAGATGCGTCAAATTCGTTTCTCTCAATCGGGATCAACTCCATTCCACATTCTGTGCAAAACTGCAAAGTTGGATTCAGCGGCAATTTAATTTCTCCTCGAATAATGCCGGTGGATTTTAAATTATTTTCTTTGCAAAAAAAAGCAGTTGCGGCAAGATGGTTGGAATAGGCGCCTCCCATCGTAAGGATTCCCCTTTTCCCTTGATCCAACGCAGCTGCAACATTATATTTCAACTTGTAAAATTTATTGCCGGATACAATGGGGTGCAACTGATCGAATCGCGCTACGTGAACTGGAAGGATTGCTCCGTCAACTCCCGTTACATTTATCAACGTAATTTTTACTTTATTATTTGTATTAAATATTGCTTGAAACATGGAGTTCCTTTATCTTCGCTAATGCAAATTATACCTTGTTTATCAACGAATGAATTCTTTTAAACAGGAAGTTTTAAGAATTTGCAAGTCACACAGATAACGATTCTACATTCATAAAAATATTTTAATGAAACCAAGTTTATTGATTTTAGCAGCCGGCATGGCAAGCAGATACGGAAGCATGAAACAGACAGAGGGATTTGGTCCCCAAGGAGAAACCATCATGGATTATTCAATTTATGATGCCATTAGAGCAGGTTTTGGAAAAGTGGTTTTTGTGATCCGAAAAGATTTTGCCGAAGCTTTCCAAGGCGTTTTTGAAAAAAAACTCAAAGGAAAAATTCAAACTGAATATGTGTATCAGTCTTTGGATTCATTAACCGGTGATTTCACCCTTCCGCAGGAGCGCCAAAAGCCCTGGGGAACTGCGCATGCGGTATTGTGTGCCAAGGATGTAATTAAAGAACCTTTTGCAGTAATCAATGCGGATGATTTTTACGGAAGAGATGCATTTGAAAAAGCGTATCAGTTCCTTACCACAGATTGCCAACCCGAAAAACACGCTATCATAGGTTACGATCTTTCCAAAACATTAAGTCCTAACGGAACAGTGAGCAGAGGCGTATGTGAAGTGGATGCACAAAATAATCTGGTGAGCATTACGGAAAGAACCAATATTTACGCAGAAGGAGATAAGATTATTTATGAGGATCAATCCGGAAAGCACGAAGTACCCTATCACTCCAGCGTGAGCATGAATTTCTGGTGCTTCGATGATTCTGTCTTTTATCTCACCGGAAAATTATTTAAACAATTTCTCCAGCAATCGGGCAATGAACTGAAATCGGAATTCTTTATACCTATCGTTGCCGATACATTCATTAAGGAAGAATTAGGAGTAATAGAAGTGATTCCGACCAGTGCAGACTGGTTTGGCGTAACCTACAAAGAAGATGCTCCGGGTGTACAAAACCGCATCAATGAGCTGATTGCATCAGGGCAATATCCAAATGCTCTTTGGGATTGAAAAATGATAATGAATTAAGATTTCCTGAAATTTTTATACAAGTTTATCAAAGCATTCGTGCTGTCATCGTGCGAATGTACTTGCTCCTCATTTTTCAACTCAGGCAGAATTTTATTGGCCAGCACTTTTCCCAATTCTACTCCCCATTGGTCGTAGCTGAAAATATTCCATATAATACCCTGCACGAAAATTTTATGTTCATAGAAGGCGATCAGCTCCCCTAATGTATAGGGCGTGATCTTTTTGATTAAAATAGAATTGGTGGGTCGGTTGCCTTCAAAGACTTTATAAGGTATCAGTGATTCGCTCACTCCTTCTGCTCTTAGTTCCTCCGCTGTTTTCCCATTCATCAAGGCCTCTGTCTGCGCAAAGAAATTGCTCATTAGTTTTTCGTGATGATCACTCACAGGATTATGGCTTACCGCTGCGGCAATAAAATCAGAGGGAATCAGGTGGGTGCCCTGATGAATCAACTGGTAGAAAGAATGTTGTCCGTTGGTGCCGGGTTCTCCCCAAATAATCGGTCCGGTGGCATAGGATACTCTTTCTCCGTTTCGATCTACAAATTTCCCATTGCTTTCCATATCTCCCTGTTGCAGATAAGCGGCAAAGCGATGCAGGTACTGGTCGTAGGGAAGAACGGCATGACTTTTTGCATCAAAGAAATTCGCATACCAGACACCGAGCATTCCCATGATCACGGGAATATTTCTTTCTAAAGGTTCATGTTGAAAATGAGTATCTGCTAGATAGGCTCCCTGCAATAAGGATTCAAAATTGCCATAACCAATCGTGAGTGCGATGGATAGACCAATGGCACTCCACAAGGAATATCTTCCTCCTACCCAATCCCAGAATTCAAACATATTGGCTTTGTCAATGCCAAATGCCACGACCTCTTTTTCATTAGTAGATAAGGCTGCAAAATGTTTTGCGATATACGCTTCATCTTTGGCATGTTGTAAGAACCAGTTTCTAGCCGAATGCGCATTGGTCATCGTTTCCTGCGTAGTGAAAGTTTTGGAAGCAATGAGGAATAATGTTTCATCCGGTGTTACTTTCTTCAATGTTTCGGCAATATGCGTGCCGTCCACGTTGCTTACAAAATAGGTTTGAATGCCTTCTACCCAATATGGTTTTAGCGCTTCGGTTACCATCACAGGTCCGAGATCGCTTCCGCCAATACCCAAATTGACGATGTATTTAATTTTTTTGCCCGTATAACCTTTCCATTCTCCTGAATGCACTTTTTCACAGAAAGATTTCATTTGCGCCAACACCCGTTGTATATCGGGCATTACATCTTTCCCATCTGAAAGTGCCGGGTTACCTGAAAAATTACGAAGGGCGGTATGCAGTACAGAACGGTTTTCAGTCTGATTGATTTTTTCACCACTGAACATTGCTTGTATGGCTTCTTTCAGCTTGCATTCGTCGGCAAGTTCAATAAGCAGTTTAACAGTGGTAGTATTGATGATATTTTTGGAGAAATCCAGCACCAGATCTTTCGAGCAGGCGCTGAAGTTGGCAAAACGATTAGGATCTTCTTTGAATAAATCGCGCAGATGCGTTTTCTTCATTTCCACGGCGTGCTGCGTTAATGCTTGCCATGCTTTAGTAGTAGTAGGATTGACATTTGGTAACATGATACTGAGGGTTTAAAAATGAATGTTAGCAAGCAATTGAATCGATTGAGTTTTATCCTGATGCAATTGTTCCTGCAGCGCAGAAAGTCCGCTGAACTTTTGTTCGGCTCGCAGAAAATGATGCAGATGAACGGTCAGATGCCGGTCGTAAATATCTTCGTTGAAGTCGAACATATTCACTTCGATGGATCGGTTGGTGCCATTGAGTGTGGGTCGTATGCCGATATTCATCATCCCTTTAAATTTTCGCTCATCCCCTTCCAGAGAGGCGGTTACGGTATAAACACCATTACCGGGAATTAGTTTATTTTTTTCTTCTACTTCCAGATTAGCGGTAGGGTAGCCAATGCTTCTGCCCGTTTGATTGTTCAATACGATGCGTCCTTTAAAACTGTAAGGATGACCTAAAAACGCGTTGGCAAGAGCAAGATCGCCATTCAGCAGGGCGTTTCTGATTTTGGTAGAACTGATGATGGATTCCTGTATGATGGCTTCATCAATTTCAACCACTTCATAGCCGAATGTTGGTGCATGGGATTGCAGCATTTGTAAATCGCCCTCTCTTTTATTCCCGAATTTATGATCATATCCAATGATGATCTGATGAGGGTGAAAGCGGTCAACCAGAAAATCCCTGATATAGGCTTCGGCGCTAAGCGACGCAAAGGTTTGGGTGAAGGGAACCACCACTACATGATTGATATCGTAAGCCCTTAGCAGTTGAATACGCTCTTCCAGAGTAGTGAGTTCCTGTATGCCGGCGTCGGGCTGTACAATGAAACGGGGGTGAGGATAGAAGGTGATGAGCACTGATTCTCCCTCGCATTTCTTTGCAGATTCAGTAAGCTGACGAATGATTTTCTGATGTCCCAGATGCACGCCATCGAAGGTTCCAATGGTTAAAACCGCTTTTATAAAGGACGGCAGATGATCTATATTTCTGAAAACCTTCATGTAGTCTTGAAAATGAGTGCAAAACTAATGATTTTGCCGTGGCTCTGTTATCATGTAGTTTTGAGCCTCAGAAATTCTTTTCATGTCATTGTATTCAAAGCGAGGCGTGTCCGCACAGAAAGAAGAAATTCATCAGGCCATTCGAAATCTTGATCAGGGGTTGTATCCCCATGCTTTTTGTAAACTATATCCCGATTTTTTAGGGAAGAATTCTCAATGGGTGAATGTGGCGCATGCAGATGGAGCGGGCACCAAAAGCATATTGGCTTATCTGTACTGGAAAGAAACCGGAGATATTTCAGTTTGGAAAGGAATTGCGCAAGATGCGGTCGTGATGAACTTAGATGATTTGTTATGCGTAGGCATTTACAATGACCTTTTGTTCTCCAGCACCATTGACCGGAATAAAATATTGATATCTGGGGAAGTGATTGAGCAGGTGATTCAGGGAACAGCTGAATTATTTCAGTCTTTGAAAACTTACGGTATTCATATCGAATATCTCGGAGGAGAAACGGCTGATGTAGGGGATCTGGTGCGTACCATAGCAGTCAATGGAACCATGACGGCCAGACAGGAAAAATCCAGGTTGATTACCAATGAAAAAATTCAGGCGGGCAATGTGATCGTGGGGCTAGCTTCTTTCGGGCAATCCAATTATGAGACCTCTTATAATAGCGGTTTAGCAAGCAATGGTTTGACTAGTGCCAGACATGATGTGCTCTCGAAATATTATGCAGAAAATTTCCCTGAAACCTATGAGCCTAAATTGTTGGATGATGTTGTTTATATTGGAGATAAAAGATTGACGGATGAACTTGAATTGCCGGCACATGGGTTGAACATGAAAGCGCCCTTTAAAAGATCTGTCGGACAGTTGTTGTTATCGCCTACCCGCACTTTCGCACCGGTGATGAAAGAAATTTTGGAACGTCATTTTGAAGATGTTTATGGACTTATTCACTGCAGTGGAGGTGGACAAACCAAATGCCTTAAATATCTGCCTGCTTCATTTAAAATCATAAAAAATAATCTGCCGTCTGTCCCTCCTATTTTTGAGATGATACAAAAAAGTTCCGGAGCGGATGATAAGGAAATGTATCAGGTGTTCAACATGGGTATTCGCATGGAAATCTATACCAGCCCATCCGCTGCCGATCACTTGATTCGTATCGCCGAGTCCTATGGGGTAGAGGCTATGGTCATTGGATATGTGGAGAAGGCGGATAAAAAAGCACTCGAAATAAAAACATCCCGTCAAATTATTCATTTTTAATTAGTAATTAACAATTAATAATTAGTAATTAATCAGTTGTAATTATTGATTCATCTTTCTTTCTCTTCTTCAAATTTCGTAACATTGCTGCATGAATCCCATTGTCGAATTACGGAATGTAAATATCTATCAAGGCGACCATTTGGTTTTGAGCAATGTTAATCTTAGTGTTGAGCAGGGGGAATTTGTTTTTCTCATTGGAAAAACCGGAGCAGGGAAGTCTTCCCTTTTAAAAACCCTCTATGGCGAATTGCCGCTAACGAACGGAGAAGCGATGGTGGCGGGCTTTGATCTACGTGAAATGAACTGGAAGAAAGTGCCTTTTCTTAGGCGCTCACTCGGAGTTGTCTTTCAAGATTTTCAACTGTTAACGGATCGTTCCGTTTATGATAATTTGTTGTTTGTATTGAAAGCTACGGGCTGGAAAGACAAAGCACTGATGGATGATAAAATAAAAGATGTATTGTCCAAAGTAGGTTTGCAATCAAAAGGATTTAAAATGCCGTACGAAATGAGTGGAGGCGAGCAACAGCGGGTGGACATTGCGCGTGCACTACTCAATTCTCCCAAACTGATTCTAGCGGATGAGCCTACCGGCAACCTCGATCCTGAAACCAGTGATGAAATCATGACACTACTTCGTCAGGTTTGCGCTGAGTATAATACGGCTGTCATCATGGCAACGCACGATTTCGGGGTGATTAAAAATTTCCCGGCACGAACCATCAAAACGGAGGAAGGAAGATTACAGGAGCTTAGTCAAACAACAGCCGGATAAGGATGTCCGCATTTTTCTCCCCATCAAAGATTTGTTTCAATAATATAGTTCTTTTATTGCACTCTTCTTTCGTAAACGGAATCTGAAACAAGCGATAAATCTGGTATTTCATCATCGCCGCATTGTGGGCTTCATGACATAAAGAACCTAAACCTGTCCCCTCTGTCATGGCATCGTTGGTGATAACGTGTCTTCCGTTGTATAATGCATTGATGAGTTTGAGCTTAATGCCGCTGTCGGTAAAGGAGGGCATTACGTGTAACTGTGCTTTTTGAATCAGATCATTCAATTCATTGTCTGTGGGGTTGGCTACAATACAGGCATTATTGTCCCGGTGACTTAAATTGACGAGCCGGTCTGTTGGATTTTTGCCTGCAATGACCAGTGGAATCTCCAGGTCGTTGAATATTTTGTTCAAAAGCCAAATTGCTGCTTTTTCATTTTCTGCGATGGATAAGTTGCCGTGATACAACGCAAAATTGCCGTTGCCCGGTTGCGAGGATACCGTTTTGTGTCCGGTGAAAACAGGAAGATAGCTGATTCTTTTAGCGCCAAAACTTCGCTTGTATGTCTGCATGTCTTTGTCTGAAACAGTAACTATTATTGCCTTATTGGCAATATTTTTTTCAAAGCGTTGCAGTAGTCTGCTTTCATGCCGGAAATAGGTTTTTTTGACGAGTGATTGCTCCCATTTAGAGAGCTGTTTGTAATACTCATGTTCTACATTATGTAAACGAAGTACAACCCGGCGGTTATCCAGTAAGCCTGCGTGTAATCCGTAGCAGCAATGGATGCCTTCGAGCAATACAGGGTGATTGTCTTTTTGTAATCTTTCCCACAACAGGGCATTATTTCGTGAAGCAACAATATAGGGTATAGAAAAAGAAAATCCTTTATGACCTTCAGCACGCGGATAATAATAAACCTGATGGCAATATTGATTTAATGCGGGTTGTTCCCCTCTTCCGTATTCAAAACAATGCAGAATAATCTGAATGCCTTTTTGTTGAAGTGCTTCAAGTTTGTAAAATAAATCAAAAACACCGCCGTAATCGGCAGGATAGGGAACATCCAGACAAACAATATGTAAAAATTTAACTTTCAACAGACCGATAAAAATGAATGAGTTTTTTTTCTTCTTCTTCCCAATTGAGTGTAAGCCGGGCTTTTAGACAATTATGTTGCAGCTGTTCATATAAAACACGATCCGACCGTAAAAGGTTGAGTGCCCTGGCAATTGTATGGGGAGAAAGGTCATTTATCATTAATGCCACCCCATATTGGTCATTGATTTCCCGATAACCGGGGTAGTTTACACATATCTGCGGGATGCCTGCGTTGATATAGTCGAAAAAACGATTAGCAAGGGAAAGGTAGTTGCTGATGCCATTATTTTCAAAGAGGGTAATCCCTGCATAGGCACATCGGGTTTCTTCCCTGAGTTCTTCCGGTTTTCTTTTCCCCATCAGCATAACCATGTCTGCTACACCGTATTCCTGGATAAGTGATTGAGTTTGTTCCCAAAAATTACCTGTTCCGAAAATTTTAAGGGGTGTAGCAACTTGTGTCATCGCAGGAATCAGGGTTTCAAAACTGCGACCTTCATTAACGGCACCCTGATATATAAAGTAGGGGGTTTCAGAAGGTGGTTCGGGCAGAGAGGTATCGGGACGGGGAACATTTCGGATTACCTCGTACGAGACGCCATACATTTTATTGAATTCAGCAGCTATAGGGGCACATACTGTATAGCCATGTCTAAATCGGGGTACAGCGTAACATTCGATTTTTTTCCAGATTCGATAGCGAGAAGGGCGGGTAACGATTTCTTTCATTTCGCAAAATAATTCGTGGGCGTCGTAGACTCTATCCTTTTTACGGATGACTGATACCCACAGGCAGGGTAGGATGGTATCGAGGTCAATGGAGCAAATGATATCCATTTTTTGAAAAAGCAGCCAAAAAAATAGTCTGATGTTGAACTCCACATAAAAAAGCGCACCTTTCGAGAAAAAGCAGAAGAGACGGACTTGTTGGAAGTTGCGGGAGGTCAGCGGCAGGGAATCAGGCATTTTTCTGCCCACCAGGGTTGTTTTGTACCCGTTTTGAGCCAGGGAAGTACAGATTCTGATCATCCGCTGGTCAAAATTCAGGTCGTTTGTGACGGTAAAAATGATATGTTTGCCTTGCGACATTTTGCTCAAATGTCTGAAAATGCCCCGTAGCCTCAAAAAAATAAGAATTAATTTCCCCAATTTGAGGGAAATTCCTACTTTTGCGCCCTATTAACAGAGATGTAAATTTTTGGATGAACTAAAAAAATTGAGATGTCAGTATTAACTAAAGAAAGAAAAGTAAGCATTTTTGAATCCTTCGGCGGTAAAGCAACCAACACCGGTTCTATTGAAGCCCAGGTTGCTATGATCACCGAGCGTATCAATCACATTTCTTCCCATCTGAAACAGAACAAGAAGGATTTTTCTTCTAACCGCGGTTTGATGCAGCTGGTAGGCAAGCGTAAAAGACTGCTTTCTTACCTGAGCAAAACCAATCTTCAGGGTTATCGTTCGCTCATCGAAAAATTAGGTCTCCGTAAATAATTACGACAGGTTGCCGGTGCTGTCTTCCACCTTCGTGTGCAGACATGCCTGCTACTGTTTATTGTTCAACGATTTGCTTTAGGAGAGTTCCTGATGAAGTGATGCTTCAAAGCATTTCAAAAACTTCCAAGTATATGTTATTAAAACCCGTTAGTGTCAGTTTTGACTTGGGTGGCGGTCGTATTGTGACGATTGAAACCGGAAAACTGGCTCGTCAAGCTGATGGCGCTGTTACCGTGCGTCAGGGCAATTGTATTATCCTTGCTACAGTAGTGGCTAACAAGGAACCAAGAGAAGGGCAGGATTTCTTCCCCCTATCCGTAGATTATCAGGAAAAATTTGCGTCTGCCGGTCGTATTCCCGGCTCTTTTTTCAAGCGAGAAGCACGTTTGAATGATTATGAAATTCTGACCAGTCGTCTAGTAGATCGTGCATTGCGCCCATTATTCCCTGAAGATTATTTATGCGACGTGCAGGTGCTGATCAGTCTGGTTTCTTCCGATCCGGAAGTGATGCCCGATGCAATGGCATGTTTGGCTGCTTCTGCAGCCCTGGCTGTTTCCGATATTCCCATTAAAGAAATCATCTCTGAAGTTCGTATTGCCACGATTGACGGAGTAATGGTGGTGAATCCTACCCGCAGTCAACTCGAAAAAGCAACAGCTGATTTCATGATTGCTGCTACGGAGAAAAATCTGATGATGGTGGAAGGAGAGTCGCAGGAATGTAGTGAAGAAGATTTGATTAAAGCACTTGAAGTAGCGCACGATGCGATTCGCATTCAAATTAAAGCGCAAGAGGAATTAAGAGCGGCGGTAGGTGTAACAGGTAAAAGAGATTATAAAAAACCCGAGACCAGTGAAGCGATTAATGAAAAAGTGATTGCTTTTGCGAAAGATAAAGTGTATGAAATCTCCAAATCAGGCAGCAGTAAGAACGAGCGTTCTGCAGCTTACGATGCATTGAAAAAAGCAGTAGTAGAAAGTTTAGGCACTGAGGCAACTGATTTGGAAGTAAAACTTGCTAAAAAATATTTTGAAGATCTGAAATGGGAAGTGGTACGTAATATGATTCTGGAAGATCGTGTTCGTTTAGATGGGCGTCAGCTTGATCAAGTTCGTCCTCTAGCCATGGAAGTAGAGCCCCTCCCTTCTCCCCATGGTTCTGCTTTGTTTACCAGAGGTGAAACACAGTCATTGACAACGGTTACACTCGGCACCAAACTCGATGAATTGCTCGTGGAAAGCGCAGCTAAATCTGATTATTCCAAATTCATTCTGCATTATAATTTTCCTCCGTTCTCTACCGGTGAAGTGAAAATGATGAGAGGGCCGGGAAGAAGAGAAGTAGGACACGGAAATCTGGCGCTTCGTTCATTGAAACAAATGATGCCCGGCAGAGAATATCCTTATACCGTTCGTGTGGTAAGTGATATTTTGGAATCGAATGGCTCTTCTTCAATGGCAACGGTATGTGCCGGTTCACTCGCATTGATGGATGCAGGGGTGCCAATTCAAAAGCACGTGAGCGGTGTAGCGATGGGATTGATTACAAGAGGGGATGGCAAATATGCAATCCTTACAGATATTCTTGGTGATGAAGATCATCTGGGAGATATGGATTTCAAAGTAACCGGAACCCGTCAGGGAATCTGCGGTGTACAGATGGATATTAAAGTAGATGGCTTGAGTATGTCTGTGATGCGCGAAGCATTGGAGCAGGCACGCAAAGGTCGTTTACATATTCTTGAGTCCATGTATGCTTGTCTTGATGCGCCGCGCACGGAAGTGAAACCTCACGCTCCGAGAATGGAGAAATTGTTCATTGACAAAGAATTTATCGGCGCAGTGATTGGACCAGGCGGTAAAGTGATTCAGGAAATTCAAAGAGAAACAGGCACCACGATTACCATTGAAGAGATTGGCAATTATGGTGAGGTAAGCATCTTCTCTCCTGCAAAAGAAGGATTGGTGAAAGCAGTTGACTGGGTGAAAGGCATTGTGGCGGTTCCTGAAGTAGGTTCTGTGTATGATGCAACGGTGAAAGGCATTAAAGAATTCGGTGCTTTCGTAGAATTTTTACCGAAGAAAGAAGGGTTGCTGCATATTTCTGAAATCAGTTGGAAGCGTCTCGATAGCATGGAAGGAATCTTTAAAGTAGGTGATCCCGTGAAAGTAAAACTGATCGGCATTGATCATAAGACAGGCAAGTTTAAGCTGAGCAGAAAAGCTTTGATGCCAAAACCTGAAAATGCGCCCCGACCTGCGCAAGAAGATCAGGGAGAAGAAGCGTAAAGGAAGCGTTGTTGCCACCTTCGGTGGGTTGTCTGGATCCATAACCTGCAACTTTCAACCTACAACTTCTTCATGAGCCATACCATTGTACTTACAATATCGGATCTGTCAGATGAGCAGCGTGAAATCCTGATGGCCTTATTGGCTGATGTAGGTTATGAAGGATTTGAAGAGTCTGACAACGAATTGCTTGCCTGCATCAGCGAAGTACTTTTTGATGAGGCATCCACAAAGGAAATCGTTAGCAATTATTCTTCTGAATACACCATTGAAAAAGTCGCTCCCCGAAACTGGAATGCAGATTGGGAGCAGCAATATCGGCCTGTTTTTATTGATGATTTTGCAGCTATTCGTGCTCACTTTCACGAGCCCATAAAATCAGTTCAACATGAGATAGTCATTACCCCCAAAATGAGTTTTGGCACAGGGCATCATGCAACGACTCGACAGATGATGCTGGCGATGAAGGAAATTGATTTTAGTGGAAAGACTGTTTTTGACTACGGCACCGGTACCGGTGTGTTGTCCATTCTTGCTTCATTGCTGGGCGCCGGTCAGATTGTTGCGATGGATATTGATGACTGGTGTATTGAAAATACCAATGAGAATCTGGAAAGAAATCAAATTGACAATGTGATAGTATTGAAAGGGGAGCAACCGCCGAAAGGCGAGCAATATGATATTGTGCTGGCCAATATCAATCGCCATATTTTGCTGGAGCAGATGCGAAATATGTCCGATGCATTGCCATCAGAAGGGATCTTGCTCATGAGCGGATTTTATGAAGAAGATATTCCAATGTTGGAGGAGTCGGCTAATAATTATCAATTGAACAAGCTTGCTTATAGCGTGCAGGATAATTGGGTCTGCCTAATGATGAGAAAATCATAATTCATGTTGACCGGGAATTTTCAATGGTTATTGTTGGCATATTTGTTGGGTTCATTGCCTTTTGCTTTATGGGTTGGCAAATGGGTAAAAGGGATTGATATTAGGGAAGTGGGCAGTCTCAACATGGGTGCATCTAATGTTTTTCGGGAGTTGGGGGCTGTCTATGGCATTGTGGTTTTATTGCTGGATATGTTGAAAGCTTATGCAGCAGTTCAGTTGTACGCATACATTGATACGAATGGATGGATGGGACAGGAGAAGGGTTTCTGGCAATTGTTGTTGGGAGGCTTTGCAGTGCTTGGTCATTTGTTTCCCTTATTTGCCGGTTTCAGAGGCGGAAAGGGGGTGGCTTGTTTGTTTGGAATGGTACTAGCTATTCAACCATGGATTGCCTTGATTTGTGTGGGCGTATTTTTAGTTGTGGTTTGGCTAACCCGTTATATTTCATTAGGATCGATAGTCGGCGTATTGGTTTTTGCCGGCTGTGTATGGTTTGCTTTTCGTGAAACGGATGTTTATATCAAATGGTTTTCGATTGTAGCAGCGGTTACTTTGCTTTGGATGCATCGAAAAAATCTGCATAGACTGCTACAGGGCACAGAGCGGAAAATTAGTGTCAGAAAAAAAAGAAATTCTGGTCATAGCGATTAATTTGCATCTAGCTTTAAATTTTACAAATAAAATTAATCTGTAAACATGAATAAAGTACTGCATTTTGGATTCATTTTTTTATTGATGTCGTTCTTTTTTTCGTGCACGGAAAATAAAGTAACCGGCAGAAAACAACTAAAACTCTTGCCGGAAAGCGAACTGCAATCCATGGCATTTCAGCAGTACAACGATTTTTTAAAAACCAATAAAATTGTTCCGGTAAAAAATAATGCCAACGCTGCCATGGTGCAACGAGTAGGCAATAAAATTGCGAAAGCTATTACTGATTATTATACGGCGGAAGGACAAGCCGCTGTACTCGATGGATTTAAATGGGAATTTAATCTGGTTGACGATGCACAAATCAATGCCTGGTGTATGCCGGGCGGTAAGGTTGTTGTTTATACCGGCTTGCTGCCTGTGACTAAAACGGAAGCAGGACTTGCCGTTGTGATGGGACATGAAATTGCGCATGCACTAGCGTTACATGGAAATGAAAGAGTGAGTCAGGGCATGCTGCAACAATTTGGCGGCATCGCCTTGCAAGTCGCCCTCTCCGAACATTCCGCAGAAATGCAAAATCTCTTCATGAATGCCTACGGAATCGGTACAACGGTTGGTGCTATTCTTCCTTTCTCCCGCAAACATGAACTCGAGGCAGATCGCTTCGGACTTCGTTTCTCCGCTATGGCAGGCTACGATCCCAATGAAGGAGTAGAACTATGGAAAAGAATGGGCGAGGCTTCCAAAGGACAAAAGCCTCCTGAATTGTTAAGCACCCACCCCTCCGATGAAACCCGAATTGAAAAAATGAAAAAATACGCTGAAGAAGCGAGTAAATATTATCGAAAACCTTGATCCCCCTACTAAAGGAAACGGAAATTAATCGACAACCCACGCTTCGCGTGGCGACAACGTGACAATTCGCCGAAGGCGATGACACCCATAACTGTTGAGGCGTTGAGTCGTTTATTTGTTGAACCTATAAATCACAACCTTTTTTTGTTTTTACTTTTGACCTTTCATTTTCCATAAGTAAATAGTTTTTGTTTAACTATACGGAGTTCTATGTTAATCAAACCCGCATCAAAAAAGAAATTTACGTTAATTTTGCTTTCCTTTTCTTTTATCAAAAAATACGGGTATGTCGCTTTCTTTGTTAGAGAAACTTGATTTAAACGGAGAGAAAAATCTGCTCATTCAAGGTCTTCCTTCCTCCATAGAAAAGCAATTCATGAAGTTGTCGTTTGCGAAAAACGTAACCCCTTTATTAAGAACAAAGAAAATTGATTTCGCCCTCGTATTTGCAGTCAACCAAAATCAACTGAACAATATTTTAAGCGAAGTCGTACCCGCATTGGCAACCACGAGCAAATTGTGGATTGCCTATCCTAAAGCTTCCTCCAAAATTGTGAGCGATTTGAATCGCGCCGGAAGCTGGGGTTATCTCTGTGAATGCGGCTTTGAAACCGGCGATGAAGTCACCATGGATCATGTATGGACGGCTGTTCGCTGCACGAAAGCAATCACACAGGCTGCGCCTAAAACCGTTCGTCGTAAAACAGCAAAAGCTGAGTTGGTGTAAGGGTTGGGATTCTTTTATGAATTACTGGAAATATAATGCTCCCTTTCGCAATCTTTTCACCATAGGTCTGTTGCTATGGCTGCTCGGGGGAGCAGCGAGTATTTATCTGATCAGTAAGGAGGCCTTGTTTTTTACTTTCAATCAGTTGCATAGTTATCCGGGTGATCTTTTCTTTCAATATTTTACCCATGTGGGAGATGGCTTGATGATGTTGGCGCTGGGTATTGTTTTGTTGGGATTAGGAAAGCGTCGTTTGGGTATCTTGATGCTGATTACTTTTATCCTTTCCGGTTTACTTGCTCAAACTATCAAGCGCGCCGTACCCGAACCAAGACCCGGACTTCATTTTGCACAAATTGAAAAAATTCACAGGGTAAATGATGATCTGCTGAAAGCAAACAATAGTTTTCCCAGCGGACATACCACTACTGCTTTCGCAATGTTCTCACTATTGTCTTTCTCCGTGAGAAATCCTTCGCTTCAATTTATGTATTTATTGCTAGCCTTTGCCGTGGGCTTTTCCCGAATGTATCTTGGACAACATTTCTTTAAGGATGTCTGGGTTGGCTCATTACTTGGCTATGGCACTTCTTTACTGGTTTTCTGGCTATTCAGGAAAAATGATTTTTCCACTTTTCAATGGAAGCGTAGGGTAAACTCATCCTCCCATTAAAAATAAATCCATTTCAATTTAATTTTTTGCTGGTTATTGAATTCAATAGCAGGAGCAGGTGTTTTGATAAATCGGGTTAAACATAATCCGGCTGCGGGTAAGCCGGAAGTATTCATGCGAGACCAGTCCACATCCGGCGCCAGAAAAAATCTACGATACCGATTGGTTTGTTCGCCTGATAAGAGGCTTCCTTCCTTTTCTTTTGCATGAACCATTCCGGTAGCACCATAACCCAGTGATAGCTGTACCCAGTCGGGAAGATTGGCAGCAGCAGGAAGGAAGGAGGATAAATTAAATGATAACCAGTAGGTTTGTCCGTTATAATCTTTCAGTAATCTTGATGCGAAGTTGTTGCCTAGCAGCGCTTCATTTTCTTGTGCAAAAGGAGTGTACCTTGCTGACATTTTCAGATTGATTCGCTGATGACCCCAGCCATATTGTTGTGCGGCAAACAAGGCAGTGCCTGAAAAATTTGCCAGCATGTCGCTGTGTGAATAACCCCAGTCGCGCGAAAAGCCATCCATGATTTCGATGATGCCCATATAAGCAAGCGAAGTCAGTGAAGCGGTGAGAATGGCATTGTTTTCTTTTACCCCACTCCATCTCATCAAATCGTATTGCATGGAAGCAATATTATATGCTCCTGTAGCGTGTCCCAGTTTGTCAACCTGCAGCCATTCGTGTCGGTCGTTGAAACGATGGAATTTGCTTTTGGGAAATTTTTTATACCACAGGTAATACAAGCCTATGGAAGTAGCTGCAAACAATAGGCTTTCCGTAACTACTACCTTGGTCAACCGATCGCTTCTGAAATGATCGGAAGGTGGCAGAAAAGCAGATTGGGTGCGTGCGGGTGGACAGAGCAGCAGGACTGCTGCCGTCATCCAAAATATTTTTTGTGAATGAAAGAATGATCGGCTCACTGCATGCAAAGTACAAAAGCGATTTTCATTTCTCCAAATGCTTCACAATGAATCTATTTGTTTGTTAATTTTGAGATTCAAACCAGTGTATGGAGCAAATCATTGAATCAAATATCCGGCAGTGGCTGGAAGGCAATTTTGACGAGTCGGTAAAGACTGAAATTCGTCGTATGCAGCATGAACAGCCGCAGGAGCTGGCGGATGCTTTTTACCGGAATCTGGAATTTGGTACCGGCGGACTCAGAGGCATTATGGGCATCGGTACTAATCGGATGAACAAATACACCGTCGGAATGGCCACGCAGGGATTTGCCAATTACCTTAATCAATCATTTGGAAAGGGAAATGTAACCGTGGTGGTGGGACATGACAGCAGAAACAACAGTCGCACTTTCGCAGAGATAGTGGCCAATGTAATGGCGGCCAATGATATTAAAGTGTTGTTATTTGAAGCATTAAGGCCAACGCCAGAGTTGAGTTTTGCCATTCGTCACCTCGGTTGTCAGGGTGGAGTGGTTTGTACTGCTTCACACAATCCTAAAGAATACAACGGGTATAAAGCATACTGGAATGATGGCGCGCAACTCGTGCCGCCGCATGATAAAAATGTTATTGCCGAAGTAGAAAAAATACAAGGGGTGGAAGCGGTTAAGTGGAGTGGTGGTGAACAGAATATCACCCTATTAGGTGAAGCGATGGATCAAGCATATATGGATATGGTGCAGCGATTAAGCGTGTATCCGGATGTCTGCAAGCAGCAACACGATTTGAAAATTGTTTATACTTCTATCCACGGTACAGGTATTACGATTGTTCCGAAAGTGTTGCATAAGTTTGGATTTACCAATGTGCATATTGTAGAAGAACAGCAGGAACCCAACGGTAATTTCCCCACCGTAGTCTATCCCAATCCCGAAGAAGCGGAAGCGATGAGTATCGGTTTGAAAAAAGCGCAGGAGCTGAATGCGGATATTTTGTTAGGTACCGATCCGGATAGCGATAGGGTAGGCATAGGGGTAAAAAATCATAGAGGAGAATGGGTATTGCTGAATGGCAATCAGACCGCAGTACTTGCTTTTAATTATTTGATAGAAGCACGTAAAACCAAAGGGATTCAGCAACCCAATGATATGGTGGTAAAGACCATCGTTACCACGGAGATGATTGATCGTATTGCAGAGTCGGCCGGGGTAAAATGTTATAATGTACTTACAGGATTCAAATGGATTGCGGAATTGATAAAAGCAAAAGAGCAAAACGAGCATTATGTTATTGGAGGAGAAGAGAGTTATGGACTGATGATTGGCAACGAAATAAGAGATAAGGATGCTGTGAGCGCAGTGGCATTGATTTGTGAAATGGCGGCTTACGAAAAAAATCAAGGACGTTCTTTGTTTGATAAGTTACTGATGCTCTATCTGCAACATGGATTTTATCTGGAAGATTTATTGTCTATCACCAAGAAGGGAATGAATGGTCAGGCGGAAATTGCTGCGATGATGGAAGGGTTCAGAACACAACCTCCTTCAACAATTGATGGTATTGCGGTTGTACAGCTGCTCGATTATCAACTCAAACAAGGGAGGGATTTGGTGTCCGGAAATGACTGGCCGATTGATTTACCCAAATCAAATGTGCTGCAGTTTGTCTTAGCGGATGGTAGTAAGATTTCTGCGCGCCCCAGTGGTACCGAACCGAAGATTAAATTTTATTTTAGTGTAAAGGAATCCTTGTCTGCTCCGGCGGATTACGATAAGATGTACACGATGTTGAAAGGAAAAATTGAAGCGATAATACAGGAGTTGAAATTAAAGTAAAGAACTTATGTCAAAGATAGAACGGAGGGATGAGTACACGCATAAGGGCTTGAGAAAACAGTTGGCGGAACACCTCAAAACGAAGGGCATTACCAGCGAGAAAGTGTTGGATGCTATCCGGAATGTGCCCCGTCATTTTTTTTTAGATCCCATTTTTGATAAAATCGCTTATGAAGATCGGGCATTTCCCATTGGAGAGGGACAAACGATTTCGCAGCCTTATACCGTTGCGTATCAAACGCAGTTGCTTGACATCAATCCATTTGATAAGGTTCTGGAGATAGGTACTGGAAGTGCTTATCAGTCTTGCGTGCTGGCCGAGTTGGGTGCACAGGTTTTTACCATAGAGCGACAAAAGAAATTATACGATGCGCAGAAAACAGGATTTCCATTTCTTAAAAAATACCCTTCGATCAAATTTTTTTACGGAGATGGATTTTTAGGCTTGCCTACTTATGCACCATTTGATAAAGTGATAATTACCGCTGCCGCTCCTTTTATACCGCCGAAGCTGGTAGAACAAATGAAAGTAGGAGGAAAGATGGTAATCCCCGTGAACGAAGGAGAGCATCAGCGCATGTTGCGCCTTACCAAGCTGGAGGATGGCTCATTACAGGAAGAAAAGTTTGAGCAGTTTTCGTTTGTGCCCATGCTGGAGGGGAAGAATCAGTGAAGAATAAAGAAGGTTGTCATGTTGTCGACGAATTAACATTCTTGTCTGAACTTTGATTTCTTTGGTTAATTGATTTGACTATGATTTGAAAATAATCATAATTTTGAACTGTCAATAAACACCATTTAACACCAACCTCATCTCCGCTAACCATGATTCCCTTTTGGAAAAAAGCGCCTTTTTTCAGGCTGTTGCTCCCTCTTATCTTAGGTATTTGCATCGCACATTATCAATGGCTGCATCTTTCGCAAATGATGATGCTGTTGTTTGCATCGTTATTGTGCACCCTGATTTTTTATACCCTGCCGGTCTTTTCCTTTCTACGCTATCGGTTGGCATTTGCATCCGGTATCCTCCTTCATCTTTTCATGATTATACTTGGATTTTCGCTCACGCTATTCAATGATGTCCGTCTTCATTCAAGGTATTTTGTCTCCTTACTACAAGCCGGAGATCAGTTGCAATTGCGACTGGAAGAGCCTCCGGTTGAAAGAGCAAAAACTTTCAAAACCATTGCATCTGTCACGCATATTGTAAGAAACGATACGCTGATTCCCGTTAACGGGAAAATCTATCTCTATCTTCAAAAAGACGCTATTGCTGCCGGTTTATATTTTCAATCCATTCTGCGTATCCATCAACGGCCTCGTTCCATTGAGCCTCCTATACATGCCGACAGTTTTGATTTTAAAAAATTCGCTGCCTTACAGGGCATTCATCATCAACTCTATCTGAAAAAAAACAGTTACTCTTTTATCGGTCAGGATTCCACCTCCAATGTCTATGATTTTTTATACCGTTTGCGCGACAAACTTATAGGGATCATTCATCAATATATTGTCAATTCTTCTACAGCAGCAATCGCTATCGCCTTACTCACAGGGTACAGGGCAGAACTCGACCGCAATCTTTCTCAACTGTATCAGGCCACCGGCACGATCCATGTTATTGCCATTAGTGGCATGCACCTGGCGCTAATTTATTTTTTATTGCAACTGTTATGTCAGCCACTCGATCGTTTTCCTCGTTTCAATTTTCTCAAAGAAACAGCCATACTGATCTTGCTTTGGCTTTTCAGTCTGCTCACCGGTGGCGGTGCTTCCGTGATCAGGGCAGTGATTATGTTTAGTTTTATCAGTGTCGGCAAAATTTTGCATCGCAAGGGAACGATTTACAATGCGCTGACTTGTTCCGCTTTTCTGATGCTCTGCTATCAACCCACTTTATTATGGGATATCGGTTTTCAATTGTCGTACGCTGCCGTACTCAGTCTGGTTGTTTTTATGAAACCTATTTATGAATGGTTTTCTTTCGAGAATCCCTTGTTGGATGGATTTTGGAAAATGAATGCCGTCACCCTTTCTGCACAAGTGCTTACTTTGCCGCTATGCGTGTATCATTTTCATCAGTTGCCCGTCTTGTTTTTACCCGCCAACCTGCTCGCCATTCCGCTTAGCACGCTGGCATTGTATGGTTTGCTGCTACTAAACGGAGTCTCTTTTTATTCTCCACTTGCCGGGGTATTGGGAAAAGGGATTGCTTTTGTGATTGATAGCATGACTGCCTGGACGGAATATCTTGCCCGTTTTCGCTTTGCGGTAATAGAAGAGTTATCTCCAACGCTTTGGGAGATTGCTTTGATATATGGAATCGTTTTTTGGGGATATGGTGTTTATCAGAGGAAGACCAAGAGTGTGTAGGGTAGATGGAGGATATCTTATTAATTATTTGTCCGGGGAATAATTTTCGCCCTTAAATTTTTTTTGTTCATCAATCCTGATTATCTTCATTATCTATTACTCCTAACATTCTTTTAATCTTTTTAATTTTTCTACATGAAAAAACTATTCTGCTTATTATTCGTAAGCATGCTTGGAGTGCATTTGTTTGCCCAAGCGCCGCAGCGACTCAGTTACCAGGCAATCATCAGAAATGCCAGTAACGTTTTAGTCACAAATGCTCCCATCAAAATGCGGCTGAGCATTTTAAAAGATTCCATAAATGCATCTCCCATTTATACGGAATTGCACAGCACTACTACCAATGCAAGTGGCGTTGCTTTCGTTCAAGTTGGAGGCGGTACTTCTCCTTCCAGCAGTTTCAGTGCCATCAATTGGGGACAGGGAGCTTATTTTCTGCGTTCAGAAACCGATCCAGCCAATGGAATCAATTACTCCATTGTTGGAACTACACAATTACTGAGTGTTCCCTATGCTTTATTTTCAAATCGTACTGCCAGAGCGGATAGTGCTGCAAGGGCAACTATTGCTGATAGCGCACGCAAAGCAGGGAGCGCTACTACTGCTGATAATGGTCTGCCTACTTCTACTATACATGGAGCGTTGCAATTGTATCGTTGTAATGGGAAAATTCAGTACACGCCCTGTCTGCCTCTCATAACCACGAATGCGGCCAGTTCAATTGCGAGCACAAGCGCCACCAGCGGGGGTAACATTACCAACGACGGAGGATCTCCTGTTACATCAAGAGGAATAGTTTGGGATACCATCGCAAACCCTTCGATTCCCTTGGCTACCATGACCTTTAACGGAACAGGTACAGGCAGCTTTACTTCAAACTTGACAAACCTGATACCAAATAAAACTTATTACGTAAGGGCTTATGCTACAAACGGGGCAGGTACTACTTACGGGACTCAGGTTAGTTTTCAAACCCCACTTCCCAATGCATCACTTACAACGCTCAATTGCGCCGGTGCTACAAATAATGGTACCCTTACCGCCGGTGTTCCTGCGGCAAGTGGCATAACCAGTATTGTTCCTTACACCGGGGGCAACGGCGGAATTTACACCAGTCTGGTAGCGGCTTCTACAAACGTAACCGGATTAGCTGCTAACTTGACAGCGGGTACCCTGGCAAATGGTGCCGGCTCATTGACATTTACAATCACCGGTACACCAGCTACTAGCGGTACTGCAAATTTCACATTGACTGTTGGTGGCCAGACTTGCATACTTGCAAGAACGGTTGTTTCTCCTCCTTTGTCCAATGTAAATTGTAACGGCATTAATACCGCTATTGTTGATGTTACGAATCCTACAACCGGAAGAGTATGGATGGACAGAAATCTAGGTGCAGGCAGGGCTGCTTTTGCTAGTGCAGACACGGGTGCTTACGGCGACTTGTATCAATGGGGCAGAAGAGCAGATGGTCATCAGTGTCGCAATTCAATTACCACGCTTACTTTAAGCAGTACCGACCAGCCTTCAAATGGGAATTTTATTTTGGCACCTAGCACTCCAAACGACTGGCGGAGTCCCCAGAATTCCAGTTTATGGCAGGGGGTTAGCGGAATCAATAATCCTTGTCCTCAAGGATATCGTATTCCTACTGAACAAGAGCTGAATGCAGAAGTTGCAAGCTGGAATAGCTCCTCCGCTGCAGGAGCTTTCTCCTCTCCGCTTAAGTTACCCACTGGCGGAGATCGTGATTGGACAAATGGAGGATTGGCAAATGTAGGGGTAGTTGGCAATTATTGGAGTAGTACTGTCAACACGACTTTTGCTCGTTATCTTCTCATCAGAAGCAACACTACCGGCAACGCCTTTATGAGTAGTGGCGTACGTGCATCCGGCTACTCTGTACGTTGCATTAAAAATTAGTAATACCTAAATGTTTTTTTAAATTGCCCACTTCATTAGAGGTGGGCATTTTTTTTCTCTCTTACCTTTGCGCCGCAGCAAAAAAATATGAGTCAGAAAAAAATACAATCCGCTTTGGTTTCCGTTTTCTATAAAGACGGTCTGGAAGCTTTGGTACACACTTTACACGCACAGGGCGTTACCATTTATTCCACGGGAGGAACACAACAGTTTATTGAAAAGCTTGGCATTCCGGTGGTGCCTGCAGAAAATCTAACCCACTATCCTTCTATTTTAGGAGGTAGAGTCAAGACTTTACACCCGGTTGTTTTTGGAGGTATTTTAGGGAAAAGAGCAGATGCGGTTCATCGGCAGGAAATGCAACAGTATGCCATTCCTGAAATAGACCTGGTGATTGTGGATTTATATCCTTTTGAGGAAACGGTTAGTCAGGTTCGATCCGCTTCCTTTACAGGTACAGCAGAAGAAGCAGAAGCTGCCATTATTGAAAAGATTGATATCGGCGGTCCCTCCATGCTTCGTGCCGCGGCAAAAAATCATTCGGATGTGGTGGTGATTGCATCAAAAAGCGATTATGCGGTACTGAATCAATTCCTGGTTGAGCAGGAGGGTGCTACCACCTATGAACAAAGAAAAGCTTTTGCCATCAAGGCTTTTGATGTATGCACGGCTTATGATCTGGCGATTTCAAATTATTTCCATCAACTGCAAATTCCGGCTGCCTATGGCCGGGTAGAAAACGGACTTCGCTATGGAGAAAATCCGCATCAGTCCGCCCGTTTTTATGGCGATTTACAAAGCTTGTTTAGGCAGTTAAACGGGAAAGAACTTTCATACAACAATCTTGTAGATACGGATGCGGCTTTGCAATTGATTCGCGAGTTTACGGATACAGAGAAGGGCTACACTTTTGCTATCATCAAACATACCAATGTATGTGGTGCAGCGCAGCGTGCTACGGTTAAAGAAAGCTGGGAGGCTGCATTGGCAGGCGATCCGGAGAGCGCATTCGGTGGGGTATTGGTGGTGAACGGCACGATAGATAAAGCTACTGCGGAAGCCATACAGGAAATCTTTTTTGAAGTATTGATTGCCCCGGCTTTTGATGAAGACGCATTGACCATATTGAAGTCGAAAAAGAACCGGATTCTTTTACAATGGAAAACATTTCCCTCTGTTATCACACAGGTGAAATCTATTTTAAACGGAACGCTGGTGCAGGATACTGATGAAGGCAATTATAAAGTTTGGAATGAAGCGGGTGGAAGAATTACTACAACTGAAGAAAAAGATGATTTGATTTTCGCCAACCTGCTATGCAAACATTTAAAGTCGAATGCGATTGCGCTGGTGAAAAATAAACAGTTGATTGGCAAGGGATGCGGACAGACGAGTCGCATTGATTCCTTGCGTCAATCACTGGAGAAAGCCGCTCAATTTAAATTTGATACGAAAGGCGCAGTATTGGCAAGTGATGCCTTCTTCCCTTTTGATGATTGTGTGCGCATGGCACATGCTGCCGGCATTGAGGCTTTCATTCAGCCCGGCGGTTCGGTAAGGGATCAGGATTCCATTGCGTATTGCAAAGCGCATAACCTCGTCATGGTGTTGACGGAGCAGCGGCATTTTAGGCATTGACAGTTTTTTTTAAAGCATTAATCCCGAAGGGATGATATTATTATAGAAATTGAATATGTATAATATCCAAAACCCCGAAGGGGTGACATTATATGCCAGATGTCTGTTAGCGAGTCAAAAATTCCATTATCGCCTCATTCAATTTTTCCGGCGTTTCCAACATGCCCTGATGACCGACCTCATCCAGTATCAATGTAGTTGCATTAAGTGGAAGTTTGGATTGTTGCATGGCGTCTTCCGGAGAAACGGCAATATCTTCTTTACCAATACAAAAGAAAACAGGCAGCTTAGTATTTCGAAGAATGGCCGTGCGATCGGGACGATCACGCATCGCTTCCAGATAGGCAATTAAGGAGGCGGGAGGAATAAGAGAAGCGCGATCAATCAATTCATTGATTATTTCAGGATGTTTGATTTGAAAGGCTTTTCCAAATAAGCCGGGCAAAGCGATATTTAAAAAACTGCGACTGCCCTGCTCGCCAATGAATGCCGCATTTTTTCTTCTCGCTTCTTTTTTTGTTTCATTGTCTGCATAGCTGGTGGAATGGATGAGTCCAAATCCACACAGTCGCTCCGGATATTTTTCTGCAAAAGCCAGTGTGATATAGCCGCCCATGGAGTGACCCAGCATCACACATTCATCAATATTTTCCTGCTCCAGCATTTCATGAATATCCGCTGCCATGCTTTCCATGGATACCAACGGTTTAGAAGAAGTAAGATCGGATGGAAATGGAGACAAATGCGATCCGCGCAAATGGGGAAGCAGGAGCCGGTAGTGTGCAGATAAATGAGCAACTATCGGTTGCCATACGGAAATATCTTCCCCAAATCCATGCACCAGTACGATTGCTTTTCCTGTGCCGGTGGTTTCATAACAAAGTTGTGAAGGAGTGTATGATTGAAGAAGCGGCATCAAAAAATTATTTAGAAGAAGTTGAATGTTTTTTTCTATTAAAACGCAGTTGTATTAACCGTAGGATGAGTATAAGTGAAAATAGTAAAGCATATTTTCCGATGAGATCTCCGTAGCGGACGAAAAAAGTTTTGCGGTTATCTGCTTCAATATTTTGTACAAGCGTGGTAGGTGTCCACCATTCGCTTTGTTGGGTAATATTGCCGAGCGGATTGATAAAGCAACTAATTCCGGTGTTGGCGGAGCGCAGCACCCATTTGCGAGTTTCGATGGCTCTCAGTTTGGCATAAGCCTGATGCTGTTGATAGCCGGGCGTATTGCCCCACCATCCGTCGTTGGTAATAATGGCAATGACGTTCGCTCCGCGTTGAATATACTGCCGTAAAAAATCACCATAGATACTTTCATAACAAATAGCGGGCGCAATGAGCAAATCATTTTTAAGCGGTAAGGGAATTCGTTTTTCCTGACGAGCATAGCCGCCTGCAGTGCCACCCATTTGTTCAAAGAGAGGCGCCATGAATAATAAAAAACGAGGGAGTGTTTCTACACCCGGAACCAGCATGGATTTGTGATAGAATTGCAAAGAGTCTGCATGGGTAGTGAGCAAAGCACCGTTGTATAATTCATAATAATTTCCGGTATTGTCAATGGGTCTGGCATACAGACTGTTTCGCTCCGAAAACACCCGATAGCTTTCAATGCCGGTTAATAAATGCAAGCGGGGATATTGTTGTAATAAATTCCGAACCGGTTGCAGCTCGGCAAGAGATTGAAGATGGTTTTCATCAATGCCCCCTCCACTATAGAGTGCCGTTTCAGGCCAAAGCAGTAAATGAGTATTGCTGTCAATTGATTTTTGAGATAATGTCACCAATCTTTTGCACTGTGCTTCGAGATTGAGGGTATTGAGTTTTTCGTACGGATCAATATTCGGTTGTACTATGACCACCCGTTGTTGTACGCCAGCTTTTGATTGCTGCGCTTGTGTTTGGATTTCATTTTTCTCTACCCATAAAGAAATGCCGATGGGAAACAGCAATATGCCAATCAGGAAGAGGATTCCTTTGCGTAATTTTTTTTGTTCCGCACGGTGCAGATACAAAAGATAAAGAGAGACATTGACAAGTAAAATCCATAAGCTTCCGCCTGCAGTACCTGTCCATTCATACCATTGAATCCACGAAATGCGATTGGCGAAAATATTGCCCAAGGTTAGCCAGGGCCAGCTCAATCCCCAGTCGAGTTGATGGAGGAATTCAAAGCTTAACCAGAATAGAATGAAAGCGCTCAGCGCAAAAAAAGGGGAGCCGTATTGTTTCGCTTTACGATATCCCCACCATGGGAGCATCATCAGCAGACTGTTGACCAGTATGGCGAGCCAGGCACCAATCATGCTTGCATTCCAGATCCACCAGGTGGTGAACAGATTCCAGCAGAATAATCCGAGATAGGTATAAATAAAAAATTGGTATCCGTTTTTTGCTTTATCAACAATGAGAAATAACGGAATGAAAGCAAAGAAAACTAAAAAGGTAAATGAGTTGGGCGTCCATGCCAGCCAGAACAGCATTCCGCTCATCAGCGATAGCACTAGAGGATGCAGTGTTCTTAACTTACTCATATATTAACGGGAGTAGTTAGGACTTTCCTTGGTAATCTCCACATCATGCGCATGACTTTCTTTCATGCCTGCATTGGTAATTTTTACAAATTTCGCTTGTTGCAGTTCCTGGATATTTTTAGCACCGCAATAGCCCATGCCGGAGCGTAAGCCGCCCGTGTATTGGTGAACGATTTCGGCAACACTTCCTTTGAAGGGCACACGACCTTCAATACCTTCGGGCACCAGTTTTTTAATCCCTTCTTCCACATCCTGAAAATAGCGGTCGCTGCTGCCTTGTTGCATGGCACCGATAGAGCCCATGCCGCGGTACTGTTTGAATTTTCTTCCTTCGTAAATGATGGTCTCACCCGGACTTTCCTCCGTACCCGCAAATACGCTTCCCATCATCACGCAGGAAGCCCCCGCTGCCAACGCTTTTACAAGATCACCGGTATAGCGAATGCCACCATCCGCTATGATCGATACATTTTTTCCTTTTAAAACATGTGCGGCTTCCATGATGGCCGTTAACTGCGGTACGCCGGTCCCCGCCACAATGCGCGTAGTGCAAATAGAACCCGGACCAATGCCGACTTTTACTGCGCTTGCACCTGCATCGGCAAGCGCTTTCGCTCCTGCAGCAGTGCCTACATTGCCTGCAATCACTTCCAGTTTTTTGAATTGTTTTTTCAAAGCTCGTAATGCATCAATTACACCTTTGCTATGTCCGTGTGCGCTGTCTAAAGTAACGATATCTACCCCTACTTGTTGCAGTGCATCGGCACGTTCAAAAAGATCGCTTGTTATACCTAAAGCTGCTCCCGCAATCAGACGGCCATAGGCGTCTTTAACTGCATTGGGATGGCTTTGCAATTGAAGAATGTCCCGATAGGTGATCAGTCCGATCAGCGTGCCGTCTTTTTTGACCACCGGCAGTTTTTCAATCTTATGTTTACTTAAAATCGTTTTGGCTTTTTTGAGATCTGTTCCTTCGGGTGCTACGATGAGGTTTTGTGAAGTCATCACTTCGCTGACTTTTCTTTTCAGATTGGTTTCAAAACGAAGATCCCGGTTGGTGAGAATGCCTACTAGTTTTTTTTGTGCATTGATGATGGGGATACCTCCGATTTTATTTTCTCTCATTAACATGAGGGCTTCAGCAATGGTAGCGCTTTCCGGTAAAGTAACCGGATCAATGATTAATCCGCTTTCACTTCTTTTTACTTTTCTAACCTGTGCCGCCTGTTCTTCGATACTCATATTTTTATGGAGAATGCCGATGCCGCCTTCTCTTGCGAGCGCGATCGCCAGACCGGCTTCTGTTACCGTATCCATGGCTGCAGAAAGCAGAGGAATGTTGAGTGAAATATTTGGAGTGAGCCTTGTTGTAATATCCGTTTCTCTTGGAAGCACCTGAGAGTAAGAGGGCACTAGTAAAACATCGTCGAATGTGAACCCTTCTCCGTAAAATTTATCGAGTATTGCGAGGTGTTGTGCTGTATTTTTTGTTGCCATGTGCAAAGGTAATCGAGAAAGGGGATAAATTCCAAATGCTAAGTCATCACGTACATTTTCCCTGGTAATTGTTTAAGAATCCCCTTCAACTCCAGTTGCAGCAAGGCTGCAGCCAGGGTACTGCCGGTAAGGTTTGTGTTCCATTGCAACTGATCTACGTGCAAAGCTGCTGCGCTTTGTTGAAGTACTTCCACAATTAAAATTTCTTTTGGATCCAGTATTTCAAAAATCCTTTTTTGAATTGGCTGCTGAACAGCTTTGGTTTCCCAACCCATAATTTCAGCGAGTTCTTTGCCGTTTGTTATCAGTTGTGCTTTTTGTTCACGGATGAGTTGGTTGCATCCTTCACTTTTTACATCCGTGCTTCTTCCGGGATAGGCGAACACATCTCGGTGGTAATCGAAGGCAAGCTGTGCGGTAATCATGCTTCCTCCTTTGGCGGCGGTTTCAATAATAACAACGGCGTCTGCCATGCCTGCAACGATTCGGTTGCGAGTAGGAAAATGATGCCGGTCCGGCAAGACATCACTTTTGAATTCGGTCAGCAATCCTCCGCCTGCCGCAATCATTTCTCTGGCGAGCGATTGGTGGTGGGAAGGATAAATGGTTTGCAATCCATGTGCCAGTACGCCAACGGTTGGAAGATTTCTTTGTATGCTTTGTTTATGTGCTTGCGCATCAATGCCGGATGCGAGTCCGCTCACAATAAGGGGTTGATATTCGCATAAACTTTCTATCAGCTTATTCACCATCTGTTTGCCGTAATCTGAAGGATGTCTTGTGCCTACAATCGAAATGATTTTGGAAGCATTGAGATTGGCATTTCCTTTATAATACAGAATGGTTGGCGGATCAAAACAATGCAGTAGTTTTTGTGGATAGGCGAGGTCTTTGATGAATAAAGGCTGGATTTTATATTGCTCGAGAAAGCGGATTTCTTTTTCAAAACCTTCAAAGTTGTTATAGGATTTGATGGCATTCGCTCTTATGGTGCCGATGCCTTCAATTTTTTCCAGGGTGCTTCTTTTGGCTTTGAAAACAGCTTCTGCGCTTTCAAAATATTCCATCAGCAATTTTGCTTGTCCGCAACCGATTTGTGGAATTTCGGGAAGAGCCAGCCGGTAGAGCAGGTCGGGGTGTAGATTCATGGTTAAGGTGTTTAAAATAAGGTGCGACAAAGGTAGTTATTCTTTTCGCAATACTTTCAGTTCAGTGCGTCTGTTTTGAGCCCTGCCTTCTGAGGAAAGATTATCTGCCTTGGGTTGGGTATCGCCCATGCCTTTCGATTTCAGTCGAGCGGCTTCAATACCTTTCGACAACAAATAATCAACGACTGCCTTTGCTCTTTGGTCCGACAACCGAAGGTTGTCGGCAGCTTTCCCCACATTGTCGGTATGGCCGATGATTTCAATGTACATGGCAGGATTTTCCTGCAGAAGCTGAATCAGTTTTTCCAGTTCGATTTTTGAGCTGCTTTCGAGTTCAGCCGATCCTGTATGAAAGAAAATATTATTGAGCACGATACTCGATCCGGTTTCAATAGGAATTAGCGGAATGTCTTGCTGATAGGTATTGTTATTTTCTTTTTTTTCCAACAAAAAAGAAGATGAATAAAACAAGTATCCTTTACGTGCTACATTGAAGGCATAATTTTTCCCAGAGGGAAGCGGTACCAGATAGGATCCATCTTCTTGCGTTTGTACTTTACTCACTACACGGGCAGAATTGATTTCTGTTAATTCGATGAGTGCAGGCAATCCTTCTTTGGTTTTTACATCATATACTTTGCCGCTGACCCAATAGGTGGGAAGGGGTTGAGCATATTCAGGCAGTGAGAAAGTGTAAAGGTCGAGTCCGCCGTAGGAATCGCTTCTATCACTGGCGTAATAAGCGGTATTGCCATCTGCTGCTACAATCAGCGTTCCTTCGTCGTCAATGGTATTGATCGGATAGCCCAGGTTTTGAGGAATATCCCAATTGCCATCCGAATTTTTTCTCATTAAGAATAAATCGGTACCTCCGTAGCCGGGCAGACCATTGCTGGTAAAATAAAAAGTCTGATTATCGGCATGAATGAAAGGACTGCTTTCATCCCCTGCGGTATTGATAGCGGCTCCCATATTCTCCGGCTTTCCCCAACGACCATTTTTTTGCAGATAGCTAACATACAAGTCGCTTCCTCCAAATCCTCCTGCCAGGCGTGCTGCGAAATAGAGTGCGCGTTTATCGGGAGATAGACAGGGTTGGCTTTCCCATTGTTCAGAGTTGATTGGCCATCCCAGATTATAGCCCTCGCTCCACTGATTTTTGGAGAAATAGGAAACATAGAGGTCGCAACTGCCTTCGCCTTCTTTTCTATTACAACCTGTATATACCAGCATGCTGCCGTCCTGAGCGATTTGCTGTGCTCCTTCATTTAGTTCGCTGTTGAGTTGTCCGGGAAGCGGAGTTGCTTTTTGCCAAGTGCCCTCAAAGGGATGGCTGATAAAAAAATCTTCGTTGGAATGATTCACACGTCTGGTAAACACCAATTGTTTTTCATCAATAGTAAGCGAAGGAAAATATTCCGAGAAAGATGAATTGACGGCCTCGCCTAAATTTTTAGGAGAGAATAGATAAGATTGGTTTTGTTTTTTGCTTTCAAATGCAAGCGCAAACTCGTAACATTTTTTTCTGAATTGTGCGCTTTTTTGATAACGCTCATTGATAGTAGGTTTTTGAAGCAGTCGTTGAACGGCGTTGAGCGCATCCTGAAATTGCCCGTTGCCCGCCAATGCGATGGAGTAGGGGAGCAGAAAATGGTAGGCATACACGGTATCGAGCGCAATGCCTTTTTCATAGGCATCGAGTGCGGCTTTGTATTTTTTTTGGGTGGAAAGAATTCCTCCTTTGCTCAGCCAGGCATCCACGAATCGCGGGTTTGCCTCAATACATTCATCTATCAGCTCCAATGCCTTATCGTAATTTTTGATTTCCGCTTCATTTAACGCAATGCCGTATTTATACCCGATTTTTTTGGATATTTTTTCAGGGTCATACCATTGGGCATGCGTTTCATTCAAAAGAAATAAAGCAACGAATAAAAGGAGTCTGCACATATGGTTTACAATTTACAGTAATTATTATTTCGGTTGTATGTTTGATTGTAAACCTTCTTAATTTAACATATGCACCTACCGTCTCACCACCTTAAACGCCATATTCCTGCCATGTCCCTGCATGATGGCTAGGTTGATCCAGGATAAGGCTAATTTTTCCAATAATTCTACCTTGTCGGATTTGCCAAAATCCATACAAGTGCCGAAGCCTGCATCCAATGCCAATTGCGCTGCTGCTTTCTTCGCTAACTCGCTGTCCCCGGCCATGAACATATCAATTCCTTCCCCATTATAGATTGGGTTCAGCATGTTTTCAAATCCTGTGCTGTTGAAACATTTTACGATTTCCGCTTTTGTTTTTTCGGCTAGACAATGATAAACAGTTTTATAAGGATCGGGTTGCTGGCGAACTGCATTGGTAGCATCAATGATAATTTTCCCTGTTACATCCCCCATTTGTTCGATTATTTCAATGATAGCGGTTGGCGGTGTAGAAATTAAGATTACTTCCGACTGTGCGACGGCTTCATTGATAGAATGGGCTTTTGTATTTTGATTCTTCAATAATTCTATCCCCTTAAACTGATTTACATCTCGTACGCCAAGATTGATGTTATGTCCTTTTTTTGACCAGTTGGTAGCCAATGCGCCACCTACATTTCCGGTTCCGATGATTGCGATATTCATTTTTTGATAATTTTTTGGTGAAACTTGTCTGGCAAAAAATACCAGACAGGGATGCCTATGAAAATGATGAAAGATAAATAGATAGACAGTAATGCCAATGGTATAGAAAGTAAATACAGGCTTGTTGAAATGAAATTACTTTTATGTACCATTTTGTTATATGGAATTAATTTGGCCTGCACTTCAACATATCTGCGCAATAGCAAGAAAGCCAACGCATTTAGAAACATAACAAATCCATAAAACATGGTCGCCTGATAAAGTGTTGGGTGTTTTGCTAAAAAAGCGGTAGGCAATGGAATCAATGACATGGCAAAAAGTAAAAATGCATTATACCAAACTAATCTTGAGGTGGTGTGTGGGATTTTATCAAATAGTGAATGATGATTAATCCATAAAATAGCTATCAAGATAAAACTTAGAAGATAGGCAAGGGTTTTTGGAACCAATGATAATAGTGCAGTCCATACATCTTTATCCGTAAAGCTCTCTTGTAGTTCCGGGATATGTAATTCCAGCACCATAATCGTAATGATGATGGCAATTACTCCATCACTGAATGCTTCTATTCGGTTTTTACTCATGCTAATATTCATACCTCAAAAACCCTCCGATATTATTGGATGTAATGTACTTATTTCTTCCGTTTTGTGAAAATTCGGCTGCCAATCCAAACTGGAATGCTTTCATTTTTAATCCTAATCGAAGTCTTTGAATGAATGAAAATATTTTTGTATTGGAAGTTGGGGCAGTATTGACCAATTCCAGTTGACTGAACAGATGCAGTTCCTCTGATAATTTGGGAGTGAATCTTCCTAAAAAGAATAAATCAATTCTTGGATCATGCAGCGTTTCAGTAACCATCCAGCTAAAGACCGTTATATTTTTTCTGATATAGGCATACTGAATGCCGGCTTTAGGGAAAAGTCCCGCATTGAATATCTGTCCGACTACTACCGGAGCGAAACCTTTCAACTTTTTATGATTATATGAAACAGCCTCGGTAAATCCGAACTGAGGAAGATTAGTGGTCGAGGTCATTTTATAATCCACACTGGCTCTGTTTCTGTTGAAAAAAAGGAATCTTGAATTTTCTCCGCTATTGTTTTTGAAAAATTTGAAGAATAAAACATCTAGTGTTGCCTTTTTGTCGCCGGCAAATAATTCTACCGGTATTTGTGCAACAGCCATGCCTCTGAAAAGAAGCATGGCTGTTAGCGTTGTTAACAGTTTCAAGGACAGATTCATTTTTTATTCAATGCTTTTACTACCAATTCAGCAGCGGCAGCACCGGAGTTTTGTTGTTGACCGGTTATTAAATTGCCATCCTGAATCGCATAGGAACTGAATGGGGCTGCGACTTTGAATTTTGTATCTTTTATTTTTTTCGCTTCTGTTTCGATTCGATAGGGCTGAATCTTCATGCCGACTGCCTTATCTGCAAATTCTTCTTCCGCATCTGCAAATCCGGTCCAGGTTTTGCCTTTTACCAACAGCTCGCCATTTGATTTTTTTGCTTCCAGTAATAATGTAACAGAATGGCATACAGCGGCACTTGGTTTTCCTATTTCATAGAAGGAAACAAAAAGTTTTTCCAGCTCTTTGTTTCCTCTGAAGGTGTACATGGGGCCCTGACCACCTACCAGAAAAATGGCATCATAATTATCGGGTTTAACATCCGTTAATTTTTTAGTGTTTGACAACATTTCAATAAAAGCAGGTTGCTGCATATAGCCCAGTGAAATAACATCATGCGCTGAATAGCCGCTTTTGTCTGTTGGGTTTGAATAGCCATCCATTTCTATTTTACCACCGTTGGTAGAAGCCAACTCCACCTCATATCCTGCCTCCTGAAATACCCTGAGCGGATGCGTTAGTTCAGCAGCCCAGAAGCCAATAGGCCAGCCTGTTTGTTTACTGGTTGCCGGTGAACTTGCCACCATTAATATTTTTCCTTTTGAGGGAGCGCCGTGGAAATGTACATAAGCTGTCTTTTCAGTTTGAGCAAAAAGAAAATTCGATGAAATGAAGATGACGGATAACGATAAGAATAATTTTTTCATTGTATTGTTTTTATTGAGTTGCAAATATTCATTCCTTATGTAATTTTACCAACAGTATAACCCAATTGTGCGATACGCACTTTTTAGAAAGTATCAATCGCTAAAAATATTTGCAATGCCCGATTTTCAATATAACGGCAAGATTTATTATAATCCGGTTCAACTGGTAATGGAACAAATAGGAGGCACTTGGAAAGCACCCATACTATGGAGGCTGAAAAACAATACCATGCGTTACGGAGAGTTACGCAAAGACATACCGCATATATCCGATAAAATGCTAACTTCTCAATTAAGAGAGCTGGAACAGGATGGATACATTCGCCGCAAAGTGTATGCAGTTGTTCCGCCTAAAACGGAGTATTCTCTTACAGCTAAAGGAAAAGATATTATGAAGCTGATTACGATCATCAGGAATTACGGTTTGAAAATGATGGAGAAAGAAGAGAGGTAATAAATCAGCAATTAATAATTAGTAATTAATGATTAATAATTTCAAACATCTAACTTACAACCAACAACTTTCAACCCTACGGCACCCCAATATATTTATGGATTTGCAAACTTAAATTCCATTGCGGATTGGCTTTGATATAATCAATGATTAAAGGTGTTACAATTTCTTTTTTATCCCATTCCGGCTGCAGGTATAATTTACAGTTTGGATTTACTTTTTGTGCAAAGGATTCTGCCCAATTAAAATCATATTTATTGAATACCACCACTTTTAGTTCGTTGGCTAAGGGGATTATTTCCTCCAGCGGCGCCTTGAATTTTTTCGGCGATAAACAAATCCAGTCCCAGGCGCCGCTTAACATATGTGCTCCTGAAGTTTCAATATGCGTATTAAACTGATGTTTTCTTAATTCGTTTGTCAGTGCATCCAGATTATGCATCAGCGGCTCCCCCCCGGTAATGACTGCTATGCGTGATCCGGATGCAGGGAATTGCCGCCCTGCCTCCTGTACTATTTCTTCAACTGTAATTTTAGGATGTGCATCGGCATCCCAACTCTCTTTTACATCACACCAAACACAGCCTACATCACAACCGCCCAGCCGGATAAAGTAGGCAGCCTTCCCACTATGATACCCTTCTCCCTGAAGGGTGTAAAAAGATTCCATAACGGGGAGTGATTGTGTATGCATGTGTTGAGGATATGGAATTATGCTGCAATATGTTTTTGGTACGCATTCCAGGTATTCATCATCAATCCTGCGATAGTCATCAGCCCAACGCCCCCAGGTACGGGTGTAATGGCGCTTGCAATAGGAGCCACCTCATCAAATTTCACATCCCCTTTGATGGCGAAACCACTTTTTTTTGATGAATCTTCCACTCTTGTGATGCCTACATCAATGATTACAGCACCTGGCTTGACCATGTCTGCTGTTATAAATTCTGTTTTACCTAATGCGGCAATCAATATATCCGCTTGTAACGCTATCTCTTTCAGATTCGTGGTGGCGGAATGACAAAGGGTAACGGTACAATCGCCGGGGTAGCCTTTGCGACTTAATAAAATACTCATGGGAGTACCAACGATATGACTTCTGCCAATCACGACTGCATGTTTGCCTTTGGTAGGAATCTGATAATGTTCAAGCATCAATAGAATGCCATAAGGTGTTGCCGGAATGAAGGTCGGAGCGCCGCTCGTCATCATGCCTACGTTATATGGATGAAACCCATCTACATCTTTATGCGGAGCAATGGCATGGATGATTTTTTCTTCTGCAATATGTTTCGGTAGCGGAAGTTGTACCAGAATACCATCAATATGCGGATCTAGATTTAGAGCTTCGATTTTTTGGAGTAATTCTTTTTCAGCAATATCATTGGAAAAACGGATTAGGGTTGAATCGAAGCCGATTTCCGTACAGGTTTTCACCTTCGAAGCGACATAGGTTTCGCTGGCTCCATCATTGCCGATGAGAATAGCTGCCAAATGCGGCTTTCTTTTGCCTGCTACTGTCGCTGCTGCTGTTTTCGATTTTATTTTTTGAAGAATAGCTGCTGATGCGATTTTTCCGTCGAGTAATTGCATAGTGCAAAATTAATGAAATAGCGAGGGCATCAACGAAATTTCAACATTACTATTAGATTAAAACAACCTATTCCTGAATTCCTTCCAGGGCAAAAACAAATGCATAGATGAACGCAATATCTTTCAAATAATCAAAACGACCGCTGGCGCCTCCATGACCAAAGTCCATATCTGTTTTCAGTAACAATACATTTCGATCTGTTTTGAGAGCCCTCATTTTCGCCACCCATTTTGCCGGCTCGAAATACTGCACCTGACTGTCATGCAGTCCGGTTGTAACTAAAATATTGGGGTAATCCCTTTTTGTTACATTCTCATAAGGACTATAGCTTTTCATGTAGCGATAATAGGCTTCATCTTTTGGATTCCCCCACTCTTCAAATTCATTGGTGGTAAGCGGGATGCTTTCATCCAGCATGGTATTGATGACATCTACAAATGGCACTTGGGCGATTACTCCTTTCCACATTTCAGGAGCCATGGTTACGATGGCGCCCATTAATAAACCGCCTGCACTTCCGCCCTGCGCATATAAATGCTCTTTATTGGTATATTTCTGGTCGATGAGGAATTGTGCGCAGTCAATAAAGTCAGTGAAGGTGTTTTTCTTTTTCATCAGTTTGCCATCTTCATACCATTGTCTTCCCAGGTCTTCTCCCCCTCTCACGTGGGCAATGGCAAAAGCAAATCCGCGGTCAAGCAAGGAGATTCTGCTACTGCTGAAGCTTGCATCCATACTGATACCATAGCTGCCATAAGCATAGAGTAAAAGCGGTGATTGCCCGTCTTTTTTATATCCCTTTTTGTACACAAGACTAATGGGAACCCTGCTGCCGTCTTTAGCAGTGGCTGTCAATCTTTCAGAAACGTATTCTGTTTTATCATAACCCCCACCTACTTCCTGCTGTTTCATCAATCTGCTTTTCTCCGAATTCATATCATAATCATAGATACTCGCAGGAGTAGTAAGAGAAGTATAATAATAGCGGAGCGTATTGCTTTCGTAATCAGGATTTGCATTGACGCCTGCCGCATAAGCGGGCTCTTCAAATGCTATAAATCTTTCTTGCCCTGTTTTTTTATTTTGTACGCGCAATTGCATCAGTCCTCCTTTGCGCTCTTCTATTACCATAAAATCTCTGTAAGGCTCAATGCCTTCCAGCAATACATCAGCGCGATGGGGAATCACTTCTTTCCAGTTATCCTGCGTGGTTTGAGTCAAAGGACATTCCATCAGTCTGAAATTCTGTGCGTTCCAATTGGTGCGGATAAGAAATTTGTTTTCAGTGGGAATGACATCATACAATACATCTTTTTTGCGTGGGGCAAAGGTTTGACAAGGCAGATCAGGTTGTGCTGCCGCTATCCATTTTACCTCACTGCTGGTAGTGGATTGAGAAACAATCAAAATATATTGCTTGTTTTTGCTCCTGCCAACTCCGATATAGTTGCTTTTATCTTTTTCTTCATATACCACTATGTCTTTCGCTTCGGGTTCACCCAATATGTGTTTTTTTATTTTTTCTCCCAATAATGTAACCGGATGATTGGCGGTATAAAAAATGGTTTTATTGTCGGCGGCGAAGCAAGGGTCTCCCTGCGTATTGCGGATGGCATCCGGATAGATCGTTCCGGTTTCAAGGTTTTTTATGTAGAGGGTGTATTGACGACGACTGACTTCATCTACCCCATACGCCAGTAGTTTATTGTCATCGCTTACGGTCATTCCTCCTACGGAATAATAGGGTTTTCCTTCTGCCATTTGATCTACATCGAGGAGTATCTCTTCCGCAGCGTCCAGACTTCCCTTTTTGCGACAGTATTTATAATATTGTTTTCCTTCCTCTGTACGGGTGTAATAGTAATACCCATTGTCGAATACCGGCACACTTTCATCTTTCTCTTTGATGCGGGCTTTTAATTCTATAAATAATTTTTCACGAAAGTTTTTGGTGCCTGTCATCATGCTGTCCGTGTAGGCATTTTCTTCTTTCAGATAATTGATGACTGCGGTACTGTCAGGCCCTTTCCCAAAATAATCGTACATCCAGTAATAGGGATCATTGACTGTATCGCCATGTATCATTCTAAGATGTTCTTTTTGTGTTGCTACGGGTGGCTTAAGATCTGGCCAGAGGTAGGCTTGTCGTTGTTCTTTGTTTTTACAGGAGATCATAAAAAGAATGGCAATGCCAATAAAAAGATTCCTCATAATTGCAAAATTATGAGTGAATATACGACAATAGTTGCTACACTGATAAGTCAACAGTGCCAATTGAGCCTGTTATCAAACACGTTATGCCGTTTCATAACTGCTCACTGGTTCGCAGGTGCAAATCAGATTTCTGTCACCTTGTGTATTATTGACTCTTGCTACACTTGGCCAGAATTTATTTTGGGTTGTATAATAAAGCGGAAATGCGGCTTCCTGTCTGCTATAAGTGTGCTTCCACTCTTCTTTCATCACCATTTGCTGGGTATGAGGCGCATTCTTGAGCGGATTATCCACTTTGTCTGCTTTGCCCTCTTCAATAGCACGAATTTCATCGCGTATGGTCAGCAATGCATCACAGAAACGATCGAGTTCTTCTTTGTCTTCACTCTCGGTAGGCTCAATCATAATGGTGCCCGGCACAGGGAAGCTCATGGTGGGGGCATGGAATCCGTAGTCCATCAATCTTTTTGCCACATCCTCCGCCTCGATGCCTGCGCTTATCTTGAAGGGTCGTAAGTCCACGATAAATTCATGAGCGCAAGTGCCATTAGATCCTGTGTATAGAATTTCGTAATCTTTTTCGAGTCTGGCTTTCATATAATTCGCATTTAGGATCGCGTATTCAGTGGCTTCCTTCACGCCTTTGGCGCCAAGTAAACGGATATAGGCATAACTGATGAGTAGGATAGAGGCACTGCCATAAGGTGCCGCACTCACGGCTCCCTGCTTCGCCCCGCCATTCACAACAATATGTCCGGGCAAATGAGGCGCCAGGTGCTGACGAACACATATCGGCCCCATGCCGGGACCGCCTCCTCCATGTGGAATAGCAAATGTTTTATGCAAATTCAAATGACAAACGTCTGCTCCGATCAAACCGGGCGAGGTAAGGCCTACCTGCGCATTCATATTCGCTCCGTCCATATACACCTGTCCACCATAGCCATGCACAATTGCACAAATCTCTTTCACTGTTTCTTCAAACACGCCATAAGTACTGGGGTAGGTAATCATGGTGCCCGCTAAATTCGCAGCATGGGCTTGCGCCTTCTGTTTAAAATCTTCCAAATCAATATAACCATTCTCGAGTGCTTTCACCACCACTACTTTCATGCCTGCCATTACTGCACTGGCCGGATTAGTGCCATGCGCAGAGATGGGAATCAGCATAATATTTCTTTGCGCATCTCCATTGGCGAGATGATAATTTCTGATGGTCAGCAAGCCCGCATATTCTCCCTGTGCGCCACTATTGGGTTGCATCGAACAGGCATCAAAACCGGTAATCACATTTAGGTATTGCGCGAGTTCATCAATGATGCGCTGATAACCTCTTGTTTGTTCAGCCGGTGCGAAGGGATGTATTCTCGAAAACCCTTCCCAGCTAACGGGTATCATTTCAGTGGCTGCATTGAGCTTCATCGTGCAGCTGCCGAGTGATATCATCGAAGTGTTGAGGGAGAGATCTTTGTTTTCAAGTTGTTTGATATACCGCATCATCTTACTTTCACTGTGATGTAAATTGAAATTGGGATGCGTTAAATAATCTGATGTTCTTAATAAAGAGGTGGGAATATGGATTGGAGAAAATGATGCATCGAGAGAAAAACTTACGGGCGCATCTTCTGCAAAACATTCAAGCAGATCATAAAAGTCTTCCGGCTTCTTCGTTTCATCCATTGATATTCCAATCGTATGAACATCTATGATGCGCAGATTGATTTTTTTAGATACAGCCTTTTGTCTAATTACTTCACTGTCTTTCACTTTCACACAAAGCGTATCAAAGTAGGCTTGATGTACAATAGAGTACCCCATTGCTTCCAGCGAGTCGGCAACGGTAGTGGTTAATAATGCAACACTCTCCGCTATTGTTTTCAGTCCTTTCGGACCATGATAAACGGCATACATAGCAGCCATATTGGCGAGCAGTGCTTGTGCAGTGCAGATATTGGACGTTGCCTTTTCTCTCTTGATATGTTGCTCTCTGGTCTGTAAGGCCATCCGTAATGCACGATTGCCTTGTGCATCTACACTAATACCAATGATTCTACCGGGCATAGAGCGTTTGAACTCATCCTTCGCGCAAAAGAAGGCTGCATGCGGACCACCAAAGCCCATCGGTACGCCAAAACGTTGTGCGGATCCTAATGCCACATCTGCACCGAGTTCACCGGGAGGAGTGAGTAAGGTGAGTGCCAGTAAATCGGTAGCCATGGCCACATAAGCACCTAAGCCATGCATTTGCTCAATGAAGGCGCGATAGTCTTCTACTAAACCTGTCTGTGAGGGATATTGAACAATCGCTCCGAAATAGCGAGGGTCTGCTTTGAATGCTTTGTGTGATCCTGTAATGATTTCTATCCCCAGCGGTTCCGCTCTTGTATAAAGCAGATCGAGGGTTTGTGGAAAGAGTGATTCATCCACGAAAAAATAATTTCTGTCTGCTTTATCGGTTTTATTGACCTGATGAAAAAACATATTCATAGCTTCTGCTGCTGCAGTGGCTTCATCCAGCAGCGAAGCATTGGCGATGGGTAAGGCGGTAAGGTCGCTCACCATGGTTTGAAAGTTGAGCAGACTTTCAAGTCTGCCCTGTGCAATCTCTGCCTGATAAGGAGTGTATTGGGTGTACCAACCCGGATTCTCAAAAATATTGCGAAGGATAACGGAAGGAGTGAAGGTGTCATAATAACCTAAGCCTATGTAGGAACGGAAGACTTCATTTTCACCGGCGATGGCTTTCAAATGAGAGAGCAACGCGGCCTCGCTCATGGCGGGCGGAACGGCTAAAGCTGTTTTGAGCCGGATATTTTCAGGGATGGTTTTTTCAATCAGACTTTCAACAGAAGGCAAGCCAATAGTTTTTAATAATGCGGATTCTGATCCTTTGGTACCAATATGTCTTCTGCTAAAATCTTCCTGCAAGTTTTCAAATAAACTCATAATCTTTGTTATTGTATCTATTTTATAATGTAGGCAATCATTTCACAAGGTTCGGGCAAAGTTAAGGGGGGAAAGCATTCTTGTAAACAGTTGTTAGGCGGTGGGGAAAGGATGTGAATGCAATCTTGCACAACAATTCATTAAATCAGTTACAATGGCAGAAGATATAATGCATAATTGGGAACAGAAAACACAGGCGCAACAAAAAAACTATCGGCGCTTGCTGGAGCGGCAGGACAAAAACAAGTTGTTGAAGCAGCTTCCTGATTTACACGAAGAAGCTTTTGAAAAAATTGATTGTTTGACCTGTGCGAATTGCTGTAAAAATTATTCTCCCCGATTCAAAACACCGGATATCAAACGCATCAGTAAGCATTTGAAAATGAAAGAAGGCGTGTTTATTGAACAGTTTCTTCGTTTGGATGAGGAGGGGGATTATGTGGTCAAGTCAACGCCCTGTCCCTTTCTCCAATCGGATAATCATTGCAGTATATATGAAGTGCGGCCTTCCGACTGTGCACGGTTCCCCTACACAGATGAAGATGTGTTGTTGAAAAGAACTGCGCTCACTTTGAAGAACAGTACTTTTTGTCCGGCAACTTATTATGTACTGGAGAAAATCAGGGAGCAGACGGAGCAAAAAAAGTAGGTTATACAGCAAAAAACTCTACCATCTCGATTTGAATTTTTCCGCGTATTTATCGTAGCGAATCGTAGGAAAATGACCCTCTGAAAAATAGGAGAGCAGGGTATGCATTTCTTTGGGCTGCAAATAGCCCGGTATAGCTTGCGCATCAGCCTGTTCAACGGGAATGATGACTGTCGTGGGAAACCCGGCATCTCCTTTTAGCAATTCAATGGCAAGCGCATGCATTTTATATTG
>JAGWWM010000002.1 GCA_018970395.1 Bacteroidota bacterium
TATTACATCTTCACCACTGCTATTGCTTGTAAGAGATCCTTTCGATAATACGAAGCCGGCTTGTCCGTTTGGTGCCATGTGGTATAAGAAATGCTGAATCCAGGCATAGTTGGCATTCCCTGCCGGGGGCTTTCCGTATTGCCAGCGAGCATCACTTTGCAAAAGATCTCCACTCCAATCGCTATCGTTAAAAGGAGGATTGGCAATAATGAAATCCGCTTTCAGGTCTTTATGTGCATCATTCAAAAAACTGCCTTCATTATTCCATTTCACATTGCTACTATCAATGCCTCTGATGGCAAGATTCATTTTTGCCAATCGCCAGGTAGTCTGATTGCTTTCCTGTCCGTAAATAGAGATGTGATCGGCAGGATTTAACGAAAGTTTCTTTCCATTATTTTTTTTATAATGATCTTGATGATGCTTAATAAATTTCTCACTCTGCACGAACATGCCGCCACTTCCGCAGCAAGGATCGAAAACTCGACCCTCATAAGGTTCAAGCATTTCTACCAGTAATTTCACCACACTTTCAGGTGTGTAGAACTGACCGCCTTTCTTTCCCTCTGCCAATGCAAACTCACCCAGAAAATATTCAAATACTCGGCCTAAAATATCCTTGCTTTGCGCCTCTTTAGTTCCCAGTGTGGCCGTGCTAACTAAATCTACCAAACCACCCAAACTACCTTTATCCAATTTCTCTTGTGCATACACTTTTGGCAAAACGCCTTTCAATGATGGATTATCTTTTTCAATAGCATCCATTGCATCGTCAATGTCTTTACCAATAGAAGGAAGTTTTGCTCTGCCTTGAAGCCAATGCCAGCGTGCAGATGAAGGCACAAAGAAAACCTTCTCCGCAATGTATTCATTTTTATCTTCAGGATCGGCTCCTTCATAATCGCCTTTGCCTTCTTTTAATTTACTATACAGTTCTTCAAATGCATCAGAAATGTATTTAAGAAATATCAGCCCCAATGCAACATGCTTGTATTCTGCTGCATCCATATTCTTACGCAGCTTATCAGCGGCTTTCCAAAGTTTCTTTTCAAGCGGCTCTTCCTGTTCAACTTTTTTAGTTTTTGCCATTTTCTATATTCGCTTTGTTCAAGTTGTTTGTAAAATAAACTGTAATGATTCTTTCAAATAAGGTTCACCTCCATATTCCTGCATTATTTTTTGATTCAAAAACTGAATTTGGAGTTCCCTGTATTTTAAATTGAATAATTCAGCAATCGGTTTAATCATGTGAGTTTGCAGCTGCCTTTCCCCATGTTCAATTTTGCTGAGCAAGGAAATATCAATCCCAATATGTTCTGCCACTTCTCTCAATGACATCTTCCTCTCTTTACGAAGTTTTTGCAAATAGCCCCCAATGTCGTTTACAGATTTCATAAACCCAGTTTTTTGTTTAGACAAACATGTCAAAAGTAGCTTTTTTTATTATCTCTTTTTAAAATTGTGGGAAACTTTTCTGTCATTTGAGGTCAGAGTTCGGAGCATGGCGGTAAAAGCATGGTAAAAATAAAGTCCCACAGTAAAAATGTGGGACTTTCACCGGAAAATGGAGGGATGAAACCGGCAATTTCGTGGTAATTACCAGCGAAATATGTTTAGAAAGGCATGCCTGCAAGGCATAATTCAGCATTATTCGAGGGGTGCTTCTCGATGATTGAATGTTCTTTCATGTATTTGATGTAGTTTCTTGCCATGCGATCCTTTACATCCATGGCTTCCATAATGGCTTGTGTCAAATCAGCCATTGTCATAGATGATTTTCGATTGAAAATTTCTTTGGCAACATCTGTAAGGTCGTTGAGCTTGCGTGTTTCAGAATCTTCCTTGCTCTTTTCTCCCATGAATACATGCCGTCCTTCATTGTTATCCCAGCCAAACTGAATGAGAGGCACATCCAGGGGCGAGCCGTCTCGTACTTTGAGCGCTTTTACTACGCTGCATCTATTGTTGTCGTCTTTTTCAATGAGAATGATGCCGGCAGCTTTGCGCTGTACTTCCGATCCCAGGTGTCCACGCAGCTTCATACCGGACGGAGACATGTGCAACACACAAACAATGCAAGTATTGTAAATGGCGGCAAGCCTGAATAGTTCCTCAATGAGCTTCACAGAGCTTTCTTCATCATTCACACCACCCAGTAAATCTGCAATACCGTCAATCACCATGAGGTGAATGCCACCATACTCGTAATAAAACCTGTCCATGGATTCGAGTATAAGATTCATGCGCTCGTTTCGAGAAATACCAACCAGGCAAAAGGCTTTGAACCATGAAGGCGGTCGCTCCAGAGTAGAGCGTTTCATGATGTAGGTAAGATTCTTATAGAGCTGGTATTCTGATTGCTCTGTATCATAAAGTAGCACTGCTTTTTGGCTATCATTTTCCTGTACGGTTGTGCCCAGAGTATCAACCACAACATCTCCCGGTTTAATGCAGCCGGAAAGAATACCTCCCAAGTAATTAGTTTTTCCGCTTCCTTCTGAACCGGCAACACAGAGAAGATTTCCGGGTGATCCAATTGTAACATCATTGATTTTAATTACGGGATCGGGAGCTTTAGGCGGTTTATCAAAGTCAATCTCACAGCTGCGTATAACAGACAATGTGTCCTCGTAAATCTGATCGAGCATTTCTACAAAGAGCATCATCAAATCATCGGCAGTGTGCCCCAGGCGAAAGAAATCTGAAATATCTTTTTGTGTTTTCTCTCCGGTTAGCGGTAGTTTAAGACTTTGAAGCTGGTAGCTTTTCAAATCATGCGTGAGCTTCTCCATGGACTTCAATCCGGTTTCATCCACATCATACAAAAGGGTGATGTGCTTAAACCGGTAGCTCAATCCTCGCAGCAAGTTCTTAGGTATGTGAGCTGTTTCACTGTTCAGGCAAATTGCATTGAATCCATGTGACACAAGGCTCAATACATCTTTTTCGCCACCGGTAATAAAAAGAATATCTCCTCTTACCGGCAGTTGTTCAATTCCAAATACATAGCTCTCGCTTATTTCACCGGTGTAGAGAAATCGTAATCTTGAATTTGGCAAGTAAAGTTTTGTGTATCTGCGCCCATGGTAACCGAAAATAGGCTCCTGATCTGTGGAAAGCAGGTCGTATTCTTTGCCTTCTTTGTTGATGCCATGAAAGGCTTCAACCGAGGAAACATGGTAACGCTCTAACACTTCCTTGGTGATTCCGTATTGTGCCCAAAAATCAAGCTCGGCATTGTTGAAATCTTTTGTCTTAATAGGCAGCTTTAACTTGGCTGTTTCAAATCCATCATGAATGGAAGAGATTTTACTTGCACGATTGAGCATGGGCGTATTTTCTCGTACTAGGCGATCCACCTTGTGTGGGTTATCTTCCAGGTTGAGATACATTTCACAGTCAATGATTTCAAGGATGCGAAGGAAATCGGTTCGGTCATCACATTCCAGGGCAAAGATTTTTCCCACCATGAAAAAACAGTCGCCGCTGTACTCCGAATCACCAAAGTCTTTGAATTTGTAAATACCGGATTTGTTATCAAAGTAAACATAACAAGATGCCCGGCTATCCTGGTAAAAAGGGCTTTTGAATGATTTGCCCACTTTGCTGAATCGGCTGCCGATAAAATGCTTGAATACATCCAGCCCTTTGTTGGTAGCGTTTATTACGCTGTCTTTGTTTAATGCCATATTTAGTGATTTGGTTAGGGTTTCAGAATGGAAGGCTTTGCCTTTTTGTAATTCTTGCTCGCATAGTTTCGCAGATCGGAGAGCAGAATGCGTCTATGTCTGCCGACCTGTGTAAAGGCTAATTCGCCCGATTTCATGAGATCATAAATCAGTGTCTTGCCGCAATCAAGAAAGCGACAAGCACCGAGCAGATCTATGTATCGTTCATTCTTTCCCGGCTCCCTTACTACTGTCACTAAATGGTTCAGCTTTTTCTCAACTTGTTCAAGCCTGGTTTCGAGTTCCTGGATTTTCTTGTCTTTGGACTTATCTTCATTTAATTGCCACATAAGCACTTGATTTTGAATTCGAGTGCAAGGCTACTGACAATCAAAAAAAATATTATTGTAGTTGAATTCAAGTTGAATAAGATTTTCTACAAGCCTTTGGCGGCATAATCAGAAAAGGTCAGCAATAATTCATTCAGGTACGGACTTCCTTTTTCAATTTTTCGAGCTTTGGCAGCGTTTAGGGTTCCGTGCCAATGACCAATTCGGATATTGAAGAACCACATAAGGATTTCAAAAAAATCTTTCTTGGAAAGTTTCTTTTCATTAATTGCTTTTACGGAATTGCTTTCATAGATGGCGACAAAGAGTTCAACGAAATCAACTTTTTCTTTTTGCCATTGAAGTAGTGTGTTGGTACTTCCGGGAGGGAATAAGCTGAGTTGACCATTGATGTGATCCTTTAAATCTTGCTTTGTAGGGAATGAATTTGCAGAAGTAGTTTGTTCCTCATGGGATGCGAAAAAACGCTCCAAATGGGTTATTCTGTGCTGATACAGTTGCTCTAATGATTCAAGGTATCTGTTCTGAACAACAAAATAGTTAAGAATTTTTTTTTAAGCCTTCATCATTAAGGTATTCACTGCGAGATGCTTTTACTAGTTCAATCCGATCGAATAATGGGAAAGGATCATTTTTAGGAAAATACCGATGCCGAAATTCTCTGACTTCAAATTTATAGAGGTCAAACAGCCTTTTAAGACTATCCAATTCATCTAATCCCTTTGCAATATCAGCTCCGACCTGTTGCTTGCAATTGGCATAGAAGCTATCCAGGTGATGCTGGTAGGCTGTGGGATTAGTGAAGCCGTTAAAACTGATGTCTGATGTCATATCATCATCAAATAGGCTTATCTGCCTTCTAGCAGATTTTGGGAAAACATGGACTTTAGCGATTTTCGCTTGTTCCAAAGCGTTGTTAAGGATTTGATTCATGAATGTTTGTTTTTAAAATCTAATATTAACAATCAATCACTGTCAAATCGAGTCAATAACAAGGGGAAAAATCTCCTGAAAAAAGGGTAAAATCACCGTTTGGCAATTGGCAATGGATATATATATACCATTGCCAAATTGCCAACAGAGATATGATTTTAAAAATTGCTGAAAAAACGATTCAATTATCGTTGCTGTAAGCTTGAAATAAAATTCATTTCAATTTATTTGTTTGCAAGAGGAAAAAATGCATCGATATTTTTTAAATTCCGGAGGGTTCATTACATTTGTTTATCCAAAGAGGTGACTATATTGAAAGTCAAGTCCCCCAACTTTCGGACTTGGTTTCCTTTTGGTAACCCCTTTGGTTGAAGCTAGTTATAACATCAAGAGACTTAAATACTTAGGAGGTTAGGTTCACAATCCTCTCTCTCCGCCATACTAATTTGCCCCTTTTTTAGGGGCATTTTTATGTCCGTGAATGTTCTAAGCCATGCTTGTGCTAATAAACGAGCATAAAAAAATGGGAGGCACGGAGTGCCGGTACATCCAATGTAAGAGCGATCTCTTTGTAATGAGTACAAGATATAGGCGTCATAGGTCATAAATACAAAACCTCGTCGATTGGACGAGGTTTTGTGGGAGCACACGGGCTCGAACCGCGGACCCTCTGCTTGTAAGGCAGATGCTCTGAACCAACTGAGCTATGCTCCCGAAATGGATTGCAAAGATAAGGGTATGATTATTTCTAAGAAATTTTTTTCAAAAATCTATTCTAAAAATACTTTCCTACCCCAACACCACATATCCCCAGGGATCCAAAGAGTGGAGATCTTTAAGTGTAACGGATTTTCCGGTGAATAAATCCGTATAAGTTCCTTTCAACCGCTGATCATCTAATTGTATCCGCACCCGTTGATCGGAAAAGTTTAATAATACCACAAGATGATGCGACAGATTGGTTCTTGCAAAAGCAAAAACAGAATGATTATCAGTGGTACTGATGCGCCAGGTCAATACATGATGATACGCTGTTTGAAAAACCGGATGGGTCTTTCTTAGCGTCAATAACTTTTTATAAAAATCGTGCAGCGCGGGTTTACCCTTCCACGCAATTTCATCCTTATCAAAAAATAATAATCGCTTCTGATTCGGCAATTCCTGTCCGCTATAAATCAACGGAATGCCTTTCCACATACTGCTGAAAACCGCTAAGGGCAATGCCATATTTCCATACTTCTCATATTCGGTTCCGTTCCAGCTGTTCTCATCATGGTTGGAAGTGAAAAAAGTTCTTAAATGATGGGCGGGCTTCTTATGATTATAACCCGTTAAAGCAGCATCCAGCGATACGAGCTTCCACCGATGTTTATAATACTCCTGCGCCACGTGCATCCAGTGCCAGGTATAGCTGGCATCAAAAACTTTTCCATACGCCTCTTCTCCCCACTGATCAAATTCTCCGTACCAGAATAATGTTTTGTGTGTATCAATATGGCGACGAGCAGCTGCCCAGAAATCAAGCGGCACGAGTGCAGCCATATCGCACCTGAAGCCATCTATATCGCATTCCTTTACCCAAAACTCCATGTCTTGAATCATGGCTTTCCATAAATCTCCATTCATGTAATTCAAATGAATCACATCTTCCCAGGTTTCCACGGGAGGTTTAAAATTTCCGTGATGATCTTTGGTATAAAAATCAGGATTAGTATGCGTCCATTCATGATCCCATCCGGTATGATTCGCCACCCAGTCAATAATGACTTTCATCCCCAGCGAATGAATCTCTTTCACCATGGATTTAAAATCGTCCAGCGTACCGAATTCCGGATTGATGTCCACATAACTGCTGCAAGCGTAATAACTTCCTAAAGAGCCCTTTCTATGCTTTTTTGAAATGGGCTGTACGGGCATGAACCACAGTACTTCTACGCCCATATCTTGTAGTCGGGGCAGGTGGGTTCTGAACGCGGCTATCGTTCCTTCGCGCGTGTATTGTCTGAGATTAACTTCATAGATATTGGTTGACCCGACCCATTCGGGTTGCTTGAAAACTTCCTGCATCTGCGATCAATTAAACATCAATGTTACGAATGAAAAAGCTAACAAACGGCTTTAATTTTTCCGCCCATAAACCAACTACCTTTACATTTGTAATGCTATTAAGCGTTGCTATAATATCATAAAGCAGATGAAAAAATTTAATGTCCCCAACATATATAGAAGCTCCCTCATCAGCGCCATTAAGGAGCGGAGAAAACAGGCAGATAAACTTAAAAAAGATTTTAGTCCAACCCTCCTCGATCTCGGACCGATTCAGTTTTATTTAGCCCGTCATTTTGGCTTTTGTTACGGGGTGGAAAACGCCATTGAAATCGCTTTCAACACGATTGAGCAAAATCCTGACAAGAACATTTTCCTGCTCAGCGAAATGATTCACAATCCGCAGGTAAATGCCACCTTACTGGAAAAGGGACTTCGTTTTTTACAGGATACCAAGGGAAAGGAACTGATTCCTCTTGACAGTCTACAGCCTGATGACATCGTAATTATTCCCGCATTTGGCACCACTTTGGAAATGGAAGCCACCTTGCGTGCTAAAGGGATTGCAGTAGAAAAATACAATACCACTTGTCCTTTTGTAGAAAAAGTATGGAATCGAAGCGCGCAGCTGGCAGAGAAAGGCTACTCGATTGTAGTGCATGGCAAGCCGGCGCACGAAGAAACCAGGGCTACCTTTTCGCATGCCGGCGCCAATACACCTACGGTGGTGGTGAATGATATGCAGGAAGCCATTGTACTGGGGAAATATATTACGGGAGAAACCGAACCTGAAGGTTTTTACGAAACTTTTAAAGGACGATACTCGGATGGCTTTGATGTGAAACGCGATTTAAAAAGAATTGGAGTGGTCAATCAGACCACGCAGCTCGCCTCGGACACACAGGCCATTGCGGAATATCTTAGGCAGTTGATGACCCGTCATTATGCAGCACAAGGATTGGCTGATACTGATTTTTTTGCAGACACCCGCGATACGCTTTGTTATGCCACCAACGACAATCAAACTGCCGCCCTCGGCATGCTCGATACGCCGGCAGATTTTGCCGTTGTAATCGGCGGATACAACAGTTCGAATACGACCCATCTGGTGGAGCTATGCGAACAAAAATTATCCACTTATTTCATTAATAGCCCTGAGAAAATAATTGATCGGAATACCATCGTTCATTACAATTTTCATCAGCATACGGAGTTGACCACCACCGGATTTTTCCCCGACAAGTCGCCCTTTAAAATCTTAATCACCAGCGGTGCATCCTGTCCGGACGCGCTGGTAGAAGCAGTTATGGAGAAGCTGGCATCTTTTGTGAATGCGTCTGAAGCGTGGGAGCAGCTACAGCTTGATTATGCGGGTGCGTAATGAAAGTAAAAAACTGAAATGCACTTTATAATATGCATTTTTAGCCTATTTTTGCACAATATGATGTGCAAATGAATCATTTACTTGAACAATCAGCATACCTTTTGAGGAATACATCGCTGCATTTTAAGCGGTATCTGTTTAGTAAAATAAAATGGAACAACCGCCTGATTGGAATTAAGGGTGCTCGTGGAACAGGGAAAACAACCCTGGTATTGCAATGGTTAAAAGAGCAAGACTTACCGCCGGAAAAGGCAACTTATTTTTCCTTGGATGATTTATACTTTACAAATCACAACCTGAAAGAAACGGCGGCTCGTTTTCATCAATTAGGCGGACAAATACTGGTATTAGATGAAGTGCATAAATATAAAAACTGGTCAACAGAAGTAAAAAATTTGCATGATATCTATAAAGATTTGAAAATTATTTTCACCGGTTCATCCATTATTGACATCAGCAGGCAGGAGGCAGATTTGAGCAGGAGAGCGATCGTATATGAATTGCCCGGCTTATCGTATCGCGAATTTCTTTCCTTAAAATACGAAGTGCGACTCCCAGTAGTATCGCTGGAAGACATTCTACATCGTTCAAAAGAATTAAGCAAGTTATGGCCAACTGCTTTTCGTCCTTTGGAACATTTCAACGAATACTTGCAAATTGGCTATTATCCCTTTACGATGGAAGATGAAGAAACAGTACCTCAAAAAATCAATCAGCTGGTCAGAACCATTGTAGAGTATGATATGGCTGAGTTGAAAGATTTTGACATTCGTAATGCGAAAAAGGTTTTACAGTTGATGTATATTATCGCGCAACAGGTTCCCTTTAAGCCCAATTTAGTTGAGCTAGCAGAAAAAACTTCGATCCACAGAAATTCCCTTAACAATTATCTTCATTACCTGGAACAAGCCAAATTAATCGCCGCTTTGCATCCTGCAGGAAGAAGCACTGCTTCCTTGCAAAAACCTGAAAAACTTTATTTAAACAACACCAATTTATTGTTTGCATTGGCAGAACAGCAAGTGGAGGTCGGCAATCTCAGAGAGACTTTTTTCTTGTCTCAAACAAGCGTTATTAGCAAGGTAAAGTTGCCGAAACAGGGTGACTTTTTAGTAAACAATTCCTTCACTTTTGAGGTGGGTGGAAAGGGGAAGTCACCCAAACAAATAAGAGGGATCGGGAATGCCTGGATAGTAAAGGACAATCTGAAGCTGCCGGTTGGAAATGAATTGCCTTTATGGATGTTTGGATTATTGTATTAAGGCTACTACAAATTAAAGGCCATCTCCGGGGAGACAGCCTTTGCTTCTTTCAACAGGACAGACGGGGGGTCTTCGGTTTTTCTGCAGGTTATAAATCCGACCCCAAAAAGGTTTAGTACGGATGCTTATCTGATTATTGCACCATGATCTTTTCAATCAGGGATTCTCCTTTCTGAGGAACATATACTTTTAGCAAATACATGCCTTTAGAAAGTGCATTGATAGTAAGCGTGGGAGCAGCATAATCGATCCAGCGAGACACTACTTCTCCTGTCAATTTTTTTAATTCAATATTCGATTTGCCGATGCCGGCGGGCAGGGTCACATTTAATTTGCCGGTGCTGGGGTTCGGATACGTGAGCAATTTCAGTATAGCGGAAGCGCCATTAGAAACCGCAACCACTTCACTATAGGAAGTAGTACCATCCCAGTCCACCTGACGCAGCCGATAAAAAATGCGCCCGGCAGGAATTTTAGAGTCATTAAAACGATAAGTATGTCCACCACCGGTACCTCCTGCATGGGCTGATACCGCATAACCGATTGTGGCAAATTTCGTTTCCCCTTCAGCACGGCGCTCAATGTAGAAGCCGGCATTTTGGGACTCTGAAGCGGTAGTCCAATTAAGGAAAACTGTTTGATTGACTAACTCCGCTTTGATAGAAAGAAAATTGACAGGAAGCGTACCTGGTGCCCCTTGGCAAGTCTGTCTGTTTTCAGTAGAATCCCATAAATTATCATTATCTGTATCAATATAGAAACGAATACCAATCTGTGAAACTTTAGATAAAGCCGGCATGTTGGTTGTATCATAACACCAGGAATATTCTCTGTCTTTTTTACTTCCCGAACCGGTGATATCTCTGCTAATAGGTAGCAATTCCGTTGGAAATAAAAGGGGAGGCCCACCTTGATTATCAGAATTTACGAATAAAGTGATAGCGGCCTGAGCCTGTAAAACGTTACTGGGGACAGCTGCGAATTCAAAGGTAAGTTCTCCACCATAGGTTCTGGATGCAGTGGAAAAGTTTCTGCAACGAGTGCTGTTTCCGGCATTTCTTTTAAAAGAAGCATTACAGGAAATCTGCTGGGCATGGAGGTGAATTCCTAAAAAAAGGAATGCAATAAAAAATCTTAAGCGTTTCATAATGAAGTGTAGTATAAATAATTCGGTGTTCAAAGGATCACTTCGAAGGATATTAAGGGGTATTCGGATTTAACTGAGCCCAATTGTTAAGGTAGACCGCAGCAGGATAGTACGCTATATTGTTGATTGATTATTGATATTATCAGGTATGGTTAAGGATAAAATATTGGAATAAATACACTAAAGTATAGTGCAAAAGTAGACATTAATCTGACATCTCCAAATGATTTCAGTTATTATTTAATATTTTTCTGAGCCCATCCCATGATTTGGGACAGTTGCTGCTCTCTGGTAAGGTAACTATTGTCGAGGAGAAGGGCATCTGCTGCCTGGCGAAGGGGACTAACGGCTCGGGAGGAATCAATGGCATCTCTTTCCATTAAATTCTGATAGACTTCTTCTAAGGTAACGGAATGATTTTTTGATTTTAATTCTTCATATCTTCTTTGGGCTCTGATTTTAGGGTCGGCGGTCATGAAGATTTTCAATTCGGCATCGGGGAAAACGGTGGTGCCGATATCTCTGCCATCCATCACGATGCCCCGCGCCTTGCCCATTTCCTGCTGCTGATGGACAGCGAATGCGCGCACCATGGGCAAGGCGGCCACCGCACTCACTTTACCCGCCACTTCCTTCCCTCGTATGGGCTCCTCTACATTCACCCCGTTCAAATACATTTCCGGTATCCCGGTCTCCACATTTTTCACAAAACGAAGCTGAATATGCTCCAATGCCCTCGCTACCTGCTCCTCCTCTTTCTCCTCAATCTGATGTTGTAAAAAATACAGCGCTATCGCCCGATACATGGCGCCGGTATCTATGTAAGTATAGCCCAATTTACGAGCAACCTCCTTCGCTACGGTACTTTTACCGCAGGAAGAATATCCGTCTATGGCGATGATGATGGGGGGCAAGTGGGAATTAGTAATTAGTAATTAAGAATTAATAATAGGAAAACGGTTATATGTTGACGGTTAGCGGTTGACTGTTAACTGACAACTGATAACCGCTAACCGCTTCACGCTTTACTCCGTTTCGACTCTTTGGTTTCTTTCTGAACGGTAAACGTAACCTTATCGGTTTCCTTGTCTAGTGCCGCTAACAATACATCTCCTTCCTTCACCTTCATGTTCAATATCTCTTCTGCTAAAGGATCTTCGAGATATTTCTGTATGGCACGATGCAGAGGACGGGCGCCAAACTGCACGTCGTACCCTTTCTCGGCAATAAAATCTTTTACCTCTTCTGTCAGTTGTACAGAGAATCCGAGGGTCTTGATGCGCGCTAATACGCCTTTCATCAAAATATCTATGATGCGGAAGATATGCTCTTTGGTAAGAGAATTGAAAATAATCACATCATCAATCCGGTTTAAAAACTCAGGAGAAAATGTTTTCTTCAATGCTTTCTCTATCACTGCCTTGCTGTTCTCTTCCTGATTCTGAATACGGGTGCTGGTAGCAAAACCAACGCCTTCTCCAAAATCTTTCAACTGTCGCACTCCAATATTGGAAGTCATGATGATCAAAGTATTTTTAAAATCCACTTTTCTTCCTAAACCATCAGTCAGTTGTCCGTCATCCAACACCTGCAACAAAATATTGTAAATATCAGGATGCGCTTTTTCTATTTCATCCAACAATACTACTGAATACGGTTTCCTGCGAACGCGCTCGGTCAATTGTCCGCCTTCCTCATAACCCACATAGCCGGGAGGTGCGCCAATTAAACGACTCACGGTAAATTTCTCCATATATTCACTCATGTCAATCCGAATCAATGCATCTTCCGAATCAAACATGTGTCTTGCCAGCGAACGCGCGAGTTCTGTTTTACCTACGCCGGTTGGACCGAGAAATATGAATGTTCCGATGGGTTTTTTAGGATCTTTCAATCCTACTCGGTTGCGCTGAATAGATTTTACTACTTTGGTAATCGCTTCATCTTGTCCTATCACTGCACCTTGCAGATCGGCAGCCATACTGCGCAATTTTTCACTCTCCGCTTGCACCATTCTTTTCACGGGAATGCCGGTCATCATGCTAATCACTTCCGCAATCGCTTCCTCATCAATCGGGTAGCGAGTATGCTTGCTTTCTTCCTCCCATTTCGCTTTCGCTTTTTCCAGCTCTACTTCCAGTTTCTTCTCTGAATCGCGCAGGGATGCGGCTTCTTCAAAACGCTGACTTTTCACCACTTTATTTTTCTCCTGCTTGATCTCTTCAATCTTTGCTTCAAGATCCAGCAGATCCTTGGGCACATTGATATTTTTCAGATGCACCCTTGCCCCTACTTCATCCATTACATCTATCGCCTTATCGGGCAATAAGCGGTCGGTGATATAACGATCACTCAATTTCACACAGGCATCAATGGCATCATCGGCATAGGCTACGTTGTGAAAATCTTCGTATTTTGATTTGATATTATTCAATATCTGAATCGTTTCATCTACACTGGGTGGATCAATGATGACCTTTTGAAAACGACGATCCAGTGCTCCGTCTTTTTCAATATGCATGCGATATTCATCAAGGGTTGATGCGCCGATGCACTGCAATTCTCCTCTGGCAAGTGCGGGCTTGAAAATATTGGAAGCATCGAGTGAACCGCTGGCACCTCCTGCGCCTACGAGCGTGTGTATTTCATCTATGAAAAGAATGACATCCCGGTTTTTTTCGAGTTCATTCATGATGGATTTCATGCGCTCTTCAAATTGTCCGCGGTACTTGGTACCGGCTACCAGTGCAGCGAGATCTAAAGACACTACTCTTTTATCATATAACACCCTGGATACTTTTCGCTGAATGATGCGCAGTGCAAGACCTTCTACAATGGCTGTCTTCCCTACCCCCGGCTCTCCGATTAAAATCGGATTATTCTTTTTTCGTCGGGAAAGAATTTGCGATACCCTTTCGATTTCCGCTTCTCTTCCTACAATCGGATCGAGGGAACCACTTTCAGCGAGCTTGGTAATATCTCTTCCGAAATTATCCAGCACCGGCGTTTTACTTTTAGTGCCTGCCTGTCCTTTCGATTTGGCACCCGCATATCTTGATTTTTCTTCTTCCATTTCTTCTTCTCCGCTGTCTTCAAATTCGGCACGAGGATCCATAGGCTTCACCAGTCCCAGTTCGTTGCGGAAAATATCGTAGTCCACATCATATTGCTGCAAGAGTTGCGTAGCGATATTTTCTTTGTTTTTTAAAATGGATAACATCAGATGTTCAGTTTCAATTTGAGGGCTCTTGAGTGATTTTGCTTCCAGCAAGGTCACTCTGATTACTTTTTCGGCCTGACGGGTAAGGGGTACGCTGTTGACATTGGCGACAGTTTTGCCGGTATTGTCCTGCACAGCTACTTCAATCCCTTTTCTGAGTTCATAAAGATCTACTTTGAGGGTCTTTAGTATTTTAACTGCCGTATTTTCGCCTTCTCGGATGATGCCCAACACCAAATGTTCTATGCTGATGTAGGCATTGCCCAAACGTATGGCTTCTTCCCTGCTGAAGGAAATGATTTCTTTGACTTGGGTGGAAAAATGCTGATCCATAACGGATAATTGGTTTTTACAATGATAAGGAATATTTTTAAGAACTATATTTGAAAAATCATACAATTCTGTTAACAAGATATGGAGTTCAAAATTGATACCAAAGAGAAATTCAGGGTCATCAGCCTGCTGGAGACTAATCTTACTGCTAATATGACAGATGCGCTGCGTAAGTTACTCTCAGAATCGCCGGCAGATCAACCGCCGCATTTAGTATTAAAAATGGGCGCAGTGAAAAGTATCAGTGCGGAAGCAGCTTCTTGTATATTGGATGTACAACAGCAATTTTACGACCGAGGACATTCAATGGTCATTTGTGAGTTGGGGAATAACGTGGAACAATTGCTGGATGAAATTGAAATACTGGATTTGCTCAATGCCACTCCTACCGAATCGGAGGCATGGGATATTGTGCAGATGGAAGAAATAGAAAGGGAATTGCTGGGAGATGAAGATTCGGATCATCCCACCACTTAATTTAATCATTGAGCTGATGTTAGGCGTAACCATCTTAGGAAACAATTCTGCCATTCCGGCCCACGGACGTCATCCGACGGCACAGGTGATTACTACGCCCGATGATTTGTTATTATTTGATTGCGGGGAGGGCACTCAAATACAGATTCTCAACTACAAAATCAGAAGAGGGCGCATCAATCATATTTTCATTTCGCATTTGCACGGAGATCATTATTATGGACTGGTGGGATTACTCAGCAGTTTCGCATTGCTCGGACGCAACCAGCCGTTAACCGTATATGGCCCGGCTCCTTTGAAAGAACTGATGGAGCGGCATTTTGCATTGTCTGATACAGATTTGCCCTACCCTTTACATTTTCACGCTATAGAAGGAGCAGGATTATTACTCGATGCGCCGCATTACACCGTTTCCTGTTTCAATACCAAACACCGGATTGAGTGCAGGGGATTTTTAATCCGGCAGAAGAAGGCGGAAAGAAGACGTTCTGATAAACCACGCTCGTATGCTTTTACAGCTGATACGCAATTTGATGAAGCGTTAATTGAGATTGTGAAAGGGGTTGATCTCTTGTATCATGAAACCACCTATCCGCATGCGCTGGCAGATAAAGCTTATGCGCGTTTTCATTCTACCACGCATCAGGCAGCGGAGATTGCGAAAAGAGCGCAGGTAGGTAAATTATTGATTGGTCATTTCTCCGCGAAGTTTGAAGAGATCGAACCTTTTGAGGTGGAAGCACGGGAGATTTTTCCTGCAACGGAAGCGGCGAGAGAAGGGGTAACGTATTTGGTGTAGGGGATGTCCTCGCCCTTAGTCCCCCTCCTACAGGAGAGGGAAAAGATACTGATGTATTTATTTGTTGAGTTCCTTCAGATATTTTTTAACCGCTTCATGATAATTCGCACTTAAGGGCACGAGGGGAAGTCTGAGTACATTCTGCAATTGTTGCTGCTCGTACATAAAGGCTTTGATGCCGGCAGGATTGTTTTCGCAGAACATTAATTCGTAAGCAGGCAGCAGTACATCATTCAAACGCTTTGCAGTAGCGAAGTCACCCTTTAGTGCCGCTCCTATCATTTGACTGAAAGTTTGTGGAAAGGCATTGGCTGCTACGCTGATTACTCCTTCCATGCCACAGGCAATTTGCGACATGGCTAGTGCATCGTCGCCGCTTAATACCATAAAGTCTGCAGGTTTATCTTTCAGTAATTCCATACAATGCACCATATCGCCTCCGGCTTCTTTGATGCCAATGATATTGGGAATTTCGCGCGCGATTCGAAGAATCGTTTCTGCAGTCATGCCTCTGCCCGTTCTGCCGGGCACATTATAGAGGAGGATTGGTTTGGGAGAGGCGGATGCCAATGCTTTATAATGCTGGAAGATCCCTTCCTGGGAGGGTTTGCTGTAGTAGGGACTGGCACTTAGGATTGCGGCAGCGCCCTCCAGAGGAAAAGTTTGTAAATCTTCAATCAATGCCGCTGTATTATTGCCGCCGATGCCCACTACAACAGGAATATTTCCTTTCGTCTCCTCATAAGCAATCTGAATCAGTTGAATTTTTTCCACTTTGGAAAGAACCGGAGTTTCACCGGTGGTACCGAGTACAACAAGATACTGGCAGCCCTTATTGATAACGTTATGAATTATTTTTTTGAAGGATGCCACGTCAATGGAACCATCCTGCTGAAAGGGGGTTACCAATGCCACCCCTGTACCTGTTAATTGTTTGCGTAATAGATCCGACATGTATGATTCGTTTGTCGTTTCTCGTTTGTCGTTTCTCGAACAACGATCAACGAACAACGAGCAACGAATTTTGGTTTTGACATTTGAATTAAAATATTCACTCCTCCGTCCAAAATCCCATTTTACAATATTTTTCAATTCTGTTGTTGATTCTGGTATCCGGATCAATGGTTTTTAATTCCTGAAGGATAGGGAGCAATGCATTTTTCAGGTTTGCCGCGGCTTCATCATAATCCCACTGTGCACCTCCTGCCGGTTCGGGGATGATCTGATCAACGAGACCGAAGCGGTGCATGTGCTCGGGGGTGAGTTTAAGTTGTTCTGCCGCCACTTCTTTTTTATCCCAGCTACGCCATAGGATGGAGCTGCAGCTTTCGGGAGAAATGACCGTGTACCAGGTATTTTCAAGCATGAGCACTTTATCGCCTACGCCGATGCCGAGCGCGCCTCCGCTGGCACCTTCACCGATGATGACGCAGATAACGGGTACGCGAAGACGGATCATTTCATAGATATTGCGCGCGATGGCTTCTCCCTGTCCACGCTCCTCCGCTTCCAGTCCGGGATAAGCACCGGGCGTATCAATCAATGTAATGATAGGCTTATTGAATTTCTCTGCCAGCTTCATCAGGCGGAGCGCTTTTCTGTAGCCTTCCGGATTAGCCATCCCGAAATTGCGCAGCTGACGCATTTTGGTATTGGCACCCTTTTGCTGACCAATGATCATGACGGTTTGTCCACCCAAATCGGCAAAACCGCCCACCATGGCTTTATCGTCTTTGACCCCGCGGTCTCCATGCAACTCGACAAAATCGGTGCACATTTTTTCAATATACTTAAGGGTATAAGGACGATCCGGGTGGCGACTCAATTGTACCTTTTGCCAGCTGGATATATTTTGGGTTACTTCCTTGCGTTTGGAATTGATTTCCAATTCCAGCTTATGAATGGTTTCAGAATAATCTACTTTATTCTGATTCTTTTCAGCAAGTCGTTTAATTTCTTTCAACTGATCAGCCAGTTCTTTGATAGGCTGTTCCAGTTCGATGAATTGTCTGTTTTCAAGTAATGGCATAAAAAAAAGTGGCGGTAAAAATACAACTTATGCCATAAATAGAAAAAGAACGAGTGTTTGTGAAAAAAAATGAGGCTGTTGAAATTCAACAGCCTCATCGCAAATAATATAGAGGGGTATCAATAACCTGAGTTTTGAACTAGATTAGGATTGGTATTTAGTTCTCTGAAAGGAATCGGGAAAACGAGTTTATCATCGTTGGCAGGTTTCCCGTTTACCACTTCATTTAAGCGCTTGGCATCATGAATTCTGAATCCTTCGTGTGCCAGTTCCAGTCTGCGCTCGAGGAGAATATCATCAAGCGTAACAATAGCTAAATCAGGGAGGCCGGCTCTGGCTCTGATGACATTTATATCATTGACGGGCTTATCACCTACTTCAGTACCTGCTCTGAAATTCGCTTCAGCACGAATCAGGTATAATTCTGCCAGTCGAATGACTTTTACATTTTTATAAATATTTTTCCATTTTCCACTTCTGGCTAATCCGTCGAAATTATAGAACAAGGCTTTTCTTGCATCTGCCGGATCATAGAGATCCAGGTGTTTTTTAAGAATCACGATATCACCATCTCTTCCTCCAAAATCAGGTACTGAGTAAAAGGTATGGCAGTTGTTCACTCCATCCTGATCAGTGACTACAATAGCTAATAAATCTTCGCTGGTGGTAGCTTCCTGATTGAAGGCATCCTGGTAATCAGCAACTAATTCGAAATTACCGGCAGCAGCAGCAATTAAACCCTGATTAGCGGCATCTCTGGCTTCCGGAAATTTAGCCATTTGCAAATAGACTCTGGCAAGAATGGTATAAGCAGCAGCCTTATTCGCGAATACATCATTTTCTTCCGGCAACAGATTAGCAGCTTCAGTAAGATCTTTAATGACTTGTTCATAACATTCAGCAACCGTATTTCTGGAAGGATAATCGACGCTGGTATACCCCTCTGTAGGCTTGGTTCGGATGACTACGCCGGGATTTTGTGCAGGGTTACCATCTGTATAAGCTTTTGCAAAAAACCGGGTTAATTCAAAAAGCATGGTACCCCTGATAAACAAGGCTTCTCCTTTAACCTTGCCCCTGTCTGCTGCAGCCACTTTATCTACCTGAGCAATAACATTATTGGAAACATTGATGGCTCTGTAGCCGGCAGCCCATTGACCTAAAATAATCGGATTTGTAGTAAGGGTATTATTCCCAAAAACTTCGCGGTAGGTATTAAAGGTTCCTGCCCAGTTTAATTCTCCGGAAGCGGCCATCAGATCTCCAAAAATCTGTATGTCGCCACCGTACAAACTCCCCGAGCTCATAGCATCATAGGCTCCCAGCAGAATTTGTTTGATATTCGTTTCATTAGAAAAAGCGAGTCCGTTTCCAACAGCCTGAGGATTTTCCAGATCCAGTTGTTTGGTACAGGACTGCAGTACCAAAACAAGGCTTAAGGCAGTAATTATTTTATTGAAGCGTATCATATAAAGAGTTTTTTTGTTTGAACAATTAGAATCCAAGGTTTACACCGAAAGCGTAACTGCGAATTTGAGGAGCCGCATAAAAATCTCCTCCCTGGTTAATATTCGAAGAACGATAATCTGCATTTACTTCAGGATCCCATCCGGTATAATTTGTCCAGGTAAACAGATTCACTGCCGTAAAATATAATCTGCCGGATGACAAAGAGAGTTTATTTAACAACAGCTTTGGAAAGTTATAAGAGAAAGTAAGTTGTTTCAAACGAACATAACTCGCATCTTCCATATACTGAGTAGATACTCCGGGGGAAGGGAAATCACCAAAATAATTAAGTCTGGCCTGGGGCACATTGGTAATATCGCCCGGTTGCTTCCAGCCGTTTAACTGATCACGGGTTTGATTATCAAACCAGTCTCCTCTTGCACTCATGAAACCACCGGCTCCATTCACGACTTCATAATCAAATACACCCTGGAACAAAACGCTTAATTCAAAACTTTTGTAGCTAATGGTATTGGTTACCCCGCCAAACCATTTCGGATTGGGGTCACCTACTACAAATCTTCCGGCAGCGTTGTAGTCGTTGGTAGTTGTTTTACCATCTTGCTGATAATACAATGCATCTCCGTTGTCCGGATCAACGCCTGCATAACGAGGACCATAATGCACTCCGATAGGCTGACCTACAATCAAGGCATTCATGAAACGACCATCATTAAAAGAAAGGGTGTCTTGCTGTCCATCAATTTTCAAAACTTTGTTTCTGTTGAAACTAAGGTTCAGGCTGGTTGTCCATCTGAAATCTCTGCTACGAACATTGGTGGTATTCAGCGTAACTTCAATCCCTTTATTTTCAATTTCTCCAATATTTCTAACAATGCTGGAGAAACCTGAAGTAAGCGGCAGCGGATAGTTGTAAATAAATCCTGCTCCGCTTCCTGCAGAGCGCTTGTTATAATAATCCACTTCTAAAACGAGTCTGTTATCGAGCATGCCTAATTCAAAACCGAGGTCTAACTGATTGGTAGTCTCCCAGGTGAGTAATTCATTTTCAAGTGTACCGGGAGCTAAACTCGGACCACCGGAATATCTGCCCGTACCGAATACGCCTCTCCAGGCATAGTTTCCGAAGCCTTGTTGATTACCCATACGACCATAGCTTCCTCTTAATTTCAGGAAACTAATTTCTTTGGAATTCGCCAGAAAACTTTCTTCACTCACTACCCAGCCTGCAGAGACTGCTGGGAAAAAGCCAAATCTTTTCTCTTTCCCGAATACAGAAGATCCATCTGTTCTTGCACTAAAGCCCAAAAGATATTTGTCTTTAAATTTATAATTCAGTCTTCCGAAATAAGAAACCAGTGCAAATTCAGAAAGAGAAGAAGAACCACCGGTTATTTTAGATGCGTTGGCAATATTTCTGAGATCATCATTGGCAAATTCCTGACCTTCTACTGAAGAAATATCATTCGTCAGCTTTTCAAAAGCAAAACCACCGGTTGCAGACACTTCATGATTTTGCCAGAAGTTTTTGGAATAGGAAAAGTAATTATTGGTAGTATATCTGAAAGAGCGAACAAAAGCGGCAACGCCTATTCCATTAGTTCCCTGACCCGTAATCGTTTTACGGCCTGCAAATTGTTTGTCGTATTGTGTGAGTAAATCCAATCCTAATTCAGAACGAAATGAAAGCGCATCGGACAATTTCAACTGAGCGTAGGTAGAATTGACGAGCCTAAGAGTAGAAGAAGTATTGGAAGCGTTGACCGTTTCAATTAACGGGTTATAGTAAGTAGTAACCGGTCTGTCAAAAAATTCTCCTTTATTATTTCTTACCGGCGTGATGGGAGCAAGAGCCACGATCTGCATGGGGGTAGCAAAGTCATTATCTTCCGCCACTCTACGGGCATCGGTACGGGATACGCTGGTATTTAACCCGATATTAAACCCTTTTTGCAACTCCTGATCGAAATTAAAACGACCGGAGTATCTTTTAAAATTGTTGAAAAACAAAATACCATCCTGGTTATTGTAAGAGCCGCTTACAAAATATTTTGATTTATCGTTGCCACCGCTGGCGTTTACTTCAATTAACTGCGTTTGTGCTTGCTGGAATGCCCAGTCCTGCCAGTTCGTATTTACCGTATCTTTTTTCCAGTCTGCTCCTCCTCTGGTTAAACCGCTGTATCTGTTGAAACGGGATTCCACAAAAGCCACCACTTCATCAATTGCTTCCTGTTCAGTAGCATATCCATTCCAGTTTCCTGCACGATTAAAATGATATTTGGCTGCATTAATACCTGCATTACGGAAATAATTGATAAATTCTCTTGAATTTAAAAATTCGCGTTTGTTGGTCGGACTATTCTGTCCAAACTGCATATTGACATTAAACTTAGCTTTACCTGCTTTTCCTTTTTTAGTAGTCAGGAGGATAACACCGTTTGCACCCCTTGATCCATAAATGGCGGTAGCGGCTGCATCTTTCAATACTTCAAAAGATTCAACATCATTAAAGTTAATATCCGCCAGCGCATTGCCGGATAACGAGCCGGTATTCATTACAATTCCATCAATGACATATAACGGAGCATTGGAAGCGGAGATAGATGCCGCTCCTCTCACCCTTACTTTTATTCCCTCTCCGACTTTTCCGCTTTCGGATTCTACAAAAACACCTGCAGCCCTGCCCTGTATTCCTTGCACAAAATTAGGAACCGGCGTATTGGCTACCTCCGATCCTTTTACCTTAGCTACAGAGGAAGTGAGTTCTCTTTTTACTGCTTGGCCATACCCTACCACAACCACCTCACCTACCTGAGAAGCATTGGCTTTCAGCTGAATAGTCAAATTTTTGGAACTTACCGGTACTTCCTCAGTGGCTAATCCAACATAGGAAATAATCAGCGTTTTCACTTTGTCATTAATGGATAAAGTGAATTTCCCGGCAGCATCGGTAACGGTAGAAGACTTGGAACCTTTAGCAGTTACCGTAGCACCCGCCAGCGGGGCACCATCTTCTCCTGCAACTTTTCCGGTAATTGTTTTCTGTTGGGCATACACAAACATGGATGCCACCAGCAACAATAAGAGGGATGCGATTTTTCTCATTTGTTTGTAAATTTTATTTTAAGATTTGCTAATTTATTAACTTATTGTTAATTAACAAATTTTTTTGTTTAAATTTTTCGGGATTATACTTAAACGCATAAAGCCCCCAAGCTATGGGGGCTATGCAAAAACATGCTTTCTCCTACCTGTTGACCGATGTCACGGTAAATAAATCACCGGGCTGCAACCTGGGGGTGTAATCATTGGTATTTATTTCCGTCTGCGGATAAAAAAACCGCTGGGGTAACTGCGTTCCTGTAACCGGTGCCAGTCCGATTAGATTTTTCGTTCGACGTACATCATTGAACTGCTCGATCTGGCCAATCAAAGTGATATACCGCTCTTCTACAATCTCCTTTAACAAGGCTTCATTTTGAGTTTCGCCATTATTTTCTTCCCCTCCAGTGTCGAAATCAGTGGCTGTATAGGGTTCATATTTTAAATCATAGGTAGTTTTGTAAAAAGTACCTATATATCCTCCGCCATTCATAAAAGAACGAAATACATTCAAAGCATTCAGCGCATTGCTGAAATCATTACTGCGGATATAAGCTTCGGCCAATATCAATTGATTCTCTTCAAAAGTGATGAGCGGGAAAGGCGTCACTCCACCAAAGAATCCATCTGCAGCTGCATTGTCCACCCAACCGTCAAACGCACATTGCACATTCAATTCATTACCCCCATACAATAATCCGCCTCCGAGATAATATAAATACTTAGCACGAGCCTCTTCATTGGTCTTGCTGTTACCACGATATTGAGTAGCGGCAGGATCCAGTAATTTGGGTGCATAAGCTTCCTCTGCGCTCATGTAGGAGTCCCGATCATACACTCCAAAGGAATAATACAAATTGAAATCTACATTGTAGCTTGGTCCGTGTGGCGCCAGCATATTATCCGCTGCTGATGCAATCCCTTGTGTTGCCGCAGTAATCGTTTTTGCATATTCCTTCGTGTGCAGATAATATCTTGCCTTCAACGTATAAGCTGCTTTCTTCCATTTTAGCGCATCACCACCATAGAAAATATCTTTCGTGCCGGGTGAAACGCCAACACCGGATGATAAATTCACTATTGCGGAGTCGAGTAGTTTTTGTACCCCTGCATACACAGTCGTCTGCTCATCGTACTTGGGAGCCGGATGCATTTCAGGATCTACCGCCTCGGTAAAAGGAATGTCTCCGAATAAAGAGGTAAGCGTGCCAAAGGTATGCGCCTGCATCACCTGTGCAATGCCCGTCAGTAATTTGTTGTTGATGGCGTTGCTCTTTTCAATGATAATCTGACAAGGAGCAATCACTCCCCTGTACGCTACACTCCAGGTATTGTCATAATCGCCGGATGTAGTAACATAGCTGTTCAGACTTAAATACTGACGATCTACGCCGGTAAATGATTGCGACCACATGCCTGCCAGTCGGGCAAAATCTCCTTCATGCAGAATGATGCTTGATACCTGTGCGCCGTTGAGCATAAGATTTGCAGGCGCATCGGTAGGACTGTTCGGGCTTACATTCACATCTTCCACTATTTTTTTACAGGCACTCTGCATTAGAACCATAATGATGATTAAAGTATATGAAATTTTTTTCATGTTTGAGTTTTTTTAGTTTGAATGATGAGGATTTGATAAACTATATTTTAAGTTCACCTATTTTGAATCAATACTTAATAATGTTTAGTTGTTTCACGCAAAGCTCACAAGGAGGCAAAGACGCAAATGGGTGTCATGTTGAGCGACAGCGAAACATCTCATATTTCGAAACATTCCCCATAAGGAGATTCTTCGCTGACGCTCAGAATGACGATAACCATAATTATTAATCATCCTTATAATTCTTAATTATTAATTAATAATTGATCTTCACACTCATTAAATACGACCTCGTACTCGGGTTATTAAAATAATCCAATCCTCTTCCGTTAGACGGACCGGTCAGATTGGTTTCTGGATCAATGCCGGAGTAGTTTGTCCATAAAGCCAGGTTTCTTCCAGTGAATGAAAAGTCAATGGAATGTAGTCGCAACGGTTTTAAAATCTTCTGATCACTCAGTGTATAGGAGAGAGCAATTTCTCTCAAACGCGTACGGGTACCGTCTTCTACAAATTGTGAACCCACCGGACCAAAACCTCCACCCAGATTTTCAAACCAGGATTGTGTCAGTGCAACCGGCCCCGCTCCAAAATCTTTAATCATACCTCTGAAAGGTGTATTGGCTGCAATCACTGCTCCGGTAGATGTTTTTAATGCCTGACTTGATACAACTTCATTCCCCACATCTTCATGGGTACCAAAAGTGTAGAGTGCTCCCTTCGTACCATTCCACACATCTCCTCCCTGCACATGATCAATCAGGAAGGATAAAGTAAAGCCTTTGAAGCTTACACTGGTATTAAAGGATCCGATCCAATCGGGATTGGGATTTCCGATAACCCCTTCCTCTGAATTAGCCACTGGAAAACCATTTGCATCCAACACCAATGCTCCTTTAGGATCCCGTAAAAAATCTACGCCCCATAATGCACCCAGCGGTTGTCCCTCCACCGCTCTGGAAGAAGATCCGGTAAAGCCATTGAGGAAAACTGTTTTGGTGCCCCCCATATCTGTTACCTCATTCCGATTCATAGAGAAAATCAGGTTGCTGGTCAATTTGAGATCGCGCGTGTTCAACCAATTGGCGCCGAGATCCAATTCAATCCCTCTGTTTTTAATGGTGCCAATATTATCCAATTTAGTATCAAAGCCGGTGCTCGGTGGAACCGCAACATTGAGAATCACATCTTTGGTCTGACTATTGTAATAAGTAGCCCCTAAGTTGATACGATCATTCCAGAATCGAAAATCGCCGCCTAATTCAAACTCGGTTTTAATTTCAGGTTTGAGATCGGGATTGCCCTGTAACCCACTTCGCGCATAGCCGCCCCCATAGATGGCTGAAGATGCATCAAGTCCGGGTCCCCAGGATTCAAATTCCCTGGCAGGACCAAAATAAGTATCCCAGGCATAAGCACCGGGCGGCACACCCACTTGTCCGAATGAAGCCCGTACTTTTCCGAATGAAAGAATGTTTTTGTTGCCATCCGTTTGTGCTGAACGAAACACGTATGCAACTGCAGCAGAAGGATAGAAAAAGGCGTCTTTCAAGGTGGAGTATCTTTCATAACGGCCGGACAGATCGACAAACAACATGTCTTTATACCCCATATTCCCCTGGGCATACAATCCATTTACACGAGTAGTAGTTTGGGCATTAAACGGCGTACGTTGTTCCTTGGCTGAATTACCAAGATCGAATGGGGCATCAGGAAGAATGAAACCTCTTACTGCCGCACCAATATTCTCTGAGTTTCTGTTGTTATAATTAAATCCGATGATGCCGGAAATATCCAAATCTTTGAAGCGACTTGTTTGTGCGCGCAACAAAACATCATTATTGATTTGTGCTTCACTGATGGTTTGTTCCGTCAATTCACCTCCTGCTTTTGTAGCCGATGAAATGAAGGGGAAATTTTCTATTCTGCTGTCGAGATAATAATCCAGTCCGGTACGATTGACCAATGAAAGCCAGTTGGTGATTTTAGCATCTACTTCTACCGTTGGTATGAAGCGGTGCAATTTAGATTCATTGGTTATGTTATTAATAACCCAGAAAGGATTATCATAACCGGAAGCATTGGCTTTGCCAATCGCATTGCGATACGCTACCTGCTTATTAAAATATTTCACGCCGCCGGCATCCACATAAGTACCCTCATATACAGCGTTGTCAAAATCGGCAGGCGTACGGAGGCCTCCCAGAAAAATTCCGTTTAGATTACTACCCTGCTGCACCCGATTCGATTGCGAATAGGTGTAGGTGATTCCTGAACGAATGGTGAGAAAATCAATTTTTCTTTCTGAACTAAAACGAATCGTTCTTCTTTTGTAATCACTCCCCGCTTTGAGGATACCCTGTTGTTCCATATTTCCAAGACTCAGGAAAAAATTTCCTTTTTCATCACCGCCTGTAAAAGAGATATTGTTATCCCAGAATGAACCATTGTGAAACAACTCTTTACTGTGATCATAAGTATCTCTGCTCCGTTTGCCACCGGATGGATTGGCTGCTGTGCCATTAGCAAGCGGATATCGCTTGGAACCGTCCGGCAACAAAAGATATTCACCGGAAGGATTGAGCGGTTCATCCGCGCCTCCGGCGCGGTCTGCAATTTTATCACCCCATGAGCGTGCATAATTGTAACGGAATAAACCATTATTCCCCTGTCCGTAATTTCTTTGCAGCGGCACCGATTTATTGAGTTCATCAATCGAGTAAACAGACTGAAAAGAAATATTGACTTTTCCCTTTGTATTCTTCCCTTTTTTCGAGGTGACCACAATCACCCCGTTGGCAGCGCGTGCTCCCCATAATGCAGCAGCAGCCGCTCCTTTTAGAATCTCAACAGATTCAATATCTGCAGGATTTAAATCATTTAATCGTGATTGTTGAGCCACCCCATCAGTAGCAGAGCCGATGGTTGAATTACTAATCGGTACACCATCCAGCACAATCAAAGGCTGCGTGCCTCCGCTGATGGTACTTTGTCCTCGAATGAGAATATAGGCGCCCGCACCCGGATCACCGCCGGTTCGGCTGATATTCACACCGGCAGCTTTGGAGGTAAGTCCGTTAATCAAATTCGCTTCCCCCGATTTTTGTACTGCGTTTCCTTTAACTGCCACATTACTGAAAGTAGAAACATCTTTGGCGCGTTTAAAACCTAAAGCAGTAATCGTAACAGGAGAAATAGTTCGCGCATCCGCACTCAAAACAACCGTCATCCCTTGGGAAACTTCAACTGTCATCGATTTAAAGCCAACGGCGGAAATTTCAATAGTTCTTTCATTCGATGCCAAATCCAGACTGAATTGTCCGGCTTCATCGGAAGTTGTAATTTTTTTAGCTCCCTTGACTTTAATAGTGGCAAAAGGAACGGCATTCCCTTCGTTATCCATAACAGTTCCCTTGAGCATCATGCGTTGCGCAAATGACGCAACCATAAAGCATAACAGCATCATAATAAGCACAGATTTCTTTCTCATTGCAAATGGTTTGATGAATGATTTTTATCGCAAAGACAAAACTATCCGTTGCGGCTACTTTAAAATATGATGTCGTTAACGAACCTAACTGATTCGAATCATGACTACCACACATACTGCACTTGCAATTTGAATTCAATGTTGGTAAAGCGATTGTTCCATTGTCCTGCCGCTCTTGCCCACACTTGTAAACCTTTATTTATTTTAACGCGCATATTGGCATAACAACGATAGCCGGTACCATAAAAAGCAGGGACTGAAAACTGATACAACACATCTTTCTCATATGCATAAATGCGCGTATCATAATTATCTGTATCTACATACTGCCAGCGCAGATTAAAAGCAACCGGTTGCATAAGTGGCTGGTAGATAAAATCCAATAACAACAAAACTCCTTCTGTCGCCGGCTTGATTTCCGTTTGACACGTAATCATTTCAATTCTTTGCCGAATGGTTATGGCGCGATTCAATTTCATCTCCGCCTGAAAACGCCAGCTGTATTTGCGCTCCTGTTGCAAGCCCGACATTTTCCCATTCTCAGAAGGAGTATTAATCCACTTTTGTTCATCACGATAACGAAAACTGTAATTGATTTTTCTGCGGACGGTTCTGCTGATCTGAATCATTTTATCTGTACCATCGGAAGGCGCATCCACCCGATAGCGTAACCATGGAAACTGATAAAAATCATAATAGGAATTGATGAGCCAATCGTGCCGTGGGCGCAAACGAAGGGCAGAGAAAAAACCTTTCTCATTGGAAGGGAGGGTTTGTTCGGTGAAGGCATCGCCCATTAAAGACTGATAAGCAGGAGAAATGTTTCGGTACAGACAGGAAAAATCAACTTTAGAATGGAGACTCATCAGCATGCCTGCTACTACAGCCGGGTAACGAAACTGATGTAAGGCCATTTCATAAAATACATGCAGATTACTTCGGGTAAAACTGCCATCGGCACTGATATTAGTGTAACGATTCCCGTAAAAGGAATAAAGATTATACAACTTCGCAGCTTTGCGTTGTTCTACATTTCCCAAATCATAATGTACGCCATTCAATCCAATATTAAATGAACCAGTACGATAGTTCACATTACCTCCGGCAGTAAATAAAGGCAACGAGCCTTTTATAGATTGTTCTGCTGGTGTACGGTGTAAACCTGAAGTATTGATGGCAGAAAAAAATCGCACTTGCTGTATAGAGTCATCCGTTATGGAAGCATCTGTTTTACGAAACGAAAAAAATCCGGTCGCCGACCAATGTCCTTTTGAAAGCGTGAGTCCGATACCGCGCTGAAATAAAAATTCTCCTGCAGAATGATAAGGTCGCAGGACGGAGCCTGCTCTTTTTATTTGCATGACTTCCGTTGTTTTACCAAATGCAATCGTCTGCCGCATGAGGAGTCCTTGTCCTAAACTGACCGTATAATCACCCAATGCGAAAGATTCAATGATGCCATATTTTCGGATAAATAGATGTGCGGAATAAAAATCAAATCCGTAACGCTGCGCTCCTTTAAACCAGGCTTCTCCAGCATCTTTTTCGCCCAATATGCCGTATTGCAAAAGATTTTTATACTGGTACTTGTAGCGCATCATGCTGCGTTCGCTGCCTCCGGGATAAGCAGATTGCTTATTGGCAAAAACCGGGTCAACGGGAGCATAGGCCATTCTGAAAAGCAGCGTGTTAGTTCCCTCCCGCCACCGGGATTTCCACTCCTGTTTCCGATAGGAACGAATTCCAATAGTAACATAAGGCAGCAAGGCTTTGATCATTGTTATATCCCACAACGGAATACTTTGTAGTTCATAGATATCAATAAGCGATCCGTTTACCTGACGATATTGAAAAAAATTGGCTGATTGAAGCGGAGTAATCCAACTGAAATGACTGAGCGCTTCCGGATCGGCTTCATTTAGATCGAGCGGATGTTGAAGATACTCCTGATACTGTTGCAGCATTGATTCATCTTCTGTTGAAGCAGCTTCCCGCTCCGCCCATTGTTCTGCAGGCAGTTCAGCCAACTCCGTTTCCTGTGCCCATGCGCCGAAAACATAAAAGATACTGATACAAAAAAATAAAAGGTGTTTCATCGGTGATGTTTAAAAGGTTTTGATTATTCATTAATGTTTTACATAAGGCGCATACAACAACTGAATGCCGGTTGAATAGCCGAGGTAAGGATGTCTGGCAAGATTAATATCAAGCCAGGTGGCGTGACGAAAAATGCCTGCGCTGAAAAGCCATTGCGCCGAAAAACTTTGCCACCCTCCCCGCAGGCGAAATCCTTCCGCAAAAGCATATTGTATCATCACGCAGCTGTGCATCTTCCTTCCCGCCTCTTTCCACGTATCCACCATCAGATACAACCGATCAGATGGCTGATATCCCAACCCAAACTGATACAAGGAGCGCAACGATTCATGCCCTTTTCCCAATTGTCTGCGCGTTGGCAAACGAACGGATATGCCGCTGATCAATTCTTCCGTCAAACGAAATAAAAAACCACCCTCCGCTATCAAAGACGAAGTACTCAAATACCCCCGCGCATTGAAATGATAATAATTGAGTGCAATGCCGCTGCTTACCTGCGAAGTGAGTTTTTTTCCATACACCAATCCAACACTGCTTTCATTCAAATATGAAGAACCAAAATATTGTGTCTTAAATCCAATCGCATCGTTCGCAAATGGGAACTGCATGACAGTCGTTACTTGTTGTAAAGCAGACAAAAGGAATCGGCGCTCTCCATACACACCCGCACTAAACTTACCGGAAGCCGTGCGTGCGGCAGGATTCATCAGCAGTGAAAAAGGATCGGCAAAATCAGCACTGTAAACGCCGGAAGCGACAGGGTGAGGCAGCATCAGTTGAGGAAATTGTTGCGCAGAAGCGGCGCATGTGTATCCGAAGACACACAGCAAAAAGAGGTGTTTCATAAAAGTGTATTTTTGTTAGCGTAGGGCGAAGTTAAAAAAGGCTGCTTTACGAATAAAAAATAATTTTAATACTCAACACTTCTTATGCAGAGAGAAATCCATAGCTGGTATAGTCCGGCTTTACAAAAAGAAATGCCGGCAGTGGTGTACGGTCATTACGGCTATGCTTTATTGCTTATCCCGACTGCAGCAGCTGATTTTTTAGAGTATGAAAGGTTTCAGCTTATTGAAACCATGCGACCCTGGATTGAAGCGGGGAAATTAAAAGTGTATAGTGTCAACAGCATCAATACAGAGAGCTGGATGAACTATCAGATGGAAGGCGCGCACAAAGCGATTCGGCACAACCAGTTCAATGATTATATCTACAACGAGGTGGTTCCTTTTATCCGCAACACATCGAGTCAAGACACCCTCATCTACACCTGCGGTGCTTCTTTCGGAGCGCTGCACAGCATGAATTTATTTTTGAAAAGACCCGATATCATCAATGGCGTATTAGCCATGAGCGGCGTATATGAACTCACAGAATACACGCGCGGCTACTGGGATGAACAGGTATATTTCAACAGTCCCATGCACTATATCCCTAATCTGGCAGATCACCACACACTCGAACAAATCCGGCGCAGCCGTCAGATTCATATCGTAACGGGGAGCGGTGCTTTTGAAGACCCTTCCAGCAGTGGCCGTTTTGCCAAAGTCTTATACGACAAAGGCATTCATTATAACCTGGATATCTGGGGAGAAGAATGGCCGCACGACTGGCAGACCTGGAGGACGATGATGCCGGTGTATCTGGAATATAAGTTGAATTAATTAGTAATTAGTAATTAAAAATTAATAACTACTAATTACACACGAAAAACTTGACAGTTACTAATTACTAATTATTAATTACTAATTATTAATTGCTAATTATTAATTACTAATTATTAATTACTAATTATTAATTGCTAATTCTTAATTAAGAATACCCTCCACCGCCAACCCATACCCCTTCAGTCCCAACCCGCTGATGGTACCCTTGCATTTGGCAGATACATGGGAAATCTTTCTGAAATCTTCGCGTGCATGCACATTTGAAATATGTACTTCAATCACCGGCGTTTTGATGGCAGCAATGGCATCGCCAATAGCGACAGAAGTATGTGTATAGCCCCCGGGATTGAAAATGATACCATCGTAATCAAAACCCACCCGCTGTAATTCATTGATAAGTTCGCCTTCCACATTGCTTTGAAAATAAGAGAAACTAATCTGCGGATATCGTTGCTGCAATTCAGCAAAGTATTGCTCGAAAGATTGGTGGCCATATACGTCGGGCTCTCGCTTTCCGAGCAAATTCAAATTAGGTCCGTTGATGATGGCTATCTTCATGAATTAAAATTAAAATTAAAATTTATTCCTCTTCCCTGAAAACCCTTTTCAATTTCAATGTACTGATGGGTGCTACAATGAGCGGGAATTTCTCTACCGCCACATTGCTTTGATCCAAACCAAAACCGCGTTCCTCACTCAGTCCGGCTTTCTTTATCAGGAAATACAAACGCATCAGCAATCGCTCGGAGAATGGCAATTCATTGTCGTTGCTCAGGAATTTTTCCATCACAATAAATTGAAAATCGCCTACGACATTATTGCGTTGCAAACTCTCATACTTACTGACAATATTCAGTTCTTTATTGGCCACCATATCTTCCACCACTTTTCGGAACATCAGATTGATACGTGGTTGTATTCTGAAACCCAATCTGAATTCAACGCGCACGACTTCATTGGGAATAATCGTATTGACTTCATACTCGCAAGTATAAGGGTCATCCAATGTATCCACGTGCACAAACCAGTAAATATCCGCTCTTTTAGGTTTTCGGTTCAGAATAGAATAAATGACTTTATGTTCAATTTCATTGGGATTAGTAGAGCCGGTCAGATATACCAGGTGGGTGGCATATTTATTCACCGCCATATCATTGCTCAATTCCTGGAGATAGGGCAGGTAATGCTCAAGCCGAACAAGCTCAACAAAGCGTTGCTTGATCTGTCTTGCTTTCAGCCATACGTACATGACGAGAAACATCAAGGCGCCAATGATTAAAGTAATATAGCCACCGTGTGTAAATTTATCCATCAAAGCAACAAGATAGGCGGCCTCGATCAGTAAATACCCAATCAGAAAAATATAGATGAGCAAAGGTTTTACACGATGCATCACGAGATAATTGGCAAAGAGGATGGTAGTAGTAATCATGGTTACAATGATGGCCAATCCGTAAGCCGCTTCCATTTTGGAAGACTCCCGAAAATGAAGCACCACAAATACACAGCCGGCATACATGAACATATTCATGAAGGGAATAAAAAGCTGTCCTCTTTCTTCCGAAGGATAATTAATTTTCAAGCGAGGCCATAAATTCAAACGCATGGATTCACTGATGAGGGTAAACGCACCGGCAATCATGGCCTGACTGGCAATAATGGCAGCCGCCGTTGCAATCATTACGCCCGGAATGATAAACCAGGAAGGCATCAGATCGTAAAATGCATGTACGCCTGCCTGTGCTTTAAATTGATCGGTAATAGCAACTCCTTTATAGGTAGTAAGCAATGATGCTCCCTGTCCAAAATAATTGATCAGCAAAGCAGTTTTTACAAAAGTCCAGGAGACACGTATATTGCCTCTACCGCAATGACCCAAATCACTGTACAAAGCCTCACCCCCTGTTGTACATAAAAAAACAGCCCCCAACAACCAGAAACCCTCAGGATAATTTTTTAGAAAATCTACCGCATAATAAGGATTGATGGCTTTGAAAATGGAGAGATCATCAAAAACATGAATGCCTCCCAATATCGCAAGCATGGAAAACCAAACCAACATGATGGGACCAAACCATACACCGATCGAGCCCGTGCCAAATTGTTGTGCGAAGAAAAACAGAGTAAGGATGCCAATGACAATCCAAACAATCGTATTCGTAGGTAAGGTCCTTAATTCAGGCAACATTTTCAATCCCTCTACAGCGGAAGTAATGGAAATCGGCGGCGTAATGATGCCGTCAGCCAACAGAGAAGCTCCTCCTATCATGGCGGGTATGACCAACCATTTTTTTCTTCTCCTCACTAAAGCGTAAAGAGAAAAAATTCCTCCTTCCCCCCTGTTATCTGCCCGCAAAACCATCAGTACATATTTTACAGTGGTTTGAAGAGTAAGTGTCCAAATGACTAGAGAAAGTGTGCCCAGTATGAGTGACTCACTCACTACCCGATTGCCAATAATGGCGTTAAAAACATATAAGGGAGAGGTACCGATATCTCCGTAGATAATTCCCAAAGCAATCAGCAAACCCGCAGGGGTTACTTTAGAAGTATGCTTGCCCACAATGTAAATTTAAAGAACGACCCATCAGGCATCGTATTGGTTGAAGAATGAGAAGTCAAAGGTATAAAACCTGCGAAGATTCGGAGAAAAATATTCTGTAATGGACACCCCGCCGCAGGCGGTTATCTCTCCCTCCAAAGCAGACTCCCGTCTCCGTAACTGAGAAAACGATACTCATTGTTGAGCGCGTACTCGTACACCTTTCGCCAGTTTTCTCCAATGAATGCTGCTACGAGCAATAACAAAGTAGAGCCGGGCTGGTGAAAATTGGTGAGTAGCGCATCCGCCAGACGAATCGTATAACCCGGCGCAATGAGCAGTTGCGTTTTGCAAACCAATTCATCTGCACCTCGTTGAAGCAACCATGTTTTCAATGCCTGCAATGCCTGAGCCGGCGAGATATTTTCAGCAGAAATTTCATAGGGATCCCACTGCTGAATTTCGAGTGCCTCCAATTCAAGATCAGGTTGGCGGATTAACTTAACGCCCATCCAGTAAAGGGTCTCCAGGGTTCGTAAAGAAGTGGTGCCTAAAGCAATAATTGGTTGGTTGTTTTGAGCAATCAACTGTTCCAGCAAATTCGATGACACCCGGATCCATTCGCGGTGCATTTCATGACCCGACATGGTTGCTGATTTCACCGGCAGAAAAGTACCTGCCCCCACATGCAGCGTAAGTTGTGCCGTTTGGATACCCTTGGCACCCAGCCGCGCCAAAAGTGCATCGGTAAAATGAAGACCCGCGGTTGGCGCGGCTACGCTTCCTTCCTTCTTTGCATATACCGTTTGATAACGAGTAGCATCCTCCTCATTCGCCTCCCGCTGCATATAAGGCGGCAACGGAATCACCCCTGCATAAGGCATAATCTCCCCGAATGTAAATGCAGCCGGCGTCCACTCAAATTCAATGGTGCAGTATTCTCCATGACGCGCTACCAATCTGGCAGTAATACTCAAAGAAGTATCCCCAATGGAGATGGTTTTTGTGAGTAAAGGCTGCTTCCATTTAGCGACTCCGCCTACCAAACAATTCCAGACAACGTTTCCGGTAGCAATCAACCCTTCTTCAATCAACTGATTAGCGGCAGGCTCCAGACAAAAGATCTCTATCAACCCTCCTGTCTCTTTTTGAAAAACAAAACGCGCTTCAATCACCCGGGTATCATTCATCACCAATAAACTTTCTGCAGGTAAATGCTCCGCCAGATTGCGATACACATCAGACTGAATATTGCCATTTTGATAAACCAGCAACTTACTCGCATCCCGCTCCTCCAGCGGAAAAGCAGCAATGCGATCGGCCGGCAACTCGTATTGATAATCGGATATGCTTATATTTTTAGAAAACATGATAAAGGTTGTAGGTTGTAGGTTGTAGGTTGTGGGTTGGAAGCTCAAACTCAAAGGTCAAAGGTCAAAAGCAATAAAACATTTTGTTTTTGACTTTTGATGATTTCAATTTCCTAAAACTCTAAACCCTAAACCTCTCAACAACTATTCTTAATTATTAATTACTAATTATTAATTGTTAATTACTAATTAACACCATCTCACTGTTGTTTCTTCGACCCATACGCAAGATCACCTGCATCACCGAGACCGGGAACGATATAACTTTTTGCTGTGAGTTCATCATCTATATCGCCGCACCAGATTTTTACATGAGGTTCGTTGCGGTGAACATATTCGATGCCGACCGTACAGGCAATGGCACACACAATATGAATTTCAGAAGGGGCGCCTTCGTCGCGTAAGTGCTGAATGGTTTTTACGAGCGAACTTCCCGTCGCCAGCATGGGATCCGCTAATATCAGCACCCTTCCTTCGAGGTTGGGACAGCTGACATATTCCAGACTGATTTCAAAGCTGCCATCGCGGTGATGCTTTCGGTAGGCAGAAATGAATGCATTATCGGCCTGATCAAAATAATTCAGTAAGCCCTGATGCATAGGAATGCCCGCACGTAAAATATTACCCAGCACCGGTTGGTTCGCCAATACTTTCATCACCGACACGCCCATGGGCGTTGTGATTTCTTTTTCAGTCCACGCAAGCGTTTTGCTGATTTCATACGCAGCTACTTCTGCAATGCGTTCGAGGTTTTTCCGGAAGCGCATGCGATCCTGTTGTATGTCCACGTCTCTTAATTCAGCAACCCAGTTGCTGATGAGTGAATGTTGTGTACTTAGATTAATGACCATATAAAAAAATTAAATAATGCTGCCGATGGCCCTCAAGCCATAATTTTACAAAACTAATTGAAAGCAATCCTACAGGATAAAAATATTTTTAACATAACCGGCAACAGATGATTTACCGTGCGATTGGAATCATGAGCGGCAGCTCTCTCGATGGGGTTGATTTGGTTTTTGTACAACTGGAATCGAAAGGGAAAGAATGGCAGTACGACATACAGGCAAGTACCTGCATTCCTTATGAAGAAAACTGGAAGGAAAGATTAAGAAAGGCAGAAACCTGTTCTTTGAGGGATTATCTGGAGCTGGATCGAGCCTATGGAGATTGGCTGGGGAATTTAGTGAATGGGTTTATTGAGAAAAATCAATTGCAATACAGGGTGCAGCTGATTGCGGTGCATGGGCATACGGTGTTTCATCATCCGGAGCGAGGCTTTACCCATCAGCTGGGACATGGTGCTGCTATAGCAGCAAGAACAGGTTTACCTGTGGTAAATGATTTGCGAGCGATGGATATTGCGTTGGGCGGTCAGGGTGCACCGCTGGTGCCATTGGGAGAAAAATTGCTTTTCCCCGGGTATGATTATTTCCTGAATATCGGCGGCATTGCGAATATATCGGTGCATACGCAGCAGGGTATTATTGGTTTCGATGTTTGTGCGGCGAATGCCATACTGGATGCAAGCGCGCGCGCAACCGGACTTCCGTTCGATGATGAGGGCCGATGCGCGCGCGCGGGTTCACTGCACTCCCAACTACTTCAAACCCTCAACAATCTGCCCTACTACCAACTCCCTCACCCTAAATCACTCTCCAATCAATTCGGTCGCGATATCATGCTACCCCTCGTTGAAGCAGTGAATATCTCCGTCAACGATGCACTTCGCACTTATACTGAACATATCGCCGTGCAAATCAGTAAAGCCATCGAATCGGTTGGCGAAAAAAATTCCGAGATTCAAGCTTCCCTTTTCATTACGGGCGGTGGCGCATTCAATACTTTTCTGATTGAAAGGATTCAACATTACCTGCCACATATCAATCTCATCTTACCCGACAAAACCATCATTCAATTCAAAGAAGCTCTCATCATGGCACTGCTGGGCGTACTTCGCTGGCGGGAAGAGCCTACGGTAATCGCCGGCGTTACAGGTGCCACCAAAGAAAGTATCGGGGGCGCTGTTTGGGCCGGTCATCTTTAACTAAAAAAATCTTTGCTTTATGAACATAGGAATTGTTTGCTACCCAACTTTCGGAGGAAGCGGCGTAATGGCAACAGAACTCGGGAAAGCTCTGGCGGAGAAAGGTCACATGGTGCATTTTATCACCTACCAGCAACCGGTTCGACTCAGCGGATTCTATACCAATATCTTTTATCATGAAGTGCGTATTCCGCATTATCCTTTGTTCGACTACCCGCCCTACGAAACCACCCTGGCAAGCACGATGGTGGATGTGGCGCTCAATCACCAACTTGATTTACTGCATGTACACTATGCTATACCCCATGCATCAGCAGCTTATATGGCTAAACAAATACTTCGTAAAAAAGGAAAAAATATTCCGGTTATCACGACCCTTCACGGTACTGATATCACCCTTGTTGGGAAAGATAAAACCTTTGAGCCGGTGGTTACTTTCTCCATCAATGAAAGTGATGCTATTACCGCAGTATCAAACCATTTGCAAAAAGAAACTTTTAAATATTTCAATATCGAAAAAGAGATCCATGTGATCTACAATTTTGTGGACATTCAGCGATTCAATAAAAAACCCCTCGAAGCTTTTCGAAAAGCCATCGCACCCAACGATGAAAAAATCATTACCCACGCGTCCAACTTCAGAAAAGTAAAAAGAATCAAAGATGTCATTGATGTTTTTCATCTCATTCAACAAAAAATTCCTGCTAAACTACTCATGGTAGGTGATGGGCCCGATCGTCCGGAGGCGGAAGAACAATGTCGCCTGCTCGGACTGATGGAGTCGGTTCGATTTCTTGGAAAGCAACAAGAGATAGAAGAGATACTTGCCATATCGGATCTTTTTCTTTTACCCTCCGAATATGAAAGCTTTGGATTATCCGCCCTTGAAGCAATGGCATCAGGGGTGCCTGTATTATCCACCAATGCAGGTGGACTTACCGAAATCAATCGCGATGGCATTACAGGCTATTTGGCCAATGTGGGCGATGTGAATGGCATGGCAAAAATAGGCAGTGAATTATTAGGGAATAAATCTCTGCTGCTGCAAATGAAAACAGCAGCTGCAGAACATGCACTTCAATTTGATATTGAAAAGATTGTGCCGGAATATGAAGCCTTGTATCGGCAGTGTGTGGCGAAATAAAATATCAGCGTCCTCTTAACCAAAACTGAGGATTCAGCATCAGCGCTTCGCGGGTTAAAATAAAATCAAGCTGACCCTCTCCTTCCAGATTCTCGCCAACCTTTCCCAATGCTTGACCTACCTTCACATTTTGTCCTTTTGACACAGAAGCAGATGCAAGATTACTGTAGGTAGTAAAATATTTTCCATGCTTCAGCATCACAGCAGTCATGCCTCCTACATCAAACACGCTCACCACTTCTCCTTCAAATACCGCTTTTACGGTAGTGCCAATGGGTGAAGCAATAGTTATGAAATCCTGGTTTCCTTTAATGTTGGTACCGGGAACAGTATAAGCTCCAAATGGAATGGCGATATAACCATTATCAACCGGGAAAGGCAAACGACCTCTGTTGCTTTCAAAATTATTGCCCAGCTCGAGATCCTCTTTGTTATACTCCAGATAACTTTCCTGCCGTTTGGCACCTTCTTCTTTTTTAGCCGTTGTTTTCTCGGCAGGCGCTGTTGTTCCGCCTGTTTTGGTTTTAGCTTCTTTTTCCTCTTTGGCTTTCCTTTCTTTTTCTTCCTTTGCTTTTCTTTCCGCTTCTTTTTTGGCCAGTTCGATTTCTCTGCGCACCACTGCTTTGATAGCCGCTTCCAGCTGTGCAGCCTGTTTGCGCTTCGCAGCAATATTTTTATTCACCTCTTTTTCTCTCTTCTGCAATTGCTTCACTACATTATCTTGTTCATTCCGATCTTTCTCCAGTTCCACTTTCTCTTGTTTCTCATCCTGCAACACCAATGATTTTTCTTTTCTGTTTTCCGTGAGCTCATTGATTTTATTGCGGTAGAGCACCTGCGTTTTTTCAATAGCTTCCACTTGTGTAGTACGGTAGGCGCGGTATGCCCTCATATAAGCAATCCTTCGAATGGCATCATTAAAATTGGAAGAAGAGAAAAGAAAATTCAGAAAATCATAGCGACTACGATTCTTGTAAGCGTACACCACATTGTGGGCATAATTCATTTTAAGCGTATCCAGATCTTTTTTCAGTCGAATCACTTCTCTGTAAGAATCATCAATATCTTTATTGATGACACGCACCTGCTTGTTGATGTTTTCGATTACCTGATTGCGTAAACGGATTTTATTCTGAATCAAGGTCAACTGGCTCAAACTTTGTTTCTTGCTGTTCTTGATGTCATTGTACTGCTGATTCAATTGCTCGATCTCCTGGAGCGTTTGCTTTTTCTTCTTCTCCAGCTCGATTCTTTCATTGCTTTGCGCCCATAACTGAACGCTGCAAAAAAACAATATGATCAGTCCGTAAAAACGCATTTAAAAAAGTTGATGATTGCAAAGGTAGGTATTCAGCAAAGAGTGAGCACCAAACATGCCTTTCGAAAGTCTTAAAATCAAGGAATAATTGTAAATTTTTTAGGGATCGTAAACGGGAATGTCAGCGGCTGATCAAAAAAATATTCTTTGAACCGAAGCTGAACATCCATGCGCTCTTTGTAGGTAATCAGCAGTTCTCTTAGCTTGGAAAAAAAGATACCATTCTTCAGCTCATAATCTTTGTAATTCACATCCACTCTTCGGTTCAAAGCCGGATTTACATCATCAATGGTACTTTTTTCAGGCAAATAGTCCTTGTTCAGCAAAAGTACATGACGGAGCGGGCCTGCTTTCCCTGCGAGTAAAAACTGATCAGGTTTGGTAGCGTAAGAATAGATGCTGTCTTTTTCAAAAAGGATAGCTCTCCCCAGCAACAAGTGCTGAATATCGCTGAATGAAAAAGGGATTTGGCTGATCTCCTGCAATGCACTCAGGGGTCGCTCCTGAATGGTTTTCGCGAGTTTGTCCATCACTTTTATACTATCCGGTGTAATCAATAATCGAATCCCTTCTATTCCGAGGTCGCTTGCGAGGGATATCCAAATCAGGCTGTCTCTTTTCATCCGCACATACGCGGTGAAATCAGGTTGTTTCCCTTTTTGATTGGCATAGTCCACTTTCATTTTAGCCATGAACGTATTAAACTCGAAATGATGCAGTTCCATACTATCCACCAGTTTTACCGCCCTATTGAGCGTATCCTCTGTTAGCGAACTTGCCGTTACAGGCGTAACGATCATTGATGCTGTAGTATCTTTTTTTACGATGGCTTTGTGAATCACCCGGGTTGATTTGCAGGAATACAAGCAAGAAGCAAGTAAGAAAATTATGATTGATATGTGATGCATTTTAATTAGTAATTAATAATTAAAAATTAAGAATAGTTATTGAGATGTTTATAGTTTAGAAAAACGTACAACTTGTAACCTTCAACCCACAACCTACAACCTCCCCGTACTCCCGAAACCGGCTGTATTTCTTTCCGTTGTTTCAATATCCGATACCGGTTGCCATGCTATTTGTGTGACCTGCTGAATCACCATTTGCGCGATGCGATCGCCGTCGGCGATCGTTTGTGGTTCTGCACTCAGATTAATCAGGATCACCTTGATTTCTCCGCGGTAATCGGCATCAATGGTACCCGGCGTATTCAAACAGGTAATCCCTTGCTTGATGGCCATTCCGCTGCGTGGACGAATCTGAGCTTCGTATCCTGCCGGCAATTCGATGAACAGACCGGTAGGAATCAAAGCACGTTCCATGGGCTGCAGTACTACCGAATTGTCCAGCGCTGCCCTAAGATCCATGCCGCTGGAGCCGGGTGTGGCATATTGGGGCAGCGCGTGACGGGAACGATTGATAACTTTTACCTGCATGATTATTTTTTTTCAAGCAACACTACCGCTTGTGCAAAAAGCCCTTCCTCTCTTCCCGCAAATCCCATCTTTTCTGTCGTGGTTGCCTTGATGGAAACATCCGACACATTAAGCCGCAACCGCTTTGCAATCTCTTCCTGCATTGCGGGAATATAGGGTTTGATTTTAGGAACTTCCAGACAAAGGGTCGCATCCAAATTGACGACAGCATAACCCTTCTCCTGAATTTTTGTATAGCATTGATCGAGTAAAATCTTACTGTCAATATTGTGATAAGCCGGATCGGTATTGGGAAAATGAACCCCGATATCTCCCAACGCCAGCGCACCCAACAAAGCATCACAAATGGCGTGAAGCAGCACATCTGCATCGCTATGCCCAAGTGCCCCTTTAGTATGCGGAATTTCAACACCGCCTATCATCAGTTTACGACCAATAGACAGCTGATGAAAATCTATCCCCTGACCGATGCGAAAAGACATTTAATTATTCGATTAATTGGATGAGCCTGACGGTACCGTTTCCCTGCTGTTGCTCAAATCAAAGATAATTCCAAAACGGGTAGTATTGCTGAGCGGATTTTGATTGATACCTTGTCCGGAGGGAATCAGATAAGAAAAATTGAATCCAAGTTTATTGTAATTGATCCCTACTCCTGCCGAGAAGAAACGGCGGTTGCCTTTGTATCTGCCTTCATGAAAATATCCTGCTCTTACAAAAAACATCCCATCGTAGGCGTATTCAGCTCCGGCTGAAATTTGAAATTCTTCCAGCTCTTCTCCAAAACCACCGGGTGCATCGCCAAAAGAGGAGAACCAACTGCTCACTACACTTTTACGTCGATAATCCGCTAATGATTGCGCAGTGGTATCGGGCGTAGGTACCATCAATTTATTAACATCAAGTCCGAAACTGATTTTGCTGGTTTCGTCCAATATGGAATGATAAAGCGCACCAATACCCAGATTCGCAGGTATGAAATCGCCGCCATCTGCCGCATTGGTATAATTGATTTTGCTGCCCAAATTACTCATCACTAATCCGGCAGTAATTCCGCGCCCTTCAGGACTCAACCCATTATAATACATAGAAATATCGCCCGAAACGGCAGTACCGGGTTTGTATTGTGCGCCGGCGGCATTGTTTCCGCTGGCAAGATTGGAGAAGATGTATCGTAAACTGATTCCTACCCCTAATTTCTGGCTCAAAGCCCTGCTATATCCGGCATCCAGCGCCCACTCACGCGGACGGAATTGATTGAGCTCGTTTCCTGCAAAATCAGTAAACTGAATCGTACCCAAATTAAAATAGCGTAATGAAGCGGAGATCGCCTGATTGTCGGCAAATTTATAATTGCCTGCAGCCGTAACAATATACACATCATTCAATCCTAAGGCTCTCAACCAAGGAGTATAATTGATTCCAAAAGCAGATTTTGTAGAAGAAAAAGGAATTTTTGCCGCATTCCAAAAAGAAGCATTGGCATCGGGAGTCGTGGCAATACCCATATCCCCCATACCACCCGAACGGGCATCGGGAGAAATGCGAAGCATCGGAACGGCAGTGGTAACAACGTTGATTCTTCTGGTAGTATTTTGAGCGAAAAGCAAGGCAGATTGAATCATTAATCCTCCGATCAAAACAAACGAAATTTTTCTCATTGATTGATTACTTTATTTTAAAATTACAAAAGCACTAATTTCTGACGAACCGACTTTTTTTTGCCGGCACTATCGGTAATTTCCAATTGGTAAATATACACTCCACGTCCGATTTTCCTGCCAAAATGATCCGTTCCATCCCAATTAATTTCAAAAGAACGATTTCCTTTACTATTTATTGCTTGGCGGATATTTTTCACCAACATACCTGAGATGGTGTAAATATTCACGGATGCCTGCAATAAATCGCCCGGACGATTATGCTCAAACATGAATGTGGTAGAGGAAGTGAAAGGATTCGGATAGTTATACACATTCGAAATATTCAACTCCTCATCTTTCGCCACTCTGAAATCTATTGTCGCTTCACTACTGTTGTTCAATACATCCCAGGCCTTAATGCGCAAAAAATGATTGCCCTCTGAAAGGGAAGGCAACTGAAAGCGCAGACTGCCCCGCTGAAAGCTACCCGACTCAGCCACATAAAAATCATTCAACACAAAAAACTGCTGCGGATCATCATCAAGGGTTGCAGTAATATCATGACCAATGCCCCCTCCGGAAGCATTCACTCCGCTCGAGTCAAAAAATTTCAAGAGTAGCTGAGGCGTTTGATTGACCAGTCCTCCATTCACAAATTTTTCATCATTCATCCAGGCACGGATTAATGGTCCCTGGTCGTCTGTTACAGGCGCATTGCTTAAACCTCCTACCACAATCGATTTTTCATTGACAGCTGCAGCGCGTTTCCCATCTTCCGCATAATAACTGATTAAGCCGTTTCCGAAATTGTAATTAATATCCTTGGGCACAATAAAGCTGTAGGTAAAACGGCCATTGGTCACTTGGGTTTTCCCTTTGAAAAGGACATTATTTTGTACCTGAAAATCCACCGCCTGGCTCGAAGGATCGTTGCCTCTTGTGCGGAGCGTTTGTATTTTATCATATATCACCGGATAAACATTGCCGTTAAAATCCGTTATTCGTTGATCGTTTGCGTCTATTATCTCCCCGTTGATTTCATATTTTTCAAGCGCCTTCAAAGTGTCTGTGCCAACCGACTTACCATTGATTAAAGTCGTACGCACCTTCAAATTTGCAAGACCGATGCGCATGGCAGGATCTCCGAGCAACATGAATTTTCGGTTATTGACAATATCTCCGAAGGTGGAATAAGTAAGATTTTTGGTCTGCCGAATAGACTCCCCAAGCGTCGGATAATTTCCGGTTGCATCGAGTTCTAATGCTTTTTTGAAAAAATTATGGTTGATGATTTTATTGCTGAAAGCAAATACCACGCGGGTGGTAGTCATCAGGGCAATAGCACCGATTCTTTCGCGCAGCAAGAGCGACTCTCCCAGTGAATTGACAGAAGGATTATCGTAAGGTGCAAAATCGCAGGTAGCTGTTACGAACAAGGGCAGTTTGTCGCCGTTATTCCATTTATTAACCATATCATTATCAAGAATCACTTCTTCCGCCAGTCTTCTGAATCCGCCATGACCGCTGTAATTCCAGATAAGGGTGCCGGATAGAATGCGGTTATTGACTGCAATGGTTGCCTCGGGGTAGCGACTACCTCCGCTGCCGCTCTGCTGACGAAAAGCATCGAGGTATATTTTGTTAGGAATCTTGTCGGTCATGGTTTGAATCAAACCGGCATGGTATTCTGCATCTTCCAGATGAAGGTTATTGTCTTCATCGTCAGCCACCAGCGTTATTTCATTTCTCCAGCCGCCCATGGAGGAAGGTTCATGATAGCGGATGATTTTATCAACCACCGCTTTGGCTTCTGTAGCATTCCGGGCCGGGATTCTGCCGATACCTATGTCGAGTAGAGAAGGCTTGCTGAGGTTCACATCTTCCTCTTCATCGAGCAATCCGAAAAAATCATCGGAGGCATAAGTAGCGAGGGGATTAAAAGAGTCGAAGCTTTCAAAACAGGGCACTAGATTAGTGTTGTCGGGAATACGGTCTTGATAATCGTAGGATGCGTCTCCCAATAAAAGGAGGTAGCGAGGTGGGAGCATACCGGCAGCGATGGCGGTATCTCTGAGAAATCTTACGTAGTCGCGGATGGCACTTGGGTCGGGCGTGCCGGAGGAGAATTCGTGATAAATTTCTTCGGTTGTAACGACTGCGGAATTGAGGTTGTTGTTGGTGCGATGCCATTCTGCCAATCGCTGCCCCTCCGCGCGCAGTGTGGGGTGGCTTACGATGAGGTAGTCGATCGCGCGGAGGGTGCGTAACTGCTGATTCGAAATCTGCCTGCCTCCCTTTACCGTCAAATACCCCTGCACACCAAAAGCAATATATGTTTTCCCTTCCCCGGAAAAGTCTTTTGCCAATATATTGTTGCCTTCCGATACTGTTGCTAACCCTACAGGTCGAAGAGGATTTGTTACCTCCCAAACCTGTAACGATTTCTCCGCATTCTTCAAACTAAACACCAGCGGCAAGCCGGCAGATGCAGCACTATGATAAAAATGCAACTGATTCAAACCGGACATATCCAACTTTCTTTTTGCCATTACTTCAAACCAGTTCAACCAACCTGTTGCTCCAACACTGCCGGGAGAAAAATCATAGCGAACGGTGATGCTGCTCTGATTCAATGGAAATTCAACCTCCGACTCTTCCAGATTGGCAGCCGATGCATACTGGTCATTGCTGACCGGAAAAATAGTTTGCCGCAATACGGAAATCCCATTTACCGTCGCATTAAATGAACTGCTTGCACCCACCGAACGGGCGGCTACATTAGATCTAAAAAAGACGGACTCGCCGGACAAGAGCTGTGGCATTGGAACAGTAAATTCATAACTCGTTTTCTTGCCGGGTAAATTGGCAAATTCCTCCCCCAACCATTGCTTCCCGCTCTTCAGCAGATTGACCAAGTCATTTTCGTAAAAATAACGGTCTTCAAAAGCATCAATGGTTTCAGTAGCCAAACCTGTTACCTCGCGCCGTCCAATACGAAGACCGGCTCCTCCTATAGTCAGATAATAATAAGCCTCATTGGCATATAAATTTTTTTGGTGGCGAAGCGTTTGCTCAACGGATTTTCCGGACCAGCGATGGGGACCCGGCGCATAAAAAAGAAAAAAATCATTCTCATTAAAAAAACCATCGCCACCATCTACTACCTGTATGGCATTTTCCTGCAATCCGACCACGCGTTCCACACTATTTGATTCAGGCAACATAGCTCCGCCATTGCCATAAAGCCTTATAGTATTCGATGCCAATGCATTCAAAGTAACACCCCATTTTTTTAAAGTAAGTCCATCTATCTTGTAAACGCCTGCTTCGCTGACTGAAACCTGATACCAGGAGCCAACAGAAAAGTTTGCGGACTGACTTTTTGCCGGTATGGAATGAGATAAGATAAATAATATAGCTATAAGTACAAATGGCTTCATGTGTTATACAAAATTACCCTTCTACTTCTTACAATCCATTGAACTGCAGGTTTATTCCTGTAAATGGTAGATTAAAAAGGAAAAACGAATGAGTTCGGAAAAAAGTCGAACAAACCCCTAATTTTTTAAAAAAATCAAAATAATAATTTTTATATGATGGCAAAAATCTATATTTGTCGGCATATTTTTATACAATATTTAAATGTATTGCTCGTTTACTCAAAAAAAGAAAAGATGAAAAACCTTTTTCATTCAAAATTTTCTATCGGTATCCTGCTGACAAGTTTAGTTGTTTTTAACTCCTGTCAAGATGGAGGTCTGTTTAAACCCAGGCCAGAAAAGTCTTCCAATACCGGTTGGATTTACAATGACCCTGCCGGAAGCGGGTTCAGGGTTTCTAAGGAAAAAGAACAAAAAACCGGACCAGGTCTCATCTTCATTCAAGGGGGTACTTTCATGATGGGTGCACGTGATGAAGATGTGATGCGCGACTGGAATAATGTGCCGAAAAGAGCAACGGTAGCCTCCTTTTACATGGATGAGACCGAAGTGGCAAACGTTCACTACAGAGAATATCTCTTTTGGTTGAACAGAGTTTTCAATGATACTGCCATTACCAATAAAGCATTGCCGGATACTCTATGCTGGAGAAGCGAACTGGCTTACAATGAACCTTACGTGGAATATTATTTCCGTCATCCTTCTTACAATCTTTATCCTGTAGTGGGTGTAACCTGGAAACAGGCATCCGATTATTGCATGTGGAGAACAGACAGGGTTAACGAAAAGATTCTGCAGGATAATGGCATTACCAATAAAAAAGCGGAAATGCAAAAACAAATGCAGGGTGGCGGACAGGATAACTTCAATACAAAAGCTTATTTATTGGGTGAATATCAAGCAACTCCGGGTAGAGATATCAAAAAATTCCGCGACCCGGTTACCAGACAGGTTCCTACCAATATCAGTTTTGAAGAAGGCATCATTATGCCTGATTACAGATTACCCACAGAGGCCGAATGGGAATATGCAGCATACGGAAATATTGAACAAAACCCTGATCCCAGAGAAAAAGAAAACAAGCGTGGGGAAGAATTATTAGCAAATTCACAAGTATACCCCTGGGCTCAGAATGTAAACGGACTCAGAAATGCCCGTCAGGGTGAGTGGCAAGGTCAGTTTCTCGCCAACTTTAAAAGAGGATCGGGAGACAACATGGGTCTTGCCGGAGGTCTGAACGATCGCTCTGCTATCCCGGGCCCCATCAAAGCCTTCTACCCGAACGGTTTCGGATTATACAACATGGCGGGCAACGTAAGCGAATGGGTATCCGATGTTTATCGCCCGCTTACTCCATCCGATGGAGATGACTTTAACTATTACAGAGGGAATAAGTTCCAAAGAATAGATTTAAGCAGTGGAAAACCTGAAAGAGACTCCATGGGTCGCATCAAATACAGAGACGAAACAAGTGAAGAATTAAAAGGCAGAAGAAATTATCAAAATGCCAATGCCGTGAATTATGTGGATGGTGATTCACTCAGCGCTGTACAATATGCCTATGGTGTCAACACGCTCATCAGCGACAAAACACGGGTTTATAAAGGAGGCAGCTGGAATGACAGAGCATACTGGTTAAGTCCTGGTTCTCGCCGATATCTGGAAGAAGATCAATCCAGCTCCACCATCGGATTCCGCTGCGCAATGATTCGCTACGGCAGCCAAGAAGGAAATGGCATGAATACCGGAAACTGGTTTAAGGAAAGAAGACAAAAAACGAGAAGAAAATAATTTCCTTTCTAAACTTTTTAAGAGCCCTGAAATTCAGGGCTCTTTTATTTTAGTTTGTATTTTTGAATGCTTCCAACTTCCGATATGACAATCGAACAACTTTATCAACGCTATCTACAGCATCCCAATATTCAAACCGATACCCGTAAGCTCGTAGCAGGATCTTTGTTTTTTGCCCTGAAGGGGGAAAACTTTAACGGCAACGAGTACGCGCAACAGGCATTGGAAAAAGGTGCTGCAGCAGTAATTGTAGATGAAGCAGTTGCCATTTCAAACCCCTCTGTTATTCGCGTTAATAATACGCTTGAAACCCTGCAGCAACTGGCTTATCATCATCGCAAACAATTCCAAATTCCCTTCGTTGCCATTACCGGAAGCAACGGAAAAACAACGACCAAAGAATTGATACATGCTGTACTTTCCACCACCTATAAAACCTATACAACCGAAGGCAATTTGAATAATCATATTGGTATTCCCCTTACCATTTTAAAGGTCAAACCTGATGCAGAAATCGCGGTCATAGAGATGGGAGCCAATCACCAAGAGGAAATTGCCGGTTATTGTAAATATGCTTTACCGACCCATGGCCTGATAACCAATATCGGAAAAGCGCATCTGGAAGGTTTTGGGGGAATTGAAGGCGTTAAAAAAGGGAAAGGTGAATTATTTGATTTTATTCGTCACGAAAACGGCACAATCTTTCTGAATACCGACCAGCCGCACCTGATGGATATCAGTAAAAATATTTCCCGTCAATTTCAATATGGCAGCCATACCGGAGAAGTGACCGGAACAATTTTAAGTGCTCATCCTTTTCTGAGTATTCAAATCACTCAACCAGTATCAGCCGAACTCCAAAACATCCATACACAATTAGTGGGAGATTATAACCTGCCGAATGTACTGGCAGCGGTTGCAGTTGGTCTCTATTTCAAAGTACCGCCGGCCGCTATCAAATCTGCTATCGAAAGATATACTCCATCCAACAGTCGCTCTCAGCTCATCGAAACAGGAAGCAACCGTATCATACTGGATGCTTACAACGCGAATCCATCGAGTATGCAGGTTGCTATACAGAATTTTGCATCCTTTCCTGCCGATCATAAAATATTAATGCTGGGCGCTATGGCTGAAATGGGAGAAGCCAGCAGAACAGAACATCAAAAAATTGTAGAACTGATTCAATCTTACTCCTGGGATAAAGTAGTCTTGGTGGGAGAAGAGTTTAAAACCATTCAACACCCCTATCATCAATTTGACACTTCTTCTTCAGCAGCAGCGTGGATTAAAAATAACAAACCGGCTAATGCCGCAATCCTGCTCAAGGGCTCGAGAAGTACAAAGATGGAACTGGTACTTGAAGCACTGCGCCACGACTAAACAATCATTTTTTTTCCTGACACAATTCTATCAAAACGCCATTGGTGTGACGAGGATGCAGGAAACAAATCCATTTATTATCCGCTCCTTCTTTGGGAGCGCTATTTAACAACTCAAAGCCGGCTGCTTCCAGTCGTTTCATTTCCGACTCAATATCATTTACCTCAAAAGCAATATGATGCATCCCCTCTCCCTTCTTCTCAATATACTTTGCAATCACTCCTCCAGGTTCAGTGCTCTGCAACAATTCAATTTTGGTTTCTCCGGTTTGAAAAAAGGCAGTTTGTACTTTTTCTGATGCCACCAATTCCGTTTTGTAACAGGATGTGTTCAATAATGTTTCGAACAAAGGAATGGAAATAGCAAGATCCTTAACGGCAATGCCGATATGTTCTATCTTTTGCATGCGATTGATTTAAAAGCAATATAAGTTATTATCAGCTGTTATCAGATCATCAGTAGCAAAACGAATCTACAAACGCGATCGCTTTACGAAGCCGCTCCTCATAAGCACCCTCAATTTCAATCCATGGCAGGTGCTGATGCATCAGCAGGTCTTTGTAATAATGATATAAAGATTGACGGATTAACGGATCCGGATACTCACGCAGACCATCTTGTTCCCATTGAATATCCGGCTTACACAATAAATAAGCATCATATTTTCTGATAGCAATCTGGTCTAGAATGTATTGGTGACATTGCTGAAAAACAAATACACTCCATACTTTCATCACATACATGTCTGTATCAATGAACAACAAGTCGGAAGAAGATTGATTCGACAGGCGGTGGAGATATTCTTCCTCAAGTGCAACTTGTCCTTTTGCAATATGCAATAAGTCTTCATACTCGTAATTTGTTCCTTTCTCCGTGAGATAGGTACGCGCATATTCCGGGCACCAGATGGTACGGTAGTGCTCACTGAGCATGGCACCTAAGGTTGACTTGCCCGTGCTTTCCGGTCCGATAATGACAATTTTTTTAATTTTAAAATTACTATTCACTGCTTTCTTCTTTCTCTCTTTTCAACATTATAATCTTTGCCGCTTTGTGTGAAAAAAAATCATCTGTCAAGATTTATCTTGTATGCTAAGCCTGACTTTATTTTTTTATCCCAGCTTCTTAGTCCGGCAATCGCCAAACCCAATAAAATAAAATAATAGACCCCTGTAAGCGCATAGCCTTTATAAATATAGAGCGGAATAGAAACCAGATTGGTCAGTATCCACCAGTACCAGCTCTCCAGTTTTTTTCGCGTCATCAGCCACATGCCGGTGAAAGCAGCTGCCGTGGCCAGACTATCCGCCCATGGAACAGTACCCGGATAAAAATTTGATTTCAGGTAAGTCAAAATAAGAATTAAGCCAAGGAAAATCAAACCAAAAAAAAGCAACTGAAGCGCAATCAACCCTGAAGAAGACTTACTGATATGAAGTATCGGCTTTTTTGTATCCCGGTCTCTTGCGGTCCAGCACCACCAGCCATATAAGCTCATTATGGTGTAAAAAAGATTGACGGCACTTTCTCCGAATAAGGAGGCATTGGCTGACAAATAAATGTATAACAGCGTATTAATAAGACCAATCGGATACACCCACACTGATTCTTTTTTGCTGTACCAAACACTAACAATTCCGGTGATAACCGCCATGTATTCAATCAATGAAGCATTCAAAAGGGCTTCAAGAAAAGAAGGGATAGACATGAATTATTCAGCTTCGGCAACCACCTCCTGAACTTCAGGGATCATGCGTTTCATCATGCCTTCAATACCCGCTTTGAGGGTAATCATGGAGGACGGACATCCGCTGCAGCTTCCCTGTAGCATGAGGTTTACTTTGCCATCTTTGTAGCTTTTGAACTGAATGGCGCCACCATCCATTTCTACAGCAGGCTTCACATAGTTTTCTAAAATATCCTGAATACGTTTAATAATATCGCCTTCATCTCCGCTGAGTACCACTTCTTCTTTTGGAGTTTGCGGAATTAGTGTTTCATCAATAACCGTTTTGCCCGCTTCCAGATAATCTTTTAAAAATTGGCGGATGGCGGGAATTACCTCCTGCCAGTCAGTATCTGCATTGCTACGAGTGAGGGTCACAAAATTGCTGGCGATAAAAACCGCTTTTACGAATGGGAAGCCAAATAATTCCTGGGCTAGCGGAGAAGCTTCCGCAGCGCTAACTTCCGGAAAATCAATACTCTTTCCCGGGTACAAAAGTTTGTTGGCGACAAACTTCATCGTTTCGGGATTAGGGGTCATTTCTGTGTAAATACTAATGACCGGATTTCCTGTTTGTATCATAGCGCAAGTATTTAAAGTAAAATTGAATAGTTACAAATTTACTAAGATTTTGATACCCAACTGCAATCTGTTGAAGGTGCATGAAAGTCTCAAGAATGATGCCTGCGTCGATATTGAAATAATCATGATTCTTTTTCAAAAGAAATCCATTTACATACAGGAATTGCTTTGTGGCCTTATCAAAGCTAGTGGGCGGATGTTTGGATAGGATTTTTTGGTAGCCTCGTCAGGAATCGAACCTGAATCTGGAGCTTCGGAAACTCTTATACTATCCATTGTACTACGAGGCCGTTGTCAATAATCATGACATTTGCAAATGTAATTCAAAACGGGCAACTGCTTTCTTGTGAAGGTTTTTGCTTTGATAAATAATTTTTTGTAAAACATAACGCTTCCCCTACTTTTGTTCCGTATTGGTTTCCAGAAATGGAATTAAAAGGGAAGTCCGGTGCAAATCCGGCGCTATCCCCGTAGCTGTAAGCCCGATGCTGTCAAAAGCTTTTCAACCACTGCATCCACTGTCCCGATACCAAGGGATGGGAAGGAAGTTGAAAAGTCGGGTAAAGCCAGAAGACCTGCCTCTACAGATTCATTATTTTGCTTTCGGGTGAAAGGCAGGAAATGTTGGGCTTCTCTCCTTAACAGGAACAGATCGTTTTACATTTCTCTTTTTTCGAAAGCAGTCACTTCTAACCCTTTTCAACTTGAAAAAGAAATTGTTATTGGTGGCTGCTCTGATATTCAGCAGCTACGCACGGGCACAACAAGACAGTGCCGTCAAATCTCTCGATGAAATAATCATCACCGCCAACCGAATCGAACAAAAACAATCGCAAACCGGTAAAGTCATTACAGTAATCGGTAAAGAAACACTGAACAAAAGCCAGGGCAAATCGCTCGCGCAGGTATTGAATGAACAAGCGGGCATCACCGTCAACGGAGCGCTCAACAATCCGGGCACGGTGCAAACGGTTTATATGCGCGGTGCCAATAGCGGAAGGGTTTTGATCATGATTGACGGAATGCCTATCAACGATCCCTCCCAGATCAACAATGAATTTGATCTCAACCTCATACAACTTAATGAAGTCGAAAGAATAGAAATTGCCCGAGGCGCTCAATCTACTTTATACGGCAGCGATGCGGTAACGGGTGTAATCAATATCATTACGACCAAAACAGATATTAAAAAACCTGTCAATATCAAAGCGGGTGTTACCAGTGGAAATCTGGGAATTTTTCGGAGCAACGTACAAGTTTTCGGAAAAGCCAACAAACTGGAATATCAGTTGAAGACTGCTCAATTTCGTGCAAACGGATTTTCCACTGCTCAAGATGAAAAACAAACAGGTCAGTTCGATCAGGATGGATTTAACGGAAAAAATATCAGCGCCTCTTTAAAATATCACATCGCTCCGGATTTGTCTATTCGCGGATTCATTCAGAACAATGACTATAAAACAGATCTGGACAACGGAGCTTTTACAGATGATAAAGACTTCACTCAAAAAAGCACCAATCTGAATACGGGAGGCAGCATCAACTGGAAAAATAAAATCGTCAACCTCACTGCCAACTTCATGTACTCGCAGTCTCGCCGAAATTTTCTGGATGACAGCACCAGCATTGGAGGATTTTCAAAATTTGTAAAAGATGATTATTACAGCCAAAGCCGATTCGGAGAAATCTTCGCTTCCTTCAATATTCATCCACAACTCGTATTGCTGACCGGCTATGATATGCGAATATCTTCCTTTAACAACCAATTTCTTTCCATCAGTTCCTTCGGTCCTTTCAACAGTGAGTTTAAAGACACTTCCATTCGTCAGGAGTCTTTGTATGCTTCGCTTATTTTCAATTCAGCCGATAAAAAATTCAATATGGAGCTGGGGGGAAGAATTAATGTGAATAGCAAATACGGAAGCAATTATACCTACACGCTCAATCCGTCTTACCATATCAGCAAGAACATTCAAGTATTTGGAAGCATTGCAACCGGATTTAAAGTGCCGAGTCTGTTTCAACTGTATTCAGGATTTGCCGGCAACGATCGGCTGCGTCCGGAAGAGAGCATCAATTATGAAGGAGGAGTAGGATATACCGGAAAACAACTCCGTCACCGATTCGTTTTCTTCCATCGTAAGGTGAACAGAGGAATTGATTTTGACTATGTGAATTTCAAATATTACAATATACCCAATCAGCGCGCGAATGGATTGGAATATGAAATCGCCTGGCAGCCATTCAAAAATATTGATGTCAATGCAAACGCTACTTGGATAGGTGGACAAGAATTTGTGCAAAGCAGAATTACCACCAAAGACAGCAGTTATGCTTATTTATTGAGAAGACCAGCGCTGCAAGCCAATCTGCAACTGGGTTATCGTTTTAAAGAAGCCTGGTATTTTTCAGTAAGTGCAAGATATGTGAGCGCACGCTATGATGTCGGCGGATTTCAGATGCCGGATGTGCGGCTGAATGATTATTTCATTGCCAATGCTTATTTATCTTATACTAAAAAGTATGGTAAAATATTTATTGACCTGCAAAACTTTACCAATACTGTTTTTTATGATATCAGAGGATTTAACAGCATTCCGATGATCGCACAGGCAGGACTGCAACTGGAATGGTAATTTTTCAGTAACACTTACTATCATGACGCTCAGCGAACAACTACAACATAAAATCAATCAGAAGACCAAGCCACTCGGTTCACTGGGCAGGTTGGAGAAGATTGCATTACAGGTTGGACTCATTCAGCAAAGTTTGGCTCCGGTTATCAACCATCCGCATATCATTGTATTTGCTGCAGATCATGGCATTGCTGAACATGGCGTTGTGAATCCTTACCCACAATCGGTCACCGCACAGATGGTGCTGAACTTTATCAACGGAGGCGCTGCGATCAATGTATTTTGTAAACAGTCGGGCATTCAATTGAAAGTAGTGGATGCAGGCGTGAAATATGATTTTGATCCTGCGCTTCCCATTATACATGCATCAGTGGGCAAAGGCACATCAGATTACAGCAAGGGCAATGCGATGCAAGCACAGCAAGTGCATGAGTGTATTGATAAGGGAAGAAAGATTGTTGCAGATCTTCATAAAACCGGATGCAATTGCGTGGGCTTTGGAGAAATGGGCATCGGCAACAGTTCTGCTGCAGCACTGATTCTTCATCACTATACCGGTTTACCCATCCATGAATGCGTGGGAAGAGGAACGGGCGCAGATGACACGCTGCTTTTACAAAAACAAAAAGTGCTGCAAGAAGTGAGTGTCTTTCATCATTTATCAAAGGGAACGCACAACGCAGAAGAACTTTTATCAAGAATCGGCGGCTTTGAAATAGCGATGATGGTTGGCGCTTATCTGGAAGCGAAAGAAAGAAATATGGTGATTGCCGTGGACGGATTCATTGCCACTGCGGCGCTGATGACCGCTCATGCCTTAGATGAAAAGGTCATTGATTATTGCATTTTTGCGCATTGCAGTGAGGAGCAAGGTCACCAGCACATGCTCCAATATTTCAATGCAACGCCGCTGTTGCAGTTAGGACTTCGTTTGGGAGAGGGTACAGGTGCGGCATTAGCCATACCTTTGATTCAGCAGGCTGTTGCTTTTTTAAACCAGATGGCAAGTTTTGAAAGTGCCGGTGTGGATACAAAAAAAATATGAAAAAAGAAATCGACATATTCTTTACGGCGCTCATGTTTTACACGCGGATACCTTGTCCGCCCAACATCACCCATGATCCGGAATATTTAAATAAAGCCACGAGATATTTCCCTTTGATGGGATGGGTTGTAGGCGGCATTTGTGCGTTGGTCTATTGGTTATCTGCTCATATATTCAGTATTCCAATTGCGCTGTTACTATCCATGGTTGCAGGTATTATCACTACCGGTGCTTTTCATGAGGACGGATTTGCAGATGTTTGTGATGGGTTTGGAGGCGGATGGACAAAAGAAAAGATTCTGGAGATCATGAAAGACAGTCGCACCGGAGCCTATGGTGCGATTGGTATCGGCCTTTTATTATTATTCAAATTTGTTGCGCTTACTGAAATACCGATTTCCCAATTATTTATTGTTATTATTGCTGCCCACAGCTTCAGCAGACTCTGTGCGGTGGGAATGATAGCATCCAGTGTTTATGTGCGGGAGAATGAAGATGCGAAGGCAAAGCCCTTGGCGAAAACAATTACAGTAAAAGAAATTGTTCCGGCAACCATTTTGGGAATCGCTCCTCTTTTTTTATTGGGAAAATTCAGCATTGCTATTCTTTTACCCATTGCAATTCTCATTTACATGCGCTCTTATTTTCATAAATGGATTGGGGGTTACACAGGAGATTGTCTGGGTGCCATTCAACAAGTAACAGAACTGGCCTTTTATCTTGGTATTCTTGCAGCATGGAAATTTATCTGATTCGTCATACCACCCCTGCCATTGCTACCGGAATCTGTTACGGACAGGCGGATATTGAGGTGGCAGAGAGTTTTAAAGAAGAAGCAGCCCACATTCAGGAGCAACTTCCCAATGAAATTATTTGTTACAGCAGTCCATTGAAACGATGCAGTCAGCTTGCTAAGCATATTTATCCCAATGCAGCAATAGTATATGCAGATGAATTGAAAGAAATGTATTTCGGTGAGTGGGAGTTGCAGTCATGGGATCATATTCCGAATGAACCACTGAATGTTTGGATGAAAGATTTTGTCAATGTGCGTGTGCCCGGGGGAGAAAATTATCTGGATTTATACAGTCGTACCATTTCATTCTATAATCAAGTAATCATTAAAAATCAGCCTGCTGCCATCTTCACGCATAGCGGCAATATCCGAAGTATTTTATCCTACACCAACAAGGTTCCGCTGGAGGAATCTTTCTCTAAGTTTAAGATCGGGTATGGGGAGGTGGTGAAGTTACCGCTTCGCTAGCTGCCCCACCATTTCAAATAAATCCTTCGCCGGTTTCTTGACACTGTTCAGTCGGATATCGGTTGTACCGGATTTTAGTTTTCGAAGAATTTCGTCGTGTGTAACCGTAGCGACTGATCCGTCATTCAATACCGCAACTATCTGGTATTTTTTATCCGCGGGGAACGGAAATTTTTCCCAATCTTTTCTGTGAATCGTGATCACGGTATTGTTCTCTTCAAAAATCAGATAGGCATAATGATCTTTCTGAGAACCTTTTAAATCAGATTCAAAATCAAAAATTGCATGGGTAATGATTGTTTCTGTTTTAAGAATCCGGTCAATATTCCACACTCCCATATTGTTGGCTTCAAAAGAATTGACCAGGTCGGCTTGTAATTTTACCCTTTCCAATTCTTCCTCATTTTGTTTCACCAGCAATTCATACGCTTTCATCTTTTCAGAAAAGGCCAGACGATTTTGTCGCCTGTTTTTTTCATTCATAATAGGTTGTGCGATGATCTCAAAAGGCTTTATCATTCCTTTTTCTGTACTATCAAATTGCTCGTAACTAAAGGTAATGCGGTATTCCATTTTACGCCTGTTCTTCACTTTGATATCCACCTTGCTCCAGTTTTGCCGCAAGGCAGTTTTGGCCGCTTCCAGTTTATCGTTTTCCAACAACATCCACTCCTGATTGACAAAGGGCGCTAACTCCGGATTCATTTTAAAATCGGCATCAATAAAAAAAACAAAATCCTGTTCCTGCAAACTATCATTATACTGCTCTATTTTTTCAGAAAGCAGATTGATTTTGTTTTGCTTTCTTTCATTCTTCCGGGGAATAAAAGTGTCTTCTACCATCCAGGCAGCATCTTGCTGAAGATAATACAGATCGAAATTTTCTCCTCCTGAAAAAGCCGCCAATTCAACCTTAACGGATTGACCTTCTTTAAGCTTGAGTTCTTGATCATTTTCATAGGCTCTCATCTCAATCATTCCTCCCGACTCCAGGTGTTGGCCGTTTGAGCCTGCTATTTCCATAGGAATACCAGACATTAAAATAGCATAAGGATCATGAATCTCTCTTACTTTGACGGTGACGGGCTGCTGTGGTTCGCTACCGTCGGCTCTTTTAAAACAACGTGCAGGAAAGATCAGTTGCGTACCCGTTGGTCGTTCCACTACCAAACTGCTATCCGGATAAATGACATATTGCTCAAAGGGTACATTCATTCCTTCCACCGGCGGACGAATCGCAATATTTTTTTCAGTTTGATTTCTAAGCGTGAACCAATAAATTCCGGCTATTGCAATTCCAACGATTGAAATTCCGGCAATAAAGGGAGTGGCTTTCATTTCGATACCATTTAGAAGTGAATGAATAATTTTATCTGTTATATTTTCGGACGGGATAGATCGTAACAATAGAGATTCCCATCAGAGCAATTAATCAGTAGATCCGGGGAACCGTCTTTATTAAAATCCTCAATCCTGGGTTGCATTTCAGATCTGCCGGGGAGCTTTAAACGCTCTACAATTTGTTTGTCTTTGAGTGCAATAATTTCAATGAAACCATTGGAATAACCTCTTAAATCATACTGAACAAGATTGACGATACATTGTCCGTATTTTTTGTAAAAAAAAGATTGATTACCAAAAAGCATATCTGAATCATAGATATTGAATTGCTCCATAGTATCTAACCAAAAATGTTTTCTGGGTACGGTTACAGCTCTTGGAGTAGAATCCGTAATCATATTTTTAGAAATCGTGTACAAATATTCGCGGTTATTAAGGAGCAGCTCATTGCCATTTTTACATAGATTCAACCCTGTGGAATAGTATGCATTAAAATGATGAATGAGTTGATATTGCCCATTCGGTTTTATTTTAATTAAATCAGAACCGGTATAATGATCAGCTTTGGGTGCACCTACTGCCCAAAAACCATCGCTGCCTTTAGCGCTCGGAGCAGCTTGAATAGCATAAATCGTAAGTTTATCATTCTTCCATAAGAGCGAACCATTGCTCCCATTAATAGCATACAAGGTACCTGAAAGAGTGAGATAAAGAAGATCCTCAGTACCATCACGGTTAAGATCACATTGAATAGGTTTTATAAAGAAAAATCCCGTGTTGCTGAAAAAAGCTTTCACCTTAAAAACATATCTGTTATCCGTCGGTTTCCAACCATAAAAACCAGGAGCATAGTAAGTCCAGATGGTTTTCCCCTTTTCGGGTTCAACCGCTCTTACTTCTCCGCTCTCGGTAGCATATACAATCATCGGTTTCCCTTGATGATAAAGTAATACAGGTTCATGTTCTACATCTCCCGAAACAGGTTTAATCCAAATGATTTTACCGTCCATTGAAGCGCAAATCAGCTCCTCATTATCATTGGTATAATAGAGCTTCTGATTCAATTCAAGCAAGCCATTTACATCCATATCTCCAATCATTTCGTTTCCGAAACGTTGTACAATTTTCCCGTTTTTTCGGTTGATCTTATAAACACCTGATTGGGGGTCCGATAATGAGTAATCCTTGTATTGCTCGCCATTGGAACCAATAATGATTTCATTGGGCGTTAGCAACAAATTTTCTCTGAAGCTGACATTTCCGATTGATGCTTTCCAGTGTATCGGAAAGATCTTTTCAATGGGCGTAAATTGAATTTCTTCTTCGGAAGCGGAGGGCGTCAGGAAGAGAGCAGTAAAGCCGATGAGAAGGAGTCGTAACATGGCAGTAGATTTAGGATTAATAAAAGCGTTCTGCTTATAAGTAACGAGCCGGTAAAAAGGTTCTTACAAATCAACTGCCAATGTTGTGTTAAGGTTGATGTTTGTTGTAAATTTGTAAAGTTGAGTCAACTTGCCACCATACCACCTTATACGCTGAATGCGGAGCAGGAAAAAAAAGAAATCCTGCGGCAGTATCGTTCGCTGCTGCGATTGCTGAAATCCAAACTCAAAAAGGGAGACAAAGAATTATTACGCGTGGCATTTGAAATAGCAGCGGACGCACATCGTACCATGCGTAGAAAAACCGGAGAGCCTTATATCCTTCATCCGTTGGCTGTGGCGCAAATTTGTGTAGAAGAAATCGGTCTGGGTGTTCGGTCCACCATCTGCGCGCTGCTGCACGATACCGTGGAAGACACGGATGTAACGCTCGACGATCTGGAACATGAATTTGGCAGTGAAATCGCAAGAATCATTGACGGACTGACGAAAATCTCGAATGTGGTGGACACCAATTCCACACAACAGGCAGAGAACTTCAAGAAAATATTGCTTACCCTTACCGATGATCCGAGGGTCATTCTGATTAAACTAGCGGATCGCTTGCACAATATGCGAACGCTCGACGGCATGCGCCGTGAAAAGCAACTCAAAATTGCAAGTGAAACGATTTATATCTACGCGCCACTGGCACATCGACTGGGCTTATACAATATCAAAACGGAAATGGAAGATCTCTCCATGAAATACATGGAGCCCGATATTTACCGAGACATCGCAAAAAAACTGGCTGAAACCAAAAGAGAAAGGAGTCGTTACATCAATGAATTTATCAAGCCGGTAAAAGAACGCATGGAAAAAGCGGGCTTTACCACTTTCGACATTTACGGTCGGCCGAAATCCATCCATTCCATTTCCAATAAAATCAAAAAAAAGGGCGTATCCTTCGAAGAAGTGTATGACCTTTTTGCTATCCGCATTATCATTGATGCCCCTCAGGAAAAAGAAAAAGAAGAGTGCTGGAAAGCTTATTCGATTGTTACGGATATGTACACGCCTTCTCCCGAAAGAATGCGAGACTGGCTGAGCAATCCGAAGAACAACGGCTATGAGGCCTTGCATACCACCGTAATGGGGCCTCAAGGCAAATGGGTGGAGGTACAGATACGCAGTCGGCGGATGAATGAAATTGCGGAGAAAGGATTGGCAGCGCACTGGAAATACAAGGAAGGCAGCGGAGATGAAGATCGTTTTGATAAATGGTTTCAGAATATCCGGGAAGTGCTCAACAATCAGGAGAGCAGCTCTCTAGATTTTTTACAGGATTTTAAAAGCTCATTCCTTGCGGAAGAAATTTATGTCTATACTCCAAAGGGAGATGTGAAAATGTTGCCTGTAGGTGCGACTGCGCTCGATTTTGCATTCCATGTGCACTCCGATGTGGGCAGTCATTGCATCGGCGCGAAAGTGAATCATAAGCTGGTGCCCATTGCCCATAAACTTCGCAGCGGAGATCAGGTTGAAATCATCACGAGCAGCAAACAAAAACCCGGAGAAGACTGGCTGAATATCGTGGTTACCGCTAAAGCAAGAAACCGTATTAAGGATGCGCTGAAAGAAGAAAAAAGAAAGATCGCCGATGAAGGGAAATACATTATCCAGCGTAAGCTGGAACAAATGGGGGTTGCTTATGATCTTACCAATATAGAAGTGTTGACCCATTTTTTCAAACAACCTTCCCATCTTGAATTTTATTACAAGGTGGCCAACAAGTACATTGATCTGAAGGAATTAAAAGAAGTGCCTGTACACGGAGATCGCTTTGAATTACCTAAGCCTGTTAAACCTGCTGAAACACGAATACCTTATGACCCCTCCAAAGCATTGCCGGGAAAAGACAGTGAACTCATCATATTTGGAGAAAGCAGTGATAAAATTGTTTACACGCTCGCCAATTGTTGCAAGCCGATTCCGGGAGATGATGTGTTTGGCTTTGTCTCTATGGGAAAAGGACTCATCATTCACCGAACGAATTGTCCGAACGCTACGCGACTGCTTTCCAATTTTGGGCATCGGGTGGTCAAAACAAAATGGGCTAAACACAAAGAGATTTCCTTTCTTACCGGCATTAAAATCATCGGAGTGGATGATGTGGGAGCCGTAAGTAAAATACTCAGTCTGGTTTCCGGTGAAATGAAACTTAATATCAGCGCCATCACTATCGAAGCCAAAGAAGGCGTATTTGAAGGGAATATCCGCTTATTTGTACGAGATAAAGATGAACTTGATCGTCTGGTTTCAGGTCTGCTTAAATTACCGGGCATTGATAAAGTAGAGCGATACGATACCGAACAATAATTTTTCCTTTTTCTACCGCAAGGCTTTCACTTAATTTTGCCACTGCAATTTAAATAATCAAAAATATGGTAGATGTTTTATTAGGGCTTCAATGGGGAGATGAAGGGAAAGGGAAGGTCGTGGATTTTTTTGCCCCTCGCTATCAGGTAATCGCCCGATTTCAGGGAGGGCCAAATGCCGGACACACCTTGTATGTTAAAGGAGAAAAAGTAGTATTGCACCAAATTCCGAGTGGTATTTTCCATGAAGAGATTACCAACCTCATCGGGAACGGAGTCGTACTCGATCCGGTAACCCTAAAAAAAGAATGCGAGAAAGTAGCTGCCTTCGGCGTAGATGTAAGAAAAAATCTGTTCATTGCCGAGCGCACAAATATCATTGTGCCCACCCACCGGGCACTCGATAAAGCATCTGAATTGTCGAAGGGGGCAGAAAAGATTGGTTCAACCCTCAAAGGAATCGGCCCTGCTTATATGGATAAAACCGGCAGAAATGCGCTACGTGTAGGGGATTTGTTGCGAAGTGATTTCAACACCCTGTATGAAAAACTGCGCACCAAGCATTTGCAGATGCTGGGCGTATATCAGTTTGAAGAAGATATTGCGGCCTGGGAAGCAGAATTCTTTGAAGCTGTTGCTTTTCTCAAGACCCTCAATATTGTGAATGGCGAATACTTTATTAATCAACAAATCAAAGCAGGGAAAAAAATACTGGCTGAAGGTGCGCAAGGAAGCATGCTGGATGTGGACTTCGGCACGTTTCCTTTTGTTACTTCTTCCAATACTATTTCCGCCGGTGTATGCACAGGTCTCGGTATTGCTCCTCAGCATATTGGTGAAGTAATCGGCGTTACAAAAGCGTATTGTACCCGAGTAGGTGGCGGCCCCTTCCCTACAGAATTATTCGATGAGACGGGAGAAGAACTTCGAAAAATCGGACATGAATTCGGAGCCACTACCGGACGTCCGCGCCGGTGCGGCTGGATGGATCTGGTTGCTCTTCATTACGCTTGCATGATCAATGGGGTTACACAGATTGTAATGACAAAGTCGGATGTACTGGATCATTTTAAACTACTGCAAATTTGCAAATCGTATCGGGTGAATGGTCAGGAAACCCAACAAATGCCTTATCAGTTGTCCGATACAGATATCTCGCCTGTTTATGAAAATTTTGAAGGATGGGATAAACCGATTGCAAGTTGCGATAGCATGGATGATTTACCGGAGGCTTTCAACAAATACCTCCGATATATTACCGATTATCTCGACATACCAATCACCTATATTTCCAATGGACCCGGAAGAGAACAAATTATTCATGAAAAGACAACCGCTACGGCATAAAAAAAGACTACTAAAAATTTGGCTATTTAAAAAACTCGCTGAAATTTTACATATAAGAACGTTGTACCATGGCAAAGTCAACTAAAAAAACAAATCCGAAAGCAAAAGAAAAACCGGCCGAAACCAAAAAGGCTTCTACTCGTTCCAAAAAACAAGAGGAAGATGATTTGGAGGAAGACGAGGAAACGAATGAATCGGAAGCCGGTTTAAAAAAACGCGGCAAAGCATCAGGATCCTCCAAAAAGAAATCGAATGATGACGATGAGGAGGACGATGATGATCTTCCCGAGGAAGAAGATGACTGGAATAAGGACGATGAAGATTATGATCCTGATTTCGAAGAATTCGATCTGCCGAAATCATCTGCAAAAAAAGGGAAGAAAGGAAAGGGGGACGATGACGATTTGGGACTTGATGATGACTTCTCTGAATTTGATATGATGGGCGGCGGTAATGACTTTGATGATGACGATGATGATTTCTAAATGAGGATGTGAAAAGAATTTTTCAGTCTTTCCCGATACAAGATATTGCTTCTATTCAACAACAAGTGCTGTACTGGAGTCAACAGTCCGGCACTTGTGTTTTTTTAGACAATCACCAATATCAATCCCCCTATCATCAGTACGAATGCATGGCGGGCGCAGGCATACATCGGATGATCAGTGCCAATGCCGGCAATGCGCTGGATCAATTGCAACAGGCGATAGATGAACAGCCGGAATGGTGGATGGGGCATCTGGGCTACGGCCTCACTGCAGAAACTTCAGGTTTACCAACCTCCAACTCGTTTATCGTTTCTCGTTTTTCGACTATCGCAACACAACGAATAACGAACAACGAACAACAAATAACCAGCCCCAACCGCTTCCCCGATGTCTTCTTCTTCATACCAAAAGTATTGATTCAAATTCAGGGGCATACGCTTTCCATTGGGAGTTTTCAAGCGAATCATGCGGAATTATATCAGGAAATTCTAGCCGCACGATATGATGCGACTTCTGCCTCTACACTACAGCTGCAAGAAAGAATCAGTCGTGCTGCCTATTTGGATAAAATTGAAACGATTCAGCACCATATTCGAAGAGGGGATTGTTATGAATTGAATTATTGTATGGAGTTCTATGCTGAAAAAGCGAAGATTGATCCGTTGCGAACTTATACAGCATTGACGATGCATTCTCCCAATCCGTTCAGTGGTTATTACCGCCTGGATCATTTGCATCTGATGTGTGCAAGTCCGGAGCGCTACCTGGCGAAAAAAGGAGACCGACTTCTTTCGCAGCCTATAAAGGGTACAATCAAAAGAACCCTTGAGGATCCTCAAAAAGACGAGGTACTTAAAGCAGCGTTGCTATCGAGTGGAAAGGAACGAAGCGAGAATGTGATGGTGGTGGATATGGTAAGAAATGATTTGAGCAGGGTGAGTTTAGAGGGTTCGGTAAAGGTGGATGAATTGTGTGGCGTTTATACCTTCCCGCAATTACATCACCTTATTTCGACCGTGAGCAGTCAATTGCGGGAAGGCACTTCCTTCAGCGATATCATCCGTGCTACTTTTCCTATGGGCAGCATGACCGGCGCACCCAAACATAAAGTAATCGAACTCATACATCGATATGAAGCTTCTTCAAGAGGAATATTCTCCGGCGCGCTGGGTTATATCACTCCGGAGGGAGATTTTGATTTCAATGTAGTTATCAGAAGCCTGGTTTACAATCAGGCAGAAGCATATCTTTCCTGTCATGTAGGAAGCGGCATTACAGGTTACTCTGATGCCGCAACCGAATACGAAGAATGTCTTGCTAAAGCAGAAGCGATTAACCGCATATTGAAGGGAGAGGGAAACGGTTAACAGTTATCAGTTAGGGTTTAGTGGTTATTCCAATTATTGATTATTGTCAGAATCAGTTATTACCTAATTAGTGTGACTTCTCCGTTTTTGCGCGTTTTTTCACCGTTGAAATATTCTATATCCAGTGTCCAGGCATACGTATCCATGGGTTGCGGTTTATTTTGATAAGTACCATCCCATCCGATATTGGGCGATTTGCTTTCAAAAACGAGCAGCCCTTGCCTGTTAAAGATTCTAAATGTCATATTTGTGATACCAAACCCACGCACCTGAAATATATCATTCATACCATCGCCATTGGGAGTAAATGCATTAGGAAGATCAAAAAGAATAGACACGAGTGCTTCCACCGACTGACAGGCGGAATCGGTACAGTTGTTGGCATTGGTAACGGTTTGACAAACCCTGAAGAAATTGGTGGCTTCAAACTGATGGGTAGGATTTTTTTCTTCGGAAGCAGAACCGTCTCCGAAATCCCATTCCCATTTCACCACATCAGCGGAGGTATTGCTGAAGAAATTGGTTGGCGTATTTTCTTTGGGAGGAAGAGGAGAATAGGAAAACCCTGCGGAGGGTGCTCCACTCACTTCAACACTGCGGGTTGTAGAATCAATCTTGTTGCAGCTATTATCGTTGAAGATGGTTTGCTTGATAGTATAGATGCCGGGAGTATTCAATTGGAATTGCGGGTTAGGATCGGAAGAGGTTTGTCCATCGCTCACTTCCCATAGATACCGCTGCGCGCCGACAGTGCTGTCTTGAAACCTGAGCGCGTATGGCGCGCAGCCGTTAGATGCCCCAAACCCTGCCCTGATGTTGGGCGTCACCTGAAAATTAAATGTACCGAATGACTGCCCGACATTACAAAAATTCGTATCAATCAACACCAGTTCAACTTTATAAGTTCCCGCACCGGGAAATTGATGCGTTACAAAGTTTGGTGGAAATCCTGCAATCGTGTCCTGCCTGGATCCATCCCCCCATTTCCATACAAAAGAACGTGACGTAAAATTCGGAACAGAACTCAGTCGATCAGATGTATTGGTAAATTCAAATATCAGACTATTGCACGGAGGCATCACCTTTGAAGTGAATCCCAATGCAACTGAATCGGTGGTTACCTTAATGCGCAATAAAGAGGAATCTTTAATGTTGCAAGTAGCAGAATCAATTCCAATGACTTTTACATCATAAAAACCTACGTTGTTGTAATTGTGTCTTTGCAATGCATTCACAGTCGTATCATTCTTTGAATTGTCACCCCAAATCCAGATGTATTTTTTGGCTTTGCGTATGGGATCCTCAAATTCAACGGCAGCGGGAGAGCAAAAAGTAAGTTGTCTGGCTACAGTTTTAATATCCACATCCACACCGGTGAAATCAAATCGGATCTTAGTCATCCCTAAATTGCAGCGACCTCCGCTAGTAGCAGGATTTACATTCCCAAAAACTCCTGCAGTAATGGGAAAGGGTGCAATACTGTTTGGCTGTGAACCCGGAACCTGTTTACAATTGGCACATGCTGCCTGATAAATAAATCCCTGCGCATCAAAGCGGCTGGTACCTCCGTCCACATGTTCCAGGCTTCCATTACCGCCTAACTGACCAAAATAGCTTCCATATAAAATATTGCGTGCATTTTTCTCCAACACAAAAAAGTAAAAATCGCTGCCATCGGTTTGGGACTGTACAAAATCTCCCGGTGCCGATTTAATCCGCATCCCGTTAGTGCCTGAAGTAGGATACGGTGGATCTGAAAAAACATTGGCATCCCCTCCCCAACCGGAAACATATACGTTTTCACAGTTGTCCACCAGAAAAGCCACCGGAGAAATATTGGGAGCTGGCGCATTGGGGGTACCGAAAGTGGTAGAATAAATAAATTGAGTCAACTCCGGATTCAACTTCACAATGAATTGTCGGGCATTCTGATCGTAATAGTCAGCCGCAATCCTTGGCCAAAGGCCGGTAGTGGTGCCCATTGCATACGTAAATCCCTTTGCATCAAACTGAACGCCATACACCAGATCGGTTTGATTGGTGCCGAGATAAGTCGTTTGTTCAACAGTTATTGCGCTTCCCAAATCTCTTAAGCGGCAGATATACCCATCAGCAATGCCCCCATTGTAGGTAGCCTGTAAAGCGCTAACAGTCGTGCCCGGGAAATTATTAGAGGTGGTTCCTCCTCCAATGTAAATGTCTTTGTTTTGCGGATTGGCAGAAAGTACGAAAGCGGCATCTGTACCATCCCCTCCCAAATAAGTACTCCATAAAACATCCGTAGCATCAGGATTTAATTTTATCACCACTCCATCCTGATCACCTCGCAAAGTCGTTTGCAAACCATTGCGCACAAAGAAATCATCACTTTGAGATGAGGAGGCGAGCAGAATATTATTATTGGCATCGATGTTTACTTCACTGCGACCATCATCCCCATAATTACGCATAATTGAACCGGGTCCCTGAAATCTTTCGGCTCTTACATTTACGCCATCATTCCAGGTTCCTCCGATCTTTACTGAGCCTATGAGTCTTGTTCCCGTCGCATTGAATTTGGTGATATAAATATCAAAGCCTCCACCCGGACCAAAAAGAGTTCCGGGAAAAGTATTTCCTGAAGCGGTTCTCCCTGCTACAATCAGATTACCCTCTGCATCGGCGATTAAACTATGCGGCTGTTCAATTTCTTCTCCGCCCAGATAAGTAGCATAAATACGATCCCTTCCGTTGGGGGATAATTTAATGATGGCAATATCAGGCGGAAGCGGACTGTTTCCGTTTTCCGGACCTCGGCCACGTGTTTGAAAAGCACCTGTTGTAACCGGGAAGCCGGTAGGAGTCGTAATGCCTCCTCCAAACATGCTGCCGTCCGGTCCGGGCGTTGCTGTAAATCCCCAGTTATCACCCGTCGCACGGCTGAAGGAAGAAAAAACCATTTGCGGATCTATGATGAGGTTGCTGCTTTTATCATAAGCGCCCGGTATCAGTGAAACCACATTGTGTTTTAAACGATACCTGCATTTGACGCGTTCCCTTCCGCTCTGTAAAAACTGATAGGAATAAGGCTCCTTTTCCATAACCGTTCCTACAGAGGTTTGTACCTGTAGCGCTTTGTCTTTGAGTACAAGATTCGATGCGCCTTCATATTGCAATTGAATCTTTGCAGCATTCGCGCCGGGTTGTAAAATAAAGTCGTATTTCAGTTGATCCGATTCGATATAGTATCGGAGATCAATGCCCGGATAAATATTTTGATAGGTAATGGATTGGTAAGAAAAACATTCAGATGCCCAGCGGGAGGGATCGTTGCCGATAAAAAAATTTTCATACCCGGCTTGCTGTTTTTCCTTCAGAATTTTTATGTCCCTGTTACTGCCAAGTAATCTAACCCGATAGGCATGTGAGCGGATGGAAGATATCGGCGTAACTTTCCCTTTCTTAGGATTGCCGTTTGCATCATGAGGATGACCATGATAATAGGCCGCCAACTGCTCCAGGTCTTGGGTATGATGCATCAATACCACATAACCATCTTGCGTCAGAAAAAAAATATGTCCGCCTAAATTCGCCTGAAACAAAACTTCGCGATTCCACTGCCCCTTGTTTTCCGTAAAAGCAATTTGTGCTTTTGGAACCGTAAACAAAAGCAGGGTCGTTAAAAATAAAAACAATCGAAGCCAGTTATTATATATTTTTTTCAAGCGATGCATATTATAGGGGAATAACGCATGATGTTGTGCTTTGTTGTCAGGCAATCCGACTCCATTCATTTTTTCCTTTTTTGGCCTGTAAAAATTGCTTGACTACTGCATGATCGGGCTGTTCCAGTTCGGGATCCTCATCAATCAGCTGACTCGCCATTGCCGCAGCCTGTTGTAAAATTGCTTTATCCTGCACTATGTCCGCCATTTTAAAATTGAGGGCGCCGCTTTGGCGGGTACCTTCGATATCTCCGGGACCGCGTAAGGCCAAATCTTTCTCTGCTATGATAAATCCGTCATTTGTGGCGCACATCGTCTGCAAACGTTCTTTGCTTTCTTTACTCAGCTGGTTACCGGTAAGTAAGATACAAAAACTTTTTTCACTCCCCCTTCCTACCCTGCCTCTCAACTGATGCAGTTGAGATAGTCCGAATCGGTCGGCGCTCTCAATTACCATCACAGAAGCATTCGGAACATCCACTCCCACTTCTATAACCGTTGTTGCAACCATAATCTGCGTGTCTCCTGTTTTGAAGCGCTGCATATTGGTTTCTTTTTGTTCAGGGCTTTGTTTACCGTGCACCATACTAATATAAAATTTGGGCTCCGGGAAAAATGCCTTGACTTCCTCATAACCTTTCATGAGATTTTCATAATCCACTTTAGCGCTTTCTTCTATCAACGGATAGATAAAATAGGCTTGTCTGCCTTTCTCGATTTCTTTTCGAACAAAATCCATCACGCCCGCCCGGGCCGCGTCGGTGCGGTGAACGGTCGTGACCGGTTTGCGGCCGGGCGGCAGCTCATCCATAATGCTACAATCCAAATCTCCATAAGCCGTCATCGCCATCGTGCGCGGAATGGGAGTTGCCGTCATCACCAGTATATGCGGCGGCACCTCCTGCTTCGCCTTCAACCGGGCACGCTGCGCTACCCCAAAACGATGCTGCTCATCTATCACTGCCAAACCCAGACTTTTAAACTGTACCGGATCTTCTATCAACGCATGCGTTCCCACCACAATAGAAATCTTGCCTTCCAGTAATTCTGCCAGCAATTTTACCCGCTCCGATTTTTTGGTAGAGCCGGTGAGCAGACGTACTTCTATTCCCAATGTATGTACCAATCGGGTAATACTCGCATAATGCTGCTGCGCCAGTATTTCTGTAGGCGCCATCATGCAACTCTGATAGCCGTTATCTGCTGCAATCAACATCGCCAGCAATGCCACCATCGTTTTCCCGCTTCCTACATCTCCCTGCAATAAACGATTCATCTGAATCCCTCTGCCGGTATCATTTCTGATTTCCTTTATCACTCGTTTTTGTGCATCGGTTAGCGAAAAAGGCAAATGCTTTTCATAAAACTCTCTGAAATAATTCCCTACTTGCTCAAACACCAATCCTTTCGTAAAGCGATGCCGCCTGCTGCGGATCATGGCAAGTCGTACCTGCGCAAAAAATAATTCTTCGAATTTAAGTCGGTATAAAGCATCCTGGTACTGCTGCAGGGTCGTTGGAAAATGAACTGCTTTGTATGCTTCATATCTCGACAACAAAGCATGTTCCCTGAGCCATCGGGCAGGTAAATTTTCTGGAAGATCTTTGGGTTGCAACTGCGGCAACAAAGCAGCCGTCAGTTTGCCGATCGCCCTTCCATTCAATCCTTTGGCTTTTAATTTTTCCGTGGAAGGATAGACGGGTTCCAATCCGGGCGACAATCCTGTCTCAGCGGTAAGCAGATCAATCTCAGGATGAACAATCTGCGGCTGTCCCATAAAAAAACCAACTTTTCCGAACACTACGTATTTCGCTCCTTCCTGCAATCGCTTCTCTACCCAGGATATTCCCTGAAACCATGCCAACTCCAACACGCCACTCTCATCTCTCAATTGCGCCTGCAATCTTTTAGTTCGCTGCTTCCCTACTACTTCGATATGGTGCAGGCGGCCATGCAACAATACGGTGTCCGACTGATGATTGATTTCTGATATCAGCGTTCTTTTGCTTTTATCCAAATGCCGAAAAGGAACATGCTCCAGCAAGTCGCCGAATGTAAATAGTTGTAATTCTTTTTTTAATAACTCCGCACGCAGAGGCCCTACTCCTTTCAGGTATTCAATGGGGTTGGACAATATAGTTTGTGCGGTAAATGAAATGAGGCAAAATTTTAAGAAACCAAAAATGGTACAAAATCAATGCAAGTTAAAAAATTCAGCGGCACAGGCATCCACATAACGGCTGAAGTTTTGAGCAAACTGCTCGGTTGCAAACTGCTCTGCATGGAGACTGATGGCATTAGGATCAAATACAGCAGATTCAAAACGACGGACGCCCTCTATTAAAGATTCAGGACTTTGCCGGTCGAATAAAATACCGGTTGAGCCATCTTTAACAATCTCCGCTGCTCCGCCTTTTTTGAAAGCAATAACAGGAACGCCTGCTGCCTGTGCTTCCGCCATTACGATACCAAAATCTTCTTCGGCGGCATACACAAATGCCTTGGCTTCAGTCAGGTATTTTTTAAAGGAATGGTGACTTAGCAGGGGAATAATAGTAACATTGGATCCGGCTTTGTTTTTTACCTTTTTCAATTCAGGACCCGAACCGGCAATGATTAATTTTTTATCGGGCATGCGGGAGAAGGCCTCTGCAATCAGATCTAATTTCTTGTAAGGCACCATGCGTGCTGCTGCGAAATAATAATCTGCTTTTTGTGAAGCGGGCTCAAACTGAGTGGTATTTACGGGAGGGTAAATAACTGCTGCCGTACGCTGATACACATTTTTAATGCGGGCTGCAATGTAGGCAGAATTGGCAACGAAATAATTTACTCGATTCGAATTAGACTGATCCCAAAGACGCAGATAGTGTAAAAAGAATTTGGTAAAAGCAGCTTTGATCCCTTTTTTAAGTCCGGCTTCTTCGAGATACTGATGATACAGATCCCAGGCATAGCGCATGGGAGAGTGACAATAACAAATATGCAATTGATCTGAAGCGGTCAGCACCCCTTTTGCCACTGCATGAGAAGAGGAAATCACGATATCATATCCGCGCAAATCAATTTGTTCCACTGCAAGCGGGAAAAAAGCAAGATAGTTGCGGAATTTTTTTCGGGCGAAAGGCAGCTTTTGGATGAAGGTGGTTGTTACAGTCTTGTTTTGCAGAAAACCTCTTTGGTCAGGCTTTAAAAAATCAACCAGGGCAAACAAATCGGCTTGAGGAAAAAGGTTAAGAATTTGTTCCACCACTCGTTCAGAACCGGCATAACTGTCAAACCACTCATGAACAATAGCTATTTTTTTATTTGCTAAATATGACATTGACTGAGCCCTGTGGTTTTTGTATTGGCATGCAAGATAATAAAATTAGAGGGAGCATCGCATGAAGCGGGACTATCCTTCCATTCTACGATTCACCTGAAGGACGATTGCTGTTCTTCACAAAATACATAAAATTGAAAAAGCTGACGAGCATCACTCCTTGTGAACGGGAAAAAACCGACTCTGAAAGGGATGCTAAAACCACTATAATTAATATTTCAAGATAGACCCTGTCTCCCGACTGAATGGCTCTTCTGAAAAAGAAGAAATAACAAATAAGGTAAACCGTAATACCTATGAATCCATGCCTCGCTGTTTCCTCCAAAAATTCATTATGCGTATTGAATTTACCCTTGAACTGACTAAAGTGATGACTGGTCGTTTGATAACAGTCGTCGAGCAATCGGGCAACATTCCCGGCGCCTGCGCCGGCAAGAGGATATTGTTTGATCGTTTCAAGACCACATTGGAAATGAATCAATCGGGTGTTAATACTCAACACAAAGAATCGCTCTTTTCCTGCAAGCTTGTCCACTTGCTGATAATTGGAAATATAAAAACGAACCAGCACTGCGAGCATCAAAGAGAAAAGGATGATTGAAGATAGCATCGTAACCCTTTTGAGAAGATGGTTTTTAGCATACCAGCCTTCAATCAGTAAGATCGGCATCAGAATCAGCAAAGACATTTTAGCCTGTATAAGAAAAAGAAAAACAATAAAGCATACAATAAGCAGCAATGAGATGAGTTGAAATTTTTGCCTGATTCGGTCGGCCAGAAAAAGTATTGCAATCAGTAAATACATCCCAAAATAAGGACGATGTAAAACAAGATAATCTTCATAGCGCTCAGCGTTCATCAACCCTTCCAAACCAATACTTTCGCTGCTTAATAAAAAACGGAATGAAACCAAACAGGCAGCTACACACGCGGTAATAAAAAAGTGTTGCATTTTTTGTACAACTGCTGGCGTGAAAAGGTTCCTGGTAAACACCAGAGGCAAAATCAGAAAAGGCAACTTGACCATCAGGTTAAATTCAACTGCTGAAGCAACCCCACCGTGAAAGATGCTCAGCAACTGAATAAAAAATATGCCTGTCAGGAGTAAAAAATCAGCTGAAGAATAATAATTTTTATCGATAGGTTGTCTGAAGCATTGAGTTAGCCAGATGAGTGCCATTAGAATAAGAAGAACACTGTTTAGCTTAACCGGCGACCAATCAGACAGCGGTAAAAAGAAAACATAAATGGAAAGCAGGTTAATTTTTACACTTTCATTGCCAATAGTATCTAACCAATTTTTCATGCTGCTGAACGCTTGGAAACCAGTGATTTTTTAGCAACAAAGAACGAAACATTAATCAATGCGATATGCACCCAGAGATAGTTGCGTAATATATTTTGATTCAGACAAAGCAAGAGCAATTGAAAAATAAGTGCAACAATCAGGAGATGATGGATTTTTAGCTGTTCTGTAGATTCAAGACTTGGATTAATCGCTGCCCATTTTTTCAAAATACGACCTGAAGACAAAAGCCGATACATAAACCCAACAAAAAATATGAATCCAAAAATACCAGATGCAGCAAGTACTTCCATAAAAATAGAAAGCCCTTCGTTCTGTTTAACGACTTCCTGCGTAATGGTAGTAAATCCCCTTAATTGAGCAATGGCAGGCGCAATGCCTCCTAAGCTATAACCCTTCACAGGAGAATTGATAAAAATTTGCAGGGTGGATTCAAAGTCGCCGATTCTCGTCCAGGCCGAATGAGAATAACGGGAAAGAAAAGGCAAACCTTCAAATACAGAAATAAATTCATTGAAATTGAAGACTGCTATTCCTACAATGAGAAAAGTGACAAAAAATAAGGCCAAAGAGAAGGTAAGATTTATTACAGAAACCCTTAATCTGATGATTGAATTTAAAAAAAGCGCCCCGAATTTAGCCAGCAACAATAAAAACATAAAGAAAATAGCCATTCTGGAAAAAGAGATGAAAATTAATATACTTAACAAGAGCAGCGAAAAATTATTGTAAAGTTTATTCTTTAAGGTTTTATAATCCGAGAAAAAAAGGACAAAATGAAAACCCCAGGCAACAAAAAGATAAGTTGAGAAATAAGACGGTTCATAACTAAATCCGTGAATACGAGGGATACCGCTAAGGAAATAATACTCCAGAAAGAGATTAATATTAAAGATCCCAGCAACTAATTGAAGCAGACCGAAAAAAGAAATGACTATAAAAGAAAATAAATAATACTTAAGTATTTTGAAAAAATGAGGATAGTCATCAATATAAACAGTAAGGCTTAGAATGAAAAGGAGATAGATGAGCAGCCAAACCATGTACCCAATGCCTCTTGTTATTAATATGCTGTTTTGCAAAAAAACAATCAGCATAATAAACCATACCAGAAAAGACCACCAACCTAAAAAACGAATCTTTAATGGTCTGTAGCCGGCTAAAGAGAGCAAGAAAACAGCACCACTGAAAACAACCATCAAGAGCGTGCAAATGCGGATTGAAAATCCGGATATTTTTAAATTCAGCGCTGTATCAAATGAGGTAGTCAGGAAAATAATAAAAAGGCAGGCATCTAAAATATAACGTGACGCCGGATAAGAATGAATCAGTCGCTTGTCCATGATTCAATATTACCCTTGAGGAATTTTTGCTTTATATACGGCATGCTCCTTTTTAATCCTCGCAATAAGATAAAAGAGGATTGAAATTACTGCTGTAATCAACAACCCTTTAAGTAAAGAAAGTGCCAAGCGAATTACCATTTTATCCTTTTTAAGGATTGGATAATTTACCAGATTCACCGGCTCTTCCAGCCGTTCTAACCCTCTATTGTTGTTAATGATTCTTTCCTCTATGGTATAGATATTTCGTTTGATTTCAGAAATGTCATTAAAAAATACCGGAGTTCCGGAAGAGGTAATGAATTTCCTCATATTGAGCAAATTGATAGAGTCCAGCTCCATTTTTTGGGTGGAAAGATTCTGATTGAGTTTCAAGACACTTTGAATCTCATTGTTTTTGATTTTTTGAAAATAGTTGGAAGAAACAATAAAATCATTGAGTGCATCGACCAGTTTGTTAACATTGGTCGTATCGGAAAGTGTCAGCGTGATTTGGGTATTTGTTTCATTAAAATAAAAATTAGGGCTTTGTGAAGTATTGGAAGAAGTTAACAATTCGGGTTCTTCCATCGATACTTTGAAGCTAGTGATTTTTTTGGCATCGACTATTGGCAATTTTAGTAACTGAGCAACGCGCTGGTATTCATTTTGCTTAACCAGTTTTTGAAGGTCACTGTAAATCAACTCGATTTTTTGTCCGCTCATATGATCGGAACTGATATAATAACTTAACTGAAACTTGTTATTTTGGAATAAGAAAAAAAACAGAGCGACGCAGATCCAGATAAAAACAAATATTTTTAGTTGTTTTAAATTTCTGAAGACAGCATACAAAAGTCTTTGAAGGAGAATCTTTATATCAATTTCTCTGTTCCCGTTGTCGATCATACTGTAAAATTAAAGCTGTATTTAAATTTAATTTTTTGTGTACAAAATAAACCGATAGAAGATTCCAAAAAACAAGCGTGACAAAATGAGTTATTGCGGCTCCGGTTTCTTTTAAAATCGGAATAAGGAGCAAATTAAGCAGAAAATTTAAAATAAGACTGATAATCATGATTTTTTGATACAATTTCTCTTGGCCTAACATTAATAAACAGACTTCATTTAAGGCACAGCTTGAACTAACCACATAGCCGAGGGCAATAATGATAAAGATTTTAAGTGTATCCGGTTGGCTGATATGGAGGAATTGTTGAAAAAACCCGATCGAAAAATAGATTATCAGGAAAAGAGAGATTGCTGCCATTGTAATCAGTCCCGTCATTTTATTGATGCGTTGCTGTAACGAACGGTTGGAAGCAAGAGCTGCTATTTTAGGAGCAAAATTAGCCGACAATACGAGTAAAGGGAAAGATACAAAAGCAGCAATCTTAACCATTAATGTGTATTCTCCGATTTGGGCTGGACTAACATATTTGCTTAAAATAAAAACATCTAAAGTGCCAAGTAATACAAATACGGCATTGTTGGAAAAAAATGGGAAGGATTTCCTGAGTGCCTCCGACAATCTAAATGCAGGGATAGGATCCAAATCTATATTTTTATTGATGCGAATTACGTGCATCATTGAAAGAAGAAAACTGATAACAGTCGCAAGGAGATATGACCAGGCTATTTGATTTTCAAACGCAATGGCCAGTAGGTGCTGGAGATACAAAAACAAAAGTGTGAAAAAGAAAATTGCAACAGTATGATAAAAAGTGTAAGTAAGTACCTGCTGTCGTCCCCTGAGAAATTCATAGTTCATGATGTACAGATTTATAAAAAAAATAGAAACCAGGGAAATACGGAAAAACTGAACCTGTTCATATCGGGGAAAGAAATAATGAAGCATAATGGGAGTTATGAATACTCCGAGTAAAGTAATAATACCCCCGCTTACTAGATGATAGCCCAACAGTCTGTAATAAAGAAATTTTGCTTTGCCAAATGCTCCTTCCGCAATATATTGACTGGTATTTTTCATCAGAAAAACATCAGTGCCCCATTTCATTACCAAAATAAAAATCAAAGAATAAGACAGAAGAAAACTAAAATAACCCAACCACTCATTCCCGAAATATCTGGATAAGTAAATTGTCAGCAAATAAGATATCAAGGCTCCTGAAAATTTAACAATAAGTGAACCTATATTTTGAAACATAAAAAAAAGCTTGTTTTCTTTATTCGCTCAAAGATAATCCCTTATAAATAAGAAGCGCTATCCAAAATTATTTAAACAAAATAGTTGCAACTATTGTTAATGAGCATTGTCGCTTATTAAACCCCTGAAAATGTCGCTTAAGAGAATTACCTTTTCGAAAGATTCATATACCTCTGATGTAGCCATTTGGGAGTGGAATATTGAATCAGGTGCCTTTTCAGGCACGGCTGGATTCCTACAACTTTTTGAAGTTCCGGAAAATTCAAACCCTGTATTTACCAAAGAGGAATTATTGCAATTTGTACACCCACGGCAACACAATGAGCTATGTAAAAAATTAGAAGATGTAGCAAAAGGAGAAACTGATAACTTATTATTCGAATCTCGGTTTAAAAAATCAGGCAATGATGCCTATGAATGGTTAAGTATTAAAGGGTCTGTCTCCGAACGTGATCGACATCATAAACCCATCAAGGTAATCGGTTACTGTCAATCTATTGAGGAAAGAAAAGAGGTAGAAAATCAATTAAAAGAATGCGAAGAGCGATGGTTTAATACTATGGTGTTATCCGGAGCCGGCTTTTGGGACTATGAAATAGCTAGTGATCGGCTGTTTTTCTCCATTCAGATGAAAAAAATAATCGGCTATGAACAAGGAGACTCGTTGCCAATTCAGGGCGCATTTTGGAGAGAAAGAATACATCCCGATGATCGTGCGATCGTTACTGCATTAGAAGATAGTGAAGCGACAAGAAGAGGAGAAAAAATTGCAGCCGAATTCAGAATACTCAACTTCCGGAATGAATACGTATGGGTCAGTATCAACGGTATCTGCAAATTCAATGAGGAAGATACCCCAATACGATACTCAGGCTTTGCTTACGACATTACTGAAAAAAAACTCTCAGAAATAGCAAGAGAAACCCAACAAAGGGCTGCGGAACTCTCGCTTCAATCAAAACGCCGCTTTCTTGCCAATGTGAGCCATGAAATCAGAACCCCACTTCATGCTATTGTAGGATTAAGCGACCAACTTGTTGATGCAGATTTAAAACCTGAACAGTCAGTTTTGATTCAAATTATATCGCAATCCTCCAAAGCATTAATGAATATTATCAATGACCTACTGGATCTTTCCAAAATGGAAGAGGGTAAATTTCATTTAGATAAATTAATCTTTGACCCCTACGATCTCATCCGTCAGGTTTATTCACTTTTTGCAGATCAGGCTTCGAAAAAAAATATATATTTTAAACTACAGGTTGAACATTCAGGGAAAAATGCTTTTTGGGGAGATCCTTCCCGTATCCGCCAGATTTTTTCAAATATCATCAGCAACGCTATAAAATTTACCGAAAAGGGGGGAGTGGAAATCAGTTGTTGTATTGCTGATATCAATAAGGCAACTACCATTCTTACTTTTACCTGCAAGGATACCGGAATCGGTATGAATGAAAAGATGAAACAAAGAATCTTCGAAGAATTCATGCAGGAAGACGAAAGTTTTCAACGAAAGTTTGGTGGCAGCGGATTAGGGTTAGCCATTACGAACGAACTGGTAAAATTAATGCACGGAAATATCCTGGTAGAAAGTCATAAAAACAAAGGCACCTTGGTAACTGTGAGCATTCCGCTTTCAAAAATTACCGATCCTATGGAAAAAATTGAAGAAACGGAGGAGCCTGTCATCAATTATAGCCGACTTAAAGAAGTAAAACTACTGGTAGCAGAGGACAATGAATTCAATCGATTATTGGTAAAATTTATTCTGGATAAACACAAAATCCAATATGATTTTGCTGAAAATGGCAGGGTTGCTATTGAAAAAGCATCAAACAACAACTACAACCTGATTCTTATGGATATTCAAATGCCGGAGATGGACGGCATCGAAGCCACTCGATTGATTCGGGAACAGGTGGGTCATCATGTACCTGTAGTGGCGCTCACTGCCAATGCTGTTAAGGAAGATCTCGATTATTACTTACAAAAAGGTATTTCAGGCTATCTCATCAAACCTTTTGAAGAAAAAAAGCTACTTGAAATCATTCATCAATTTCTCTAAGCCGGAATCATCTTTTATTCCTTGCTGAATAAAATATTACCTTCATACAAAATTTACAGATGTCTGCCCCGCTCCTGTTTTCTTTTGTCTTGGGATATTTCATGCTGTTACTGATAGTTGCATGGTACACTTCCAGAAACGCCAACAACGATTCCTTTTTTATCGGCAATAAAAGCAGCAACTGGATACTGGTGGCTTTCGGAATGATCGGCACTTCGCTGAGTGGCGTTACCTTCGTGAGTGTGCCCGGTACTGTCGGCAGCAGCGGATTTCAGTATTATCAAGTAGTATTGGGTTATTTTCTGGGCTATTTAGTGATTGCTTACGTGTTGTTGCCGCTGTATTACAAAATGAACCTTACTTCCATTTACGATTACCTGCATTCCCGCTTTGGAATCGTCAGCTATAAAACAGGCGCTGTTTATTTCATCTTATCCCGTACACTCGGCGCCACGGCCCGCATGTATCTGGTCGTCAACATTCTTCAAATTTTTGTGCTCGACCGGATGGGTATCCCCTTCTGGCTAACCGCCCTTATTATTTTACTGCTCATCCTACTTTACACATTTGAAGGAGGCGTTAAAACCATTGTTTATACAGATACGCTGCAAACTTCCTGCATGCTGATTGGACTGGTTGTATGCATCATTGCCATCCTCAGAATGCTGCAACTCGATTTTTCAACGGCACTCATTCAACTGGAAAAGGCAAATATGAGCCGGCTGTTGAATACCGACTATCAATCCTCCGGTTTCTTTCTGAAACAAATTATCGGGGGCGCATTTATTACTATTGCCATGACCGGACTCGATCAGGAGATGATGCAAAAAAACATCAGTGTAAGAACCCTTAAAGATTCTCAGAAAAATGTGATCACACTGAGTATTATTTTACTGATTGTCAATTTCCTTTTTTTACTGATGGGTGGATTGCTTTATCTCTATGCAGAAACGCTTCAGCTGAATGTAAAGGGAGATGATCTTTTTCCTCAAATCGCATTGGGCAATTATTTGTCTGCGGGCATCGGAATCGTCTTCATCATCGGATTGATTTCCGCGCTTTTCCCTAGCGCGGATGGCGCACTCACCGCACTCACTTCTTCCTTTTGTCTGGATATCCTTGGATTAAAAAGGAAACAGGGATTGGAAGAAAAAGCTGCTAAACGTATCCGGCTCACCGTTCATTTGAGCTTGGCTATTGTTTTCTTTTTATGTGTGATGATTTTCAAGTGGATCAACGACAAATCCATCATTGATGTGATTTTGAAATTAGCAGGCTATACTTATGGCCCTTTGCTGGGTCTATTTGCATTCGGCATCTTTACTAACAGAATACTGAATGATAAAAAAGTATGGCTGGTTTGTATTATCGCACCACTGATTGTATTGGGAATTGATATGGTCAATAACGCTGATTGGTTTATTAAGAAACTGGATCTTGATGGCGCTTGGAGTCAGACCTTATCTTCCGGTTCAACATTTTTATTCAATGGTTTTAGGATTGGCATTGAATTACTGTTGATTAACGGAATCATCACCTTTGCGGGGCTATGGATGATTTCTTCAAAAAAATAAGCTTAACACTTTTACAATCCCAGTATACTAAAGACAACTTTTTAAGCTGCTACCCTTACTGAACAACCAGCTTGGATGTAACAATATGATTGCCCGCCTGCATTTGACAGAAATAGATACCCGGTTTATAACGACCGGCCGTATTCAATGATTTTGTATACTCTCCAGGTAAATATTTTCCGCTCACCAGGGTTTCCATTTCCTTCCCGTTGATATCGTAGATCCGTATCGTTACTTGGGCTGTAGTTTTCATTGTCCAGCCGATTGTCGTCTGATCATGAAAAGGATTGGGATAATTTGGCTTTAATGCAAATCCCTTTTTAGCTAGCTGCTCATTAACAGAGGTAGCTGTGAGGGGCCAACGATAAACAATCGTTTTCTGTTTTCCCGAAGAAAGTTTATAATAGACAACAAAATAATTTTTTTCAGATATCTCATTGATTCTTTGAGCACCGTTAACTCCATTATCGGGCAACATTCCGTCCTGATTTAATTCAGTCCAACTATTTCCGTCATTAGAAGAAACATAATGTCTTCTTTTTCCATCAACGAAACTGACTGTTGTACAGAGCAGTTGATTACTATTGGATGAGATGCTCCAGGCAGGAGCAAATACTCCTTCCAATGATGATGTCCATTTTTTTGTTTCGGGGTTATATTTTACCAATCCGTTATAGGTGGATCCCCATATTATATTTTTTGCTTTGAATATTTTTAAAACAGGAGCACTGACGCTGGGTTCCTCGATCTTTGTCCAGGTAGCTCCGCCATCGGATGATCCAATTACGCCTCCAGCTTGATTTGATTGAAGCACATAGTTTTGACCGATGGCAGCAAAACCTGTAATACCTATATTAGCGATATTTTGATAATTAATGGTGATCTCCTGAAAAGTTTTTCCATTGTCGGTGCTTTTATATATAGATCGGGCTGAATGATTAGCATATAGCGTCTTATTGTCTGTGGTTAAAGCTCTAATGGTGTATGAAGTAGTGAAAGTATATCGGGGCGTGAACGTGATGCCGCCGTCGGTAGAAGCGTATAATCTTTTGTCTGTTGTGGTTGCGAAAATCTCATTCCCAACACCCACTATACTTGATACTCGATCATTTAAACTCGACGTGCCGCCTTCAGGAAAATTGGAAGAGATATCCTGCCAGGTGGTTCCCTCGTCTGCACTTCTGTATGTTCTGTAATATATACCCTCCTTAGTTTTCATAAAAAGAACTCCATTCGCTACATACAGCTCTGTATCATCATCAGATGTTGAATCCGTATAAATTGAAGTCCACTGAGCATTGGCTATCTGTCCGATTAAAATAAATACTATTAAAGGAATAATGGATAAAATTCTTTTCATTTGATTGGTTTTATAGTTTAGTTATTATGACACAAATATTCTTTTTGTAGATTTCCTGAGCAATACAGCATTTGCAGTAATTTTTTGATATGAGATAATTCCTGCTAATGCTCCATCCATTGCGTCATCCTGAGCGCCAGCGAAGGATCTTATCTTTAATTCAAAAAGCAAAAGTCAAAACCAATAAACGTTTAGGTTTTGGGATTTTACTTTGAAATTATCTGGAGATGTTTCGCTAACGCTCAACATGACGCACGAAAAACGAGAGTCGACCAACCAACAACAATTAATTACACCCAATTGTATTTATGCGCCAGATGAATCGCCTGGGCTTTGGAATTGATATGCAGCTTTTCGTAAATACGGCTGATATGAGTGCGTACGGTTTGCGGACTGATGAATAGCTGGTCGGCAATAGCACGATAATTTTTTCCCGCTACCAGCAAACGAAGTAATTCCTGCTCTCTCTCAGAAAGTGTATCGAGTAAAGAAACCGATGATATATCCTGTTTATTGATAGCTGCGGAAGAAGGGACTTGCTTCAACCACTGAAGCGTTTTGCGGGCAATGGCCGGACTCATCGGTGCGCCATTCTTATGATAGGCGATTTCAATCGCATCCTGCAACATCTCAGCAGTATCGTCTTTTAATAAATAGCCGCAGGCGCCTGCACGGATGGCTTCAAACAATTTATCATCATCATCAAAAACCGTCAACACCAAAAATTTAATCTGCGGGAATTTTAAAGCAGCAATGGCAATAGCTTCAATACCATTCATAACCGGCATGTCAATATCCATCAAGACCAATTCAGGAAGATCATCAGCTTTACTTTCTTTGAGTTGATTCAGAAAATCCTCCCCATTCACCGCCTCCATAGTGATTTGTATCTCTTGTTGCCGCTCAAGAACCTGATGAATATTTTTGCGGTTGATCACCTGATCATCCACAATCGCTATGCGTATCATAAATGTAAAATTCCGTTTTTGTAAGCCATAGTTCAATACCGCAAATGCTGTATTTGTAGATGCAGTCGATAAAATCGACTTATTTTGTAAAAGTGAACGTCCGGATAAATATATATCAATTAATCTTTTTATTGCTTGCCAGTGATGCCTGGGCTCAAACGGGGCTGTTATATTACAACGTGAACAACGGTCTCTCACAAAACAGCATCACCTGTATTTATAAAGATAAACAGGGTATTATGTGGATTGGTACACAGGATGGGCTGAACCGGTTTGACGGCTATCGCTTTAAAGTATATAAACACGATGCAAAGGATACCAACTCCATCAGCGATCAATTTGTATTATCCATTCAGGAAGATGGGGGAAATAATCTCATAATTGGTACACGGAACGGACTGAATTTTTTTGACAAAAGAAAAGAGATTTTTTCCAATATCTCTCCAAATAAAGCAATGCTTAAAGAGATTCAATACCATTTTCCAAAGATCGAGTCTTTAAAAAATGGCAACCTGATTATAGCAGGACCCACTGATATCTATGAATGGGAATGGCAAAAAAAGAAAATCATCAAACGCACAAATTATATTGAGTGCGGCAACCATTTTTCTGTTTATCAAAACCTATATTTCCAACTCGATCATGAACGCCATATATTCCGATCAGATCAGCCATCTGTACAGGATGTAAATCAATCCACTCTCTACCGGGATCGTATTCAACAACTTAATCAATTCACGGACCGCCAAGGAATCATTTGGTTAACGGAACGAACGAATGAAGGAAACACCAAAATTTATTTCTATAGTCCTAAAGAAAATAAATGGCTGAATAAGCAAATATTGGCACCCTGTACAGTACAACATATTTATTTTGATAACACCAATCAGGCCTGGTTGTCCACAAATCAGGGCGTTCTTATTAGTAAGGATCAACAAAACTTTGAAGCACTAGCAGTCAATGGGGAATCCGTCAAAGGAGAAGTTCAATGTAGTTATACGGATGAAGAAGGATTAACCTGGATTGGATTTAACAATAACGGTATCGGCTTATATAATCCTGAAATTAAGGCCTATCATCTTTATGGAAGCGATATCAAGAATGATCCTGCCTATGCCTCGCTGCGAATGAAGAATGGAGACATCTGGGTTGCAACTTCCAGCGGATTATATGTTTTTGATAAAAATAAAAATCGAAAAAAAATTTGGAACGGCTACTGTACGTCACTTGCTGCAGATGATAATGATCATATTTGGCTCGGAACAAAAAATGCCGGAATTATATTTTTAAATAAATATGGGAAGTCAATGGATAAACTGACCATAAAAAACACAAAACTGGCAGTCAATCAAATATTTCATCTTCAGTTCGATTCACTACACAAAAGATTAATCGCTGCAACGCCAAAAGGACTACTCGTTTATGATATAAAAAATAAAGCATCTCAATTATTTCTAAGGGAGGATCATAAAATAGCCGGGAATTATGTGTTACATAGTATGCTCGATAAAAAGGGACAACTATGGACTGCCAGCAATTTAGGAGTAGATGTATTCGACGGAAATCTGAAAAACATATTACGCCTTCAATCGGAATATGATTCAAGTCCGATCAATAAGACTATTACCACGGCCTGTGCAGAAGATATGACGGGAAATATTTGGATCGCAACGCTCAGTAATGGCATCTATAAATATGATGGTAAAACGCTCCGACAATTTCACACCGGGAACGGACTCAGCAGCAACTATTGTTATGGAGTTGCCTCTGATAAAACCGGGCGGATGTGGGTTACCACAACAAACGGAATCAATATTATAGACCCCGCGACTTATAAAGTTTTACAGCTAACCGAACAAAACGGATTACCCACCATTGATTATTCAATTGGCAGTTTACATCTTGACAAAAACAACAAACTGTATAGCGGCAGTCCGGATGGAATTATTGAAATTGATCCTAACCTTGTAACGGGGCGTGATAAGTTTTTCAGACCAATTATCAGTAATGTATCGGTCAATTATTTGCCCGTTGATACAAAATCAGACTATATACTGCTTCCTGATCAGCATCAGATATCTTTTGATTTTGTAGCACCTTGCTATATCAACGCAGGTAAGTTGATTTATCAGTACAGGATCGCAGGTATCAACAATCAATGGGTCACTGTTCAGTCCGATAACCGAATCATCACTCTTGTAGAATTACCCTTCAAACCTGTTCGGGTTGAGATAAGATCAGCTTTCAATCTAGCCTTGCTCGATAATGCTCCGATTAGCTCAATCAATATTTTTCGGCAACCACCCATGTGGAGAAAACCCTACCTCATTCTTCTAGAAGTGTTTTTATTTATTACCATTCTTGTTTGGCTGATTCGATATCTGTTAAAGAAACGTCTTGATAAAAAAATCAAGGCAATAGAAACGATGGAGTCAATCTATAAAGAAAGAGAACGTATCTCCCGCGATCTGCATGATCATCTTGGCGCGTATGCTGCAGCGATAAAAAGTAATATTGTGCAGGCTGAGAAAGAAATCGCTGACAATAGTACACCATTTCTGCAATTGAAAGAAAATGCTGAGGGAATGGTCAGTTCATTGAGGGAAACCATCTGGGCATTGCAATATGAGCATATTGGTATCATTGCATTCGGAGATAGATTTAAAAATAATGTAAACCGGCTAAGTGCTAACTATCCGGATATTACCATTGATTTTACAGAGCATATACTACAAGACATTACACTATCTCCGTCTGAAAGCATTCAGCTTGTAAGAATCATGCAGGAAGCACTGACCAATGCCTTGAAACATGCAGCCTGTACAAAGATTCAAATTCACACTGACTGTTCAGCTCGTATAGCCATCTCCATTGCTGACAATGGAACAGGTTTTGACCAGGAAGCCGACAGGCATGGATATGGAATAAGGAATATGAAAGAAAGAGCAAAGGAGGCGGGATTTCAGCTGCATATCAACAGCACTAAAGAAGGGACTACGGTTTTCATTGAAAAGAAAGAATCATAAATTAGCATCACCCCAACCCCAGCTTCTCTACCGCAAACTGCGCAGCAACCTGCCCGGCATCTTTTTTATTGTATGCTTTCCCTTCTGCTATCAGCGTTCCGTCAATGAATATACCTACCGTAAAATGTCTTCTTCCATGTTCTATCTTTTCATGCAGGGTTTCAAAAGCAATGGTTTTTCCATTTTTTGTTACCCAACCATAGAGTTTATTTTTATGGTTGATTTCAAGTGCTTCCAGATCCTCCATAAACAGATGCGGCATGATGATATTGCGGCTGATCCATTTACCGGTTCGTTCATAACCCAGATCCAGATAGATGGCCCCTAACATTGCTTCAAGCGTATTCCCAAAAATTTGAGAAATCTTTAAAGCGTTATCGCCCTTATTATAGATCATGATTTTTTTCAACCCCATTTTGAGAGCAATATCATTGAGCATGGCGCGATTCACCATTTTGCTGCGCATTTCGGTAAGGAAACCTTCCCCTTTGTAAGGATATTTTTTAAAGAGGTAATCCGCAACTACAGCGCTTAATATTGCATCTCCCAAATACTCCAGGCGTTCGTTGTTTTGATCATTCCCTTCCTTTACGGAACGATGACTAAGCGCAGTTCGATATAACGCAATATTAGAGGGACTGTATCCCAAAAGATTCCGCAACTGGTGTTCAAAAGAGGAAGAGGAGGAGAATATATTTTTCAACCATTTCAACAACCTACTGATATTTTTTTACGATTACGGAAGCATTGTGCCCCCCGAAACCAAAGGTGTTGCTCAGCGCCGCACGAACCGTTCTTTGTTGTGCCTGGCTGAATGTAAAATTCAAACCTGCATCCAGATTCGGATCATCCGTAAAATGGTTAATAGTTGGCGGTACCCAATCATGTTTTACACTCATGATAGAAGCAATGGCTTCCAATGCACCTGCCGCACCCAGACAGTGTCCTGTCATTGACTTGGTAGAGCTGATATTGAGCTTGTAAGCATGGTCGCCAAAAACATTCAGGATAGCTTTGGTTTCTGCGATATCTCCCAATGGCGTGGAAGTGCCATGTACATTGATATAATCAATATCTTCCGGTTGTAAGCCCGCGTCTTTCAGCGCAGCTTTCATTACATTATTCGCCCCTAAACCTTCCGGATGGGGCGCTGTGATATGATGCGCATCAGCAGTAGCTCCGCCTCCAGCAATCTCACAGTAAATGGTTGCACCACGTTTCAACGCATGCTCAAGTTCTTCCAGCACCAGAACGCCGGAGCCCTCTCCCATCACAAAACCATCCCGATCTTTATCAAAGGGACGGCTTGCAGTTTTTGGATCATCATTTCTTTCGCTTAATGCTTTCATGGCATTAAATCCACCCACACCTGCGGCACTAATGACCGCTTCGCTTCCTCCGGTTACAATTGCATCTGCTTTGCCTAAACGAATTACATCAAATGCATCGATGATGGCATTGGTGGATGAAGCGCAGGCAGATACGACTGCATAGTTGGGTCCTCTGAAACCATGCCGCATAGATATGTGACCGGCCGCAATGTCGAGGATCATTTTAGGAATGAAGAAGGGATTAAAACGAGGCGTTCCGTCACCCAACGCAAAAGCGGAAACTTCCTCCTGAAAGGTTATCAATCCTCCGATGCCGCTGGCGAAAATAACGCCAACACGATCGGGGTTAATATTTTCTTTGGTAATACCCGCATCTGCAACAGCCTGATCACTTGCGATCAAAGCAAATTGAGTAAAGCGATCCACTTTACGGGCTTCTTTTTTATCCAGATATTGAGTGGGGTCAAAATCTTTTACCTCGCATGCAAAGCGGGTTTTAAACTTTGAGCAATCAAATTGCTGAATAAAATCGGCGCCGGATACACCCTTAAGCAGATTACCCCAATATTCATCGAGGTTTTTGCCCAAGGGAGTAATGGCGCCAATTCCGGTAACGACAACTCGTTTAAGCTGCATAGTTGCTAAAAAGTTACGACTTTTATGTCAGTCGTTATTTTGCATGTTCTTCCAGATAAGTAACTGCCTGTCCGACAGTAGTAATGGTTTCAGCCTGTTCATCAGGAATAGAAATGTTGAATTCTTTTTCGAACTCCATAATCAATTCTACAGTGTCCAATGAATCAGCACCCAAATCGTTGGTGAAAGATGCTTCCGGATTTACTTCTGATTCCTCTACACCTAATTTGTCAACGATGATTTTTTTGACTCTTGCTGCGATGTCTGACATGATAAAAATTTTTAGTTACAGGGTGCAAAATTAGTTGTTTTCATCAATTAAAAAACCGATGTTTAAAAAAGAAATATTTTTTTGAAACAAAGATGGATTTTTTTATATAACGTATTGATTTACAATAAATTAAAATTGAAAATAAATCGGTTTTTTCTGCCCTTTTCGGTCGGATACGGAGGAATAACGGAATTAATTTTTTAAATTGTAGAAGTCAATATAACCGCTTATGGCTTTAAAAGAGATTCTTTACGAGAGTCAGGAGTATGATCAAATGATTCAATTGCGGCTGGATATTTTAAGAAAGCCGCTTGGATTATCCTTTACTCCGGATGAATTGAAAAAGGAGCAACAGGATATTTTACTGGGTTCTTTTGAGGATAATCGGCTATTGGCTTGTTGTGTTTTAACTCCCGAAAACGAACAAACAATCCGATTGCGGCAAATGGCAGTTGAGTACCATCAGCAGGGAAAAGGAGTCGGCGCGTCATTATTGCGCTTTGCTGAAAATATTGCACGCGACAGGGGATTTACTTATATCACTATGCATGCGCGAGATGGAGCCATTGGTTTTTATGAAAGCAATGGTTACCGGAAAGACGGCGAGCTATTTATGGAAGTAACGATACCGCATTATAAGCTGGTGAAGAAGATAAAAGGTTGAAGGTTGTATGTTGATGGTTGTCAGTTTTTTTACCTACAACCTATAACCTACAACTTCCAACCTTTATAAATTTTAACTTTTACCTTATGACTTAATACATCTTACCCCTTATACTGCGCCACCAGACTCTTCGCCAGATCGGTCATTTTATTCAACCCTTCCTCCGGCAATCCGCCTTTCTTGAACTCAGCCAGTACGTCAGGCAGTTTGCTTTCCATTTCCTGAAGGAAATGTTCTTCAAAAGCTTTCACTTTATTGACAGGAACGGTATTTAATAATCCATTTGTTCCCAGATAAATAATAGCTACCTGCTTTTCTACTGAGTAAGGAGAATATTGAGGTTGTTTCAGAATTTCTACGTTACGGCTTCCTTTATCAATTACCGCTTTGGTAGCAGCATCCATATCACCGCCAAATTTGGAGAAGGCTTCGAGCTCTCTGTAAAGTGCCTGATCCAGTTTTAAAGTACCGGCAACTTTCTTCATGGATTTAATCTGGGCATTCCCTCCCACACGACTTACCGAAATACCTACGTTGATGGCCGGACGGATACCCGCGTTAAAAAGGTTACTCTCCAGGAAGATCTGTCCGTCTGTAATCGAAATCACATTTGTTGGAATGTATGCAGATACGTCACCGGCCTGCGTTTCGATGATGGGAAGAGCCGTCAGCGAACCGCCTCCTTTTACGAGATGCTTGATGCTGTCGGGAACATCATTCATATTCTTTGCCACATTATCATCGCCAATAACTTTAGCAGCACGTTCGAGCAAGCGACTATGGAGGTAGAATACGTCACCCGGATATGCTTCACGACCCGGAGGACGGCGCAACAAGAGGGACACCTCACGGTAAGCCACCGCTTGCTTTGAAAGATCATCATAAATAATCAATGCGGGTCTTCCTGTATCGCGGAAAAACTCCCCGATTGCAGCACCGGCATAAGGTGCGAAGAACTGCTGAGGAGCGGGATCACTGGCGGAAGCCGCTACAATTGTAGTGTACTTCATTGCACCATTATCCTCTAACGTTTTCATCACCCCGGCAATGGTAGATGCTTTCTGTCCAATTGCCACATAAATACAGTAAACAGGTTTGCCTGCTTCGTAAAATTCTTTTTGATTGATGATCGTGTCAATTGCGATAGCCGTTTTACCGGTTTGACGATCTCCAATGATTAACTCCCTTTGTCCGCGACCAACCGGAATCATCGCATCAATAGCTTTGATACCTGTTTGTAAAGGTTCCTTTACCGGCTCACGGAAGATAACCCCAGGTGCTTTGCGCTCCAACGGCATTTCATATAAATCGCCGGTTAATTCACCTTTACCATCTATCGGTTGACCTAACACGTTAATAACACGACCCACCATGCTCTCTCCTACCTTTATCGAAGCAATCTTTCCGGTACGACGAACGGTAGAGCCTTCTTTCACTCCTTTTCCTTCTCCCATCAATACCACCCCTACATTATCTTCTTCCAAGTTAAGAGCAATTGCACGCACACCATTTTCGAACTCCACGAGCTCACCATATCTTACATTATTCAGTCCATATACACGGGCAATACCATCACCCACCTGTAATACGGTTCCTACTTCTTCCAAATCAGCACCAACATTGAAATTACTTAACTGTTGGCGAAGAATCGCTGAAATTTCGTCTGGTTTAATATCTACTGCCATATTGCTTTTTTTTATCCTCTCTCTTTTCGAAAGAAGCTGTATGATGAATCTTTAGTTGATTGTTGAAATATAAATATTTTGCTGAAACTGTTTTTTAATATCACGCAAATCCCGCGCAATACTTGCATCCACCTGCTTACCGTCAAATTCAAGTTGAAAACCTCCTATCAATAACTCATTTACGCTCGTTTCCAAATCAATTTTGTCGAAGGAGTTAGCCGATTTCAATTGTTGAGTAATTGCTGATTTCAAGTCCTCACTTACCGGAGTAGCGGTAATTAGTCTCACTTTCTGAATGCCGTTGATTTTATTATACTGCTCAATAAAGGCTTCCGCAATATCGGGCAATGCCGACTCTCTTCCCTTACTCACCATCAGTTGCACAAAGGCAGCAGTAAGCGGATTTAATTTTCCAATAAGGGCTTCTTTAAGAATGGCATTTTTTTTATCCGCTTTGATAATCGGGCTGCGCAATAAATTAAGCAGTTCCCTGCTTTCTTTGCAAAGCTTCTGTAACTGCACAATATCGCCGTAAATGAGATCTAACTGATTTTTCTCCCTAGAGAGATCAATCAGCGACTTTGCATAACGGCCTGCTAAACGAGGATTCTGCATGTTGATTAATTCAGTTTAATATCCTTAGCCAGGTCACGAATATAATTTTCCTGCTCCTGTTTGGCAGCCAATTCACGACGCAATACTTTTTCACTCACCTCTACGACCAGATTGCCAATCTGATTTTTAACTTCCGTTAAAGCAGCCATTTTCTGCTGGTGAATAGCAGCGGACGCATTCAGCAAAATTTTATTCGCTTCTGCTTTGGCTTGCTCTTTCGCTTCGTTCACAATTTTATCTCTAGTTTCTCGTGCTTCTTTCAGCATTTGGGTACGTTCTTCCACTGCTTTTGCCATCAGGGCTTCATTTTCATTTTTGAGCTGCGCCATTTCTTTTTTTACGCGATCAGCAGAAGCCAATGCCTCTGTAATCCCTTGTTCTCTTTCGTTAAGCGATTGCAGAATCTGCTTCCAGGCAAATTTTTTCAGAATCAGCAATACCACGATAAAGGCGACCAGATTCCAGAAGAAGAGACCTAACTTAGGTAATAACAATTCCATGATCTATGCTTTAAATTCAAATTTTTAAAATTTACTGCATCCTCCGCCCTGTGCATCAGATGCAGTAATGGGTTTCGTGGGCTTACTTGAATACAGCCAACAGACCTGCTACGGCAGCAAGAAGGGCAACCCCTTCTACGAAAGCCGCAGTTAAGATCATGTTTGCACGAATGTCGTTGGAAGCTTCCGGCTGACGCGCAATGGCATCAACAGCGCCTTTACCAATCTGACCGATACCGATACCGGCACCGATAGCTGCTAAACCCGCACCGATAGCACCCCCTAAGTGTGAGAGGCTAGCGCCGGCTTCCAGTAAAATCGTCAACAGACTCATGATACTTGGTTTTAAAAATGAACAATAAAAAATCTTAATGGTGCTCCTCCTCATGATGCGTTTCTTCAAATGCCTGACCGATGAAAACAGCGGTTAGGTTGGTGAAGATAAACGCCTGAATAAAGGCAACCAGTATTTCAATCATATAGATGAAAACAACAAGCGCAATGAATAACGGAGAAGCTCCGTAACCCAGCGACTTGCTCATTTCACCGAAAATAAAAATCAAACAAATAAAACTTAGCATGATCACGTGACCGGCGGTCATGTTGGCAAATAGACGAATAATCAATGCAAAAGGCTTGGTAAACACACCCAGCAATTCTACCGGCACCAGAATGGGCTTAACCGCATGCGGAACCGGAGGCCAGAAAATATGCTTCCAGAAATGTCCGTTCGTGCTGAATAAAATCACAAAGAAAGAAATAATTCCGAGCATGGCTGTGAATGCAATATTACCGGTAACATTCGCTGAACCGGGCATCAGTCCGAATAAATTATTAATCAGAATAAAGAAGAAAACAGTGAGCAAATAAGGGAGGTACTTCTGATGTTTTTTACCAAGATTAGGCTTTGCCACTTCATCTCTTACAAAAGTAATTACCGGCTCGATGGCATTTTGCAAACCTTTCGGCGCCTTTTTTGTGCCTTCACCTCTGCGATATTTTCCTGCAATACCGGTCATGATCCAGACCAGCAGAATCAGTGCAATAAAAAGTTGAACCACATTGCGGGTTAAGGAAATATCATAAACAGTAACAGATTCATCAACCGTAAGTCCATCTTCTTTTACAGCATGAATTTTACCATGCTCCAGTCTGTAGCCATTATGGGCATCATGTCCATGATGAAATTTAGAAGAAAGAAAAAAATCCCATCCACGCTGAGGAGAATACAGTATGACAGGCAAAGGAACGGTTGCATGAAACTCTCCGATGGAGAAGAAATGAAATTCATGCCCATCTGAAATATGCTCGATGATAACATCAGCCGGGTTGAGTTTACCTCCCGGAGCAGGATCTCCACTCGCCTGAGCGGATAAGGCAGAGAGCAGGAAAAAACCGCTGAAAACTAATGCCAATAAGGATTTTATATTTCTAAACGACATGCTGTTCCTCAAATTTGCCGCAAAGATAAGGGCGGGCAGAATACAACATACCATCATTGGTAAAGAATGGGGAGTTTTTTTTCATTTACTGCTTTAGCCACTGCCTGGTGAAAGACGGATTGCTGCCTACTGAAATATGATAAAGTCCTGAGGGTAAGTCTCCTATGAAAATCGGGAACCCGCCGCCTCTCCAATACCCTTTCTTCATAAGTCTGCCTTGTAGATCTGAAATCTTGTAAGGTGTCGGGTGTAGCGTATTGGGAATACTGAGATATAGTTCCTTACAGGCAGGTACAGGGAACAGACGAAAAGCGGACATTGGAGCCGATTCTTTCACCTGCGTAGTAGCAAGGTACGGTGACAGATAATCGCTCAGGCTTAACTGAAGGAATTTCTGAGGTACGCTGATAACAGATTGTGAAAAAGCTTCATTGGTTAAAAAATAATTCAACCCGTCGCGGGTGGCAATGGCCTCTACCTGATGAAAAGGCAAGGATAGATTCAGCTTTCTCTTATTGCCCTTAAAAAAAGCATTCCCCGGGAAATCATAAAGCAGATAAAGAAAGGGTTGAAGGGTTGAACTATAGCCGCACAGCACGATCAGACGGGAATCGGGCAAATAAGTCGCACCGGTGATCAATCCCTGTACATCGTGTTTGGATTCAAATCTTGCCTGATAAGAGCCGGGCGTTTTGGGCAAACGATAAATGCTGCACTGATTGCTCAGCCATTCCTTGGTGAAAAGATAGATACTGTCACGGGTAACCACAAAGGCCTCGCAATCATAGTTGGTTTTATTAGCACCTGTGGGCGCAAAATCAACCTGAGTTTCGTAGCTGAACTGAATGGTATCTATCTTCCAGCTTGGAGTAGTCATGCTGCTTTTCTGCACCCTTAGTATTTGCAGATTTTTTCGGTTACCATTCACATTATTTCCGAAATCACCAATGTAGAGGTAAGATTCATCTTGCGCAATTTCTTCCCAGTCTGTATTGACGGTTCCTGTAACGGGGACAGTTTCAAATTGATTGACCTGTTCAGCAGTAAAGGCATAAAGATTAATATCGCTGAAATTATTTTGGCTCCACCATTTGTCATTCATCCAGATCAGTCCGGACGTACCCTTTAACACATTGGGAAGATTTGTCTGATTGGCAACATTCACAAATGCCGGATTGTAGATACAGCTGCCATTATTGATCGTTGCGATGGCATTATAGTTGTTCGCTAGTTTATCCGTACAGCCGGGCACCTGCGCATGAATAGTGGTAATGAATAAAGGATTCAGCAAATAGATAACACAAAGAGAAGGAATGCATATCAGTGATTGAAGACGCATATGAGTAGATTTAGCAGAAACTCAAAACGAAAATAGTACATTTTACACGCTTGTACACCCAATAAAAGAAAAGGATAACGCCCATCGTCAATCAGCAAAAACCCTTATTTATGCGGAAAGCCGGCTGAAATGTTTGCAAGGACTGATTGGACGGATTAGCTTTACATCATGTTACTGAAAGAAGTAACACAATCCAATACCCAACCCAACAAAGTGAGCCCGTTTTTAACTCCAATCCTTATGAAGACTAAAGGCTTCCAAACCCGATGAGAACTAATACCCGATGAAAACAAAAAATTTAGGGAAGCTCAAAAAAAAACCGTCTCAGCTAAAAATAATCTGAGATGGTTTTTTTATTGAAAAGATAGCAGTAGGGGTTCAATCACCCCACCCTTCAGGGTGGGGATTAAAACAAAGTTATCCCAAAGCTACCCTCTTAAATTCGGTGACAGTAACATCACCGGAAGATTTCAGGTAATCGCCAACTGTTTTAGAAGCATCTTTTACGAATGCCTGAGCGAGCAAAGTTTGTTCTTTGAAAAAGGCATTGAGTTTACCTTCTGCAATTTTAGCGACCATTTCTTCAGGCTTCCCGGCCATCTTGGGATCCTGCTTCATCAGATCAAGAATAATTTCTTTTTCTCTCGCGATGATATCCGCAGATACGCTGGCAGCATCTACTGCTACCGGATTCATGGCCGCAATTTGCATAGCAATATCTTTTCCCGCTTCAGCAGCTTCTTTATTCAATCCTACCAAAACACCCATACGGTTGGCGCCGTGAATATAAGACGCAACATAAGGGGCATCAATTCTTTCAAATTTGCTGATCGCAATTTTTTCTCCGATAGCTGCCAGTTTATCATTGATAAGGTCTGCTACTTTCGCACCGTTAATGGTTACTTCATTCAATGCTTCAGCAGATTTTACATCATGACTGACTGCTGCATCTGCTATGGATTGTGCAAATGCAACAAAATCTGCATTTTTAGAGACAAAATCTGTTTCACAGCTGATACAAACCACATACCCGGTTGTATTAGCTGCATTTGTTTTGGCGAGAACAACTCCTTCTTTTGCTTCGCGGTCACTTCTTTTCGCTGCTACTTTTTGTCCTTGCTTGCGCAACCAGTCGATCGCTGCTTCGAAATCACCGTTAGTTTCGGTGAGTGCTTTGCGACAATCCATCATTCCTGCGCCGGTAGCCTGGCGTAATTTATTAATATCCTGTGCTGATATAGTTGCTGTTGACATACCTTGAATTAAATGTTACTGAATAATATGCTTGATTATCTTCCGGAAGGAGTGCGACGCTGAGCAGTACCCGGAACTCTTCTTTTAGGCGCTCCGCTGCCGGCTCCGCGACCGCCTCCGCGACGACCGCCTTTCTCTCCGCCTTCTTCTACATTTTCATCAAAGCGAGGAGCTCTTTCCACTACTTCTTCTGAAGTCTCTTCTTCTTCCGCTTTTTCTGCCTGACGCTCTGCCAATCCTTCTGCAATCGCTGCCGTGATATACTGAGTAACGATAGCAATGGATTTAGTAGCATCATCATTCGCAGGGATGAAATAATCTACTTTATTGGGATCGCAGTTGGTATCTACCACACCAAAAGTAGTAATACCCAGGCGACGCGCTTCTGCCAAAGCGATGTGCTCGTGTCCGATATCTACTAAAAACAAAGCAGCGGGAATACGACTCATATTGGCAATACCACCTAATACTTTTTCCATCTTATCCTTATCGCGGGACAATTGCAGACGCTCTTTTTTGGTAATGCTGTCGAACGTGCCGTCATTCAGCATTTTTTCAATACTCTGCATTTTTTTCACACTCTTGCGGACTGTGTTGAAGTTGGTCAGCATACCGCCCAACCATCTGTCGGTTACGTAAGGCATATTTACCTTTTGCGCACATTCGGTAACGATTTCTTTGGCTTGCTTTTTCGTAGCGACGAACAAAATTTTTCTGCCTGCCTTTGCCATTTGTTTCATAATAGCAGCCGTCTCCTGAAGCCCTTCCACAGTTTTATTGAGGTCAATAATGTGGATGCCCTTTTTCTCTGCGAAAATGTAAGGCAGCATTTTGGGATTCCATTTCTTTTTCAGGTGACCAAAATGCACCCCCGCTTCCAGAAGTTGCTGTTGTAATGAAGTATTTGTTTCCATTTGAATTGTATAATACTTTTAAAAAAATGATTGTAATGGGATAGAAAGTTGAAACGTATCCGTTCTTTTAACGTTTAGAGAACTGATAGCTTCTGCGGGCTTTCTTCTTACCAAATTTCTTACGCTCAACACCTCTTGGATCTCGTTTGAGTAAACCGGCAGATTTGAGCAAAGGACGGTATTCCGGATTCACTTCCAGCAAAGCGCGGGAAATACCGAGCTTAGCTGCTTCCGCTTGTCCTTTAATACCTCCGCCATTAGCCGTGATTTTAATATCGTATTTATCGAGAGACTCGATTTTTTTCAGCGGCGCTTCAATTTGATTTTGAAGATATACGAGAGTAAAATATTCTTTGTAATTTTTGTCGTTAACGGTAATGTTGCCGTTTCCCTTGCTGATGAATACACGGGTAATGGCTTCTTTCCGGCGACCTACTGCATTTTTTTGCTTTTCCATTTATGAAAAATTTGAAGATGAGAATTAAACTTAAAACTTAAATTCTTTGGGTTGCTGTGCCGCATGCGGGTGTGCAGCGCCGGCATACACAAATAATTTCTTGTACATTTTGCGACCGAGTCTGTTTTTAGGAAGCATTCCTTTTACGGCACGCTCCACAATCACTTCCGGACGACGCTTCAACAAATCCTTGGCAATCTCAATTTTTTGACCGCCCGGATATCCGCTGAAATTCTGGTATTCTTTTTCCGCCAGTTTGTTACCGGTGAAAACCACTTTTTCCGCATTGATCACGATCACGAAATCACCGCAATCAACGTGAGGCGTATAATACGCTTTGTTTTTACCGCGCAGTACAGCGGCAATTTTGGAACAAATGCGACCTACGGTTTGATTGGTGCCGTCCACAACGTACCAGTTACGCTGCACGGTAGCCTCGTTCGCATGTTTGGTAGTAAAATGTAATTTGCTCATACTAAATAATTTTTTTGACCACGCCATCCCGTGGCTATAAACGATAAGACCCTTGTTTTAGGGGCTGCAAAGGTAGCGGGTAAGCAGGGACTCTACCAAGAAAAAAGCAATGTTTTTTAATTACACCTTTACAACTAATTGATTATCAATTAAATTTTAATCAAATTAAAATCCTGTCGGACACTGATACCGACTGAAATTTAGGGTAAAACCAAGATTGGCAATAATGAACTGGTCTTTATTCGCGCTGAATCCGCGTTGACTTCCTGCTCTCCCAATAGGAGTAGTACCAGTTTCATAACTTCTGTCCTGTAGCAGATCAGCTATACTTCCAGACAGAAAGGCATTGGAGCCGGCATAGGTGCCGGATACATCATCCAGATAGTCAGTAGTAGTGAACCGATGGGTCAGCTCAAAGTGCATGGTAATTTTATTGTTCACACTCCATTTTACACCAAATCCAACAGGAATGGAAACAGCAATATTGCCGTATTCTTTTTTATCGGGGAACTGAGACGATTGCTGTCCTTCTGTACCCAATGAACGCAAATTATACCTTATTCCGCCATAAGTCGTGTATGGATTATAATAAAACATTCCCACTCCGAAAGTGAGGTAGGGGGAGAAACGTTGACCGGGTGCTGTCGGGTTAAACTTGAAAAAATTGAAATCCCCTTGTACCAGTAACTCCAGTATCCTGGTTTCGAAATCCAGGTTTCTGCGGCGCTGAAATTCGTTGTCTGACTGCAGTTTGTCGCTGTAACCAAGTTTGGTATAATTAGCCGCAAGCCGAAGGGCAGTGTAGTTGTCGATTTGTTTTCTTACAAATACGCCTATAGCGGCATAAGGTTTTTTTAATCCGGTTGTTGTATTCAGGTCGCCGAAATAATGTGCCGCTCCCACTTGAATACCAATTTCCGCTGTCAGCTCCGTATTCGATTTTTGAGCAAAAGCATCGGTTAGCAATGCTCCACTTATCATTATCCAATAAATCAAGAAAATCTGCTTCATATATTTTCGACCCTTACTTGTTACGCTATTCCAAACGATATTTTTTGAATTTAATTTCGTCGGTCAAGTCCCCAGGACAATTTATTGCGTAAAGTTTGTAAAAAACTGTTTTCATTCAGTCGGATAAGATTGATGGTAAAGTTTTCTTTTTTGACCGCTATCTGTGTTTTGTTGCTTACTATCTCCTTTCTGGAATCGAGGGTACAGAGAAAACTATCGGCTCTGCCTTCGATTTCAAAAGAAATAACATTTGAATCGGGCACTACAATAGGACGAACATTGAGATTATGCGGGGCAACAGGCGTGATTACAAAACTGCCTGAATCGGGAAACACCACCGGACCATTGCAACTCAGCGAATAACCCGTAGAGCCTGTAGGAGTAGCCACAATCAATCCATCTGCCCAGTAGGTGTTGAGAAAAGCACCATTGAGATAGGTATGAATTTTAATCATCGACGAAGTGTCGAGTTTTTGAATGGCGATTTCATTGAGCGCATAAGGGGTTTCGCCAAACAATGGCAGGTCGCTGTCGAGGTGTAAAAGCGTTCGCTCATCTTTCACATAAGTATGATTGACCAGAGATGCCACTGCGGTGTCCAACTCCTCTCTGCCAATGCTTGCCAAAAAGCCAAGTCTTCCAAAGTTGATGCCCAGCAGGGGAATTTTTTTATCGCGTATCAGTGTCACCGTATCTAAAAGTGTGCCATCTCCACCCAGACTAATCAGGCATTCATACTGATCATTAAGTTCTTCTGCTTCATAAAAAAGTGCGGGAGGCTGCGCATCATTCCAAAAAGAACGAATTTGTTCAAAGAAAGGAGCATACAAAACCGGTTCGATCTGATTGGCTTTTAATTGAGATAACAATCTCATTACATCTTCCTGTTGATGGGGATCAAATACCCTGCAATAAATTCCAACTTGCATGGAAAAATATTTAATTAGTAATTAGTAATTAATAATTAATAATTGTTGCCTTCAAACTCTTAATTCTTAATTATTAATTATTAATTATTAATTATTAAAACTCTTGTCTAAAGTGTAAAAATAGCCCCTTTTCTCCCAATTGATTGAATGAATAATCAAACTGGGCTACAAAATCGTAATAAGTAATCATATCCAACCCCAACCCGTAAGTGTATAAAAGCCGATTATTAAGTATTCCCGCATTCGAAAAAGGTAGATGCGCCGCACCCAGATCTCCGTATATCTTCGCGAAGAATTTAAAGGGAATGGTATGGTACTTATCACTTTTACGAAAAACAGTCGGAAGGTTAATCTGAAACAATTCATTCCTTAAAGTCGTTTTCAAAACGCCCCCGGCAACACAATCCATTACATAATACTCAAGCCCTCGCATATACATATCTCCATAGCCCAGTCCGGCTAAATTAAATGTGGGTTGATTGAAGGGAAGTCTGACCAGCCCCAGCCCAAGAAAGGACAAAGCATTTTTTCGTCCTAACGGAAGATACTGTCCCGCCTTAACATAAAGTTGCCATAAGTTCATATTGGAAAGACCAAGACCGCGCTGGGTTAGATAAACCCCTAAGCCTGTACCCTTCCAGGGATAGGCATTATTGTCGAGTTTTAATAGCTGAAAATAGTATTCGGCATGTAAAAACTCAAGCCGGTTTCGGTTATCTGGAAAAAAAGGGCGATAAGATTTGTCTTTCCCTGCATTAATCAGTTCAGAAATACTGTCTGCAATGGTTTGCCTGATATATTTCAACCGAACTCCGTGCCGGTAATGGGCGCCTTTACGGTACGTGTATCCGCCCTCAATTTGCAGATGGGTTCTTACAAAGTCAATATCCGATTCGACCCTATCAGGATAAAAAATTTGTTTATGCCGGTCGTTGGCAAAAGCAATTTGTTTTTGCCTGGAAAAAGAAGCACCTACAACAAATCCGTGTTCTAATCTTCGACCGATATAAGGTCTTTCATAATAAATCTGATAGTCTCTGTTATACCCGTTGATAAAATTCAATCGCAACAGATCTCTTCTGCCGGTTAGATTATCCCAAAGAAAATTAATCCCGTAATTAACTCTTTTCAGACTGGCTTTTTGCTCAACCATCCATTGATTGGCATTGCGGTCAATGATTTCAAAGTAAGGCAATGGCATGATATACCATCTTTCCTTCAATTTGAAACTAAAGTAAATCAACTCGTCGCGGATACTGTCAATTGTAGGAATGACTTCCAAAAACAATAAAGTGTTGACCAGATTTTGTCGACATCTTTCTATCCAATCAGGCAATTCACCTGCTGTGACACGCATGCCCACCTTGAGAGGAATTTCTCTGAAAACAATCTGATTTTTAGTAATCCTGTTCCCTTCAATATTCACAGCCCCAATCGTCCATGTTTTGTTTGCTTCATAAGGAAGAATGGCGGCCAGCATCCGGATTTTAGCCTCCTCATACAATACAGAAGGCTGTGCTGAAGCCATCAACTTGCAACAAACGAAAATGCATACGAATATGAGCGTATTTAGCGGTTTCATTGAAAACAGTTCCCATCAGAATTTGAGATAGTTCATGAGGTTTTCAAAATTGTTTTTCAAAGTGTCTTCGGATAAATTTTCCCCGAAATATTGATAGATATTGTATTCGTAGCGTTCAAAAGAAGCCAGAATATCCTGAATGTCAATTTTATTCACTTTCATTGACACCATCAGTTCTCCGATCAAACGATCGGTCCAGGTAGTTAGATGCAATAATTTAGCATTATTCGATTCAACGATACGACCGATTTCGGAAATAGAAAAACGGTGCGCCGGCATTTGCAGTATGATGATGCCGCCCGGTTCACCGGCATTTAAGTAGAGCGTTGTTGCTTCCAGCAATGCTTCCGATACCACTGAGCCTGCATAAGCTCCTTCTGTGCTAATAACAGGAATAAGCGTAAGATGCTGTTCATTGATTTTCTTGAGTGCTGTCAGAAAAAAATCATGCTCCGATACAAAAGAGAGAGAGAAATATTCTCTCAATTCAGCAAGGGTTTGATGACCGTCAACATCTTTCAGATCCGACCGAGCGATAACTCCTCTAAAAGCTTGTTCTTCCAGCACAGGCAGATGCTGAAAGTCATTTTCTTCCATTTGTGCCAATGCTTTTTCAACCTTGTCAGTAAGTGAGAGGGTGGGTACAGTAGATGATATGATAGAAGCACAAGTCATGATTAAGGCGTTGAAGGGTTATTGTCCTTAACGCCGAAGCGACTCAAAAAATTGGAGAGAATCTGATTAAAAGCTTCCGGCTGCTCCATCATAGGAGCATGTCCGCAACGATCAATAAAGTGGAGTTCAGAATTCGGAATCAATCGTTCAAATTCTTTACCCACAAATGGGGGAGTGATGGTATCGTTATTTCCCCAAACCAGTAAGGTAGGTGACTGAATTGCTTTCAACTCTTCTCCCAGGTTATTGCGAATAGCGCTTTTTGCCAGGGCGATGATCTTGATGACTTTGGTTCTCTGATTCACAATTTCATACACTTCATCTACCAGTTCTTTGGAAGCCATGGCCGGATCAAAAAAAGTCATCTCAGTTTTTTTCCGGATATAATCGTAATCTCCTCTTTTAGGATAGGTATCCCCCATCCCGTTTTCGAACAATCCGGAACTACCGGTAAGAATAAGGGACTTAATGCGGCCCGGGTGCTTAAGTAAATGTACCAGCGCCACATGTCCGCCCAGGGAATTACCAAGCAGGTGAATATTTTTATAGTCTTTGAGTTCGATGAATTTGTGAACGAACTTTTCGAGTCCTCCAACTGATGTATGCAAAAGATCCAGCTCAAAGAGGGGCAACATCGGGACAACCACCCGGTGGGTATGGCGAAAATGTTCGATCAGGTCTTTAAAATTACTCAGGGCGCCGAAGAGGCCATGGAGGAGCATAAGCGGTTCTCCATTGCCTTCTTCAATATATCGAAACTTCCCGGTTTGTTTGATTTCGTACTGCATGGGTGGACTTTCAATTTGAATGTCGTGTGCTAAAGTAACTGATTTGCGGCAAATTAGGGGTAAAAATTAAAAGAGCTTGTTGTATACTGAGGCGAAATGGGGAGGAATAGATGACAGGGCGGGATAAGTATAGGATGCTGCTTTCGCCTCCGGCGAAAGCAGGGCTGCACGTTCCACTACCCAAATCAAACTACTTAAAAGAATCACATACAGTACCGCATAGAAAATCACTCCGGCCAACTTATTCACCCAGCCCAGCATAGCAAGATTCAATACCCCTTCCACCATTCGCCCCAAAAAATGCATGCCTGTTATAACCACTGCGAGGATCAGAAAAAAAGCAAGTAAAGGCAGCCACTGAGCTCCGGAACTAACGGTGTCCGACAACCAATTTGTTACCACCGCCCTGAATCGCAAGGCGCAGTAGATGCCCAGTCCGTATCCGGCGATGGACAGCAACGACATCACCAATCCCTTGCGCCAGCCCTTCCATATCGCCAATGCCAATGCCAGTATCGCAAGGAAATCTATCATGCTTCTTTTTCTTTTAAGCGGTTAACAGCGCTTTTGTTGCTTCACTGATGCGCTTGCCATCCGCTTTGCCGGCCAATTGCTTGCTCGCTATTCCCATCACTTTCCCCAAATCACCAGGACCGGCAGCACCGACCGTCTGAATGATTTCCTTCAGGGCGGCAGTGAGCGCTTCGGCAGACAACTGCTGCGGGAGGAATTGCTCGATGATTTTTATTTCTTCAGCTTCTTTTTGTGCCAGGTCAGCGCGATTCTGTTGCGTAAAAATATCCAAAGCATCCTGCCGCTGCTTCACCATCTTCTGCAACATTTTTATCTCATCTTCCGGAGTAATATTTTCAACACCGGAAGTTTTGAGCAACAATAATGCCGCCTTGATGGCTCTCAGTCCCCTGAGGGCAGATTCATCCTTCGCCTTCATGGCATCTTTCAGTTTCAGCATGATTTCGTTTTCCAGACTCATATCATTACAATTTAAGCGGTTTGTGTTTCCTTGAATTTCTTTAAAAAACTGCGGGCAAAGGTTTTCATTTCGGCAGATAATTCAGGCTGATTGGTCGCTCTCTGAAAAGTATCTGCCATCGTCATGATGGCCTGAAAATAAAAATCCGCCATTTCATCCACCATCATCTCCTTGGTCCATAAATCTATTCTCAAAGCAGATTGATCGGCCCCATCCCAGAAAGCAAGCATCATGGCTTTGGCTTTCTGAGCGGTATCTGCCGTACTGTCGGTAGCCTTCCATTGTATTTGCTCGGGTACCCGGTCGGCATCAAGCTGCACCTCTATGTTGATTGTGCTCGTATGACTCATAATAAAAGTTGAAATGCAAAGGTAACAAATTAGTCGGCAGTACTTGGCGACAATACCTCCCAGTGATTATGTTCGGCGGCAAGCTTTGCTCCCATCGACAGATAATCGAAACTATCTTTTAGCAAGCTGTTGCGCAATTGCTCGTCTTTGAATAAAGACATCATTTGCCGGGCTAATTCAGATTGCGATTTGGGTAAAAAAGTAAACGCAGAAGGTCCGGCTACTACCGATAAGCGCCCTTCTGCGGGCACCAGTACCGGCACGTTGCAACGATAACTTTCCAGCGGGCCGGTGGCATAAGACAGGTCATCTGCCGGGAAAATTTGTGCATACGCAGCTCCCGCCAGTTCGTGTATATAATATTCACTGCTCCGATCTATCAACACTAATTCATCCCTGTATTTGTATTGCTTCAACCACTGGCCGATTGGACTACCCGGATCTGTAGTTACCCCGGTAAACAAGAGTTTAATACCGCTTTTCAAATGTTTTTTTAAGGCAGCAAATGCCTTTAAAAGCATAGCCATCTCATCCGGCCTTTGAAAATCACCCGTACAGATAAAATATTCATTCCCGTTGGTAAGCTCCGACTTGATTTGAGCTTTACGGTTCTCATCAATGGGCGCTGCTGCAGGAGAAGGCAAATCATGGTAAGGAATCCACAGATCAGACGGTAAAAAAGAAACGTCATATAGTAGTCTTTTCCCATACTTAGGGACATAGATAGCCTTGATATTTCTAAAAAAAGATTTGCGTTTTTCAGGACTAAGTCCAACGATGTATTGAAGAAAATAATCATCGCCGAGCGTTGCTCTTTTATACGATTGCATCACAATCACTGAAGGCATCGGAACCCGTTTTAATAAAACCCGGTCAACAATACTCTGAATTAAAATTTGCCGGCGGGAATGCCAGCCGTCAAAAACAAGCAAGTCGGGTTCCCCTGCAAGCACCTTCTTTCTGGTCTGCTGAAAAGACAAATACCGCAAAAACGAAGTCGGAGGCGGGTATTGATGTAAAGTACACTGCTGTTGCAAAGACGTTTCTATAGTATAACGAGCAGATGAAAATATATCCAGTTGCCTGCTATTATTTTTCTGCATCCAAGGAATAAAAATAGAATCCAGCGGAAACGAAACTTGGAGGGGGAAAAACGAAAAATCCTGATTCAACACAAGAGCAGTACGCATATCTGAAAAAAAGATAATCTGTTTGGAGACTCAAATTTCAGCATTTATTTCCTGAAAAAAGCAGATATGACATAAATCTTTGTTTATAAACGTCGCCTTATCCAGACATATCCCCTAAAAATTGATAAGGGTTAAACCTTAGAATCGCATCTTTCAAGTCTCAAATATTGCACGGCTTTATAACCCCTTATATTTTTGTCTTGTCAAACGAATCCAAGTATCCATTGAAAGCAATAGTTATGAAAAAGTTTTCCGTTATCCTTTTCCTCCTGATCGCTGCCGGAGTTAGCAATGCCCAGGAAATTTCATTCAGATCCAATCGCATGAAACTAAGTGACAAAACAAAGCTTTTTAATTTGGAATCTGCTCGCTTCAAAAGTAAAGTAAGTATGATGAGCGAAGTAATGAGCTATCAATTGAATCAGGAAGTTCGCCTTCAGATTTCTAGTAAAACTAGCTTTAAAGGTAAAGTGACAGCCATTACAAATGATGCACCCGGATTGACGACCGTTATCATGAAGTCTTCCGAAATCGCCGGGCTGGTATTTTCAGTATCCAGACTGGAGCATGAAGGTAACGTAACATACAGAGGCGTGATGCTGAGCAAAGGCCATAGCGATATGATGCTGTTGGAGCAAGATGAAATAAATAATGATTACGTCTGGAATAAAAAAGAGGTGTCTCACATGATTGCAGACTAAGCCCGTTTTCTATCCGTATCCTGTAAAACCTAAAACCGAGTTAAGACCAAAAAATTGATCCAATGAAACGTAAGCTGCATGTACTCATCCTGACTGTCCTGATTTCTTTAATGAGCACTTCCCTTTTCGCTCAGGTTCCTTACGGGTTAAACAGTTTTCCGAGTGCTCCCGCCACTATTTTTATAGATTTTGACGGACAGATGGTCATTTCTCCATACTGGAATTCAGGAGATCCCATTGATTGTTTGCCGGCAGAATTAACCAATGCACAAATGATCCGGATTTTTAATCAGGTAGCGGAAGATTTTCGTCCATTCAACTTAAATATCACTACTGATTCCTCTGTCTATTTTGCAGCCCCTGCCTTACAACGTCAAAGAATCATTGTTACCCCCTCCAGTGCCTGGTTTGGCACTGCCGGAGGTGTTGCAATGACCAACTCATTTCGCTGGGGACTCGAAATTCCCGGATTTGTTTTCAGCAATTTGCTGAACAATAACGTAAAAAATGTAGCAGAAGCAGTTTCTCATGAAAGTGGTCATACCCTGGGGCTACAACACCAGTCTAGCTATTCCAGCACTTGTACCTTTGAGAGCGAATACAATCCCGGAACCGGCACCGGTGAAATTGGCTGGGCTCCCATCATGGGAAATAGCTACAATCGCAATCTGAGTCTGTGGCACAATGGTTCTACGCTCTTGGGTTGTAACAACCGCCAGGATGATCTGGCAATTATTTCGAAAACAGGGAGAAGTAGCAATAATTTTGGTTACAGAACAGATGATATTGGAAACACAAGAAATACAGCTACATCGATTAATGTATCCAATAACAATTATGCCATCAACGGATTTATTAATAACACCAGCGATATAGATATTTTTAGAATGGACTTGACCCAACGCAGCCGTTTGTTGTTGAATTCATTGCCATTCAGTGTAGCAGAAGGAAATACTGCGGCCAACATAGATATTCAAGTTTCCTTGCTGAACAGCGGGGGCGCCACACTGGCAAATTATAATCCTACTACTTCCGTACAAGTAGCCGTTGACAGTACACTCGATGCCGGCACTTACTATATTCAGGTTACCAACACCTCCAACAACAACACGACCAATTATGGGATGTTGGGCAGTTATATAATGAGCGGAACGGTAACAACAGCAAGTAATCTTTTACCCGTTCATAGTCTGGTGCTGAATGGCAAAAAAGTAAATCAAAAACACGAACTGAACTGGAGCATCGCAGCGGATGAAGCTCTCGAAAGCTTTCTTGTCGAAACCTCAGCCGACGGAAAGCAATTTACAACCCTCCAATTGCTCAATGGCAAAGAAAGCAACTTTTCCTATCAACCTCTGGAAAGCGGCAACCGCTTCTATCGAGTAAAAGTAACCACCGCCTCACAGCTTACTTATTACTCCAACATCGTTTCGCTTCAAGCAACAGCAGAAGGAGCAAAATACCAGATCGTCAATCATCAGCCCGGGAATAAAAACATCCTGGTGAACAGTAAAGCCAACTTCACCTACCGTTTGACAGATATGGGAGGCCGGAATATCCAAAGCGGTCGGATGAATATCGGCAACAATACCCTTGGTGCAAATAACCTGTCCGCAGGAATGTATCTGCTCCAAATCATAGATGGCACTGAAACAATCACAGAGAAAATTTTAATCCGATAAACCAAACCAAGCTTTTATTGCTTACGTTTGACAATCCAAACTGCCCCTTCAGGGGCGGTTTCTTTTTATTGAAAACTCTTGCTTACCTTTGAACCCGTACCTGAAAATCCCAATTAACATTGTAACATGGAATATAATACAGCGCGCAATCACTTGATTATTCGTGAATACGGTCGGCACGTACAGCATATGGTAGATCATATTCTTACCATTGAAGACCGTGCCAAAAGACAACAACAAGCTGAAGTTGTCATCGAACTGATGGCTATCCTCAACCCTCATCTGAAAGCAATAGAAGACTACCGCCACAAGTTATGGGATCACCTCTTTGTGATTTCCAATTTCGAACTGGATGTAGATAGTCCTTACCCCATTCCCACCAAAGAAACCCTTAAGGCAAAGCCGAAAAAACTTCCCTATCCCAAAAGGTATCCCCGCTATAATCATCTGGGTAAAAATATTGAGATGGTGATTGAAAAGGCATTGCAGGAAGAGAATCCAGAAAAAAAGCAGGGCTTTGCCAATAACATCGCTTATTACATGAAGCTATCCTACAACAACTGGCACAAAGAAAACATCCATGACGATGCCATTCAAAGTGAACTGGCTGCCATTACCAAAGGAGAACTTGAATTTACCAATAAGCCTTATGTACGGCATTATCGTCCCAGCGATGATTTCAGGGAAAACAGAGGGGGGCAAAAACGGCATAAACATTTTCAGCAGAGAGGAGGCAGAAACGGCGGAAGAGACAATCGCGGAGGCAAATTCAAAAAAAGATACTGAACCACACTTCAATCTGCATGAATACTTTTGAAGTTACCGGAGGAAAAAAACTCAAAGGAACGATTGTACCGCAAGGCGCCAAGAATGAAGCGCTGCAAATTATCTGCGCTACCCTGATGACGGATGAGAAAGTTACTGTCCACAACATCCCCGACATTCTTGATGTGAATTTGCTGATTGCCCTGCTGGCCGATATGAAAGTGGAAGTGGTTTCATTGGGAAAAGGCAGCTTCAGTTTTTGTGCCAAAAACATTGATACTGACTATCTGCAAAGTATTGCCTTCAGAGAAAAATCAGGCAAACTCCGCGGCTCCGTAATGATGGCTGGTCCTCTCCTTGCAAGATACGGCGGCACTTATATCCCCAAACCCGGCGGAGATAAAATTGGAAGAAGAAGATTAGATACCCATATTCTTGGCTTTCAGCAACTCGGCGCGACGGCCGACTATGAAAGAAACGACAGTTACTTCCGTTTACAAGCCAAAACCCTCAAAGGCACTGCGATCATTCTAGACGAACCCTCCGTAACCGGAACCGCCAATATTGTAATGGCTGCCGTACTGGCAAAAGGGATTACCACCGTTTACAACGCGGCCTGTGAACCTTATCTCCAACAGCTTTGTCTGATGCTCAATCGAATGGGTGCCAACATAAAAGGAATCGGCAGTAATTTTCTTACCATAGAAGGAGTAGATACGCTGGGAGGAACCGAGCATCGTTTGCTTCCCGACATGATCGAAGTGGGATCCTTCATCGGACTTGCCGCCATGACCCAAAGTGATTTGCTCATTCAAGGAGCTGGCGTTGAACAGCTGGGAGTGATTCCGGATAAATTCAGACAACTGGGCATTGAATTAAATATTAAAGGAGACGATATTCATATTCCGGAGCAGGATTGTTATGAAATCAGGCGCTACACGGACGGAGGCGTTTTAACTATCTACGATCATCCCTGGCCGGGCTTTACCCCCGACCTGATCAGCATTGTACTGGTAACTGCCATTCAGGCAAAAGGCAGCGTATTGATCCATCAAAAAATGTTTGAAAGTCGCCTGTTTTTTGTAGATAAACTCATTGATATGGGAGCACAAATAATTTTATGCGATCCACATCGTGCCGTGGTGATCGGACTCGAGCGCAAACAAGCGCTCAGGGGTATTACCATGAGCAGTCCGGATATAAGAGCAGGTGTTGCCCTTCTTATTGCAGCTATGAGTGCCTCCGGCATTAGCCGTATTCAAAATATCGAACAGATAGACCGCGGCTATCAGCAAATTGATGTGCGGCTCAATGCCATTGGCGCAGGTATCCGTCGGATGGAAAATTAATTCAACCGATTTAACTTACAGATTCATTCAATGTGATGAGCAGGCAGTATGACGACCATAAACTTATTGTGATTACCGCTCCTTCCGGAGCGGGTAAAACTTCCATTACCCGACACCTGATGCAAACCTTTCCCGAACTGGCTTTTTCTGTTTCTGCCACAACCCGTGCTCCGCGAAAAAATGAAACAGAAGGGAAAGATTATTACTTCATATCCAGAGAACAATTTGAAGAAAAAATTAAGGAAAATGAATTTATAGAGTGGGAAATGGTCTATGAAGGACTTTATTACGGTACCCTTCATACCGAAATAAAAAAAATGTGGGATGCCGGCAAAACACCCATTTTGGATATTGATGTGAAGGGAGCCATGAATATAAAAAATTTATACCCTCAACAAACCCTTACCCTTTTCATCGCGCCCCCTTCTATGGAAGCGCTGAAAGAAAGACTGGAAAAAAGAGGAACCGACACTGCAGAATCCATTCAAAAAAGATTGGACAAAGCGGCATTTGAGTTGTCCTTTCAAGACCGTTTTGATCAAATTATTTTAAACGATCGGCTGGAAGAAGCCTGCCAACTCGCTGCAAATACCCTTCAATTATTTTTACACCCTCAATCATTGGATGCCCTGAAAAAATAATACTTATGGAAGGATATTTACCCATTATTGAACTTTTATTGTGCGCCCTGATTACCGGGTTCTTTTTTGCACTGGAACCCGCACTTCATTCCATTAACAGATTCGCAGTGGAACTCAAAAAAAAGCAGGGAAAATCCGGGGGGCGGATTTTAAGTCAACTGCTGGAACATCCTTCAGAATTCATCGGCTCTTCTCTAGTTGCTTCCACTATCGCGCTCACCTCTACCGTTTTATTATCAAGCGTGCTTTCCAATGTGCTCTGGCAATGGTTCCCTGCTGAATGGAAAGATGCTCCCTTACGAATGATTCCCGAATGGCTGGCAGCCGTGATTGTATTATTTTTTTCTACGCACCTCATCATTGCAATGATTAAAATTAAAAGCAATTCGGTAATGTCTCTCTTTGCCCGCCCCATCCATCTGGTGTACATCGTCCTTTCTCCGGTTGGTCGCTTATTCAGCGGCATGTCTGCCTGGGTACTGGAATATCTTTTTGATTTGAAAATGAATAACCATAAGCCTCTGTTTGGAAAAGCCGATCCTGAACATTTTATCCAGCAGACAAGAGAGACGGGTGACGCACAGAATGCTTTCAATGCCGATTTGTTTGAGCATGCCCTCTCACTGCCCGGAATTAAAATCAGAGAATGCCTGATTCCGCGAAAGGAAATCATCGGCATAGAAGCGTCTTCCTCCCTTCAATCCGTTCGGCAATTATTTATCGATACCCAATTGAGTCGCATCGTCGTATATGAAAACAACATTGACCATATACTAGGATACATTCATCAACAAGATTTATTTCATTACCCTTCCGATATCCGTTCTATTTTACACCCGATTCCCGCTGTCACTGAAAGCATGGGCGTGACTGATCTGATCACCCTTTTTTCAAAAGAAAGGAAAAGCATTGCCTGGGTCGTAGATGAATTCGGGGGCACAAGCGGCATCGTTACCATGGAAGACCTCCTTGAAGAAATTTTCGGGGAGATAAAAGATGAGTATGATGTGGAAGAATTACCAGAGAAAACGATTGAGGAGGGACAATACATTTTCAGCGGCAGGATGGAACTCGATTATCTCCGAGACAAATACCGGCTTGAGTTTGATCCTTCCTCCGAATCAGAAACCTTATCAGGCTACATCGTTGAATTTCATGAAACCATTCCCAAAGTGAAAGAAAAAATCATCCTACAGCAACTTGAATTTGAAATCCTCAGCGTGAGTGATACACGCATCGAAACCGTAAAAGTGAAAGTGTTGTAAAAAGGAAGCAGTAATTTTGCAGGCAACACATGTTACAAAAATTAATTGGAAGAAAGAAGCTGGAAAAGACGGATGCTGAAATGAGTTTTACCGATCATCTGGAAGAACTCAGAAAGCATATCATCCGGGCATTGCTGGCTGTTTTGATTGCTTCGATTTTCATTTTTGCAAAAATTGAATTTGTGGTAGATCGCGTGTTGATGGGTCCTGTGCACCCCGATTTCATCACCTATCGCTGGCTTTGCAAGCTGGGAAAATTATTGAATTTGCCAGAACTCTGTCTGCAGGATTTCTCCATGAAATTCCTGAGCAATGCGATGACCGAACAGTTCATGATGACATTTACGCTTGCCATTACCGGTGGATTTGTTTTGGCATTTCCTTATTTGTTATGGGAAATTTGGAAATTCATCCGACCGGCGCTAAGCGAAAAAGAAAGAAAAGGAAGCACGGGTGCGATCATCTGGGTATCGCTGTTGTTTTTTACAGGGGTTATGTTTGGCTATGTGATCCTCACTCCCTTTATGGTTAATTTTTACAGCAACTATTCATTAAGTCCGCTCATTGAATTCAAACCCACCATCAGCGATTATTTTGAAAACCTGATGTATCTGACTGTTGGTATTGGCTTGCTGTTTCAGTTGCCGGTACTCATCATGTTGCTTACCCGCATGGGCATCATTACACCGATGACATTAAAACGCGTTCGTCGTTACGCATTTATTGTGATTTTGATTGCTGCAGCGATTATTACTCCATCTACCGATCCGTTTAGTCTGGCTCTGGTATCTCTACCCTTGTACTTATTGTATGAATTCAGCATTGTGCTGAGCAACCGGATTTACAAAAAACATTATGAAGTAGTGGAGGAAGAATGGAGTTAAATCAATCAATAGACAAATAGCTGTCCGGGGAAAATTGAAATCTGAGGACTTCTAAAATAAGAATCAAATCTTTTGATGATTGATTATTTCACACAAAGCTGCAAAGAGGCAAAGCTCACAAAGAACGTCATGTTGAGCGATAGCGAAACATCTCATAATTCGATGCGCTCTCAAAATAGGAGATCCTTCGCTTACGCTCAGGATGACGATGCCTAAATGTGTGGCGCTGGCAAGGCAGAACGCGCGGAGCGATCGGGTCTGCCCGTCATGTTGAGCGTTAGCGAAACATCTCATGAATCGAAGACTGCTCCATGAGGAGATCCTTCGCTCAGGCTCAGGATGACGGTTGGTTACTTTCTTTTGATCAAGCAAAAGAAATGCCTCAGCATTCAATGTGGCAAAAAAACAATAATAAATATCACATTAAAGTAACAATAAAACTTGATAAGAAAGAACCTATTTTAAGAACGGAAAGAGTATTTATGGTTTAATTGATAATTTTACCGGACAGTATTGCATCATAAATAAAAACTAATATGGAATTTTCATTTGACACAAACAAACCCATTGCCATTGGCGGCGACCATGCAGGCTTTGCTTATAAAAAATTGCTGATTGAATTTTTAGAAAGCAAGGGCTGGAAGTGTAAGGATTTCGGAGCTTTTTCGGAGGACAGTGTTGATTATCCTGATTATGCGCACCCGGTAGCGGAAGCCGTTGAAAGCGGCGAAGCAGCCTGGGGCATTTTGATTTGCGGCAGTGCGAACGGTGTGGCCATTACCGCCAACAAGCATCAACGGATACGGGCAGCTATTTGTTGGAATGAATCGGTGGCTGTATTGGCGAGGCAACACAATGATGCGAACATTTTGTGCATACCGGCTAGGTTTGTGGAAACGCCGACCGCCCTCGAGATGGCACGCTTATTCATGACGACCTCTTTCGAGGGCGGGAGGCATGCCAACCGGGTAGGAAAAATCAGCTGCGCGTAGAAATTCACTTTCAACTTTTTACTTTTAACTTTATACACTAAAATATTTCAATGAAAAAACCGCTCCGTTTATTTTCATTCGTGTTTTTCCTTTTTGCCATTTACCTCAACCTCTTCTATAAAGAAGACTCCTTCCTCGCACGCATCACCGCACGCAAAAAACCGGCCAAAACGGAAGCTGCAGCGGCAAAACCAGACTCTGCTAACAGCACATTGAAGAAGAATTATTAATTAATAATTAGTAATTAATAATTAATAATTAATAATTAATAATTAATAATATAATGGCTGATAAAAAACTTTTTCTGGTGGATGCAATGGCGCTGGTATTCAGAGCCTATTACGCCTTAATACGCAGTCCCAGAATCACTTCAACAGGCAAAAACACCAATGCCCAGTTCGGATTTACCAATGCGCTGGTGGACTTGATTCAAAATCAAAAACCCAGCCATATCGCAGTTTGTTTTGACACCAAAGCCCCCACAGAACGTCACCTCGATTTTGCAGATTATAAAGCCAATCGCCAGGAAGCACCGGAAGACCTGCTGAGTGCCATTCCCGATATCAAAAAAATCATCGAAGGATTTAATATCCCCGTACTGGAATCAGATGGATATGAAGCAGATGATATCATCGGCACGCTGAGTCAACAAGCCGCAGCAGCAGGATATGAAGTATTCATGGTAACGCCCGATAAAGATTATGGTCAACTGGTAACCGATAAAATCAAAATCTATAAACCGGGCTACCAGGGCGGAGCAGTTGAAATAATGGGACCTGCTGAAGTCTGTGCCAAATGGCAAATTCAAAAAGTAGAACAGGTCGTGGATATGCTCGCCATGATGGGCGACTCGGTAGATAATATTCCCGGCATACCAGGTGTTGGGGAAAAGACTGCTGTTAAATTGCTGCAGGAATATGGCTCTCTCGAACAAATAATAGCCAACGCCAATAATATAAAAGGATCCTTGGGTGAGAAAATCCGCAATGGAAAAGAACTCGCCGTACTCAGTAAAAAATTAGCGACCATTATCACCACAGTTCCGGTTGAGTTTCATGAAGAAGATTTTCGTTTGAAAAACCGGAACAAGGAACAATTGATGGAGATTTTCTCCGAACTGGAATTCAGAACCATCGGTAAAAGAATTTTGGGAGAAGAAATTCCTTTCAATGAATCGGCCTCCGTTCAACGGGATCTTTTCGGAAATGTGGTTGCTTCAGCTGCTGCCGAAAAAAAAACAGCTTCACATAAAGAGGTGACAGAAGATTTGTCTGAGGAAGAAACAACTACGCATGCTGCTGCTCTTCATACGATTGACAATACGCCTCATCAATATATTTTGATTAAGACAGAGGAAGCAATTGAAAGCCTGATTGAGCAACTGAAAGCTGCTAAAGAAATTTGTTTTGATACCGAAACAACCGGACTGGATCCTTATGATTGCGAACTGGTTGGCCTTGCATTTTCCATTGAGCCAAAACAAGCCTGGTACGTGCCCTGTCCACCGGAAAAAGAAGCCACTCAAAAAATTCTTTCAAAGTTTAAAGCATTATTCGAAGATGATGCGCGTCAGTGGATAGGACAAAATATCAAATTTGATCTGCTGGTGTTGCGTGCCAATCACATTGAATTGAAAGGCCGTTTTTTTGATACCATGCTGGCGCATTATGTAATTGAACCGGAGGGAAAACGCGGCATGGATGTACTGAGTGCCAAGTATCTACACTATCAGCCGATTTCCATTACATCTCTCATTGGGAAAAAAGGAAAGAACCAGGGCTCGATGCGCGATATTGATGAGGAAACGGTTAAAGAATATGCGGGAGAAGATGCAGATATTACGATGCAACTCAAGCAGGTTTTCTTTCCGCAGTTGAAAGAAAAATCAGTAGAAGAAGTTTTTTACAAAGTAGAAACGCCGCTCATTCAGGTTCTGGCAGATATGGAATGGGAAGGCATCGGCATAGATGTTCCTTTTTTGAAAGACTATGCCGTATCACTGGATGCAGAAATCAAAGCGGCGGAAAAAAAGGTATTTGACACCAGCGGCTTTACGTTCAATCTTTCTTCTCCCAAACAACTTGGCGAAGTATTGTTTGAACACCTTAAACTCGATCCCAAAGCGAAGAAAACCAAAACCGGACAATATGCCACCGGCGAAGATGTGTTGCAAAAACTTGCGCATGTGAGTCCGGTCGTTGCCGATATTCTCTCCTATCGCGAGCTTACCAAATTAAAATCTACTTATGTGGATGCACTGCCTTTATTGATTCAACCCAAAACAGGCAGAGTACATACCAACTACGGACAAGCTATTGCGGTTACGGGCAGATTGTCGAGCAATAATCCCAATCTGCAGAATATCCCGGTGCGTACGGAAAGAGGCAGAGAAATCAGAAAAGCCTTCATCCCTCGAGATGAAAATCATCTTTTGTTGAGCGCTGACTATTCTCAAATTGAATTGCGCATCGTAGCTGCCATCAGTGGAGACCCTGCTATGTGTGAAGCCTTCATTCAGCACAAAGACATTCATACGGCTACCGCAGCGAAAGTGTATAAAGTAGCGGAGGAAAACGTTACCAAAGAGATGCGCTACAAAGCGAAAAGTGTCAACTTCGGAATCATCTACGGACAAGGCGCATTTGGACTAGCGGAGAATCTTGGGATCAGTCGAACCGAAGCGAAAGAGATTATTGACAATTACAAAAAAGAATTTACCGGTATTCAGCAGTATATGGATGACACCATTGCCTTTGCGAAACAACACGGATATGTAGAAACGCTGATGGGAAGAAAAAGATGGCTGAGAGATATTCAGTCTTCCAATTTCACCGTTCGCGGATTTGCGGAGCGCAACGCCATTAATTCTCCTATACAGGGAACGGCAGCCGACATGATCAAATTGGCGATGATTAAAACGCATGAAGCATTACTCAAACACAAGATGAAGAGCAAGATGATTTTGCAGGTGCACGATGAATTGTTGTTTGATGTAGTGAAAGAAGAAGCCGATGCCATGAAATCGCTGGTGGTGGAATGTATGCAAAGCGCGATGACGCTGCCCAATGGTGTACCGGTAGTAGCAGAAGCTGGATTAGGAAACAACTGGCTGGAAGCGCATTAAAAAATATTATGCAACCCATATTGATTTATTGTTACGATGCCTGGTGCGGATGGTGTTATGGATTCAGCAGTGTAATGCAACAACTGCAAAAAAAATATGCGGAAAGGCTACCCATAGAAGTCCTTAGCGGCGGCATGATTCTTCCGGAAAAACCCAGTCCGGTGAAAATAATGGCGCCTTTTGTTTTGGAACATTATCCCAATGTAGAAGCCGTTACAGGAGTCCGTTTCGGAGAAGATTTTTTATGGCACATGAGAAATGCCGATCATAGCGACTGGTTTCCTTCCTCAGAAAAATCCGCGATCGCCTTAGCGATTTTCAAAACTTATTTGCCGGAGCGCCAACTTGATTTTGCTTCAGATCTCCAATATGCTTTGTTTGCAGAAGGAAGAGATCTCACCGATGATGAAGCATACAGGCACCTGCTGTTGAAATATGGTATAGATGAAAACGCATTTTATAACCAGTTGCGTGAACCTTCATTTTTGGATAAAGCCAAGCAGGAATTTGAATTGTGCCGCAAATTACAGGCAACCGGTTTCCCGCAATTAATGTTGCAGGTATCGGAGCATAAAATCTTTCTGATTACCAGAGGCTATGCCGATTACGCTTCTGTTGAATTGAAGATTCAGCACATCCTCGCAACTATTCTCAATTAAATTTCCAATATGATTCTAACCATCACCCTCAATCCCTGTATAGACAAAAGCACCCGGGTAGAAAAGCTGATGCCCGAAGCCAAACTTCGATGCACCGAGGTTGTACATGAACCTGGTGGGGGCGGCATCAACGTCAGTAAAGCACTTGAAAAGCTCGAAGCAAAATCGGTTGCCTTGTTTCCGGCTGGCGGACATAATGGTGCTATGCTTTGTTCCTTGCTCCGCAACACAGACATTGAATTTCACTCCATTCCTACTGAAGTGGAAACACGGGAAAACTGGGTGGTAAAAGAAACTTCACTTAACCATCAATTTCGATTCACTTTTCCCGGATTGGCGGTGCAGGAATCAGCCATTCATGAATTGATTGAGCAGATGCATTCATTCAGTCCGGAATTTATTGTAGCAAGTGGTAGTCTGCCGCCCGGATTACCGGATCATTTTTATGGATTGATAGTGGAACAAGCGCATAAGATGGGGGCAAAGTGTGTAGTAGATACCAGTGGTCCTGCTTTACAAGCACTGCGCCATAAAAAAGCTTTTCTGATTAAACCCAATCGTGCTGAGTTGAGCCGATTGTTACAACTCGAATACATTGAAAAAGATTCCATCCCCGACGCTGCGCTCCAGGTAGTGAAAGAGGGATTTGCAGAATGGGTGGCGGTATCTATGGGTGGAGACGGAGCCTGGTTGGTGAGTGAAACAGAAAAATATTATTGTCAAGCGCCAAAAGTGGAAATGAAAAGTACTGTAGGAGCAGGCGATAGCATGGTGGCCGGCATTACCTATATGTTCAGCAAAGGAGCTAGTGCGCAGGAAGCAATTCGCTTCGGAGTAAGTTGTGGCTCTGCAGCTACTATGAATGAAGGAACCCAATTATTTCAAAAGGAAGATGTATATCGGTTATATACTCAAGAATAGTTTGAAGCAATTAATCTGCTGAACGAATTGCCTCATAAACCGCTTCCATCACCTTTCCCCGTACATTCAGATTACCAAACAGATTGGGCTGCGCATCAGGATGCACCCGATTACTCAACAATACATACACCAGTTGCTGCTCGGGATCTGCCCAGGCGCAGGTGCCGGTAAATCCAAGATGGCCAAAGGCGGAGGAAGAAACGGCTCGACAAGGATAAGGATCTTTTCTGCTCCAATTATCTTGCTCAGGTTTGTCGAACCCTAATCCCCTTCTGCTTTGCTTGCTTCCATACGAGGTAAATAGTCGAATCGTTGAAGGTTTAAATCGAATCGTACCTGAATCCTTTGTTGACCGCATCAGATCCTGCATCAAATAAGCGAGTTCTTGCGCAGTGCTAAACAATCCTGCATGTCCGGCGACACCCCTCATCAAAGCGGCAGCGGGATCGTGCACCTCTCCCCAAAGTAACTGACGCCGAAAGGATTTTTCTTTTTCAGTAGGTGCTATTCGATCTAATGGTATTTTTTGTTTGGGAACAAATCCGATGGTGGGCAATGTAAGAGGTTCGTAAAAATTTTGTCTGACATATTCATCGAGGGTTACTCCCGTTATCTTTTCAATTAATTTTCCCAAATACATAAATCCAATATCGCTGTACTGATAGGTCTTTCTTTTGGCAAGAGGAATACGCATTATTCTTTTCCATAAACTATCCATCCAGTCATTACGCAGATACATGCCGGGCGCAATATATTGACTGTAGTCCTTAGTTCGTTGAGTAGCTATCCATATTGGGTCAGGAATACCGCTAATCGTATCTATCAATGATTTATAAAACGGAATCCAGGAAGGCAAACCCGATTGATGTAACAACAGATCACGAATTTTTAACGTTGCATGCGGACTTCCTTTCAATTCCGGGAGATATGTTCCCAGTCTTTCTCTTAAATGCAGTTGTCCATTCTCATATAATCGCATCACCGCTAAAGTTGTTGCGGCAACTTTCGTTACGGAAGCAACATCATACACCGTTTGAAGCGAAGTGGGTTGAGTGGCTTCATAAGTGGTATGGCCATACGCTTTTTCAAAAATAATTTTCCCCTCTTTCATCACCACAACAACTCCTCCGGGCATTGCCTTCCTTTGTATCGCATCTTCCATTATGGAATCGACTTTCACAAATTTTGAAGGAGGGAGAAGTTGCTTGGGCAATTCAAGCATTTGATTTTCGTAGGTGTTACCTGTGCCCGCAGATAATCGGTCACAAACACTGACCGGCAATTTTCCAAGCGGAGCATCCACTCCGGTCAATTGACGAAACACCGCTGCCTGTATGTCCGAATTGTCTTCATACGCCGCCATCAGCCGTTTTGCTTCACAGAAATGAGCAAGGGCATAGGGATTTCCAAAAACAATCAATGCAGAACGAGGATGCTCCAACAGACGATTAACAATTCCAATCGTGGTTGCTGACAACCCAAATTGATTCGTGGGTTTGCGACTGAATTTATGTAATCCAATGACGAGATAATCATAATTTTTTTGAATGGAATCCAAGCGTGCTTCTATTGCGATAGAATCCATTTTATTGGGGAAATAAAATAAATCTGCCTGATAAGTTGCTTGCATAGAAACGCCTAAGGGTTGAATGGAATCCAGTCCTACTGCTACATAAGCCACTGTACCTTTTAAATTTCTTTCCTGCTGATAAAGAATGGCAGATGGGAGAATGGGCAATAGTTTTTCTTCGTTGCGTAATAAGGTAACAGCATGACGCGCCATGTCATTGCGAAGCGCTGTAATCCCTTCATTCAAATCTTGCAACAGATTAACGGTATCAACGGTTTGCGCCTGCTTCAAACCAACTGCATATTTCGCGCGCAACACTTTTTTTACTTTGTTGTATAGTGCAATACTGTCCAATTCACCAACCAGCACCGCTTGCTTGATCAGCTCGATCGTTGCAGGAATTTCTACGGGTAAGCACAACAAATCATTCCCTGCTTTCAGCGCCATCAAAGAAGCTTTGCCGCCGGGGAAAAATTTTTGTACCCCCTTCATCTCCAAAGCATCCGTGAATACAAGTCCGTTGTATCCCATTTTCTCCCGCAACAATCCATTGACATTGTTGGCAGAAAGAGACATCGCTATATTAGGTGTAGTATCAATAGCCGGGATGGCAAGATGTCCAACCATAGTGGAAGCAACACCTTGTTCAAATATTTTTTTAAAGGGATATATTTCCAGTGTATCGAGCTGCGCGTTACTTTTTTTAATGACCGGCAAATCATAATGACTGTCCACTTCCGTGTCACCATGACCGGGAAAATGTTTGGCACATGCCATTACGCCCTGCTCCTGTAACCCATTGATAAGTGCGCTTCCGAGTATGGCTACCTTTTCTTTATTCTCTCCGAAGGAACGATCATTGATAACCGGGTTGGCGGGATTATTATTCACATCGAGAACCGGTGCATAATTGACCTGGATGCCCATTCGCTTGCATTGTCTGCCGAGTATTTGTCCATACCGATAGGCGAGTGTAGTATCGGCTATGGCGCCTAGCATCAGTTGTCGAGGTAATGCCTGCACACTGTCGAGCCGCATGGCCAGTCCCCATTCTGCATCTATCGTAATGAGGAGTGGCGTTTTGGCAATGCTTTGGTAAAAATTGGTCAGCATCGCCTGCCGAAGCGGACCTCCCTGAAAAAAACAGAGTCCGCCCACATTGTATTGGCGAATTAAATGGCTTACTTCATCCACATGTGATTGTGTCAGGTTGCTGTGCGCACGTACAATCATCAGCTGGGCGATTTTCTGTTCCAGGGTTAAAGAGCGAAAGACGCTGTCCACCCATTTATCTTCGGCAAGAGAATAGGTTTGCGCTTGCAGGCGACAACACAACAGGAGGGCGAATAAGAAAGCGGGAAATATTTTCATCCAATAAAGTATATACTTGGAATAAAGGTAGGATTTAGGGCATCATTCTGAAAGAAGAAATGTACCTTTGACGATTAAAATTTTCATAAAGTGGCCGACCAAATTCGTCTGTTGCCCGATCATATTGCGAATCAGATTGCTGCCGGAGAAGTGATACAGCGACCGGGTAGCGCCGTGAAGGAACTGCTCGAAAACGCGGTCGATGCCGGCGCTACCCGCATTGAGCTACTGATTGAAGATGCCGGTAAACAACTCATTCAGGTAACCGATAACGGTAAAGGGATGAGCGAACTAGATGCCCGCATGGCCTTTGAGCGTCATGCCACTTCCAAAATCACTTCCATCGACGATTTGTTTCGCATAAAAACCATGGGCTTCAGAGGGGAAGCACTCGCCTCCATCGCAGCGGTAGCACAGGTAATTCTGAAAACAAAAAGACCGGAAGACTCCGCCGGCACACTCATAGAAATCGAAAACAGTGAAGTCGTCAAACAGGAACCGGTTGCTAGTCCCGACGGCACCAGCATCGCCATGAAAAATCTTTTCTTCAATGTGCCCGCCAGAAGAAATTTTCTTAAAAGCAACGCCTCCGAAATGCGCCATATCCTCGATGAATTTACGAGGGTGAGTATGGCCAACCCCCACCTGTTTTTTTCCCTTACTGCAAATGGAGAACGTCAGTTTCACCTCGACCCCGGCACCATGAAACAACGCATCATTCAGTTGCTGGGTAACCAATATCAAACCAAACTGGTCAATGTAGAAGAATCAACCGATTATTTACAGATAGCAGGTTTTATCGGCAAACCGGAAACCGCCAAAAAAACGAGAGGCGATCAGTTTCTTTTTGTGAATAACCGATTCATTAAAAGTCCTTACCTGCATCATGCCATCAGCACTGCATTCAAAGAATTGATTCCGGCAGACAGCCATCCTGCTTATGCCCTCTTCCTCACACTTGACCCGGCACAGATCGATATCAATGTGCACCCCACCAAGCAGGAAATCAAATTTGAAGATGAAAAAATTATTTACGCCTTTGTACAGGCAGCGGTAAAACATGGCCTTGCCCAGTTCAATATCGCGCCCAGTCTTGATTTTGAATTACATGCCGGCATTCAGCAACTGGATGCTGTCAGCAAACCGGTTACGGAACAACAAAAAGCGGCGGCTTCTTCCTCTTCTCTCTATCAAAGTTTTACGGATAAATATGCGGCGCATAAAATTGATCCTTCTTCGAGAGGGAAACTGACCAACTGGCAATCCTTCTTCGAAACGGCGCAAATGCAAAATCATCCATCATCAACTGCTTCCTCGCTTCCGCTGTCGGAGACACTGATGAATAGCGAATCTTCGCATGCATTGCCGACTACTTTTTTACAGGTGTTTGCTACATTCATTGTAGCTGATTTTGGAGAAATGCTTCGCTTGTTTCACCAGCAATATGCCCACGAAACTATTCTCTATCACCAATTGAAAAAAACATTTCGTTCTGGCAAGTCCATCGCACAACAAAGCCTGTTTCCCATCACGCTTCATCTGTCTCCGGCAGACAGCACCTTGCTGACAGAACTACTACCCGATCTGCAACCGCTTGGTTACCTCATTGAATCTTTTGGCAATAACAGTTTTATTGTAAGAGGAACCCCTCCTGATATAAGTGATGAAAATATTTCCGGCGACATAGAGTGGTTGCTGGAGCAATTCAAACACTACCAACCGGAAGTGTCTTTACCGCGGGAAGAAAAACTAATCCGCGCCCTGGCACGACAACGCAGTATAAAAGCAGGACAATTGCTATCTGCTGAAGAGTTACAGTTTATGGTAACGGAACTGATGCAATGCGAATCATATCGCACTACGCCGGGCGGACAGCCCACTTTCATTGATATCCGTAAAGAAGAGTTATTCAGCAGGTTTGGGTTGAGGAGATGATGCATCTTGAAAAGTGACCGGACTTAAATTAATGATCAAATCATCCAATTTTTGAATTAACTCATCACTAAAACCCGATTCGTGCAGCGCATCCACTAATTCTTGCTGACGCGGCTGCCCGAATGTTAATCGGTCATTGGTGGAGAAGTCTATCCAGCCTATTGATGCCATATAGTTGAAATGATTTTTTTGAAGAGAGCGAAGAAAAATTATTTAATGGGAACTATCCGCTATCCTGTATTTTGTTTTTGCAACATCGTGTTTTTCCCAACTGTATAGGCATAAACTGATGCAGGAATATACTTGAGTTGGATATTGTCTATTTCCCTTGTTCCCTCTTTGTCCAGCGTAGTCACCAATGCGGTTGGCAAATCATTGTCCTTCAAAAATTGTATCAACGATTTTAAGTCGCCGGGTTTTTCAAAAAAATGATTGCTCCACTTGATCTCTACCGCCCATTGAGGTTTAAAGTTATTATTGTCTAGTTTTACCATATCAACTTCTCCCTTCTGCCACCTTGCATAATAGGGAGTAAACCAGTCTCGGTGAAACCACTGAGCATAAATAGCCGTCTCAACCATATTGCCGATGAAAGGATCCGTGGTTTGCAGCGGCGCAAACAATGCACTCCTCAAAGAAGGATTTGTCAGGTAAATCTTGAATTGTGTAGCGCGTTGAAAGTGTTTGGGCTTATTGGAAATTTTATGCACTACCTTGATTAAAAAAGCCGCTTCTAAATACTCAAGATATCTTTTAATAGTATTCTTTTGAACGCCTGAATTCTTACTCAATTCCTCCAGGCTTACTTCTCCCGCGCTATTATATGCAATTGCCGTGAATAATGAATTAAGTTCCTGCACATCTCTGATGCCATATAAGCCAGGCAAGTCTCTCAATAAGACTTTGTCTATTATATCACTTCTGATATATCTTCCTGGATTACGCTGTATCTGATCTGAGAATATCACCTCAGGATATCCCCCATAATTGATATAATCCAAAAAGTGACGGTTAAGCTCCTTGATATTATTGGTAGTGTAAAAACGAGTCAGGCTGCCTTCCCAATCCATTTTGGTTTCTGTAATGAGTCTGTTTAATTCTTTCAAATGAATGAACTCATTAAAAGTTAAAGGCGGCAACATGAAATCAGTAAATCTTCCTGCACCACTCTCATTGCTCTTGAGTCGCAATGCTGCTGCAGCAGAACCGGAAACCACAAATCGCGTGTGTGGGTAACTGTCAACCAATGACTTTACATGCACCTCCCAATCTTTTAAATATTGTATTTCATCAAAGAAAACATACCACCCTTTGGAGTTTTCTTGCATTGTCGCTTTCCGACAAAGACTGAAAAGTTGTTCTAAACCAATCTTGTTGTAAATGGGCGTTTCAATAGAAATGAAAGCGATTTTCAAAGGATCAATTTCATGTTCAAGCAGATGCTGAACAGCATGATACAGCATTACTGTTTTCCCTACCCTTCGCGGCCCCATTAAAACAACAGCACGTCTAACGCTTGTCTCCTGAACGAGGGGCATGAACAAATCAAAATACAATCTCCTCTGCATGGAGGTGTAATAATCTTCTACCGCTCCTGTGGCCCACCAGGGATTCTCAAACCTTAACCGGTCAAGTACCTGCTCTTCAGAATATGGCAATAAAGACATTTAATTATATTTAATTGATAAAATTAATGTAAATAAGATTAATATATGCATCTTATTTAGATATAAAATAAAAAATAAGCTAAAGAATTAAATAAATGAAGCTTAATTTTGAGGTGCCATTTTCGAATCAAATCTCCTCAAACATCCCTGTCTCCTTGTTTTTTCGCACATGATTCCAATGGAAATAGCGACCATTCATCGCTACATAAATGCCGGAAGAAAGGGTTTGAGCGAAAGCAAGAGCGCTACCGAGGTTAAATAAACCATCGCTGCTGCCAAAAGCAATCGGAATCATGGCTCCGGTCAGCACAATCGTTTTATCGGAATACTGTAAGTGATGCGCTAATGCGGCTGCGGTATCTGTCATCGTATCGGTGCCGTGTGTGATGACAATTTTCTTTTCTTCACAATGCTCACAATGATGAACGATAAATGCACGATCTTGTTCAGTCATCTGCAGACTATCAATCATCATGAGCGTTTGGATGGCGACGGGCACTCTGCATCTTCCCATCGTCAGTAGTTGTTGCATGTGGGTATTGGTAAAACTCAACTCGCCGGTTAGCTCATTATACTCTTTGTCAAAAGTACCGCCGGTAATAAAGACGCGAACAGTCATAGTGCGAATGGCCTTTAATCGTTACCGCAATTCAATCTAAATGGCAAGTCCGGCTTCGTTGATGAAGTTGACCAGTGCGGCGCTGTTTTTCAAATTGAGCTTTTTCAAAATATTATGGCGGTGTACCTCCACGGTTTTGAGAGAGATATTCAATTCAGTTGAAATCTCCTTGGAAGACAATCCGTCTTTAATGTACTTGATGATTTCCAATTCCCTGTTTGAAAGAGAATTGATGCCTGCATTACTCTCTTCATCAAATGCCTGTTCAGATAGAATGGTTTTCACTTCCGAACAAATATAGCGCCCTCCTTTTTGCACCTCGGTGATGGCTTCAAACATTTCATTTTGCGGAGAGTTTTTGGTAACATAACCATGCGCCCCCAGTTTGAGTAGCTTTTTCACATACGCCGGCTGTGAATGCATCGAAACACCGATGATTTTTGAAGCGGGTGAAAATTTTCTGATTTGCTGGGTTGCTTCCAGTCCGCTGATAGGTGCCATATTGATATCCAACAACACTACTTTCGGACGCAGTCTTTGCGCTTCAGCAATGGCTTCTTCTCCGTTGCTGCATTGCGAAATCACCTGAAAGCGGGGATCGCTGTTGAGAATAAAACTCCAGGTTTCACGTATCAATTTGTGGTCGTCTGCAATGAGGATTGTTATTTTTTCCATCCTGATTAATTTATGGGTAATACAACTTTGATCTTGGTTCCTTTGCCCGGCGCAGCAATAATATCAAATTTTCCGTTAAGCAATGCGGTTCGGCTTCTCATATTTTCAAGTCCCATCCCTTTTTTAACAGTAACGGGATCGAAACCAATGCCATCATCTGAGACAATCAGCTCAACTTGTCCTTCCTCAGGGAAAAGTTCGATGAAAACCTGTTTGGCGCTTGCGTGTTTGAGAATATTATTCACCTGCTCCTGTACAATTCTGTATAAAGTTAACTTAGCGGTAGCAGATAACAAGCGATCGGTTTCCGTATCGGGATAAAATTCCACTTCAATCACATTGGTAGCACGGATATTTTCAAAAAGATCATTGAGCGAAGCAATCAATCCCAAATCTGCCATGCCGGAAGGCGCAAGGGAGCGAGACAAGCTTCTAACTTCCTGAATAATCGCGTTGATGTTTTTAATGCTTCTGTCCACCAATTCATCCTCCGTTTTAGTTTTCAGAATATCTAAAAACAATTTAGTACTGGTGAGCATCTGACTGATATTGTCGTGTAATTCTTTCCCGATATTGGCGCGTTCTTTTTCCTGTGCATCTACTGCCACTTGAGCCAGTAAATTTTGTCGAATCACCTTTTGTTGAATCAATTCTTCCTGCAACTTTTTTCTTTCTTCATCCGCTTCCGATTCGTTATACAGTAAAAAACCAATCCATCTGAAATGCGCAGGCTTGTCTGCCGTTGCTTCTTCATAAGTAAGCTCCCAGTAAACAGGATTAAAAGAAGTACTTAATGAAGTATTCCGGAGTGTGATGGATTGAATGACCCCAGGATTTTTCAAACAAAAATTACGGCACAAAATCAGCTGTTTTTGCTCCTCTGAATCAGGATGAATGATGTCATTTTCAAAACTGACCGCCGTCATAGATTGTATAGTGGAAACGCTGAAAGCAGGGTTAAAATCGATGATTTTTCCTGTTGTGTCAACCTCTACATAAAACAGTCGTTTTGAATTGTTTAAACATGAAGGTATCAAAGCTTACAAAATAAAAAGGGTGATATTTTATGTCGCTAAATTTAGCAAATCTTTTTCATTCAAAAAGAAATAAAACCGAAACCCTTGATATCTGCTTATCATCCGCATTTTTTTGAAGCTCTTTGTGAGCAGATTCCTATGGGGATGGGAATATTGCATAATGAATCCGCTGCTTTTGTTTTTATCAATAAAATGGCAAGGGAGCAATATGTGGTTCAATTGCCCATGAGCCTGACTGTATTTCTTACTGAAAAACTACATATTTCACCGGAGGAAGTGAGCCTTATTGAAAACGATATCGCCAATAGAAGAATCGTTAAAAAAGGACTCTCTCCCATTACGAGCAAAAGCAGCTGGGCACAACTCGTTATTGAACCGCTGGATAAAAGTTTTAATTACTCCTTGCTTTATCTTTCCGACCTCAGTGCAGCAGTAAAAAGCGAGGAGCTGCTACTCAAGGAAATTCAAAAGTTTGAAGCGCTGTTTAACAACGCGTCCATCGGAATTCTGCTCTGTGACCGATTTGACAAACTGGTTATGATCAACCCATTTGCCAATAAGCAATTCGGGTATGAAAACGGAGAGCTTATCGGTCAATCTATTGAGAAACTGATTCCGTCCCGATATAAGAAAACACAAAGAGCACAACGACAGCCATACGATCAGAAACAGGAGACAAGAAATGCTGAAACTGCGCTTGAATTATATGGAATGCGCAAACATGGAGGAGAATTTCCTATTCAGGTGAGTCTGGGGCATTTTTTCACGGAGGAAGGTGCTTTCACCCTGGCCTATGTGTTTGATGATACCGAACGTAAAAAAAATGAACAGATTCTAAGAAGACAAAAAGAGGAGATGGCTGCGGTGAATGCGAACATGAAACAACTGAATGAGTTGCTGGAAGAAAAGGTAACGCAGCGAACACACCTGCTGGAAGAAACACTCAGTGAACTGAAACACTCACGCGATGCGCTGGAAAACGCGCTGCAGCAAGAAAAAGCCCTCAATGATATGAAGAGTCGTTTTGTATCCATGGCTTCTCATGAATTCAGAACCCCGCTGAGTACCATATTTTCTTCGGTTACCCTATTAAACAAATATATCCATAGTGAAGACCACTCTAAAGTTGAAAAGCATCTGGATCGAATTGCGGGAGCAGTCAACAACCTCAATGACATTCTCAATGAATTTTTATCGCTTGGAAAAATAGAAGACGGAAAAATAGAGCCGAAGCTGGCAAAGATCAATCTGAAAAAACTGACTGAATCTGCCATCAATCAAATGGAACCGCTGTGCAAGCAGGGGCAAATCATCCGGCATACGCACGAAGGGAAAGAAGAAGCAATGCTAGACGAAAGATTGCTGACCAATATTTTTATCAATCTCATCAGTAATGCCATCAAGTTTTCTCCTGAAAACAGCCACATTGAAATAAAAACATTTAAGAAGCAAAGGGGGATTCATATTGAAATATCGGATCAGGGCATGGGCATTGCTGAAGAAGAACAGAAACATTTATTTGAAAGATTTTTCCGAAGTAAAAATGTAACAAATATTCAGGGCACCGGACTGGGGTTGCATATTGTAAGCAGATATATTCAGCTGATGAATGGCAAGATCACGTGCAAGAGCGTACAACACCAGGGAACCACCTTTACCATACAATTTCCCAATCACCCAAAATACCAGGACAGATCATGACCAATTTTTTCTTTTCACCCTAAATAGTAAGATTTATGAAGAAAATCCTTCTGATTGAAGACAATGCAGACATTCGCGAAAACACGTGCGAGATTTTGGAGCTGGCGGGTTACAAAGTAATACCGGCAGAAAATGGGAAAATCGGGCTGGAGCAGGCTTTGAAAGCAGGTCCTGATTTAATTATTTGCGATATCATGATGCCTGTGCTGGATGGCTATGGCGTGTTGCATGTGTTGCAAAAAAATGAAAATCTGCAGCATGTTCCTTTTATTTTTTTAAGTGCGAAAAGCGAAAGGCCCGACATGAGAAGGGGAATGGAAATGGGTGCAGATGATTATATCACCAAACCATTTACTGAAACTGAATTGCTGAGCGCTATTGAAAGCAGATTAAAAAAAGCCGAATGGACACAGCAAATATTAGCCAGCGGAATGGAAGGCTGGAGTCAGATTAGCGAAAATTATTCAGGGAAAGATCCGCTGATGGCATTGAAAGAAGACAGGAATATCAACAAGTATAAAAAGAAGCAGGTCATTTATTCTGAGGGCAATCATCCTTCGCGACTGTTCTTTGTGTTGAAAGGAAAAGTAAAAACTTTCAAGAGCAATGAAGATGGTAAAGAACTAACCATCGGATTATATAAAGAAGGAGATTTTCTTGGATATATTCCCCTGATTGAAAATGAAACCTACAAGGAAACAGCGGAGGCGCTGGAAGAAACAGAACTGGCCATTATACCAAGAACGGATTTTGAAGAATTGCTGCATCAAAACAAAGATGTATCGGTACGTATGATCCGGTTACTGGCGCAAAATATTACGGAAAAGGAAAATCAACTGATTGGACTGGCATATAATAGTCTGAGGAAAAGAGTAGCCGAAGCACTGATGACGCTGATGAAAAAATATCACACTACCAACAATGAGCATTTCTCCATTCATATTTCAAGGGAAGATCTGGCGAATATCGCAGCTACCGCTACGGAGAGTCTGATCAGAACGCTCAGCGATTTCAGATCAGAAAAACTGATTGACGTGCGCAATGGCGATATCGTGATATTGAATGAGAAAAAGCTTAAGGATATGCTGAATTAAACAAAGCAAAACCTACAAAGACTCAGTCCCTCCGGCTGAGTCTTTGTTTCCATAAGCGATAATAGTAATAAAGCAGCCCGGTAAAACTGGATAAGAAAAAGCAATAATAAATGATATTGCCTAAGGTGACTTTTTGTTCGTAAAAAGCCCAGTTGAAATATAACCCAAAGGTCATATTGACAAGCAGGAACAGCATCCCCATAGAAACTGTTTGCAAAATTCTTTTCAGAAAATCTCTTACTTCCGGTTCTATTCCATTTGACATCAGATAAAGTTAACAATATCTGGTCATCCATTGTTGTGCAAGCGCAAACAAACCGGCTTCATCAAAATGACGACCGTGCAACTGAAGACCAAATGGCAATCCGTTAGTATGCTGAAACAAGGGCAAAGCCATGGCAGGGATACCCACCAGATTGGCATAGACCGTAAAAATATCTGCGAGATACATTTCAATCGGATCGGTTGTTTTCTCCCCTATTTTAAAAGCAGTGGTGGGGGAAACGGGCATACATAAAAAATCCACCTCATTAAACACTCTGTTAGAAGCATCCAGCAATAATCTTCTTACTTGTTGTGCTTTCGTATAATAGGCATCAAAATAACCGGCACTCAATACAAAAGTGCCGAGCATGATTCTTTTCTTTACTTCTTTCCCAAAGCCTTCCGAACGATTGAGCGCGTAGAAAGCGTTGAGATCTTCGGGATTGGAAGCAGCCTGATAGCCGTATCGGATGCCGTCGTATCGCGATAAATTACTGCTGGCTTCGGCTGTGGTAAGAACATAATAGGTGGGAACAATATATTCCAGCAATGGGAAATCCAATGCCACCACCGGGTAGCCATCGTTTTGCAGTTGAGCTAAAAAATTTTCCAACTTCATTCTTATTTCCGGATCCAGTGCAGGATGTGCCAGCATTTCTTTGAAATAACCGATACGAGGTTTTACAGGAACTTCAGCATGCATCAGTTGGTCATACTTTGGCACGGGCATGGAAGAAACCGTCGCATCATATTCATCTTTACCGGCAATAACTTCCAGCACCTTCGCCGCATCTTCTACATTATTGGATAAAACGCCAATCTGATCGAAACTCGATCCGTATGCAATGAGTCCGTGCCGACTCACTCTTCCATAAGTAGGTTTCATTCCAACAATACCACAGAAATCAGCGGGCTGTCGAACCGATCCGCCTGTATCGCTCCCCAGGCTCACCATACACAATCCTGCCTGTACCGCTACAGCAGAACCACCGGATGAACCGCCGGGCACTCGATCGGGATCCAGGGCATTTCGTACCGGACCGAAACAGGAATTTTCATTGCTGCTGCCCATCGCAAATTCGTCACAACTGACCGTTCCGATAATGATGGCATCTTCCGACAATAATTGTTGAATAGCGGTAGCATGATAAGGGGCAATTACGTTTTCCAGCATTCGGGAAGACGCCGAAACCGGATGGTCTTTATAGCAAATCACCTCTTTAAGGGTGACAACTACCCCGTGCAACTTGCCCATCGTTTTTCCGGAAGCACGTTGGGCATCCAGTTCTTTAGCGCGTGCCAGAGCCTCTTCCTCAAACAGATGCACCATTGCGTTTAAAGACTGTCGATCCAGGCACTGTTGTAAATAATGTTGCACTGCTGCAACGCAGGTGGTACGGGAATCAATCAGATCCTGATGATAAGACGCTATATTGATGAATGAAAACAAAACGGTTGGAGACTGCCTTGCAGTAAACAAATATAAAGGGGGGAGAAAGGATTATTTTTTTACATCCTGAACCGCTTCCGTTCCTTGTTCCTCTATTTCCTTGCGGACGGAATTTTTGGCGTCATTGAATTCGCGAATACCTTTTCCCATTCCTCTCATCAGTTCAGGAATTTTTTTACCTCCGAAGAGAATCAAAACGCCAACGATAATCCAAATTATTTCCTGTGTGCCGACCGCTAATAAAATCAATAAAGAATACATGATGGTAGAATTAATATTGCAAATTTACGGGGAAAAATGAGACGGAGCACTTCTTAAATAAGAATCAGACTATTTGATGTAGCCCATTGCTGTCCGTTGGCGTGAGCCGGTGGAAAAAACAATATCTATATGCTAACAAACCTGAAGGGGTTGTAGAGACGCACAATTGTACGTCTCTACGGCAGGGCGAAGTAAAGAAAAACCTCCATAAGGAGGTTTAAATTATTTGTTCGGAAGGCAAACTGTGTTATCTGCGAAGCAATTAACGCAAAGATTTGCTACCGCATTTACCGGCTTTTCCGTGTGCTGCTCCGTAAGGAGAAATGCTGCGGCTGCAAGACATTACAACAATGGATAAAACAGCGAAAACTAACACTAACTTTTTCATAATCGAATAAGGTTTAGAGATTAAAAAATAATGGCTTCGAAAGGAAAAAGGATTAAAATTTATTTAGTTTTCTAAGGAATTGGTAGAACAAAAGTATACATTAAAATGAATTATGCAAACTTTTTCCTGATTTTTATCAATATATTCAGGTTAAAAGAAAGCAAAAATTATTTGATACGCTTTTCCTTGATACGGGCACTCTTACCACTTCTTTCACGTAAAAAGAACAATTTGGATCTTCTTACTTTACCTACTTTATTGAGGGTAACAGATTCAATATTTGGAGAATTGACCGGGAAACTGCGCTCTACGCCCACGCCGTCAGAAATTTTTCTGACCGTAAAAGAAGCGGTTGCTCCCTGACCCTGACGCTTGATCACATCGCCGCGGAAACTCTGGATACGCTCTTTTCCTCCCTCGATGATTTTATAATTCACCGTGATATTGTCACCCGCTTTGAAAGCAGGATGTTCTCTTTTTACAGTCAGTTGTTCGTGTACGAACGCGATAGCGGAATTCATAACTCAAAATTTTTCGGACGGCAAAGGTAGTTGAAAGCTTTCAAATGGCGAAATAATATCCGGTCAAATTCTTTTACCAATATTATCTGGCCACATTCACGGCTCTTTTTTCCCGGATCACCGTTACTTTAATCTGTCCGGGATACACCATTTCAGTTTGTATTTTTTGCGCCATGGCAAAACTCAGCTTGTCTGATTCAGCATCCGTTACTTTATCAGCCTCCACAATCACCCTCAACTCACGACCGGCCTGAATGGCATAAGCCTTCTCTACTCCCTGGTAGCCAAGCGCCAGGTTTTCCAGATCCTTGATGCGCTGAATATACTGCTGCATGATCTCCCTTCTGGCACCGGGTCTGGCACCGCTAATGGCATCACATGCCTGGATAATGGGAGAAATCACATACTGCATTTCCATCTCATCATGGTGTGCTCCAATCGCATTCACCACCGCCGGATTCTCTCCGTATTTTTCAGCTAATTTGGCGCCTAATAAAGCATGGCTCAATTCAGTTTCTTCATCGGGAACCTTGCCTATATCATGCAATAAGCCGGCTCGCTTCGCCAGCTTGGCATTCAAGCCTAACTCGGAAGCCATGATGGCGCAAAGATTGGCGGTTTCGCGACTGTGCATCAAGAGGTTTTGTCCGTAAGAGGAGCGGAAACGCATCCTTCCTACCATGCGCACCAGTTCTTTATGCAACCCGTGGATACCAAGTTCTATCACCGTTCTCTCCCCTATTTCCATTACCTGCTCTTCCAGTTGCTTCCGCGTTTTCTCCACCACTTCCTCAATACGTGCCGGATGTATTCTTCCGTCTGCTACCAGTCGCTGCAAACTGAGGCGCGCCACCTCTCTTCTTAATGGATCAAAAGAGGAAAGCAAAATCGCTTCGGGCGTATCATCCACTATCAAATCCACCCCGGTAACCGCTTCGATGGCACGGATATTTCTTCCCTCTCTACCAATGATCTGTCCTTTGATTTCATCCGATTCCAGATGAAAAACAGTAACGGTATTTTCAATCGTTTGTTCTGCTGCGGTACGCTGAATGGTCTGAATGACAATTTTTCTCGCTTCTTTATTTGCCTTCTGTTTGGCGTCTTCTATAATCTCCTGCTGATACACCAATGCCTGCGTCTGTGCTTCCTGCTTCAGGCTCTCAATGAGCTGGGCTTTGGCATCTTCAGCCTTAAGTCCTGCAATTTTTTCAAGCCGGCGGATATGTTCCTCCTGGTGCTTCTCCAGTTCGGTGCGCTTTTGATTCACCACCTCAATCTGACGGTTCAGGTTTTCCTTGATCGTCTCATTCTCCCGAATCTGCTTGTCTAAACTCGATTCCTTCTGATTGATGGATTGCTCTTTCTGACGGATGCGGTTTTCTGCTTCATTGATCTTGCGATTTTTATCCAGCACCTCTTTTTCATGTTCCGCTTTGAGCTGTACAAAACGCTCCTTGGCTTCCAAAGCCTTTTCTTTTTTGAGGGTTTCCGCCTTTAAAGCTGCTTCTTTGAGAATACTTTCCGCTTTTTCTTCCGCTTCCTTGATTTGTTTTTCCGTGTTCTTGGAGAAAATGAATTTACCCGCTACTACTCCTGCTAGGAGTGCGGTAATGCCAATGATTAAATATACGACTGTGACCATTGTTTAAAATAGTTTTTAGAGTTTCGTTCCGCACTGTTTTCACACCTGTGTTGGTAATCGTGATCATGTTGGGACTTAAAAAAGCGAATTTACGGAAAATTTAGGGAGGGAAAGCGCCTGAATGGGAAAAGTAGCTTTTACAATGCTGCATTTATCTGCTCCTGCAACAGCTTCAAAGCCTGTTCCATATCTGCTGTATCGTCCTGCATAGCCGGATCCTTTCGAGTGTCGGGCAGCGTGGCATACCACAGTAATACCATGGCGATATAATCCTGCATGTCCTTGCCGGCAAACTGCGTTTTGAATTCAATGATTTTATCGTTGATCTGTTTGATGGTCTTGCGTATCACCTCCTCATCCTTGGCGGCAATTTTAATGCGATAACTGCGATCTCCGATGAGTATGTTGACGGGAATGAGTGCGTCCATGCTTGGGTGGGTTTGAAAGATTTAACGGCTGAGCAAAGCGATGCAGGCATCAATTTCGGAAATGAAAGACTGTAGTTTTTTATCCAACAGTTTTTTCTCCGCTTCAGGGAGTTCATTACGAGAGGCTTTGAGAAGATCGTGTTGCATCTGCAGCAATGCCGACTGTTTCCGCAATACTTCCATTTCTTCCCTGCATTGTGCCAGCTCCTGTTCCCGCTGTAGAAGAGTCTGCTGCAGTTGTTCCTTTTTCCGGATGAGTTGTGCAACCGCTTGCTGCAAATGGGATATGGTTTGTTTCCATCCGCTCATAATGATCCGATTGCTACAAGATAAAGATTATTTTCGGATCTGTGCCTGTAGTTCTTTTTCCAGTTGACCGATTATTTGCTGCATCATACCGTCTGTTTCCGAATCGGTGAGTGTTTTTTCTTCATCCACAAAACGAAAATTGAGCGCCATTGATTTTTTATCGTTGCCTAGTTTTTCATTCTCAAACACATCAAACAAACGCACCTGTTGGAGTTTTTGCAACTTGCATTGATCGACCGCAGCAGCTACCTGACTATACAGAATGTTTTTGGATAACACCAAGGAAAGGTCTCTCTCTACCGCAGGGAAGCGGGGCAATTCCAGCATACGTACGGGTATTTTTTGGGCAGCTTCCACACAGTTGGCCCAATGAAAATCAGCTACCGCGACTTCTTGTTTCAGGTCAAATATTTTTTTGGAAGCGGCGGGGGCGTTATAGAGTTCGAGTACACATTTTTTCTCTGCCCAATAGCTCAGTTTGTGACCGTTCAACTGTTGCGTTAAAGGAATGGCGATGCCGCACTGTTGCAATAAACGCTCTGCAATTCCTTTGAGAAAATAATAGTCGAGCGGCTGAGCTGCCTGCTGCCATCCCTGCTCTTTTTTACCCGTAGCATAGAGCATCAGATGCTCTTCCTCCCGATATCCCTTGCCATTGTCCTGATGATAGGTCTTTCCGAATTCAAACAAGGGAAGGGTTTGATTTTTTCGGTTGAGGTTGAAGGCGATGCATTGCAATCCGCTTTCCAGCATGGAGGGGCGCATGAGGTTAAGATCTGCGCTCAGGTTATTGAGCATTTTCACACTGGTGCTGAGGGTTGCTTCATCATACCATTCGCTGTTGACGATGGAATTGGTAAGTATTTCGCGGAAGCCCGCACCGGCGAGGTACTGGCTGATTTTTTCTTTGAGACGTGCCGCTCCCGAGCCGGTGTCGGAGGAAGGCGACATGGTAATGGACGTGGGTATTTCCACTTGATCGAGTCCGTCTATCCGCATGATTTCTTCCACGATATCTGCCGGATGATGGATATCGGTTTTGCTGAATGGAGGCGCCACCCAAATTTCATCAACAGATTCTTTGATCCATTCAAAACCTAAGGACAATAATATCTTCTTGATATGGTCGGGATGATAATTTTTTCCACTGATTTTTTTGAGATAATGGAATCTGAGCGCAATGGATTTTTTTTCAGCCGGTTCTGGATAAATATCTGTGATATCGCTGCTAATGGTACCCCCTCCCAGTTCCTGTATCAATAAAGCCGCTCTTTTCAACACATTGACGGTATTACTGATATCCACCCCTTTTTCAAAACGGGTTGCGGCGTCCGTGCGCAACTGGTGACGGAAAGAAGTTTTACGAATAGAGGTTGCGTCGAAAACTGCGCTCTCGAGAAAAATGGAAGTGGTCGTATTTTTTACCCCGCTTTTGAATCCGCCAAATACGCCGGCGATACACATCGCTTGATTTTCGTTGGCGATCAACAAATCTTCTTCACTGAGTTTTCTTTCTTTTTCATCGAGGGTAATAAACGTTTCACCCGATTGGGCATTGCGAATGATGACTTTATTTCCGGTAATGGCATCTGCATCAAAAGCATGCAGGGGCTGACCGGTTTCATGGAGCACGAAATTGGTAATGTCGACTATATTGTTAATGGGTTTGAGTCCGATACTCTTTAACCTGTCTTGCAGCCAGACCGGGCTTTCCTGCACGGTAACACCGGTAATTAAGAGTCCTGCATAACGACGACATCCCGCTTTGTTTTCAATGGCAATCTGAATGGGCTGTTTGCCTGCCGGCGTTTTAAAAGCGGCGGGATATGGCAATATTAGCTGATCATTTTTTTTGTCGTGGAAATTGAGATAGGCGAGTACATCGCGGGCAACACCAAGATGACTCATCGCATCCATGCGATTGGGAGTGAGTCCAATCTCGTAGATCCAGTCGCCCTGTGCACTACTGTCGGAGAAAGAAGACATACTTTCCACTTCAAGACCGATAGCGGTGAGAATATGACTGAGTCTTTCCGGCGTGGGATGCGCCGGAAGGTATTGCATGAGCCAGTTGTAACTGATAGTCATTGGGTAAATTGATTGTGTTGGGTCACAAAGATAAGGGGCGGAGCTGCATGTTGTCGCGCCCGCCCGATACTCCATAAACTGCCGGGCGGGCGGTTGTCGCCACGCGAAGCGTGGGGAGAAGCGCTGAGGTGTCGATGCCCTGCGGGCGGTTGTCGCCACGCGAAGCGTGGGGTGAAGCGCTGGGGTGTCGATGCCCTGCGGGCGGTTGTCGCCACGCGAAGCGTGGGGTGAAGCGCTGGGGTGTAGATGCCCTGCGGGCGGGTTGTCGCCACGCGAAGCGTGGGGTGAAGCGCTGGGGTGTCGATGCCCTGCGGGCGGTTGTCGCCACGCGAAGCGTGGGGTGAAGCGCTGGGGTGTCGATGCCGGGCGGGCGGTTGTCGCCACGCGAAGCGTGGGGAGAAGCGCTGGGGTGTCGATGCCCTGCGGGCGGGTTGTGATTTGGATTAAATTAATTCTTCCAGTTTTTTTCGACGTAGGAGATGTATCTGAAAATACTTACCCCAAGATGATCATAGCGACCATATAATTTTATAAACTCATCCTGATAATCGGGGTATAAGACCATTAATTTTTCAAGGTGATTTTGTGTTTCAAGACAACCTGAATGGGAAAAAATCAAAAAACGAATAAACTCCGCTTTATATTTTCGTCTTCCATACCCCTCGACTATATTAGATACAATCCCGTTTGCTGATCTTCGGATTTGCCCGCCTAGTTCGTACATTTCAAATTTGGGTAATTTTAAACTCAATGGATGAATTTTCAAAAATAAATCCATTGCTGATTGGTAGATTTCTAATTGTTTGTAATTGGTGTTTTGCATATTGGTGTTTTGCGTAAAGTTAATATTTTTCTCAGACACCCCGCCGCAGGCGGCGACAACAGCGTAGCCGACAACACTCCGAAGGAGTACGATACGATGCCGCTTCGCGTAGCGACGACCTTCCTACCTTTGCAGCATGTCCCACCCCATTTACCTCGATTATGCCGCCACCACGCCGGTGGATGAGCGGGTACTGGAAGCGATGTTGCCCTATTGGAAAACCCATTTCGGCAATGCGTCGAGCAAGCAGCATGCGTATGGATGGGTAGCAGCGGAGGGTGTATCGAAGGCGAGAGCAGAAGTGGCTGCGTTGATTGGTGCAGAAGACAATGAAATCATTTTTACATCAGGTGCTACGGAAGCCATTAACCTTGCATTGCGGGGTGTTGCGACTGTGTATGGCAAAACGAAAAATCATATCATCAGTTGTGTGACCGAGCATAGAGCCGTGTTGGATACTTTGGAAGTGTTGGGCAATAGCGGGTATGAAATTACCTTATTGCCGGTAGATACCCAGGGAAATATTGACTTGAAGGAACTGGAGGAAAGTATTCGTCCCGAAACCATGCTGATGGCATTCATGTATGGGAACAATGAAACCGGGGTGGTGCATCCGGTACGTGAGATCGGAAAGATCGCCCGTGCGCATGGGGTTTTGTTTTTTTGTGATGCTACGCAGGCAATTGGTAAAGTTGATATAGAAGTGAATGAAGATAAGATTGACCTATTGGCAATGTCGGCTCATAAAATGTATGGTCCTAAAGGTGTTGGCGCCTTGTATGTGCGCCGCAAGCAACCCAGGGTGCAGTTGATGGCGCAACTTACCGGAGGAGGACAAGAGCGGGGGTTACGCAGCGGTACGCTGAATGTGGGTGGCATAGTGGGCATGGGAGCTGCCGCAAGGATTTGTAAGGAAGCAATGACATCAGAGCGATTACACTTACAATCTTTACGATCGCATTTCGAAGCATCATTGTTAAAGAGCGGAAAAGTGATGATACAGGGAAAAGATACCTTGCGACTTCCGCATATCAGTAACATAACGATGTCCGATTATCAAGAAGGCAATTTGCTCACGTGCGTATGCACCTCATTAGCTGTATCGAGTGGCAGTACTTGCAGTTATGAGGAGGAAAGTCATGTGTTGAAAGCGATGGGATTATCGGCTGCCCATATCCGCAATACCCTCCGAATCAGTATCGGCAGGATGACGACGCGGGAGGAGGTGACGGAAGCCGTTAGCAGGATGATGGGGTTGTAGGTTGGATGTTGTAGGTTGTAGGTTGTGCCTTTCAACTTTTAACTTTCAACTTTCAACTATTCAGTAAATTTGTTGTCAGATATAAAAATCTATACCATGATTTACGTAAGCGATAAGGCGAAGGAAAAAGTAGTTCAATTGATGGAGCAGGCAGCTGTACAATCGGAGGGGAAATATTTTTTACGAGTATCGGTAGTAGGCGGCGGATGCAGTGGGTTAAGCTATAAGCTGGATTTCGACAATGAACAGCAGCCGAATGATCAGGTGTTTGAGCACAATGGGGTGAAGGTCGTTACCGACCTGAAAAGTTTTTTATATTTACTCGATACCACCCTTGATTTCAGTGAGGGATTAAATGGAAAAGGATTCTATTTCCAGAATCCTAATGCAACCCGCACTTGTGGATGCGGGGAGAGTTTTGCGGTGTGAAAGAAGTTGTAGGTTGTAGGTTGTAGATTGGAAGTTGGAGGTTGTTGGTGGTAGGTTTTACCTTTCAACTTTTCACTTTTCACTTTTCACTTGCTTCTGTTTCTTCCTCATCTGATACGCCTTCCTGGAACCATAGCCTGCACCTGCGAGCAATAAGAATGCAAGACCGCCATCTACAGGAACAGCACCTTCAGGCTCAGCAAGCGAAGTATTCTGACCTCCTGTTCCTACATCTACTTGTCCTCCGCCCCCGGGCGCGACACCACCTCCATCTACCCCACCACCTCCTATGTCTGGAGCTCCATCTAAAGGAGGAGGGTTGACAAAGATTTGATTGTCACTACCCAATGTTGTACCGTTTGAACGGATGATACCTTCCGAGCCAAGCGTACCACCATCCGAGCGACTGGATCCTTCGGAACCATTATTGGCGCCACTGGCACGAATAATGCCATCTGAACCATTCAGCGTTTCCGGAGAAAGTGCGCCTTCTGTACCTGATGCACCTTCTGCACCTAATAGTTTCTCTTCTTTAAATTCAAAACCACCATCTGCTCCCTCATTTTGAGCTATAACAGTAGAAACTGTCATGGTGAGTACTCCTGCAAAAAAAAGTTTTACGAATCGCATAAGCCTATAATTAATAATTTGTTATAAATCAGAATTTTAGCTAAGATAAAACAGAACTATTTGATGAGCAATTTATTTTGTAAATTAATTTTATTGTCTCCTTCCACACTCAACAGGCAGGGGCCGCTGAATATCCCGCCCCTCAAGTCAATTGGATATACTGTCGAAGCCCCTCCGTTATGCTTTATCTTCATCACTTGTTTCCGAATACCGGCAATGGAGGTAAGTGATACCTGATAACTGCCTGCCGGAAACCGGACTAGTTGCAACTGAGCTGTTCCTTCTCCCAATGCTACCGGATTAGGGAAAAAATTTATCTTCCGTTCCCTGTTAGATATCTCTGCCAGATTAGTAGGTAAATCATTGATGCTAACCGTCAATTGAGCCGTTGTGGCACACTCCCCTGATTCAGGAGTGAAAGTATAAGTGGTTGTCCTGGTATTATCAATTGCAGGCGACCAGCTTCCTTTAATTTGGTTGACAGATATAGTAGGGAGTACAAAATTGGCTCCGGAATTGAAAGGCCCGATTGTATTAAAGACAGGCACGACCGGTTGCTTAACCTCGAGTGTTGCTGTTACAACCGTAGCACATTGTCCTTCGGAAGGGATAAAAGTATACACTCCTGATTGGGTGTTGCTGACAGATGGGCTCCAGGAACCTTTGACTTCATTAGAGGAAACTTCCGGGAGCGTCACAAGCCCTCCACTACAAACTGAAGAAAGTATAAATGGAGCTGTTTCTACCTTATTGCGTTTAAAGACAACCCTAAACCGCAAACCGCTGCTTGCAGGAGCGGCATCCACCGTGAAACTGACTAGATTTGTATCACCAAATTTCAGCACTTGTTCTTTATTTAAATATAAATCCTGAAGCACAGCTTTAAGACCGGATGCAGGTGGAAAAAAATTCATATCTACCACGATACGGTAAGCAGCAGCTGCCGCTTTATATATCCGCAGCTTGATCGTATCGTCGCAATTGACCAAGGGGCGGGTTTGAATTGCAAAGTCTTTGACAGTCCCTGTATCAGCATAGACAGAGATATTTTCATTATCCTGATTTAGTTTCCTCAAATCATCGTTATCCACTCCCGGATTACCCCCGCTAACCAGATTACAATACACGATATCAGATAAATCTACGGCGTTCCCTTTGTACAATTCAAACCCTACCTGATAAAATTCCTGTGCAAAAAGCTGGGAACAGCAAAGCATTAGTACTGCCAAAAACCCAGCTTTTCTTACTGAACTCATAATCATTGTGCATTGTTCTGCAACAATAATACAAATTGATCAATTTGATATTACTGTATTGTTAACTTTATCTGTTTATTAGTCCCACTCTCACCTTTTACCTCTATCCAGTAGCTGCCGGAGCTAAGTCTTGGATCCAGTAGTAGGGAATGGCGTTGATTGCCTCCTTTATGACGCAATACCTCTTTCTGTACGGGCGCTCCTGTGATGGAGTAAACCGTTACTTGGTAATTGCCTGATTCCTGGTTACTGAATTCCAGTTGCATATTACCCCCTTTCAATACCGGATTGGGGAAGACTTTAATATTTCTAGGCACTTCGACACCGGTAACAGGGGCAGAAGCTCTGCGCAACAAGATGCGGAATCGTTGTCCGCTGCTGGCTGCATTGGCATCTACCGTGAAGTCAACCTTGTTGGCTTCCGTAAT
>JAGWWM010000056.1 GCA_018970395.1 Bacteroidota bacterium
GCCGCTCCTTTAAACTTTGTTTGAATTGACTCCGTTTTGCCATTTTGACCGATTTTAAAGTTAAAAATTAAACCTTTTTTCGGTCAACGTATTTCAGGCATTGACATATTTCAGGCATTGACAGGCATTGACAGTTAATTGTTAATAAATCCTCGCTCAATTCAAGTGGGGATTTATTTTGTACACTACCCTCTTCTCTTACCAAGTGACACAAGTTCTTTTTTTCTACCTGCTTTCCACTAATTTTGTGCTCCCATTTTATTTCATTTTATAAAACTATTTATATGTCAGCAGCAGCGCAAAACGGAGCAGGAAAATGTCCCTTTACCAGTGGTACTTTGCAAAAAAGTGCAGGGAGTGGCACAAGCAACAAAGACTGGTGGCCTCAACAGTTAAACCTGAATATATTACGTCAGCATGCCCCGGCATCCAATCCGATGGGAGCTGACTTCAATTATGCTGAAGCATTTAAAAGTCTGGATCTGGCTGCCGTGAAAAAAGATATTTATGAATTAATGACCCGTTCACAGGAATGGTGGCCGGCGGATTACGGACATTACGGTCCTTTCTTCATTCGTATGGCCTGGCACAGTGCAGGCACTTATCGCATTCAGGACGGTCGCGGTGGAGCCGGTGCAGGCACACAGCGTTTTGCTCCGCTCAATAGTTGGCCCGATAATACCAATCTGGATAAAGCCCGTTTATTGCTTTGGCCCATCAAAAAGAAATACGGAAAAAATATTTCTTGGGCAGACCTGATGATTTTAGCAGGCAATTGCGCCCTTGAATCCATGGGCTTCAAAACTTTTGGTTTTGCCGGTGGTCGCGAAGATGTATGGGAGCCGGAAGAAGATATTTACTGGGGTTCGGAAAAAACCTGGTTGGGCGACAATCGCTACAGCGGAGATCGTGAACTGGAAAATCCACTCGCTGCCGTGCAGATGGGATTGATTTATGTCAATCCGGAAGGACCCAATGGCAATCCAGATCCAATAGCAGCCGCAAGAGACATCAGAGAAACTTTTGGAAGAATGGCGATGAATGATGAGGAGACCGTGGCGTTGATTGCCGGCGGTCACACATTCGGAAAGGCACATGGTGCAGCCAACCCTGGTCAGCATGTAGGACCGGAGCCTGCGGCGGCAAGCATTGAAGAGCAGAGCATGGGATGGAAGAATAGTTTTGGTAAAGGACATGGAGGAGATACCATTACGAGTGGACTGGAAGGAGCATGGACTACCACTCCTACCCAATGGAGCAACAATTATTTTGAAAATCTTTTCGGATATGAATGGGAGTTAACGAAAAGTCCGGCAGGTGCCCATCAGTGGAAACCCAAGGGAAGTGCCGGAGCAGGCAGTGTTCCCGATGCGCATGATGCAGGAAAGAATCATGCGCCGATGATGCTGACGACTGATTTAGCGTTGAGGGTGGATCCGGCGTACGAAAAAATTTCACGCAGATTTTATGAGAACCCCGATGCGTTTGCAGATGCTTTTGCGCGCGCGTGGTTTAAACTCACTCACAGAGATATGGGTCCGCGCGCGCGCTACCTCGGCGCAGAAGTTCCTGCAGAAGAACTAATTTGGCAAGATCCTATTCCTGCTGTTACCCATGAACTGATTCAAGAAAAAGATATCGAGGAACTCAAGAAAGAAATTCTATCCGCAGGTTTAAGCATTGCCACACTTGTGAGAACTGCCTGGGCTTCTGCTTCTACTTTCCGCGGTTCGGATAAAAGAGGCGGTGCCAATGGTGCGCGCATCCGGTTGGCTCCTCAGAAATACTGGGAGGTAAATAACCCCGCTGAGCTCTCTAAAACACTAGATGTGCTGAGCGCTATTCAAGCATCTTTCAATAATCGACAAAACAGCAATAAAAAAGTTTCACTGGCAGACCTCATTGTGCTGGCAGGGGTTGCAGGCATTGAACAGGCAGCCCAAAAAGCAGGAGTTACCATTAAAGTGCCCTTTACTCCCGGCAGAGCCGATGCGGCTGCAGAGCAAACCGATGTGGCTTCTTTTGCAGTACTGGAACCTAAAGCAGATGGCTTTAGAAACTATGTCCATGCCTCTTGTAAAACAGCTCCCGAAGCGATGCTGATAGATAAAGCGCAACTGCTTACCCTCAGTATCCCTGAGTTAACGGTTTTGATTGGAGGAATGCGCGTACTCAATACCAATTATGACCAGTCAAAACATGGCATATTTACCCACCAACCCGAAACCTTAACCAACGATTTTTTTGTTAATCTCCTTGACTTCAGTACTACTTGGAAACCGAGCGCAAACAATCCTCATATTTACGAAGGATATGATCGGGTAAGCAGTTCATTAAAATGGACAGCCACTCGTACTGATCTTATTTTTGGTTCGAATAGTGAATTACGTGCTATTGCGGAAGTATATGCTTGTGAAGATGGCAAAGCAAAATTCGTACAGGATTTTATAGCTGCTTGGGTGAAGGTGATGGAATTGGACATGAACTGAGTAGTGATGCGATGTTCTTGCCAAATACAGGTTCGCCTACACTATACTTGAGTTATGCCAAAACCGAATCCTGATTTTTCAAAACATCTCACTTGTTAACATAATACATGAGATTCAGTTCAGTCGTCTTGTTCAACATGTAATATATGTAGCAATCTGTGAATAATCGGAGCAAAGAATATAGCGATAATACTTAAAAATGCAATTCCACTGTACAAAGCATAGATTGAAGAAAATATTTTTGCTGTTGGTGAAGTCATCTCTGCGACAGGACCCATTCCTGTCAATATCATACACGCCATATGAAAGCTGTCAAGCCAAGAAATAGTACCTAAATAATGATAACCGACCGTCCCAACTATTACAGAAAATGCAACTAGTAAAAATGCAAAAAACGCATATCTTCCAAGTCTAGCTATAAATTGGGGAAAAGGAGTTACTTTTTGTTTAAGATTTTCAAATTTCATTTCTTCTTTTATTCTTGTGTTGAATACTTTAAGAAAAGATTGAAGCTATTAAACGGAGTAAACTATGCAGTTAAATGTCTTTTCCCTTTACTGCTTCAGAATGCGGGTAGTCTGACGGTTGGCGCCCTGTCTTACCTCCAGCAGATACACGCCCGACTTCAGTTCCGAGCCTAGCGTGATGATGCCTTTCGGTGCAGTGCGCAACTGCCTGATTGCTCTTCCCTGCACATCCAGCACTCGCAACTCCACTTCCTCAGAACCATTGCCCATTAACTGAACATTAAACGCACCAAGGCTCGGATTCGGATACACCTTCGCGCCAAACGTTATCAACTCAGAATTCGCTCTGCGAGCAGGTATCTGAGGGGGTATACAACCCTGCAACGCCGTATTCGTCAACCTGAAACCACGCATCTCCGCACTCGAACAAAGATTATAAGCCCTCACCCGAATACTGTCAGTAGTCAGGGCCGCTGCATTTGAAGTATATCGAACCCGGATCACCTTCGATGAAGCAAGATCGCCCGAATCAATCGTTGCACCGGAGGGAATTCCTCCTAATGTGGCGGGCAAAGTCCAAGCAAAACCCGTACCATTTACCGCGCCCCAGGCAGTATAACGATATACCCTTGCCCCGCAAGTATTCGACACCAACTGCTGGCTGATCGAAGTAACCGCAGAAGAAGGAGGATTAAAGGATAATAAATTTATTTTGGTCGATACTATTGCGCTGAAAGTACAGCCACTATTGTAATTGAAACGTACCCGCACGCTATCATTGGCTGCAGCTGCCAGATTGCTCGAAAACAATACTACAATCGTTCGGGAATTTGCATTGCCTGAATCAATGACCGCATTCGTCCCAAGTACACTGCCTACAAAACTCCATTCCGGGATTACCAATCCGGAGCCTGTAGCAGGAGCCGGAATCGAATAGCGCACCTTACGTCCGCCACATACATTGGTAACTACATTCGTTGTCGTTATCGCTGGTAAAGCAAGCTGTACCCATGCAGCATTCGTCAAACTGAAAGCACGCGTCTCTGCAGTGAAACAAAGATTATAGGCTCGTACACGAATGCTGTCCCCATTAATAGCTGCATTATTGGAGGCATATCGAACACGAATAACCTTCGAGGAGGCAAGATCTCCCGAATCAATCGAAGCACCGGAAGCACCACCTCCTAATGTCGAGGGCAATGTCCATGCAAAACCCGTACCATTTACGGCACCCCACGCAGTATAACGATAAACCCTAGCTCCGCAATTATTTGACACCAGCTGCTGGCTGATCGAAGTAACAGCAGTTACAGTTTTAGAAGGATCACAATATATAAATCCTGCTAAACTACCCTTTCCATCAAGTGTTGTTACACTTACACTGCCGCTTGCACCGTTTCCAACGACCGCTTTTATGGTAGAACTATTGACAACAGTGAATGAGGCTGCTGACACACCGCCAAAACTAACTGATATGGCATCGGTAAAGTAATTTCCGGTAATAGTCACCGTTGCACCCGGAGCAGCTGCAGTTGGAGAATATGAAATAACAGAAGGTGCAGGTGGGCATGTATTCGGCACATTGGCAATAAAGTCTCCTAATGAGTTAGGAACTGTACCCACAGGAACGGTTGCAATTACCATATTGGTTGAAGTATTGATAACGCTGACATCATTGCTGCCAGAATTAGCTACATATACTTTCGAGCCATCAGGTGTAACTTTAACTCCGTAAGGACTATTGCCAACAGGAATATCAGCTATTACAGTGTTGCTCGCCACCTGAATAACACTAACAGTATTATTAAGTGTTTTTGATACATAAACATTAGCACCATTTGGGCTGACGCTAATACCATTAGGTCCACTACCAGTACCTAGAGGAATCGACGCAGTTACCAAATTTGTCGATGTATTGATGACATTAACAGTACCGTAACCAGAGATTGCCACAAAAACCTTAGATCCATCAGGGCTAACGCAGACACCAAACGGGTATTGTCCCACTCCAATGGTTGCCGTTACCAAGTTAGTAGCCGTATTGATGACGCTCACATTATCACTGAAAAAATTTGCAACATAAACTTTCGTGCCATCAGGACTAACACATATACCAGATGGATAATTACCCACCATAATCGTTGCTGTAACCGTATTCGTCGAGGTATTAATAACGCTAACGGATTGGCTTAGATTATTCGAAACATAAACTTTTGATCCATCGGGGCTTACACAGACACCGCGAGGATATTGACCAACTGCAACAGATGTCAATACAGTATTGGTTGAAGTATTGATCACGCTGACATTATTGCTACCCGAATTTACGACATAGACTTTCTTACCATCTGGACTAATGGATACACCAACAGGATTTGTACCTACTGCCACGGTAGCTGTTACCAAGTTAGTCGCCGTATTGATGACACTTACGGTATTGTCATTGGAATTGGCTACATAAGCTTGAGGGGTTGTTCCGGATGCAGCATAAATATAGTTGGTGGCACTTGTAGCAGAGCCACCCGGTGTAGTAACTTTTATTACCCCTGTTGCCCCACTACCGACCTCAGCCGTAATGCTGGTATTACTGAGAACTGTAAACGAAGCTGCACTAACGCCACCAAAACTTACTGCAGTAGTACCCGTGAAATTAATCCCCGTGATGGTTACAATTGTCCCCCTGCATCCACTGGCAGGAGTGAAAGATCTTATTGCAGGCGGCGGTATAAAAGTAAAACCAGCCTTTATTGCAGTACCCCCCGGGGTAGATACACTCACGTTTCCACTTGCCCCATTCCCAACTGTTGCAGTAATAGTATTACTGTTCACAAGAGTGAATGAGCTTGCCGCTATTCCACCAAAACTAACATTAAATGCTCCGTTAAAATTGGTACCAGTAATGGTTACTGTTGCACCCTTTGGAGCGGTAGTGGGTGTAAAAGAAGTTATCGTAGGAGGCGGCGGACAAGCAACAGGAACATTAGCGATAAAGTTGCCTAAAGAATAAGGAAGCGTACCTACAGTTACAGTAGCCGAAATTGTATTAGTTGCTGTATTAATTACACTGACAGTATTATTCGGTGAGAAGCAATTTGTAACATAAACCTTGGATCCGTCTGGGGTGACGCTAAGCCCAATTGGGTCGCCTCCTGCAGGAATTGTAGCACTTACAGTATTAGTAGCAGTATTAATAACACTAACCGTATTGCTGTTAGAATTTCCGACATAAACTTTCGATCCATCCGGGCTAGAAGCAATGCCTTTGGGGTAACTGCCAACCGCCACAGTTGCAACAACCGTGTTCGTTGCAGTACTAATAACACTAACAGAATTACTGTAATCATTTGTTACATAGACCCGTGCACCATCCGGACTGACACAAATACTCATGGGACTACTTCCGACTGCCACAGTAGCGGTTACAGTATTTGTGGCTGTATTTATAACACTAACATTATTGCTGCCAAAATTTACCACATAAAGCTTTAACCCGTCTGGACTAACAACAGCACAATAAGGCCCGGTGCCCACAGTCACTGAGGCCGTTACAGTATTGGTCACAGCATTGATAACACTGATTGTATTACTTGTATGATTTGTTACGTAGACCTTTGAACCATCGGGACTGACCGTAACACCATAAGGGGCACTACCCACTGCCACCGTGGCTGCTACGGCATTTGTGGCTGTATTTATTACGCTGACATTATTGCTACCAGAATTGACCACATATACCTTCGTACCATCAGGGCTTGCGGCAACTCCAAAAGGATCAACACCCACTGGCACAATTGAAATTACCGAGTTAGAGGCAGTATTGATTACACTAATATTATCAGAGCCGTAATTAGCTATGTAGGCATAAGGGGTAAATCCGAAGGCATATGTATACTTAGATACACTCGTGGCAGTTCCAGAAGCTGTGGTTACTTTAACGACACCTGTTGCTCCATTACCTACAACTGCTGTAATGCTGGTAGCACTATTCACTGTAAAAGAAGTAGCATTTACGCCGCCAAAACTTACAGCTGTAGCACCGGTAAAATCAGTTCCTGTGATAGTTACAACTGTTCCTGTACATCCATTGCCAGGAGAAAATGAAGTTATAGTAGGGGGCAGTGCATTTGAAATTATTGCGGAAAAAACTAAAAACAATAAACAGACTGCCCGTTTTGTGTAATTTAATTCCATATAAGAACAATTTTTTATTAAACATAAGCATTAATTTTTATTTTAAAAAAAATTTAACTATATTTTTCTTGTTTGGCTCAGTAAAAAGCAGGAATTGTTTGTTTTTTTTCGATTTCGTTGTACAACATACACATTTATTATAGTAAGTCATTAATATAATATCCATTTTTCCAAAGGATAGATAGATATTTCAATTGCCTGCTTCTATTGGAATTAATAGATGTCTTTTATACAAATGGTCGCTGAATATTATTTTCAACGGCCATTAACATTATTTAAAATAACAGTGACCCTGACTGGATTGTCCTCGCTGCGCTAGGACTTCCTTTAAGAGTAGGCTTACCCAAAGCCCTTTACTGAACTCAGATCGAACTTTTTGGAAGAAATTCAAGCCTTGATAAACATTTCCCTATATATCATGTGAATGAATAATCTGCTGAATGCCGACCTCTCAAGGCGGTCAAATAATGAATCCTGATTTTCCTAAAACATAATGAAAATATAACTTTTTAGGAATTTTGCTACCTTTGCTATATGCAAGAAATTTTACGCAAAAACTATTTAGATACACTAAGGGTTCTAAAAGATAAAAATTTAATTAAGGTCGCCACCGGAGTCAGGCGTTGTGGAAAATCAACTCTTATGACTCAATTCCAGGATTTATTGCGTAAAGAAAATAGCAAAGTTCCCATTTTAGCAATCAATATGGATCTGCCGGAATTTCGATTTTTAGCAGAAAAAAATTGGAAAGAGATTTATGATTATATCATTAAGCATCTCAAAAAAAACACAACCAATTATGTCTTCATTGATGAAGTACAAAATATTCCTGCATTTGAAAAACTGTTGGAAGGCTTGTACGTACACCCAAACATAGACTTATACGTTACAGGTTCAAACGCCTTTTTATTGTCAAGCGAATTGGCAACTTTGCTTACAGGCAGAGCTTATGAAATAAATATATTACCATTTTCTTATGCTGAATATTTAGCGTTCACAGGGCAAGCAGTCAATCCCGACAGGGCTTTTGCAGCTTATGTCCGTACCGGAGGATTCCCGGAGGCAGTAAGACTTTCAGCAGATGGCAACCATTTTGCAAATGAATATTTGCGAACGGTTTTCAACAATATATATGAAAATGATATTTCAAAACGATATACTATTTATGCAGAAGAATCTTACCTGGAAGTTGTAAACTTTTTAATTGACTCGATTGGCTCCAGTGTTTCAGCAGGAAATATTGCTAAAGTTTTAACATCAAACAGAAAGAAAATTGATAATAAAACTGTTTCGAAGTACATTAACACATTGGTAGAGGCCTATCTTTTTTATAAAGTAAACCGCTATGACATCAAAGGCAAACAACATCTGGCTACACAGGAAAAATATTATTTAGTGGATTTGGGGTTTCGCAACGCATTGCTCGGAAAAAAATTAGCAAGTGATGCAGGTCATTTACTCGAAAATGTAATTTTCCTGGAGCTAAAACGAAGAAATAACCAAGTATGGATAGGGAAAGCAAAAAATTTGGAAGTTGATTTTATTGTTCGCGACAACGAAGGGTTTACTCAATACATACAAGTTTCGCAGACCGTACAAAATACCATGACTTTAGAACGGGAATTAGCTCCTTTTGAAAATATTGCCGATCATCACGAAAAACTTTTAATTACAATGGACTATGAAACAGGTACCTATAACGGAATAAAAAAAATAAATGCAATAGATTGGCTTACTGAAAACAGATAATTGATGGCAGACAATGTTGATTCGTTGAGGCGTTGAGTCGTTTAGAGGTTTAGGGGTTTAGAGTCGACACCTTGACAACAGCCACGAGTATTCGTGGCGGACAACCCGACAACATTTATCGAACCGGATTGTCCTCGCTGCGCTCGGACATCCTTTAAGAGTGGTCTTACCCAAAGCCCTTCACGCACCTGCGGTGCGTGGGGGCGTTTGTGCCCTTTACTGAACTCAGATCGAACTTTTTGCGGGAGGATATTCATAGAATATTAACTAACGAGGTATCATAAAATATTAGTAATTTAGGGTATGAAAATTAAAAAAGTAAAATACGCAGACGGGTATTCCATTGAAGTTGAATTTGAAGATGGAATTATTGGCGTAGTTAATCTTTCTGATTTTATAGGTACAGGCATATTTTCTGTGCTTAAAGACCCTGTTCAATTTGCAAAAGTTTATACCACCGGCTATTCTATTGCCTGGTCTGATGACCTTGAAATTGATGCTGCAAATATCTATTCAGAATTAACCGGCAAAGATCCTGCAAGCTATTTTACTCAAACCACCTATGCCACAAATTAGTTACTTCCTTGGTGTCATCATAAGAATGTTTTACCGAGATCACAATCCACCTCATTTTCATGCGGTATATGGTGATTATGAGGCCTTGATAGATATTCAGAAAAATGAAATTATAAGTGGTACTCTTCCACCAAGAGTATTGGGTTTGGTCGTTGAATGGGCAGCGCTTCATCAATAAGAACTTATGGAAAACTGGGAGAGATCAAAAAAGAGGGAAGAACTACTAAAAATTGAGCCACTTGTAAAATAATAAGATAAAGATTGGTTCTTCACAATCTGCAAAATATTCTTAATAAAAATCCCCTTTACTGAACTCACAACTACAAACGGTTGAATGGACATTTGAGCTAATCTTTCCCAAATCGTAGCAATGGCTCATAATTGGCTCACCACAAACTTACACACCCTCCTGTCCAATTGAAATTAGTATAAAGTGGAAAGTAAAAAGTCATAATGACTTGATGAGACCGGCATATCTCATCCCTTTCTACGTCTTGAACTTTGATTCAGCGGATTAAATGATTAGCATGATTCGTTGTCTGAATCAGGATTCTCAGGATTAGAGGATTAACAGGATTTTAAACCGTTAAATGTTAACTTCCATCACAGCAAATCATTACAATCATAAAAATCACAGTTCAGACGAGAAGGTTTAGTCGTTGAGTCGTGGCGGACAACCCGACAACATTTATCGAACATTAAACCAACCTACAACCTCCAACCTCCAACTTTTATCTTTTGCCCTTTGCCCTTTGACTTAATTCATCAATCCCTGAGGCAACGCACGGAAGAACCGTAAGCCTTATTGTAGTAGTTCCTGCTCACACCGCCGTTACCGTAACTCAGGTAGCGGTACCAGGCATAGTTAGTATTGAGCTCCGTAGAACTCCACCAGAGACCGTTGCTGCCAATGGTGAAGAATGAGCCATTGTTGAGGCGGCCGCCACCCGGAAACCCTGACCAGCCGGAGCTATTGGTAGCGCCGGTGTTTGGACTTCTCCAATACTGCGTACCTGTGCTCTTCATCTTGCCGCCGGCAACGGATTCGCCCCCTAAAAAGGTCGTTAAAGTTGTCCACTCCGCATCTGTTGGCATATGCCAGCCCGTGGGGCAAACATTTTTATTGCCGTTGGTAGCAGGGTTAATTGCATACCAATTATACAATGCGCCAAATTTATTCGCCGTATAGGTTGCCTGATCGTTATTATACCAGCACATCATAGGGGATGTGGCGCCTGTATTAAAATTATTAGCCCATTGCGTATTGTCGGTGACAACCGGGATATTACTGCCATCTCTGTACTTGGTAGTACGCAGATTCTCTGCCATCCATACTTGAGTGCCAATAGTTACGGTTGGATAGGTATTATTTGAAGCGTCGGTAACGGTGTTGGGAGTAGCTGTATTATTGGCATTACTGATGCCGGGGATAATGATCGATTTACCATTGTCCCAAAATAACGTATCCCCCGTAGCAGATACCCTTTTATAGCCGTTGCCTGCATTATTTGCCTGAAGTGCATACGGCACACTCAGCAACTGACTCGTTCCAACAATAGAATAATTCGTTCCGTTTGCGGGATCTGTTTCTGTTTTCAAAAAATAGGATCCGCTGCCCCAGTTGATAGTTGAAAAGGTTCCTTGCGGAGATGTGCCTCCACCAATTTCAATAGTTACTAATCCATTTGCATTAGTTGTTGCGCTGTGTAATTCGCTGTAAACGGACGTGCCGGCTGTACTGCCCTGCAAAATGGAAATGCGCATTTTGACAGGCTTACTGATGACCAATTCACTTTGGGCATTCCGAATAACCGCCTGGTAGCTCATTTTTTGAGGCGCCTGGGCAAAAACAGAATAAGTGCTGATAAGAGCAAAAAACAAGGTTATGAGCTTCTTCATGTGTTTAGGTTTTGGGGTGAATAAAATTGAGAAGCAAATATATGGGTTTTGTTGATTCGTTTATTCGTTGAGCCTATTAGAGGTTTAGGAGTTTAGGCATCTTAGATCGACACCGTGACAACAGCCACGAGTATTCGTGGCGGACAACCCGACAACATTTATCGAACCGGATTGTCCTCGCTGCGCTCGGACATCCTTTAA
>JAGWWM010000015.1 GCA_018970395.1 Bacteroidota bacterium
CGCGAAAACCTCAATCCCATCGAAGTATCGCTGAGTTACAAACGACTGATGGATGAGCTTGATTACACGCAAGAACAAGTAGCGGAACGAATGGGAAAAGACCGCAGTACCGTCACGAATTATCTACGACTGCTCAAGCTCCCCCCCGATATCCAATTAGCAGTAAGAAGTGGTTCCATCAGTATGGGACATGCCAGGGCATTAATCAATATTGATACGATTGAAAAACAAATTTTTGTCTTTAAAGCCATCAAGGAAAAAGACTTATCGGTTCGTCAAACGGAAACCCTGGTAAGACAGCTCTATAAAGGGATTCCGAAAAAACCGGAAAAACAAACGAAGACTGATGTACATATCCGAAAACTTTCCCATAAAATGGAGGAAAAGTTCAGCACCAAAGTACAAATCCACCATAGTTCAAAAGGGAAAGGGAAAATCGAGATTGAATATTCAAGTCTGGATCAGTTCAATCAAATCCTCCACCTCTTAGACATATCAGCAGACTGATGAAGAAACTGTTTCAAGTAGCGTTTTTTATCGGCTTGATTGTATCCTCCGCCTTTCTGCAGGCACAAGATTCAATTGGAAGCAATGCTAAACAGAGGGTTCGAAAAGACAGTCTTGTAATCAAACAACATAGCCCTCGCAAAGCAGCCACCTATTCTGCAGTACTCCCCGGACTCGGTCAGGCATACAATAAAAAATACTGGAAAATACCCATTGTGTATGCGGCACTGGGTACTTGTGTCGGTTTGTTTATTTACAATCGGGATGAATATCTTGGCGCACGCGATGCCTATCGAAACAAACTCGACAATGATCCTACCAATGATAATCAGATACGCGCGCAATTCAGACCCATCGACCCTGAATCCATTAGAAGATATCGTAACAGCGTACGACAGGATGTGGACTATTCGGTACTCGCATTTGTATTATGCTGGGGACTAAACATTGTGGACGCCGCGGTAGATGGTCATCTGCATTCTTTTGATATCAATGAAAATCTTTCTCTTCGTATCAACCCCTACGTACAACCTGCTACAGGTGCCGGAGGGATGCAATTAGTGCTGGATTTTTCGAAGCGAAAAAACAAACTACATCCTACCACCTTTTAATCAACATTACATGAAGATCGCATTGATTGGATATGGGAAGATGGGCAAAGCCATCCATGAACAGGCAAAGCAGAGGGGACATAGTTTTCCGTTAATCATTGATTTAAACAACCGGCAAGATTTGACTGCAGAAAATTTGAAGCAAGCAGACGTAGCCATTGAGTTTACCACTCCTGAAACCGCATTCGATAATGTACTATTTTGTTTGCAGCAAGGCGTTCCGGTAGTTTGCGGATCAACGGGCTGGTTGGATCAACTGGAAACAGCAAAAACTGCCGCAACTGCGCACCATACCGGATTGATTGTGGCTAGTAATTTTAGTGTGGGTGTCAATCTGTTTTTTGAATTAAACAAGAAGCTGGCTGAGCTGATGCGTGAGCATACCGAATACCAACCTTCCTTACTTGAAGTGCATCACACCCAAAAACTGGATAGTCCAAGCGGCACTGCAATTTCATTAGCAGAACAGATACTGGAAAGAATACCTTATAAAGAAAAATGGGTGAATCATGCTTCAGAAAAAAAGGAGGAGCTGACCATTATAAGTGAAAGAAAAGACCCCGCTCCCGGAACACATCATGTAAAATACCGTTCAGCAATTGACGATATTGAAATCATCCACACCGCGCACAATCGTACCGGATTTGCTTTAGGAGCTGTACTCGCAGCGGAATTTATTGTTGGAAAAACGGGCAGTTACAGTATGAAGGAAGTGCTGGGAATATAGGCCCCATAACCTTACCTCAAATCTACCTGCTCTACACCGGGATATTTTTTGGGATCAAATACAAACACATCATCCCCCACCCCGGCATTTCCATTCAGGGAAGAAAGGGTGTAAACATAATGCACGCCACTTTTCTCCATAATCTTGGTGCTGTAAATGTTCTTCGCCGTTTTATCAACCCATAAATAGACTTTAAAGAAAGATTTTGACTTATCAATCGGAGTTAATTCAATCTCCTGCAATTGTTTTGCCCCTTCTTTTTTATCGCCATTCAAACGATAAAGGAAATCCTTATCATAGAAGTTGGTGAATAATTTCTGAGGGGTAATGGTGGATTGATTGGGATCAAATTTGGCAATCGTTACTTCATTGGCAGCTTCATCATAAGTCCAGATATTCACTCCGTTACAAAAAATATCCTGTCCACCCACCAAGGTAATGCGATATTTATTTCCCTTCATAAAAAGACTGCCCTTCTTAATCCCCAGCACTTTGCCTTTAGCATCTTCATTTTTAAAAACAAAAGCAGCTTTTACCGATTTATATTTTTTGAAATTACCACTCACCGCATCCAGTACTTTCTTGGCTTCCGGATCATTCTGTACAGAGACCTTCTGAGCATGGGCTATGCATGCAATAAAATAACTGATTAATAAAAAATAAAATTTAAGCGTTGGTTGTTTGCGCATAAAAGAGTTTGAATCTGATTGAAATTCATCCATTTGAGTACAAGTGCAAAGTTGCCTGAATTGATTCAAATAACCATTGATAAAGTGAGATAATTCACGGTATTAGGGTGGAATTAACATTTATTCAAAACCCGCCAGCAACTGATCGAGATCAGCTTCAGATTTAATCAATACATCTCTGGCTTTGCTGCCGGCACTCTTGCCCACTACTCCGGCTGCTTCCAGCTGATCCATTAGTCTTCCCGCCCTATTATAGCCAAGTTTCATTCTTCGCTGAATCAGCGAAGTTGATCCAACTTGATTTTGCACAATCAGGCGGGCGGCATCGGCAAACAAAGGATCGCGACTATTAACATCAAATTCTTTGGCATCCATTTCTTTTTCATCTACATACTCCGGCAACAAGAATGCCTGAGGATACCCTCTTTGGTCACTGATGGAAGAAACAACATCATCCACTTCCGGTGTATCCACAAAAGCACATTGCAATCTTGTTAATTCACCATTATAACTGATGAGCATGTCCCCTTTCCCAATCAATTGCTCAGCTCCTCCGGTGTCGAGGATCGTTCTGCTATCTATTTTAGAAGAAACTTTAAAGGCAATACGTGCCGGGAAATTCGCCTTAATCGTACCGGTGATGATATTAACGGAAGGTCTTTGTGTAGCAATGATGAGATGTATCCCCACCGCACGAGCTAACTGCGCCAGACGGGCAATCGGCGTTTCTACTTCTTTACCCGCCGTCATAATCAGATCTGCAAATTCATCAATTACCAGCACAATGAAAGGCAGGTACTGGTGACCGTTCTGCGGATTCAATTTACGGGCAACAAATTTTTCATTGTATTCTTTCAGATTGCGGCAACCGGCTTCTTTCAGCAAATCATAGCGATTATCCATTTCAATACATAAAGCATTCAGCGTGCTGATTACTTTTTTGGTATCGGTGATGATCGCCTCTTCTTCTCCGGGCAATTTAGCGAGGAAATGATGCTCGATATGCCGGTATAAACTCAGCTCCACTTTTTTGGGATCGACCAACACGAGCTTCAACTGAGAAGGATGTTTCTTGTATAACAATGAAACAAGAATCGCATTTAAACCTACTGATTTACCTTGTCCGGTGGCTCCTGCCATCAACAAGTGAGGCATACTGGCAAGATCCACGATAAAGTTTTCGTTATCGATTTTTTTACCAATAGCAATCGGTAAAGAGTGGGTACTGTTTTGAAATTTATCGCTGGCAAGGAGTGTCTTCATGCTGACCACCGTTTTCTTCACGTTGGGCACTTCAATACCGATGGTACCTTTACCCGGAATGGGCGCTATGATACGGATACCTAAGGCGGCAAGACTTAAAGCAATATCATCTTCCAGATTCTTGATGCGCGAGATACGCACCCCTGCAGCAGGAACGATTTCATAAAGCGTAACCGTGGGGCCAACGGTAGCGGAAATCTTTTGAATTTCTATATCATAATTCCGGAGCGTGTTGATGATTTGGTTTTTATAATTCTCCAGTTCTGCAGGATCTTGTACAATCTTTTCACTTCCGTGGTTTTCCAGTAAATCCAAAGAAGGAAAACGATAATCTTTTAGATCAAGAAAGGGATCATACAAAGTACCGATCTTTCCGGTGGCAGGCGTTTGATTGATGACCGTATTTTCTTCCGGCAATGTATCAGGCACTGATTTGATTTCCAGTTCCAGATCTGCTGCTACATCGGCAGCAACTCCTCCTGACACTGTAGGTTGAACTGACGGTGTAACAGGCGTGAACGATTGAATAACAGAAGCATCTTCTTCATCGTCCTCCTCTTCCTCTTCTTCTTCCTGCATTTCTTTTTCAGTGATCGTGAAAGGCACTTCCGGAATTTGTTCCTGCAGTTCATTGCCTGCTAATACAATTGCACCGCTTCCTGCCAGAAGACTATTGCCACCTGTTGACCTTTCCGGTTCTTCTTCGGACGCTTGTATTTCTTCATCAGGCAAAGTTTCTGAAAGATCATCCGCTGCTTCCTCTTCCGGTAAATCCTGTGGCGGTGGCGGCACTTTTTTCTCCGGCCATTTGAAAGTGGGATTGAAACGCCAGATAAAATAGGAAATCGCAGACAATATCAATAAAATTCCGGTGCCGATTTTACCTGCAAAAGCATTGAGATACGCAGCACAATAATTTCCGAATGCGCCCCCCCAGGGGAAGGGTTGATCATGCAGGAAAAAAGAAAAGAAGATGGGGAAAAGAATGAGTCCTACCAGCACATAACGAATATTGCGAGCGAGGGAAAGGGTTGAACCAACGAATAATTTATTGATGCCCAAAACCAGAAAAGTGGAGCAAAGTAAAAACGATGCCACGCCAAAAGCATTATAGAAAAAATGATGTGCCGTCCAGGCGCCGAGTCGGCCCATCAGGTTATGCACTTTGAGTTCGAGCGAGAATAAAAACTTGCCTGCTCCTTGTAGTACCTGATCCTGATCTGCTTTCCAGGTAAAAAGGTAAGAAGCAAAAGCGCAGAAGAGAAAAATGGAATAGACTAAAAAAACGGTTCCGAGAATTTTGTGGGTTCTTTCGTCTCTAAGAACAGACTGCAATGGTGGATTTTCCGGTCTTTCTTCCTGCAGGCTATTGGGATCGTTTTCCTGATGATTGGATTGTTTTTTCTTGCGCGCCATGATAACAAAGATAATGAAAGCGGTTATTTATACATTGCTCTTGCCAGCAGCAACCAGCCGATGATGAAGGAGAGTCCGCCGAACGGCGTAATGGCGCCTATCCATCGGAAAGAGTGGTAGCCGGCGGCGGTGAGCAGGGTAAGTGTATATAAGGAACCGCAAAATAAAAACAGACCGATGCCGAAAAGACGGGTAGCCCATTGTAAACGGGATGGATTAGCGGAGGCCGCAGCCAATCCGCAAAGTAACAGGGCGAATCCGTGATAGAAATGGTAATTCACTGCAGTATGATAGGTGTTTTTGGATTTTTCGTCGAGTAATGGCTGCAGTGCGTGGGCGCCGAAGGCGCCCGCGATAACCGCCAGCGCCAGCACGATACAGCCGTATCTGAAAATATCAGAGGCTATGCCGCCGGAGGATTCTTTCAAAATTTTCATTGGTAATATAACGGGTGTCGAAATGATAAATTGCCTTACTGTAACAAGACTCTCTCCGTTTGAGTTGCGCCGCAATCACATGGGGAAGCTGATCTTTGGAAACCTCTTTTATCAAGGGACGTTTGACTTGCTCACCTTCCAGGCGTTTGGCCAGTTGTTCAGGAGTGGATTTAAGATAAATAGTAACGCCCTTTTGATTCATGCGTTTGATGTTGTGATGAAAGCAGGGAGTGCCGCCACCGCAGCTCAGGATATAGTTGTCTTTTTTTAAGTACTCGCGCAAAAGGGCAGCTTCCATCTTCCGAAAATGGGACTCCCCCTTTTGCGCGAAGATTTCCGCAATGGAACAACCGGCACGCTGCTCTATTTCCGCATCCAGCTCAATCAACGGCAACTGAAACGCCTCACTCCATAGGGAAGCCCAGTAAGTTTTGCCGGAACCCATGAACCCTATCAAAAAATAACGCATGTTGGAATGTTAAATGCCAACACGAATATAACACAAGCAAACACGCAAAAAAAATCCCGACTGTTCCAGTCGGGATTTTAATTTCATCAAAAGAAATTATTCAGCGGATGACTCTTTCCCTTCATCATCCATTTTCTTCTTAAGATTGGCCAAGACACCCAAATCACCCAAAGTAGTTTTCTCTACTTTGCTTTGGATATCCTTCACGGCTTTTTTGGTGCGGGCGGCATCTGCTTTCTTCTCTTTCATCACGGCTTCTTTCTCCTCTGCTGCTACCTGTTCCCAAATACGCGTATGACTCAAAACGACTCTTTTCTCATTTCTGTCAAACTCAATCACCATGAACTGTGCGGTTTCTTCTGCCTGTACCTGCTTGCCATCTTCTTTGTTCAAATGACGATTCGGAGCAAATCCTTCAATGCCATAAGGCAATTGCACCAGTGCTCCTTTGTCATCTTTCTTCAATACCACGCCATCATGAATGGTACCGATGCCGAAAGTTGACTCAAGCTGATTCCAGGGATCTTCCTCAAGTTGTTTGTGTCCGAGTTGCAGTTTTCTATTCTCCTTGTCAATACTCAAAATAAGGATGTCAATGTGCTGACCTACTTTGGTATATTCACTTGGATGATTGAAACGCTTGGTCCAGCTCAGATCGCTGATATGAATCATGCCACCAATACCAGGCTCAAGTTCTACGAACACACCATAAGGAGTGATATTCTTCACTAATCCGCTGTGCTTGCTTTCAACCGGATATTTTTCTTCAATGATGTTCCAAGGATCCTGAGTGAGTTGTTTGATAGACAAACTCATTTTGCGTGCATCCTTGTCAATGGTAACAATTTTCGCTTCATGCTCGTCGCCCATTTTGAAGAACTCTTTCGCATTTACCGGCGTATTCGCCCAGCTGATTTCACTGACGTGTACCAAACCTTCTACACCCGGAGTAATTTCCAAAAATGCTCCGTAATCTTCAATGTTTACCACTTTTCCTTTAATCAAATTGCCTTCTGCAAGCGTTTCAGGCAGCTGATCCCATGGATGAGGCGTCAGTTGTTTCAAGCCTAAGCTGATTCGTTTTTTCTCATCATCAAAATCCAATACGACCACGTTTACTTTCTGATCTATCTTCAACACCTCGCTCGGATGCGTAATGCGTCCCCAGCTGATATCGGTAATATACAAGAGTCCATCTACTCCACCCAGATCGAGGAAGGCTCCGAAATCTGTGATGTTCTTAATAGTACCTTCCAATACCTGACCTTTTTCCAGTTTACTCATGATCACCGCACGTTGTTGCTCGATGTCACTTTCAATAAGCGCTTTATGACTAACTACGGCATTCTTGATATTCTCATTTACCTTCACCACTTTAAACTCCATGGTTTTACCCACGAACTGATCGTAATCGGTAACGGGTTTAACATCAATTTGAGAACCGGGTAAAAAGGTTTCCATTCCGAGTACATCCACAATCAATCCACCTTTTGTTTTGCTGGTTACCAAACCGGTAATCACTTCTCCTGTTTTGTGAATTTCCACAATGCGCTCCCAAGCTCTGGAAATGCGCGCCAGCTTACGACTTAAATGTAAATTTCCTTGACGGTCTTCTTTTTCAACTACCAATACTTCCACCCAGTCGCCGGTGGCAAGTCCTGGATTATCGCGAAACTCATTCAGCGATACCAGTCCGTCACTTTTAAATCCGATGTTAACGACCACATCGGTTTTGGTAAGACCTACTACCTGACCTTGCACCATCTCACCATCCGTTACTTGTTTGAAGGTGCCATCATACACTGCATCGTACTTTGCTTTTTCCTCAGCACTGTAATGGGTCACATTTCTTTTGTCCACGCTCCAGTCAAAATCATCATGAGCAGTCGCAATGGCTTCAACAGGTACATTTGTTGTCGCTGTAGTGGTTTCCACCTCGGGTGTTGAAACCGCCTCCTGTTGTTCAGCGTTTGAGTTAACAATTTGATTTTCTGACATAAAATAGACCCCGATTGTTTTTTTCGGGGGTGCAAAGATAGGGAAAAACTACTATCTTGCAGCTTGCTTGCCAAGGCAGACAGAATCTATTTATGCCACAGAAATATTACGTAGAAAATGAACTGGGTCGCCTCCAAAAAGTGCTGATCCATAGTCCGGACGGGGGTATCGGGAAAATTATTCCCGGCTCCTTTGCAGACAATCTGTATGATGATATTGTACATCTGACGAGTATGCAAAAGGAGTACAACCATTATGTAAAATTGCTGCTCTATTTTCTTGACCGGGGAAAGATAGACTATATCAAAAAATATCAGCAATCTGCCCCTGCTGACGAAAAAAGCTGGTGTTTTATTCCGGGAAAATCCGCTTATTTTAACAGTGAAAAAGTACTTGACACCCAGCAGGTGCTTACCGAGATTGTAAAAGATGAGCACATCCGGCTTCGGCTTATCTCTGCTATCTGCTCCTACGAGGAGTCGAGCTATGCCACCCAGCAGCAACTCGAACAAATTCAAAACCCCGCCCTGCTCGCCAAGGTATTCATCACCGGCATATTGCCGGCAAAAGCCAACAGTACGGGAGAGGACCAATATATCTTTCCTCCTATTCCAAACTTCATCTTTACCCGTGATATCGGGGTAATGGTAAAAGATCATTTGCTGCTGAGCAGAATGGCAACGGGTGCAAGAAGAAGAGAATCCCTGCTCACCAAATTCCTCGCGCTTTACTACTTTTTCAAAGATGAGCCGCACAAGATGATCGAAATCATCGAGGAGAGCGACTTCTTTTTGTATGAAGAGGAAGAGCGCAAACACCGAATTATAACAATAGAAGGCGGCGATGTGATGATGATTCACCCCAAACATTTTGTAATCGGGTGCAGCATCCGCACTTCTCCCAGTGCCATCCATGAAATCATTCATACTTTTTTCAGCAAGCCGGAACTAGGAATTGAAAAAATATCTGTTGTCAAAATACCAAGAAACAGAGCCCAGATGCATATCGATACTATTTTCACGCAGGTGAAAAAAAATGTATGGGTACTCTATGGCAGGTTTTCTGAAAAAATTCTTACTGCTGAATATATCAGCCGGCATTCCTACATCAACAAATTATCCCACCAGGCACGTCCGCTTGAAATGGAACAGGTGGAGATCATGCAGTTTCATAAACCCCTGCACGAACCTTATGTAAGAACAAAGGATTACAGCAACGGAGCGCCCATTCAAGGCATTGAATCTTTGCTGCGGCAAATCAGTGTGGAAGACTTCGGCGTGTCGCCTGATTCGGTTAAAATAATTTATAGTGGGGGGAATGTATTTCCCCATGATGAAAGAGAACAATGGACGGACAGTTGCAACGTGGTTGCGCTCAAGGAAGGGGTAGTCATCGGATATGACCGTAATGATAAAACAGCGGATGCTTTTAAAGAAGCCGGCTTTCAGGTGCTGACCACCTCACAGGCTTTTGAATTATTCGAAAACGGTCTTGACCCTGAAAATATGTCCGACACGCTGATCTTGCTTCCATCCGCCGAATTATCAAGAGCCCGAGGGGGAAGCCATTGTATGAGTATGCCTTTGCTGCGCGACAAAATGTAATTTTCATTTATCTGACAGAAACAATTGTATGCCCCGACAAAATACTGCTCAATTACTGATGATTCGTCCGGTTGGCTTTGCTTTCAATGCACAAACTGCGGTGAACAATGCTTTTCAACAGGAAAGTGCTGGCGCCAATACCCAGCAACTTGCCTTGCAGGAATTTGATGCTTTTGTTACCCGTTTAAGAGAAGCGGGCGTTCAGGTTACAGTAGTAGAAGACACTCCTGAACCGGCTACACCCGACAGTATTTTCCCCAATAACTGGGTCAGTTTTCATGAAGACGGAACGGTTTTTCTTTATCCCATGTTTGCGATTAATCGCCGAGCAGAAAGAAAACCGCATGTGATAGAAACCATTAGAGAACAATTCAAGGTTGGGGAAGTGATTGACTTCACAGATTCTGAAAAGGAAGGATTATTTTTAGAAGGCACCGGCAGCATGGTACTTGATCGTGCAAATAAAATTGCCTATGCCTGTATTTCCCCCCGCACCGATCGTACCTTATTTGAAAAATGGTGTGAGCGTGCCGGTTTCACTCCCTGTAGCTTTAACAGTGTGGATGATAAAGGAGGTGCTGTTTATCATACCAACGTGATGATGTGCGTAGCCGATCGTTATGTGGTGATTTGTCTGGAAAGCATACCGGATGAAAAGGAGAAAAAAGCGGTAATTGAACAATTAGAACGGAGCGGAAAAACAATCATTTCCATCAGTCTTTTTCAAATGAATCATTTTGCCGGCAATATGCTGCAGGTTGAAAATTTGAAAGGAGAAAAAATTTTGGTAATGAGTCAACAGGCTTATGACTCCCTGAACACAGAACAAATTCAAACGCTTGCAGCTTTCAACACCATTCTAACGGGGGATCTTTCCACCATTGAAACCAACGGAGGGGGCAGTGCGCGCTGTATGATGGCAGAGGTTTTTCTTCCCAAAAAATAAAAGCTTAGTTCAGCCCGAGTACTTCCTTCAGTCCTTCATTCAAATCAATAGGTGCATAGCCTAATTCTCTTACTGCCTTATCAATGATGAAGCCGGTCTTAAGCGGTCTTTTCGCAGGCTCTTTAAAAACGGAAGCATCTACGGGTTCGATCAGATTTTTATTTTTTCCCAGCAAATCTGCAATCCTGCACGCCAGTTGATAAGGAGTACAGGTATCTTTACCGGAGAGATGATAAATACCCGTAGCATGTTTAACAATGGCGAGCAGTATTCCTTTTGCCAGATCCTCCGCATAAGTGGGGGTACGAACCTGATCGTTAACGACTTTAATTTTTTCTCCGGCATTTAATTTATCTTGTACCCAATGCACAAAATTGGAGCGACCTCCGGGTACTTTTTTTCCATATACCAGTACGGTTCGGATAATACAGGAATGCAAGGAGGAAAGGCTAACCATTTCTTCTGCCAGCAATTTTGATTCACCATAAAGATTGACCGGATTTGGTTCTGCGTTTTCATCATAGGGGCCTGCTTCACCATCAAACACAAAATCAGTACTTAAATAAATGAAATACGCTTTAGAACGTTCTGCTGCCTTCAGTAGAGAACGCGTAGCACCCACATTCACTTTCCAGCAACGATCGGGATGCGCCTGACATTCGTTGGGAAGCGATAAAGCTGCAGCATGGATGATGATATGAGGAGCGATTTTATCCAGCAACCGCTCTGTTTTTTTGAAATTTTCCAGATTCACATCATGATAATGAACCCCTGCAGATTTACCCAAAGGAAGACGAGAAGGGCCTTTTCCCAAAGCATGAATACTGAACTTTCCCTCCTGCACCAGTTTTTGAATGAGGTGCTGCCCAACCAGTCCATTAGCACCGGTAACAAGAATATTCATCTGTTGATTAGTTGTTGGTTTTAATTGCTCTATGTTATGCCGTTATGGGCATTTCATAACAGGTTAAAGATAAACAATCCCTTTCATTCAGCCGTAGATGCCATCACATATCTGCCTTTGTGATCTGTTTCGATCACCGGCAAGCGGCGGTATTTTTCAAAATAGGAATAGGCGGGTTGAAGGGTAAGATGAAAGGATTTCAAATGGGCGTGACCGGGGTATTGCAAATGGAATTTTTTTTCGGAGGCCGGGTGGTTGAAGCGATAAGGAAAGATATGTACAGGAATCAGCTCCTGTCCCTGATGTCTGGCAACTGCCGTTATGCAATATAGTTGCTCAATAAAAATATCGGTTATGGGCAAACAGCCAATGGTTACACATTTTCCATGGATATAAATATCTCCTCCCGGTTTTTGCGGATCGCTTTGCAATAAGTCTGCGGCGTTGGGGTAATTCAGGCCGAGTGCCAAATGAAAATTGCTGTAAGGTTTCCATTCATTGATATGATAAAATCCTTCGGGAATTTGTTTATCCCCTTCTTTTCTCTTTGGACCAAACGTACCGGATACCGCACACAAAGGATAGGTTTTAAAAAGCAGGAATGTACTGTCAGTATTGGACTGAATCCATACTTCCATTTCTTTTTCGAGTTTAAATGTCCGAATGAAAAGATTGGTAACCGGCCAATCAAACCCTTTGGATTGAAGTTCCTGCCGGAGACCAGCAATAATTTTTTTGTAAATCTTCGCTTCTTTAGATGTTTGAAAGAAATCAGGCTCAACAGCAGATTGAGCCGAAGCAGTTAATTGAAAGCAGACAATCAGAAAAAGAAAAATGCAGCCTAGCTTCATTGCTTGATTGGTAAGCAACAAATGTAATCAATTCGCAAAGTCAAAAATGTTAAAGATTTCCACGGGAAGCCTGCTCTCTTTCAATGGCTTCAAATAAGGCTTTAAAATTTCCTTTGCCAAAACTTTGGGCTCCTTTTCGCTGGATGATTTCAAAAAATAAAGTCGGACGATCCTGTACGGGTTTTGTAAAAAGTTGCAAAAGATATCCTTCTTCATCCCGATCAACCAGAATCCCCAATTCTTTAAGCGGGGCGATATCTTCGTCAATGGCTCCTACTCGCTCAAGCAGATCATCATAATAAGACTTGGGCACCTGTAAAAATTCAACTCCTCTGCTGCGTAAACTCCGAACCGTAGCAACGATATCTTTAGTAGCCATTGCCACATGCTGCACCCCTTCTCCATCATAAAAATCAAGATATTCTTCTACCTGACTTTTCTTTTTTCCTTCTGCCGGCTCATTAATCGGGAACTTTACATATCCGTTTCCGCTGCTCATCACTTTACTCATCAACGCGGAGTATTCGGTGGAAATATCCTTATCATCAAAAGATAAAATATTTTTAAAGCCCATCACCTCTTCATAAAATTTCACCCATGGATTCATCTGATTCCAGCCTACATTGCCAACACAGTGATCTACATATTGCAGGCCGGATTCTTCCGGTTTAAACCATGGGTTCTCCCATTTACGAAAGCCCGGCAAAAACACACCTTTATAATTTTTTCTTTCAATAAACAAATGCACTGTTTCTCCATAGGTATGAATGCCGCTGACAACCGCTTCTCCTTCCGCATCTGTCAGCACCTGAGGTTCCTGATAGGATTGCGCTCCTCGCGAAGTTGTCTGCTGCCAGGCATCACGGGCATCATCCACCCTTAAAGCAAGCATTTTCACGCCATCACCGTGCCGGTGAACATGATCCGCTATTGGATGATTGCTCCGAATGGGAGTAGTTAATACAAAAGTGAGTTTGTTTTGCCGGATCGCATAGCTGGCACGATCTTTTATGCCGGTCTCAGGACCCGCATAGGCAAGCGCCTGAAATCCAAAAGCGCTCATATAATAATGGGCGGCCTGCTTGGCATTGCCCACATAAAATTCAACATAATCGGTTCCTTGCAGAGGAAGAAAATCGGCAGCGGGAGTGGCAGCAGATTGTGCCGTAGCTTGCGTAACAGACATAACAATCGTTTTAGGTAACAAAGGTTTAATGATAAACCGGCGTAAAGATAAAAAGGAAAGACGGGATAAAGCAGCGACCAAAAAACAATTTAACTTGCCGTCGGAATAACCAGGTCAGCGTTTTACGAAAAATCATTTTACCCAACATCAAAAAACATGAAGAAAGCCGGTATTTTAGGAGGTGGGCAATTAGGGCGCATGCTATTACAGACAGCCATCAATTATCCAGTTGAAACTTTTGTACTGGAAAACGATCCGGATTGCCCGTCGGCACATTTATGTCATCATTTTATATTGGGAGATATTCAGGATTTTGAGACGGTTTATGCCTTTGGAAAGGAGCTGAATGTACTCACTATTGAAATAGAATCCGTCAATGTGGAGGCGTTGGAGAAACTGGAAGCGGAAGGAGTAAAAGTGATTCCTTCTCCCGCAGCTTTACGAATCATTCAGAATAAGATTACACAAAAAAAATTTTATACGCAGCATCAGATTCCAACTGCACCCTTTTTAGTTACAGAGAAAAAAGCCGACCTGGAACAGCATACTGACTTTCTACCCGCAGTGCATAAGTTAGCCAGCGGAGGTTATGACGGCAAGGGCGTACAAATCATAGAAAACAGAGATCAGCTTTCATTGGGTTTTGAGGGGGCAGCCGTATTGGAAAAAATGATTCCTGTTGAACTGGAAATTTCAGTAATAGTAGCCGTTGACACTAAAGGAGCAATCGTAACTTATCCTCCTGCCGCCATGGTGTTTGATCCGCAATTAAATCTGCTCGATTATCAGATTGCACCCGCACCCATTACTTCCACATTGGCTCAGCAGGCCGATGCGATTGCCCGTCAGGTAGCGATGGCATTTCAGTCGCCTGGTTTGTTTGCCGTTGAATTGTTGGCCGATCAATCGGGTAAGGTATGGGTCAATGAAACCGCGCCGCGTGTACACAACAGCGGTCATCATAGTATTGAGGGGAATATGTGTTCTCAGTTTGATATGTTATGGCGGATTTTGCTGGAATATCCTTTAGGCTCAACGGAGGCATTATGCACGACCGTACTGGTTAACATTCTGGGATCGGAAGGAGCTGCGGGAGCAGTGCTTTATAAAGGATTAGAAAACGTATTGGCAACTCCAAATGCTTATCTTCACTTGTATGGAAAACAACTCACAAAACCGGGAAGAAAGATGGGACATATCACTTATTGCGGCAATAATGTTCAGGACTTAATCGAAAAAGCGGAGTTGGGTAAAAAGCAATTAAAAGTGGTGGCGAAATAATTTAATCTTTTTGAGCAGCCTTACTTTTTCCCAAACTTCAGTTTGAGTACACCCAGGATACCTTCTTCAATGATACCGGAATTCATTTTGCTCACTCCATATTTTCTGTCCACAAAAGTGATGGGTACTTCGCGCAGCTTAAACGACAATTTCCAAGCAACATATTTCATTTCAATCTGAAAGGCATAACCAATGAAACGGATAGCATCCAGATTGATTGCGCGTAGCACATTTGCCTTATAACAGACAAAGCCTGCAGTTGGATCTTTAACCGGCATACCAAGCAGTAATCGGGTATATAAAGATGCTCCTTTAGATAAAAAGATGCGGCTTGCCGGCCAGTTTTTCACATCTCCCCCGGGAATATACCGGCTACCAACAGCGATATCAGCACCTTCTGTTTTACAAGCCTGGTACAAACGTTCCAGATCAGCAGGGTTGTGACTGAAATCGGCGTCCATTTCACAAATATATTCATACCCTCTTTGCAAAGACCATTTAAATCCATGTATATAAGCTGTACCCAGTCCTAATTTACCCTTTCGCTCTTCAATGAAAAGTGCGCCTGGATAGGTTTGCATTTTTTCTTTTACCAGTTGAGCCGTTCCATCCGGAGAACCATCGTCTATAACCAGTATATGAAAGCCCTGTTGGAGAGAGAATACAGCATCAATGATAGCGCCGATATTATCTTTTTCGTTGTAGGTTGGTATGATGACAATTTTTTCCAATACAGATTTTACAAGTTAAGGAGCGGCGAAAGTTACTTCTTTTTCAGCAGTGCGCGGTTTAATATTTCGGTCAGTTTTTGTTTGGTATGTAAAGCAAAATCTCCTTTCATCATCCAGTCGTAGTATTGCGGTTCCGCTTTCAAAACCTCTTCTACAGAACGTCCTTTATATTTCCCGAAATTAAATACTTCGATTCCGTTTTCAAAAACCATTCGTCGGGCATAATCTACTATTTTCTCTTCCCCAATCACTGCCAATACTGTATCCACCGTATTGCCCAGCTGGGGATAGCGCGTCAACTGTGCCTGGAGAATTTCCCAGGTAGCGGAAGCATCTACTTCAGCACTATGTGCACCTTCGAGTATTTTGTTGCAATAAAATTTGTATGCAGCAGAGAGCGTGCGTTGTTCCATCTGATGAAATATTTTCTGCACATCCACCAGTCTTGAAGCCCCCGGATTCCAGTCTATCCCTACTCTTAGAAAAGATTCAGCCAGCATTGGAATATCAAACCGGTTGCTATTATAGCCGGACAAATCACATCCCTGTATGAATTGAGCAATCTCATTAGCCAGTTGCTTAAAAGTAGGAGCATCTTTTACCATTTCGTTGGTAATGCCATGTACAGCGATAGCCGCTTCTGGAATCGGCATTTCAGGATTAATCAATTTACGTTTGACTTCCTTGGTGCCGTCCGGCTTCACCTTCACCATTGCAATTTCTATAATACGATCAGCAGTAATATTGACGCCGGTTGTTTCCAGGTCAATAAAGACTAAAGGTTTTTGCAATTGTAATCCGGCATTTCCCTTGGTGTCATCAGAAGCGTCTGATGAAAAGTTGATGGTTGTTTGTTGGTTCGACATATTTACAAAAATAAATATTTAAAGCATAGTAAGGCTTTACCCTTAAACTTTAAGTTTTGGAGGTTAAGGATTTGCACGCACCGGCAAAGCGCTACATCTTTACATCAAATCCAAACGTTATGAAAAAATTAATGCTCTACATCGTAGCACTGTTTTTAACAGCAACCATTGTAAGTTCTTGTGCCAGCCCCCGTTATGGCTGTCCGGGCAGCACCCAGAATTACCGTCCGCTGAGAGACTGATTTAAGTATCTTCGGCGTATGAACTGGAAAAATTTAAATGACATGGCAGGATGGCGATTAATTCAATCGTCATCCTTTTCTCGCTTTCAGGTGGTTTTCAAACACAGCACTCGCTGCAGCATCAGCAGTATGGCAAAAGCAAGGATAGAAAAACAACTCCTTCCGGAGGATGAATTCTATCTGCTCGACTTGCTGAATCATCGCGACATCTCCAACGCAATCGCACAGGATTTAGAGGTAACCCACGAATCACCGCAGATACTGGTGATTAAGGATGGTGCTTGCGTGTATCATGCCAGTCATAGTGAGATAGAGTATGAAGAGGTGAAGGAGGTGTTGATGGGTTGATTTGTTGATGCGTTGATTCGTTTATGGGTTTAGCTCCGACAATTGCTACAACTGCTCCAAAGGAGCAACGACAACATCGAAGCGGACAACTTCTTTTCGTCTGAATCAGGATTACCACTTCTAAAAACAATTAGTTGTTCAATGGGGCAACTTTCATTAACTTTGTAAACAATGAGTGAAGATAAACTAAGAAAAATCACCTTATATAAAAGTTACTTTACTGATTTCTTTCACAAGCAGAGGCAGAAAGTAAAGGATAAAATATTATGGACATTTTGAATCATAGAAACACAACCTCATATTCCGACTGATTATTTTCAGCACATGGAAGGAACAGACGGGTTATATGAAATCCGGGTTAAGCAAGGCAGTGATATTTTTAGGATATTCTGCTTTTTTGATGTAGGCCAGTTAGTTGTTTTAGCAAATGGCTTTCAAAAGAAAACTCAAAAAACACCCAAAACAGAAATTGAAAAAGCGTTTAAAATTAAATTGGAATATGAAAACGAAAAATAATACAAAATCACTGGATCAGTTTATTGAAGAACAATATGGCAAAAAAGGTACCGCAAAGCGCGATAAATTTGAAAAAGGGTATGCTGAATTTAAGCTCGGTTATCTGATTCAGCAAGCCAGACTTGAAAAAGGCCTTACACAGGAAGAGCTTGCTGAAAAATGCGGCACCAATAAAGGGTACATTTCAAAAATTGAAAACAATATCAAAGAAGTTCGAATCTCTACTCTTCAAAAGATTGTTGAACTTGGTCTTGGAGGCCATCTGGAACTTTCGATCAGACTTTAACCATCAACCATTTTATAAACTACGACTCCTATCTCATATCTCATATCTTCTATTTCAAAACTAACCCCATCTTGAACTTTGATTCAGCGGATTCAATGATTGGTATGATTAATTGTCTGAATCCGACAACCGCGACAACTGCTCCGAAGGAGCAACGACAACAGCAAAGCCGACAACTTATTTTCGTCTGAATCAGGATTCATAGGATTCGAGGATTAACAGGATTTTCCTCTCTAATAATATGACTTATTTCGGATCCAGCTCGAAGCGCAAACGATCTAGTGGTCAATAATAGCAGACTCAATTGTTTTTTCAGTGTTTTTATTATCTGAAGGCAAGCCTAAAAACTCAAATATGTAAGGATCTTTAATGTAGTGTTGAATGGAATGAAGTGTATCTGTTTTTGGAAGCTGTTTTACCACCCGTTCAAATGCCATACTGTTAATCTGGCGTTGCAATTCCCGGCTGTTCCAGCTACCTGTAATTGTTTCCTCCATATAGTAATTTCGTTTATGTTCGGAATCAAGCCTTGAAAGTATTCTATAATGAGTCCAGCTTAATTCGTGACGCAATGCGTCACGAATTGGAAAAGCCTTATAAAAAGTTCTGATATTACGAAGATTACTTTCATCGTATCCCTTCCCAAACTCCAATGTAAGCCGGCTAGCAAGATTTTTTAACGTAGCCTTACCATACCGGGCTTTAGAGCTACCCTCTTGCTCATCTTCTACAATGATTTTGCCAATATGCCAGTATGTTTCAAGCAAAGCTGAATTAGCCATCCTGAATACTCTTTGGCGTGATTGAATAATAATTTCTCTGATGGCATAAAAAATAGAATGATCCTCGTGTTTCATAGTTAGCAAAATTTAATTGAGTGATAAATGGTGTTTAATGATTACTTAAAATTATATTATTTTCAAATCATACATAATCAATTAATCATAAAAATCACAGTTCAGACAAGAATGTTGATTCGTTGATTTGTTTAGGGGCGAAAAATCTTTCGCCCTTAGTCCTTTAAGGGTTTAACTCCTACAACCGCGACAACAGCTCCGAAGGAGCAACGACAACAGCAAAGCGGACAACTTCTTTTCGTCTGAATCAGGATTTGCAGGATTCGAGGATTAACAGGATTTTTAATTGGTCATTGTAAATCAATTATTCAAAAAATCACAGTTCAGACGAATTTTTATTAGAATTACCATCATTTGTTTGATATGTAATAATTTCGTCTTTTATCGCAGGTAAATTATTTTGGAACCAATACGGAAGGCTATCAGCAGATATCGCTGAAATACATTTGCCATTTTTTAAAATGACCAACCCTGTATGCGCTAACCCAGATGTGTCAATTATATTCACAGAATCAAATATCCTATAGTAGATATCAAGTTTTTCAAGGTTGCCATAATAATTACTTTCAAGGGTTAAAGGATCAACGTAATGACCACCCTCCCTAGATCTGGCAATCACACGAAGGGCAGATAGCCTTATGTCTTTTAACCCAAAAAAAATCAAGTGAATTGAATATCCTGTATTTTTAAACTTTTGTGGTACTTCCCAAGTAGAATGATTCGTAAAATGTCCTTCATAAGCAAAATCTTGTTTATTCTTTAAAGCAGTTTCAACCAATTTCTCAAAAACCTCTTCAACATATTCAGCAGCTAATTTTTTACATTCTTTGTGAGATGAAATACCACTCCGCCAAAATTCACTTCGTTTATTCATAAACAGTTTATCGCCATCAAATAATGTAGACTTTAAATGTTGAGGAAGATAGTCAGGGCCAACAGTGGACTTCCCTGCTCCGTTGGAACCGGTTATGATAAATAATTCAGGCATTATTTCTACAATGGAAGTTGGTGTACAATTCTAATTTGACGAATTTCTTCCGGTGTTAATTCACGTTTGATATCAAAAGTTCGCTTTTCTGGCAAAGAGATAACCAGTTTTATTGACCCGTCAGGAAACTCCAAATAGCATTCATCACTTGACAAACTTAGATCATTAATCATAAAGGGTAACCCATTTCTGAGTTTTTCCTCACGAAGTTTACGTACTGCTTTTGTACCAATTTGACTTGAATTAAGGATGGACAGCATGTTGTAAATTTACGAAAAGTTATGACTATTTTCAAATAACGGTTCAGAAAGGAATGTTGATGCGTTGATTCGTTGATTTGTTTAGTCGTTTAGTCGTTTAGTCGTTTAGAAGGGGCGAAAAATCTTTCGCCCTTAGTCCTTTAAGGGTTTAACTCCTACAACCGCGACAACTGCTCCGAAGGAGCAACGACAACATAGCAGCGGACAACTTCTTTTCGTCTGAATCAGGATTGGGCTAGGAATGAGTAAAATAAATTATTTAAATTCGTATTATGAATTGGAAGGAATTTATCATATCTGACAAAGATGTACTGGTTGGCAAACCCATCATTAAAGGAACCAGAATATCGGTAGAACATATCATTGGTCTGTTGGCTCAAGGGTGGAATGAAGCGCAAATTCTCGAGAGCTATCCCAGACTGACCAAGGAATCTCTTCAAGCAGTATTCTCGTATATTCAAGATTGTATTTATGATGGTCTTTTATTCCCGCCCATAAAAAAATCTGCCTGATCCAATGAAATTACTGGCTAATGAAAATATACCATACCCAAGCATCAAATATTTAAGGGATAAAGGGTTTGACATACTGGCTGCTGGATTAGATTTTTCTGGCATCAAAGATTCCGAAATACTTCAACTGGCAATTGCTCAACAAAGAATCATTTTCACTTTTGACCGCGATTACGGCGAATTGATTTTTCGGCATGATTTCAAACCGGAAAACGGAGTGGTGTACCTTAGGCTCAACAAATATTCTCCCACTGATCCGGGAATAATCATTGAGCAATTAATATTGTCATCTATTGATCTTTCAAGAGCCCTCACAGTTGTAGATATACATGGAATCAGACAAAGAAAATATTAAGTATGAATACCCAATCATTTTATTCATAAAAATCACAGTTCAGACGAAAATGTTGATGCGTTGATTCGTTGATTTGTTTAGTCGTTTAGAAGGGGCGAAAAATCTTTCGCCCTTAGTCGTTTAGAGGTATAGCTCCGACAACCGAGACAACTGCTCCGAAGGAGCAATGACAACAGCGAAGCGGACAACTTATTTTCGTCTGAATCAGGATTCATAGGATTCGAGGATTAACAGGATTTTTAACTCGTCATAGTCAATCAATTAATCATAAAAATCACAGTTCAGATAAATGCGTAGATGATTTTATTTTAGCTTAAGAGCGACTTCTTCTGCCCTCAATAAATTATTGTCATTATTTAATGCTAGACAAATCGCAATAAACTCGGTCGGCTTTTCCAGATTATTTTGGAGGTAAATGAAAATACCAATATTGTTCTCAAAATCAAAAGACCAATTATGCACTAACTCAAAACCATTATCAATCATGAAACGTATCATCTGATTTAATTCATTTAAGATCGTTGTTTGATTTAATAGACGTTGATCCAAATCCGGACTATCTGAACATACCCAAAAAATATTTTTAGGCATAGGATTTGCTGAATACATACGTGCTAATTTTTCAAAGCATATTAAAGAACTATTATCACATAGCTTATTTTGATTGAGTAATCTAAAAAATTCTAAATGATCTTTTATTGTATTACATAGAAAACGATTTTTATTATTGATAATAAATTTCAATACAGGCTTCAATGAGTTTTCAATGACAAACTCTTTCATTTTGACACCTCCAAACGGGATAGGCATAGTTAAAATATAATTTTAAAAAATTTATGCTTTAATTAGCAATAATTTACCCATTTGTTCCACCGGGAACTGTTTGCCCCGAAGTATAAAAAACGGAAAGTTGTGCTGCCTACCAAAATAAATTATAGACAGCTGTCACAACATAACCAAGGGATTTTTAAGTGTTACCAATACAAAATGACCCTTCCATTTGCTCCATCACCGTTTGGAATACCGGCAAATCCACAGCACTCAATCCCGCTACCACCACCACCTGGTTGAATTCCATTCTGAAGGCCATTTGAAGGAACACCTCCACTTCCGCCGTTTGGAGAACTACCACCATTCCTCCCATTTCCAGAACCACCATTGATCACTATTTGTCCATTACTGGTACCACCAACAGTAATATAACTACCACCCATTATACCACCCATCCCTCCAGTAGAACTTATTTGGGTGCCAAAACTTGAAGTTCCTCCAGGTTGGCCGCCATACTGTCCATTAATTCCACCTGCTCCAACAACGATATTTATACTTTCTTCCGGCCTCACTGTATATATTCCTTTTCCATATCCTCCGCCACCTCCAGATGATCCATTCCAACCACCACCACCACCTGCACCCCAACACTCAACAATAACTTTAGTTACTCCGGCAGGAACAGTCCAATTATAAGTTCCCGGGGTAGAAAAAATTTGAAAGTTAGAAAATGAACTGCCTGCATTTATAGATTCCGTCTTTTGTCCATTACAAATAAATTTTGTCTGACTATCATTTACCTCACCATCATCCAATACCCCATTAGCATTAGCATCCAAACCCGTTTCTATTTTTGTTCCTCCGGTTGGACAATTTGTTCCCTCAGGATCTACTGTAGTTTTAATTAAAGCGTTTAACCCGTTTGCACCTTTATCACCCTTATCTCCTTTCAAACCCTGTGCACCGGTTAAACCAATATCCCCTTTATCCCCCTTGTCACCTTTTAATCCCTGTAAACCTTGCGGACCCGTTGCGCCAACATCACCTTTGTCGCCTTTATCTCCTTTCAAACCTTGCAAGCCCTGAGCACCAGTAGCACCCACATCACCTTTGTCTCCTTTATCACCTTTTAAACCCTGCGCACCAGTTAAACCAATATCACCTTTATCCCCCTTGTCACCTTTTAATCCCTGTAAACCCACATCACCTTTATCACCTTTGTCTCCTTTATCACCTTTTAAACCCTGAGCACCAGTTAAACCAATATCCCCTTTATCCCCCTTGTCACCTTTTAATCCTTGTAAACCCTGTTCACCCTTATCACCTTTTAATCCTTGCAAACCCTGATCACCCTTATCTCCTTTTAATCCTTGGGCTCCAGTTGCACCCACATCACCTTTGTCTCCTTTATCACCTTTTAAACCCTGAGCACCAGTTAAACCAATATCCCCTTTATCCCCCTTATCACCTTTCAAACCCTGTAATCCCTGCGCACCGGTTGCACCAACATCACCTTTGTCTCCCTTGTCGCCTTTCAATCCCTGCGGACCAGTGGCACCAACATCACCTTTGTCTCCTTTATCGCCCTTCAATCCTTGCTCTCCCTGAAGACCAGTCGCACCAACATCTCCTTTATCTCCTTTCAATCCCTGTAAGCCCTGCGAACCTGTGGCTCCGACATCACCTTTATCACCCTTATCACCTTTCAAACCTTGTAAACCCTGATCACCTTTATCCCCCTTATCTCCTTTTAATCCTTGTAAACCTTGCGCACCGGTTGCACCAACATCACCTTTGTCTCCTTTATCGCCCTTCAATCCTTGCTCTCCCTGAAGACCAGTCGCACCAACATCACCTTTGTCTCCTTTATCACCTTTTAAACCCTGTGCACCAGTTAAACCAATATCCCCTTTATCTCCCTTGTCACCTTTTAATCCCTGTGGACCCGTTGCGCCGATATCACCTTTGTCGCCCTTGTCGCCTTTTAAACCCTGAGCACCAGTTAAACCAATGTCACCTTTGTCGCCTTTATCTCCTTTCAAACCTTGCAAGCCCTGAGCACCAGTTGCACCAACATCACCTTTGTCTCCTTTATCTCCTTTATCGCCCTTGTCACCTTTTAATCCTTGTAAACCCTGATCACCTTTGTCGCCCTTATCGCCTTTTAATCCTTGTATTCCTTGTGCACCCGTTGCACCGACATCACCTTTATCACCCTTATCACCTTTTAATCCTTGTAAGCCCTGCTGACCAGTTAAACCAATATCACCTTTATCGCCCTTGTCGCCTTTTAAACCCTGAGCACCAGTTAAACCAATGTCACCTTTGTCGCCTTTATCTCCTTTCAAACCTTGCAAGCCCTGAGCACCAGTAGCACCCACATCACCTTTGTCTCCTTTATCACCTTTTAAACCCTGCGCACCAGTTAAACCAATATCGCCTTTATCACCCTTATCTCCTTTCAATCCTTGTAAGCCCTGCGCACCAGTTAAACCAACATCGCCTTTATCACCCTTGTCGCCTTTCAATCCCTGTAAACCTTGTACACCAGTTGCACCCACATCACCTTTGTCTCCTTTATCTCCTTTCAATCCCTGCAAGCCCTGCGGACCAGTGGCTCCCACATCACCTTTATCGCCTTTTAAACCCTGCGCACCAGTTAAACCGATGTCACCTTTGTCGCCTTTGTCTCCTTTTAATCCCTGTAAACCTTGTGGACCAGTTGCACCAACATCACCTTTGTCGCCCTTATCTCCTTTCAATCCCTGCAAGCCCTGCGGACCAGTGGCTCCCACATCACCTTTATCACCCTTGTCACCTTTTAATCCCTGTAAACCTTGTGGACCCGTTGCACCCACATCACCTTTGTCTCCTTTATCACCTTTTAAACCCTGAGCACCAGGTAAACCAATATCCCCTTTATCCCCCTTGTCACCTTTTAATCCCTGTAAACCTTGTGGACCCGTTGCACCCACATCACCCTTGTCTCCCTTATCACCTTTTAATCCTTGTAAACCCACATCACCTTTATCACCTTTGTCTCCTTTATCACCTTTTAAACCCTGAGCACCAGTTAAACCGATGTCACCTTTGTCGCCTTTGTCTCCTTTTAATCCCTGTGGGCCAGTTAAACCAATATCCCCTTTGTCACCCTTATCGCCTTTCAATCCTTGTATTCCTTGTGCACCTGTTGCACCGACATCACCTTTATCACCTTTATCACCCTTATCACCTTTCAAACCTTGTAAGCCCTGCGGACCAGTGGCTCCGACATCACCTTTATCACCTTTGTCACCTTTTAAACCCTGAACACCAGTTAAACCAACATCACCTTTATCCCCCTTGTCACCTTTTAATCCTTGCGCACCAGTGGCACCGACATCACCTTTATCGCCCTTATCGCCTTTCAAACCTTGTAAGCCCTGCGCTCCGGTTAAACCAATTGGACCTTGCGGGCCGGTTAATCCTGCCGGACCAACCAAGCTCTTGCCTGTTCCCCAAGTGCCGTTTGCTTTGGGACCAAATAGTACATAACTGATGGTATTCAGATAAAAATCTCCATTCTTTCCAATATTGCCTGCCGGATTGGTGGTGCCTGCAAGAAAAGTGGAACCTCCGGTGTTGCCGGCATAAAAAGCATAAGGCACACTCCATAATTGTGAAGTCCCCATATCCTGATAATTATTATCTATCGTCCAGTTGGGATTGGGGACACTAGGCGCAACGGCAACTTTTACATTGAAAAAATGATTCCCTGCTCCCCAGTTCACATCTCCAAATGTGGTAGCAGACCCACTAATACGTTTACCGGTTCCAATGATAATGGTGAATACTCCCTCCGCATTCGTCGTAGTTTCATGTGTCTCCTCCCAAACCGTTACCCCGGTGGCAGTGGAAAACATGATCTTATCCTTGATATACACTTTTCTTAACTTGGCTGCATTGGCAACCGGATCACGCGCTACTGCTTGAAAGGTTATCCCCTGAGGAAGCTGTGCATACAGATAATTGGACAGTAATAATAAAATACTGAAGAGAATAGGTTTACGCATAAGTAAAATTTAATTCCTGATTTTGATGATTTTGAATGTCTTTTCGGTTGTTATGGTTTTTACCTTTATTAAATAAAATCCATCGGTGTAGGTTGAAAAATTGAGTAGCAATCCGGGTTCAAACTGTGCTAATTTTCCGCGTACTGTCTGCATCAACAACCCTTTTGCATTCAGGATGATTAATTGAAAATCTTCCTGCTTATTTATTTTTCCATTCGCAAATACGCGCGTGTAGGTGCTAACCGGATTGGGGAAAGACTCAAAAACAAATTCTGAGTTACCGCCGGTCTCGCAATACATCATAAACTTTCCATTGCCCTTTTGATGGTCATCAAAAAGCGGAACGCCGTTCTTCACGGAAAAACAAGCATTGTTGCCATCAATCACAACAGGACCTGAGAAAGTAGCTGACTCTTTCGCATCCGGTAAAATATTTCCAAAAGCATAAGAAGTCGTCAGCTGTGCAGTTGTTGTTTGTTTAAATCCAGCCAACAACAACGTAAAAAGAAAACAGTGTTTAAGGCGCATAAACAAAACGATAAGTTTGTTGGTTGGAAGTGAACTCAACATCCATTTGCGAAGCATTGAGTTGATTGATTTTAAAAGTAAGCGTTCCCGCTCCACCGAATGTAGTCGTCTCTTTAAGACGAGTGGTTGATTCCACGAGATACGTGCCAGAGGATCCATCCGAATCACTCCACTTGCCATCACTGCTATACGTTTTAGTATATGTTTTTTGAGCCGGCGTTAATTGTTGTGTTTGAGCGTTTAAGAATAATTTATTCAGCTTCCAGGTTTTACTCCCGTTATTGGTTAAACTGCGCTTCAGTTCAACGATGGGATCTACCGGTGGTGTATTATCCTTTTTTTTACAAGAGTCTAAGCCAATGAAACAAATTACGACAATCGTCAGGGAAAGAATTTTTCGCATAAGTTCAACGATAGGTTTTGAAGTGTTTATGATGCCGCAAAACTATCCTCCCCACCCCGAACAGCAAGGAATAAACCGGAATAGTATATTCCCAGATTGTAATAATTTATTCCCAAAACCCTATCTTTATTCAAAATTTGAGCTATGGATATTCCCAGTCCTTTCATTGGTCAGAAGATTAAAAAAATCAGAGAGTTGAAGAATCTTACACAGTCTCATATTGCCAACGAACTGGGCATTACACAAAGCGCCTACTCCAAAATGGAAATGGGAGAATCAGACATTACATTTCAGAAATTAACGCGTATCTCCGAAATCCTCGGAATGAGTCCGGACGAAATCGCCAGCTTCAACGAACAGATGATCTTTAATGTAATGCACAACCAAACGGGCAATGGCTTCGTGGTGCAAAAAGGATTGTCGGATAATGAAAAACGGCTCTACGAAGACCAGATTCAAACGCTGAAAGAAGAAGTGCAATACCTCAAGAAAGTCGTGGATAGTTTGTTGATTCGTTGAGGCCACACCCTACAAAATATTCATTGGTAACACCAACTCAAACTGATTGGGATCGAGGTTGGGATTAACGAGATCTTTATCCAGGAGTCTACTGTAGCGGATACCGAATGATAAGGGAAACTGATTCCATAAGCGGGTATCGAAAAACAATTCAGCACCGGCGGAGCGTAAAGAAAAATGGCGTCCGGTGCGCAAACTCTTCAACTCGGTGTAATCATAGAATAAATCAGCACGCACGCGCATGAAATACATCAAATTGGCCACTCCAAAATCAGGATACAATAAAGGAAAATGATAATTGGCACTCCAACGAAAAGCACGCGGTAAATTAACGGCATTATATCCTCTTGAAAATGCCAGATTATTGGAAAACAAATCTCCTCTAAGCGTATCCCGCCCCTGCCAGGAAACAAATCCAACCAGATGATGATTAGGCAATAAACCCGGCAGATAAATGCCCGCATTAACAAACAACTGATTGCCCCAGTCGCCGGATACGGTGCTTCGGTATTGCAATCGCAACGACTGCGCCCAACGGGGAAAAATATGTTGCCGTGCCTGCTGGTTGCGATGCGACCAATTGAAGGAAACAGATTGAAAGGAAAAGTTTTCATTGCGGAATTTCAATGCCGATGCCCCCTGATACTGCACTTGATCCACCTGCAAAGACGCATTCAAATCTAACCGATGAATGGTTTTACCGGGCACAAACGTAAGCGGAACAAACACTCCTCCCCTCCAGCCCGATTCATTCAAAACAACAGACTCATTGTCCAATAGAATATTTCGATTCCAGGTTTGTGTTACGCCCGCAAATAGCTGAGGATACCAGCCGCCATACAACAAATTCATGCCCGCTGTATGCGATTGCTCATTGCGATTGTAGTTGTAATTCAGTTCAGACTGCAAAGTGTTCATCACATTGTCGGAAAAGATTTGCAAACCATAATCCGGCTCGAATAGGATCGGTCGCCAACTGTGCGGATACAACAAATGCAATCCTTTGCGATAAGGTTTCACTTCGTCATTGCGCTCTGCGATAACAGATGCTTGCTGCAAATAATCGTTGTCTGCATTAAAGCCCGGATCTTTCTCCGTTAATCCATTCAGTTTGTCAACTCCTCGCATCGAAGACTCCTCCATTTTATCTTTTCCGATATGCATGCCGGAGGCATTCTGTGTCACCCAATACAAATAAGAGGAAGCGGTATCATAATAAGACTGATAAACTCCATTAGGCAAAGTTTTAATTTCATATAATTGCAGATTGTCTGTTTGCAGACAGTATAAAGCATCGCTCCCTTGCTGTGTTGCTGTGAAAAAAACTTTATCTTTTGATAATTGTAAAAAAGAAATGGGATGATTATTAAATGAGAGCAAAGTGTCGGCATGATTGTCTGTAATATTGACGCGAATAATTCCCATATCACCAACTTTATTCCTTACTGCCGCTACCACTGCATTTCCATCCGCTGTAAATCGAGGATACGTAAACGTGAATCCATTTGGATTAGGCAAATAACGAATCGACTGACCCGCTGTTTGAATCAACGCCAATGCAGATTGCATATCAATACCGGAATGTACAGCAACTACCCATTGCTTATCAGTAGATAAATCGGGTTGAAAAAGTCGGCTTTGAAAACTTAATTGTCGAACCGTATCAGCGTTCATATCCCAACAGCGAATGATGGAATAATTTTCCCACCCCCAACGAGGATGGATTTGATACGCCGTATATACCACCGTTCCATTTCGATACGTAAAGTAATCATCTTGAGAAATATCTTTTACGCGCAAAAACTTTTCTTTTCCGACACTATCAATCTGCACCCACTGCGGTATCTGCCGATAACCTGATTTCAAGGCGAGAATCGTTCCTTCTTCCATCAACTGCGGGTACGCATATTGCAATACATTCGCTCTTTCCTTTCGGGTAATCAAACCAGGTATAGTGGATTGACGGGTGATGCTGAACGAATCTTGATGATATTCAAACGCTTTCCGAACGAACTTTGGATAAGAAAGCTTGGTGTGTTTTTTGACCGCATGCTGAAACGGATAAAAAATACTTGGCACATTTAATGCGCTATGCGTTATCCGCTTCCAAATATCTGCTCCATATTTTCGTTCGGCAAAATTTACCAGCAAATAACCCAGCTGATAATGATCGGGCACATAATCTTTCAGTGAGCCGTTTCTTAATTTCTGATACCCATACTTTTTGTTATCTAACCATAACGAACGATATCCGTTATAAAAATAAGGCAGTCGCCCTCTGCCCTGAGCAGACATTTTAGTTTCCTGATTCACCGCATCGCCTTCCCAAAACCAATTGGGAATAATTGCGTTCATTGCTATTGCGCTGCCTTGTTCTCCCAAAAATAAACCCATCCCTTTTGGAAACCCTCTATTGAAATTATTAAACTGCGAGATATGTCTTAATTCGTGCAATGTCAACTGTATATGCCAGGGAATAGAAGTAAGCTGATAGTTGGACAATTCCGGCATCATAAAAAATTCACTGCGTCGAGGTGCCAGACCTACATAGCCATTTGATATCGTGGTTTGATGCTGCAATAAAATTGTAATGCTTTTATGTTTGTTTCCCAGTGGCTGTTGGTGTTGCAAGGCCCAGTGTCCTGCTTCTGCAATTTCCTTCGCTTCCGTCAGCAACGATTTAGGAAATACGATGCGCAATGAATCCGTTTTAATCTGATACCACTTCAATGAAGGCCGAAGACCACCAAACACTTGCGCCTTTGTAGCATGTATGAAAGAAGCAAATAGAATAGACAAGCCTAAGCGATAAAAGATTTTTAGCATATAATTGATTGGATTAACAAATATCGGAAAGCATGCATATAGAAATGCATCGCATTACAAAATAAGCGTAGATTCCTTGAGGGTTCCCATCACAAACATGCTTTGCACATTGGCAATGAGTTCACTCTGACTCAGTTTGTGCACATGGAAGTGATAATATTCATCCATATCCCGAACAGCAATTTTCAACATGAAATCAAAATTTCCGGATATATTATGACATTCCAAAACCTCATTCCATCCGTGGATGAGCTTGATGAATTTAGCACCAATGGATTTGTTGTGTTCTTTAAGGGTAACGTAGCAAATCACTTTCAAACTTCTGTTGACCTTTGCAGGATCTATGAGAATGGTGTATTGACGGATAATGCCTTCACGTTCCATGCGTTTAATGCGTTCATGCACCGGCGTGGCGCTTAAGTGAACTTCCTGCGCAATTTCTCTCACCGTTGCCCGGGCATTTTGTTGTAAAACCCTCAAAATAGAAAGGTCTGTTTCATCCAAGGAGTCGGGCAGCATAGTGATTTTATCTGTTACCGTCTTTTTTCGGGTTGCCATATAGTATTATTTACTATAAAAGTAATAATATAAATTAGTTTGTTCTGATTTTTTAAATAATTATGCAAATTTGTTCCCTGAATGTAGCTTTGTGCAAAACAAATAATTATGTCAACGCTTACACGCAGCAAAATTGACTTCGATCTGAAGTACAAAGTAAAAGACATCAGCCTCGCTGAATGGGGTCGTAAAGAAATACGCTTGGCCGAAGCGGAAATGCCCGGCTTAATGGCCATCAGAGCAGAATACGGTCCGCAACAACCGCTGAAAGGCGCACGCATCGCAGGATGTTTGCACATGACGATTCAGACTGCGGTATTGATTGAAACATTAGTAGCGCTGGGTGCTGAAGTAAAATGGAGCTCCTGTAACATTTTCTCTACACAGGATCATGCAGCTGCTGCGATTGCTGCTGCAGGTATCGGAGTATATGCATGGAAAGGACAAACCATTGAAGAAGCCGACTGGTGCATTGAGCAGACTTTATTTTTCGGAGGTGCCGACAAGCCTTTGAATATGATATTGGATGATGGAGGTGATCTTACCAACATCGTATTGGACAATTATATTGAGCTGGTTGGTGGCATTAAAGGAATCAGTGAAGAAACCACTACCGGTGTACACCGTTTGTATGAGCGCGTAGCAAAAGGTACATTGCCTATGCCCGCCATCAATGTCAACGACAGTGTAACTAAATCGAAATTCGATAACAAATACGGATGTAAAGAATCTCTGGTAGATGCGATTCGTCGCGCCACCGATGTAATGCTGGCAGGTAAAGTAGCTGTAGTAGGCGGTTACGGAGATGTGGGTAAAGGTTCTGCTGCTTCATTGGCCGGAGCAGGTTGCCGCGTAATCGTTACTGAAATTGATCCGATCTGTGCATTACAAGCCGCCATGGATGGTTTTGAAGTGAAGAAAATGAAAGACGCAGTGAAAGAAGCGGATATTGTTGTAACTGCTTCCGGTTGTCGCGATCTGATTACCGGCGAACATTTTAAAGCAATGAAGGATAAAGTAATCGTATGTAATATCGGACACTTCGATATTGAAATTGATGTTGCCTGGTTAAATCAAAATTACGGTCATACCAAAGATACGGTGAAGCCCCAGGTGGATATTTACAATGTAGATGGAAAAGATATCATTCTGTTGGCTGAAGGAAGATTGGTGAATTTAGGTTGCGCAACAGGCCATCCTTCTTTTGTAATGAGTAATTCATTTACCAATCAGACCTTGGCACAGATTGAACTGTGGCAAAACCACAGCAAATATGATAACAACGTATATGTGTTACCCAAGCATCTCGATGAAAAAGTAGCACGCTTACATTTAGCCAAAATTGGCGTTGAGCTGGATGAATTGTCCGCAGAGCAGGCATCTTATCTCGGCATTCCTCAGTTCGGACCATTCAAGGCTGAGCACTATCGCTATTAATCAGCACACTTTATGCAAAAAGCCGCGTCAAATTGATGCGGCTTTTTTTGTTGATGCGTTGATGTGTCTATTTCTTACTCAAGTTTCTTTTATTCATAAACACCAAATATTATATTTTATTGGCGATTAAAATAGAAAATAGTTCCCCTATTTCTTCACATACATCACTTCTTTCACGATTTTAACCGTGCGGGGAATATCGGGAAGATAGGCTGCAACTAAATTGGGAGCATAATGCATGGGTGCATCAGCACTGGTAATGCGGCGGATGGGCGCATCGAGATAATCGAACCCTTCTTTCTGGATACGATAGGCTATTTCGGAAGAGACGGAACACATCGGCCATTGCTCTTCTACAATCACGAGACGATTGGTTTTTTTCACACTCTCTAAGATAGTAAACCAGTCGAGCGGACGAATGGTGCGCAGATCAATCACTTCTGCTTCAATGCCTTCTTTTGCCAGCTCTTCCGCAGCACCCAGTGCCACTTTCATCATTTTATTGAAAGAAACGATGGTTACATCGCGACCAGGTCTTTTTATGTCGGCTTTTCCAATTTCTATCACATATTCTCCTTCCGGCACTTCTCCCTTATCACCATACATTACTTCACTTTCCATGAAGACTACCGGATCGTTATCGCGAATAGCGGCTTTTAAAAGTCCTTTTGCATCATACGGATTTGAGGGAGAAATTACTTTTAACCCGGGTATATTGGCATAATAACTTTCGAAAGCCGTTGAGTGCTGGGCACCTAATTGTCCGGCGCTGCCATTAGCACCGCGAAACACGATGGGGCAACCCACTTGTCCACCACTCATCGCCAGCATTTTGGAAGCCGTATTCAGAATTTGATCCAGTGCAAGCACCGCGAAGTTCCAGGTCATGAATTCAACGATGGGGCGCAGTCCATTCTGAGCAGAGCCCACTGCTACTGCAGCAAAGCCGAGTTCTGAGATGGGTGTATCAATCACACGCTTCTCGCCAAACTCATCCAGCATGCCCTGGCTTACCTTATAAGCACCATTGTATTCAGCCACTTCTTCCCCCATCAGATATACACGTTCATCCAAACGCATTTCTTCCTGCATGGCTTCTCTCAGCGCTTCGCGCATCGCTATTGTTCTCATGAAATTAAATTTTGAAGATGCCAACTTATCGTTTGCATCCTGTAATAATCGATTGTCTTTAGGGGAGCAAAATTATTGTAAGTAGATGAAATGCCCAAACCCGGTTGAAATGTCCGTAAACTACCAATTGTTCTAAAAAAACTATCTTTCCGCAAAATATTCCTGGATGAAGCATATCCTTATCCTCGGAGCCGGCAAATCGGCTACCTCTCTCATTCAATACGTGGGCAATCTTTGCCGGCTCCTCGACTGGCGCTTCACGGTAGCAGATGCCAATCCAACTTCTGCTGAACGAAAAATAAAAAATTTCCCCCAGGGGAAAGCCGTCGCGCTCGACGTTACCAAACCGGAACAAAGAGCCGCGCTCATTCAAACCGCAGATCTCGTCATTTCCCTCCTGCCCCCGGGCTTGCATATTCAGGTAGCACGCGATTGCATTCAATTCAAAAAACACCTGCTCACTGCTTCCTATATTGATACCCCCCTGCGTGAACTATCGGAAGAAATCGAAAAAGCAGGAGTGCTTTTTTTATGTGAAATGGGACTCGATCCGGGCATTGACCACATGAGCGCCATGGAAATCATTCACCGCTTGAAAAAAGAAAATGCTCGCATCACTTCCTTTGTGTCGCATTGCGGCGGACTCATCGCACCGGAAAGCGATAACAATCCCTGGCATTACAAAATCAGCTGGAATCCGCGCAACATCATACTCGCCGGATCAGCAGGTGCAACCTACAAAAAAGACGGAGCAATCATTCAAAAAAAATATTCCGAAATTTTTGAAAACTGTGAATCGGTTGATATTCCCAATATGCCCCACTACTCATGGTATCCCAACCGCGACTCACTCAGCTATATTCCGATTTATCAACTAGAAGAAACGGATACATTTATTCGTACTACCCTTCGTCATCAGAATTTCAGTAAAGGATGGCAATGGCTCGTTACACTCGGACTCACCGATCCTACCGACGGTACAAGTATCGGCTCCTGTCGGTCTTATCATGACTGGATTCATATCAAACTGAAAGAAAAAAATATTGCACATAGCTGGAGCGAATGGCTGCAACAACAAGCAACTATCAGCCCGACTCTGCAACAACAATTGACGTTTCTTGCATTAGACAGTAACGACCCTCTACCCACTCAGGCAAATAGCAGCGCCGATATCCTTCAATCCATTCTGGAACGTAAACTCGCCCTGCAACCGGGAGATAAAGACATGATCCTCATGCAACATGAAATCGCTTATACAACGGAAAGTGGAAAACAGGAAATGCTTCGCTCAACGCTGGTGGTAAAAGGAGAAGATGATGAACATACCGCCATGGCAAAAACAGTTGGACTGCCTTTAGGCATTGCCGCAAAACTTATTTTGAATGGCACTCTGAAAAGTACCGGACTGAAAATTCCGATTGAAGCAGCCATTTATGAGCCTGTGCTCCGTGAACTTGCAGCAGAGGGAATTGTTTTTGAAGAAAAAATTATCCCACTAACAAATCTCTGAGTTGTTGCATGCCGGTAGTAGCAGGTGCTTCAATGGCATGCAAATTCCTGATGCCCGACACATCCGGTATTTTTTTATCGACGATATATTTGGGAAGAAACGGTGGTGCATAATGTACCAATCCCGCCGCAGGATATACCAGTAAGGATGTGCCCACCACTGCGAAGAGATCGGCATGGGCAACCAGCTGAACTGCCTTCTCCATCATCGGCACCGGCTCTTCAAACCATACGATATGCGGACGGAGTTGTGCCCCATCCTCCGCCAACTGTCCAAGTTGAATATCATCATGTATAGGGTAAATAAGCTGTTCATTTTTTTCGCTCCGCATTTTCAGTATTTCACCGTGCAGATGCAGGACGGAGCGTGAGCCGGCACGCTCATGTAAATCATCTATGTTTTGGGTAACGATGATGACTTCAAAAAAATCCTGCAATTCTGCCAGCACCAGATGAGCCGAATTGGGTTTTGCTTCGACCACATTTTTACGACGCATATTGTAAAAATCAAGCACCAGCTGCGGATTTTTTCGCCAGGCACGCGGGGTTGCCACTTCTTCAATATCATACCCTTCCCACAAGCCATCGCTGTCGCGAAAAGTCTTGAGACCACTTTCAGCACTGATGCCTGCGCCGGTAAGCACTACTAATTTCTTTTTTACCATAATAGAAGGAATTTGAGGTAGAGATTCAGATTGTTTTTCATTATTCAAATTTAACTCAATTTATTGTAATTTGCAGCGCCGATGCGGTTTCAAAATACATATAAATTTAGTTGGACTATTCTGGTACTGATTGCATTAATGGCGCAGTCATTCAAATTCAATTTTGTAATCGCAGATTACTATGTAAATACCGCTAACTACATCAAAAATTGTATCAATAAATCCAAACCGCAATCTACTTGTCAGGGTAAATGTCAGATGATGAAGAAGATGCGGGAAGAACAGCAGAAAGAAGAGCAATCTTCCGGCAATCGGGCTGAAAATAAATTCGAGCAAGTCGTTTATATCAATACTAATGGCAATTTTTTAACCGCACCGTTAATCGCTTCCACTAATAACTTCCCTCCTTTTCTAGAGGGAAAACTACTGGATTTTATTGCTTCCCCCTTCCAGCCGCCGGGTGTGTAATCGTTGTCGGCTTTATTATTTCACGCAAAGTTCGCAAAGGGGGCAAAGACCGCAAAGAGCGTCATGTTGAGCGAAAGCGAAACATCTCAAAAAAAGTCAAAGAGCAAAAGTCAAAACCCATAACTTTTTGGTTTTGCCTTTTGACTTTTGAGTTCTACATGTCATAATCTAAAAAAATGAAAGAAATATTATTCACAGTACTCCTTGTACTGAACATATCTGTCTTCGCGCAGACAAAAAAATATCCAGAGCCAGAAACAGACACCATCACATTAAGCAGAGATCTGGATGATATCGTTGTAACCGCCAATCGGGATAAGGTAAAACGCACAGAAACGCCGATTGCCATTGCTTCCATTTCTGCTAAAACCATCAACGATACCAAAGCTACTACGATTGATCAGCTGGTCAATAAAGTCAGCGGTGTGTACATGGTCAATCTGGGGAATGAGCAGCACAGCATGGGCATTCGGCAACCGCTGGGAACAAGAGCAGTATTTATGTATCTGGAAGACGGCATTCCCATCCGTACCAGCGGCGTATTCAATCACAATGCATTAATGGAAATGAATATGGCAGCAGTGAGAAAGATTGAAGTCGTGAAAGGTCCCAGCAGCAGTTTATACGGAGGTGAAGCAATCGGCGGTGCCGTGAATTTCATTACCCAATCGGGTACTACGGAACCTATGGCAAGAATTAGTATCCAGGGAAATGATATCGGCTATAAAAGAATGGATCTGCAGACAGGTTTTTCTTCCGGAAAATTCAAAGCCAATGTGAGTGGATATTATGCAGCACGAAATGGTGGCTTCTTGCCCTACAGCGATTTCAGCAAATTCATCATTACAGCAAGAGCTGATTATGCATTTTCCAAAAAGACAAACTGGGAAAACAGTTTTACCACGATGAACTACACGAGTGATATGAGTGGCGGCGTGGACAGCATTCAATATGTAAGGAAAAGTTTTACGAGTCAGCATACTTTCACCTGGCGGAACACGAATGTCAGTCGTTTTAGGAGTACCCTTTCCCATGAATGGAATGATCTCGCAAAAACTTCTTTCAGCGGTGTCATAAGAACCAATACGCTTGACATGAACGCTTCCTTTAGAGTACGGGATGATTTTAGACCGCAGAACAATAGCGGAAAAAAAGAGTTGGCACACGGAGAAATCAGCGTGAATCGTTTTAACAGTTACGTATTGATTGCGCAGCACCGTCAGGAAATTAAGAAAATAAAAACGGTTATTATTGCAGGCGGAACCATTGATTACAGTCCCAACACCCAGGCAGCAAATTATATTAAAATAAAAAAAGATACAATACTGAATCGGTATGTCAGTTATGAAGACCGTAAAGACAGCATGCTTACCGATTATCGCAACCATATTCTCAACTACGCCGGATTTATCAATCTTGAATTTAGTCCACTCAAAAATTTAAAGGTCGTCGGGGCTTTGAGATACGATGTATTTCGTTATGGTTTCAATAACAACTTGGCTCCATCAGCCTTCTCGGGCTCGGCCGATACAACCAATTCATTCCAGGCTTTTGCACCAAAAGTTGGATTTACCTATAATTTAAAAAAGAATCGTGGCATCTACGCCAATTACAGTCGCGGTTTCGTTCCTCCGCAGGTGGGTGAATTGTACAGAGGAGTGAAAGTGCCTGATCTTTCTCCTTCAATTTTCGATAATTATGAAATAGGCGGATGGGCAGCAATCGTCAGCAACAAATTATCTTTTGACGTTTCCTTATATCGGCTTGAAGGGAATAATACCATCATCAGTGTGCGCTTTGATGACGGGACTTTTGGCAATGCGAATGCGGGAAGAACATTAAGCCAGGGTATTGAACTTGGAATGACAGCCTACCCTTTTCGGACTTTACAAATCAGATTCAGCGGAGCATACAGTAAACATGAATTTGTAGCGTATATAGAAGGGAATGAAAGGCAAAGAACGACAACCGATTTCAGCGGCAAACAAATCAACAGTGCGCCACAATTCATTGCGAACGGAGAAGTTACCTATACACCGGAATTCATCAAAGGATTTCGGCTCCTTGCCGAATGGCAGATAATGAGTTCATATTTTATGGATCCAGCCAACCTCTTCAAGTATGAAGGCTTTCATGTGGTCAATCTGCGTGCAGGATACAATTTAAGTCATTCAAAAAATCGCTTCCTGAAAGGTGCGGAGATATGGTTGAATGTAATTAATGCGCTGGATGCATACTATGCTGTCAATAGCAGCAGAAGTGCTTTTGGTCGTAACTATACTTTAGGTGAGCCGAGGAATATTAATGTAGGCGTGAGTTATGATGTTGGAAAAATTTTTAGAAAATAATAATACAGACACTCAATAAGTCAAAAATAAAAAGACAAAACCAAAAGGTTATAGGATGTAGGTTGTAAGTTGACATCTTAACCTTCAACCCTTATATTTCAGTACGGCCAACGGAAAAAGATTAGTGAACGGAGATGAATTATATGCGCAGTATCTGGGAGGAAAATTTCTCTTGGGCGATAAGGAGAAAGATCTCACCGTATCAGACAACTCAAATATTGAAACTAGAACAAAACATCTCATCCAATGGGATATCTCCGGATTTTAAATCGTTAAACAGTCAGATCCAAGCGCCTGTTGTAAATATTTCATCTGTAAAAATGGGCGACAGTTTATATTGGATTGGAATTTGGATCAGGATTCATATCGAACAGCCAACAATTACGAATTATTAATTATTAATTACTAATTATTAATTAATTATCCCATCACTTCACAAATCCGCTCAAAAATATCCTCAATACTCCCTTCTCCGGGGATGGAGGTATAACGATTTAACGCGCGATAATGACCGGCGACGGCGGTTGTTTTATTTTGATATTCTTCAATACGTGCCCGGATGACAGTTTCATTGCTATCATCACTCCTGCCGCTGGTGAGTCCGCGCTGCAATAATCTTTTTATCAATTCTTCGTCCGAAACAATCAATGCGATCATAAGATTGATGGAGGCTCCTTTTTCAGCAAGCAACGCATCGAGTGCCTCTGCCTGTGCAACCGTTCGGGGAAAACCGTCAAATAAAAAACCTTTGGCATCAGCGTGTCTTTCCATTGCTGAACGAATCATGCCTACGACTACAGCATCGGGTACCAGCTGACCTTTATCCATAATCTCTTTCGCCTGCATACCTAGTGGAGTAGCATTGGCAATTTCGCTGCGTAAGAGATCTCCGGTACTCAAGTGTTTGAGACCAAAGCGCTCGATGATTTTCTCACTTTGCGTTCCTTTCCCGCTTCCGGGAGGTCCGAATAAAATTAGATTGAACATGTGATGGTTTGAGACAGGTCAAAGATAAAAACGATTCCACAAAAAAGGAGGGTTGTGAACCTATATTCTTTAGAATTGTTGTATTCATTGAACGAGCAAACAATCGTAAGCATAAATGGGTTCGATTAAAAACATATTATTGACAGTCATTTTAGCGACCCAATTTTTAGTATTAAGTTGCCATTCTCAATCCACTAAAAATCATTCCATGAATACTTCACAAAAACATGAATATTACTCTCGCACAGACAGCAGCAAACTGGATTTGACAGACGAAGAATGGAAAAAATTACTTTCCGAGGAGCAGTTTTATATTGCCCGTCAGAAAGGAACCGAGCGTCCCTGGACTAGTCAGTTTGAGCATTCCAAAGAAGCCGGAAATTATTACTGTGCCGCTTGCGGCAATGCTTTGTTTCAAAGTAATACCAAATTTGAAAGCGGCTGCGGCTGGCCAAGCTTCTTTCAACCCATTCATAAAGGCGCCTTGATTTATACACCCGATCATAGTCATGGTATGAACCGAACCGAGGTTCAATGCGGCAGGTGCAAAGCGCATTTAGGACATGTATTTGAAGACGGTCCACCTCCTACCGGTTTACGATATTGCATTAATGGCGTCATTCTGGATTTTGAAAAATCTGAATGATAGAAGTAAATGGTTGTTTTTCTGGCAGTAATAGCTTTAAACCTTTAGTGCTAACTTGAGTCAAAGTTGAAATCGCTTCGTATTGAATACTGCCGGAAATACAGTGCATCCCGAGGATACAACCCTGCTAGAATGGTTTCGTCAGCCGGAAACGAAGGACAAATCCTTTACATTGCTGGTCAAAAAATATCAGGAAAAATTGTACTGGCACATCAGAAGAATGGTGGTTACCCATGAAAATGCGAACGATGTACTTCAAAATATGTTTATTAAGGTTTGGAAAGGACTGGAAAATTTCAGGGAAGACAGTCAGCTTTTTACCTGGCTGTATCGTATCGCCACCAACGAAAGTTTGAGTTTTCTGGAGCAGCAAAAGAAAAAAAGAGTGCTCTCCATTTCGCCGGAGGGAACTGATTTGTCTGAAAGTATCCGGGCAGACCCCTATTATGACCCGCATAAACTGGAATGGAAACTGCAACTGGCCATTCAAAGTTTACCTGAAAAGCAAAGAGCTGTTTTCAATCTGAGGTATTATGACGAAATGCCTTATCAGGAAATGAGCAAGATTTTAAATACCAGCGAAGGTGCCTTAAAAGCCAGTTATCATCATGCAGTAAAAAAAATTGAGGATTTTATATTGAACCATTAAACCTATTACCCATTTTAAAGTCTATTTTCAACGAATGGAAACCAGAGAAACGATACAAAAAGAGTTAGCAACAATTGCCACGAATCTTTCCGATTTACCCAAACAGACTCCTTATCAAGCTCCGGAAGGATATTTTAGTGGGCTGTCGGAAACTTTAATCAGTACGGCAAAGGAATCACCATCCGGCAAGGTAAGAACACTATTTGTGCGTTTGGCAGTCGCAGCTTGTGTGGCAGGATTAATTTCCTTAAGCATCTACATAGCCATACAAGGAAGTCATAGTGAACCAATGGTGAAAACAGAAGCAGCCATTCTATCAGAGTTGGATACGTTAAACCAAAATGACCTAATCGCTTATCTTGAAATACATGCTCAACCTGGAGACATGCTGACCATTGAAAAAAATCTGGAAAACACGTATTTGTCTTCTTCTGAACAAAATGAGGATATTTTATTATCAGAGCTGCTGGAGGACGTATCCGAACAATTGTAATTTTTTTTGAATCTAAAATTTATGTTATGAAAAAATTATTGTTATTGATCAGTTTTATTTTATTGAGTCAGTTGACGATTATCGCACAGGATGCTCCGCCCGAGCCCAATCCTAAAGCAGAAGAAAAAATTCAATCGCTGGAAGTAGCTTTTATCAGCAGAAAACTGGAGCTAACGCCGGAAGAAGCGCAAAAATTCTGGCCGGTTTTCAATGAGTATAAAAAGGAAGTACGTAAGATTCATCAGGAACATCGTAAAAATCCGAACGCCGATGTATTGGAAATGGAGCAAAATCTCCTCAATACCCGAAAAAAATATCGCGAACAGTTTACTGGAGTAATCGGACAAACCCGCATGAACGAATTTTTTAAAGCAGAACATCAATTTAAGGCGGTTTTATTAAACAAAATAAAGGAGCGCCGCCCTGAAAGACCCGGCGGAGGCATCCCAAAAGAAAGAAGATCTAAAAATTAGTTGGAAGTAATAAATTTTCGCTTTACATTTGCATTAGGTGTTTTTCATAGGTTAGCAACGGCCGACTCTTTTTAGGGTTGGCCTATTTTTTTTGGATTAATAATTAGTAATTAAGAATTAATAATTGTGAGCCGTTTTTCCCATTTACACGTACATACCCAATACTCATTGCTTGATGGCGCGGCAAGTATTGATGCTTTATATAAAAAAGCAATCAAAGATAATATGCCCGCTTTGGCGATTACCGATCACGGAAACATGTTCGGCGTTTTTCAATTCGTAGCCCAGGCCAACAAACATAAAAATGAAGATGGCAGTCTGAAAGTAAAACCGATTGTAGGTTGTGAATTTTATATCACAGAGAACAGACATAAAAAAACATTCAGCAAAGATGAAAAAGATCCACGCCACCATCAGGTGCTGCTGGCAAAAAATGAAATCGGGTATCAGAATCTGGTCAAACTGACTTCTCTCGGTTTTATTGAAGGGATGTACAGCAAATATCCGCGTATCGACAAGGAACTGATTCATAAATACCATGAAGGATTAATTGCGACCACTTGTTGTCTGGGTGCTCTTGTACCACAAACTCTTTTGCAAAAAGGCGAAGCCGAAGCAGAAAACGAATTCAAATGGTGGCTGAATATTTTTCAGGAAGATTACTATGTTGAATTGCAACGGCACGGCATGGCGGAGCAGGATAAAGTAAATGAAGTGTTGTTGCGATTCGCTAGAAAATACAATGTAAAAATAATTGCGAGCAATGATTCACACTATGTGGATCAGACCGATTTCAATGCCCATGATATTTTGCTATGTATCAACACCGGAGAGAAATTAGCTACCCCTGCACTGCGTGAATTCACCGATGATGATCTGAATGTCAAGAACAAACGTTTTGCCTTTCCGAATGATCAGTTTTATTTCAAAACAACGGCGGAAATGAAAAAAACTTTTGAAGAACTGCCGGAAGCAATTGACAACACCAATGAAATCGCAGATAAGGTACAGGTTCTCAATCTCAAGAAAGATATTTTATTGCCTGCCTTTCCAATTCCCAAAAATTTTCAGATTCATGAAGACAACAATTTAAATCAGTGGGAATTTTTAAAACATATTACTTATGAAGGAGCTAAAACACGATACAGTGAGATTACCGAAGAGATAAGGGAGCGAATCGATTTTGAATTATTTACGATTAAAACAATGGGATTTGCCGGGTATTTTTTAATTGTGAGTGATTTCATCAAAGCCGGTCGTGAGCTGGGTGTTTTTGTAGGACCCGGCCGCGGTTCCGCGGCCGGCAGCGTGGTCGCCTATACGATCGGGATTACTAACATTGATCCGATCAAATACAACCTCCTGTTCGAACGTTTCCTGAATCCCGACCGAAAGTCCATGCCGGATATCGATACTGACTTTGATGATGAAGGTCGACAAAAAGTAATCGACTACGTAGTGGATAAATACGGCAAAAACCAGGTGGCACAAATCGTTACCTACGGTACCATGGCGGCCAAAATGAGCATCAAAGACGTTGCCCGCGTGATGGATCTCCCCCTGCCCGAAAGCAATGCCCTCGCCAAACTCGTTCCGGAAAAACCCGGGATCAGTCTCAAAAGAGTACTCCACGCCCCTCTTAAAGGCGAAGGCAGTTTGGAAGAAAAAGAAACCCTTCAAAGTGAAGACCTTGAACTAGTCAAAAAAATACGTGATATCTACGCCGGTGAAACCCTCGCCGCTTCCATCCTCCGTGAAGCTGAAATCCTCGAAGGATCCGTGCGCAATACCGGCATCCATGCAGCGGGTATCATCATCGCACCTAAAGACCTTACTGAATTAATACCCGTATGCAAATCAAAAGATTCTGATTTATGGATCACACAGATTGAAGGCAATATCATCGAAGATGCGGGGGTGATTAAGATGGACTTCCTCGGACTAAAAACCCTCACCATCATCAAAAACGCTTTAGCACTCATCAAACACAACCATGATATTGAAATAGATATTGACCAAATACCGCTGGATGATGCAAAGACTTTCGAACTCTATCAAAGAGGCGACACGATCGGCACTTTCCAGTTTGAAAGTGTGGGTATGCAGAAATACCTGAAAGATCTCAAGCCCGATCAGTTTGCAGATCTGATTGCGATGAACGCACTGTATCGTCCTGGACCGCTTTCCTATATCCCCAACTTCATCAAGCGTAAACATGGCAAGGAAGCCATCTCCTACGATCTGCCTGAAATGGAAGAATACCTGAAAGAGACATACGGCATCACGGTGTATCAGGAACAGGTGATGCTGCTCGCACAAAAATTGGCCGGCTTCAGTAAAGGAGATGCGGATGTGCTGCGTAAAGCGATGGGTAAAAAAGACCGCAACACGCTCGATAAAATGAAAAGCAAGTTTATTGACGGAGCGGTGAGCAAAAATCATCCTAACGATAAGCTTGAAAAAATATGGACCGACTGGGAAGCATTCGCTCAATACGCTTTCAATAAATCACATTCTACCTGCTATGCATTTGTGGCTTATCAGACTGCTTATCTGAAAGCCCATTATCCGGGTGAATATATGAGTGCCGTACTCAACAACGCCGGCAGCATTGAAAAAATCACTTTCTTCATGGAAGAGTGCCAACGGATGGGGTTGAAAGTGCTGGGGCCTGACATCAACGAATCGCTCTCCGGTTTTGCTGTGAATAAGGAAAGAATTATCAGAATGGGATTGGGCGGTCTCAAAGGTGTGGGCGAAGCGGCTGTAGAAAGTATTATCGAAGAAAGAAATAACGGAACCTTCAAGGATATTTTTGATTTCATCAAACGCGTCAATCAAAGAAGTGTCAATAAAAAATCCATTGAATGCCTGATCTATGCAGGAGCATTTGATTCTTTCAAAAATCTGCATCGGGCACAATACTTTTTTACTCCTCCGGGTGAACAGCAGACCACACTGGAAAAAATTATTCAGTTTGGAAACCGCTTCCAGGCGAATAAAACACAAAATACCAATACCCTCTTTGGCGACTCAATGATGATGGATATCCCTACTCCCAAAATCGCACCCTGTGAAGAATGGTCGCTCACCGAAAAACTCAATTATGAAAAAGAAATAACCGGCATGTTCATCAGCGGTCACCCGCTCGATCATTTCAAATTCGAACTGCGCCATTATAAACTGACTACCCTCGAAGCATTCAATGAAATCAAAGCCACGATTTCTCCTCAAACTTATCAGGGACAATCGTTTCGCATTGCCGGATTAGTGACGGATGGACAGCATCGTCTTACGAAAAACGGAAAACAGTTTGGCGTATTGCATATTGAAGATTATACAGGCAAAACGGAAATTGCCTTATTCGGAGACGATTACGTGCGGCATAAGGAATATTTTCAACCCGGCACCATCCTTTACATTACGGGTGGGTTTAAAACCCGCTGGAACACCTCCGACCAACTGGAATTTAAACCTGAAAAATTTGGATTACTGGAAGGAATGAAAAACAAGCTGACGAAACAAATCACCCTCATCACCGAAGCTGCATTTGTGGATGAAAATACCATCCAATTTTTGGAGCAACAGGTAAAAAAGCACCCCGGATCAACTAGCCTGAAATTTTTTATCAAAGATGAAATCAACCAACTTAAAGTAAGTCTGAACGCAGCAAGTGGGATCACAATGAATGACGAACTGACTGGCTTCCTGCTTGAACATCCGGAGTTTGAAGTAGCGGTGGCAGTAGGTTGAGTCGTTTATTCGTTGATTTGTTGATTCGTTGATTTGTTGAAAATCCTGACAATTCTGTAAGTGCAAAACTTGTAAACAGTTGTGGAAAATGACAGAAAAGCAGTTCGGGCAAATTGGACTTAATTTTGCACTACTCAAAACAAATCAACTTTATATGGCATTACAATTTACCGACGCAAATTTTGATAGTGAAGTCATTAAATCTGCTCAACTCTCCGTAGTTGACTTCTGGGCAGAATGGTGTGGCCCTTGCCGTGCTATTGGTCCGGTCATAGACGAACTTTCCAAAGAATATTCCGGCAAAGTGAAAGTGGGCAAAGTAAATGTGGATGAGAATCCGCAAATAAGTACCAATTTTGGCATCACTTCTATCCCTGCTATTCTCTTCATTAAAGACGGGAAAGTGGTTGATAAACTGGTTGGCGCCCAACCAAAATCCAACTTTGTAAAAAAGATTGAGCAACACATGTAATTGATCGGATTGATCGGGCGAAAGCCCGGTCAATCTTAATGCAATACTTCCACCTTTTCATTCGGCTGATGCCGGTGTTTAAAAAACAAGGCAAACAGGATGGCTACCACCAATGCATAACCAGCAAATGCCAGCCAGATTCCGTGCCAGTCTTTCAATCCTTCTTTCGTAAAATAAGCATCTATTAAATAGCCGCTCACCGTACTTCCCATAAAAGCCCCCACCCCGTTCGTCATCATCATAAACAATCCCTGTGCGCTGGATCGAATACCCGCATCGGTTGTCGTTTCTACAAAAAGAGAGCCTGAAATATTAAAGAAATCGAATGCCATGCCATAGATGATGCAGGACAATAATATCATCCATAGCCCTTCTGAAGGATTACCCAATCCAAACAAACCAAACCGAAGCACCCAGGCAAGCATGGAAAAAAGCATCACATTTTTAATGCCGAATCTTTTCAGAAAAAAAGGAATCGTGAGGATAAATACAGTTTCCGACACCTGAGAAATGGACATGACAATGGTTGAATATTTTACCACAAAAGATGATGGACCGTATGCCGGATTATTTTTAAAATCATCCAAAAAGGTATCTCCGTACATATTAGTAAGCTGAAGCGCAGCACCTAAAAACATGGAGAAGATAAAAAATAATGCCATCTTATATTTTCCAAATAAAGCAAATGCTTTCAGTCCGAGTTGCTCAATTAAAGAGGCCTCTTTGGAAATATTTCTTTGGGGTGGACAAGCAGGTAAGGTAAACGCGTAAATGCCTAATAAAAAAGCAACGCCTGCGGCAATGAGAAACTGGTTGGCATTGGCTTTGCTACCGGTAAGATTGGTCGTCCACATCGCTACAATAAACCCAATCGTTCCCCAAACGCGGATAGGTGGGAAAACTTTTACCACATCAAAATGGTTATTTTTAAGAATGGTATATGAAATGGCATTTGAGAGAGAGATGGTAGGCATATAACAGAGCATAGCCGCGAAAATGACATAATAGAGTGTATCCGCATCTTTTATCATGGGGATAAAACAGAGAATGGCCGCATATCCGATATGAAGGATACCATAGAGTTTTTCCGCATTCATCCATTTGTCGGCAATGATACCGGTAAGGGGTGGCATGATCAGCGAGGAAAGAGCCAAGGTAGAAAAAATGGCACCGAATTGCGCGCCCGTACCCATATTGGAACTGAAAAAATAAGTGCCGATCGTGATCAGCCAGGCTCCCCACACAAAAAATTGAAAAAAGCTGAGCAGGGTAAGTTTTAATTTTATATTCGATTGCATAAAAGAATTTGAATGATAAGGAAAGATAATCGTTTTTCACTAAAATAGCAGCGATTGTCATCCTAAATTCAAAGTCTCTGCAGTTGGAATTCACACTAACTTTGTTCTTTCAAAAAATTACTATACTCTTCCATGGATACCTTCAAAGCGGTCATTGCAACAAAATCAAAAGAAGCAAAGCTTCAGGAAATAGCTGAAAAAGTGACCGCCTCCGTCCGCATTACAGATGAAGATGCCTTGTATTTGTTCAAGGAAGCCTCGCTTCCTTTTTTGGGAAGTCTGGCGAACAGCATTCGCGAGAGCAAGCAAGGGGATATCACTTATTTCAACCGAAATTTTCATATTGAACCTACCAATGTCTGCGTTTTCAGCTGTCATTTTTGCGCCTACTCCCGCATATATTCCAATCGAGAAGAAGGATGGGAATTGACGATTGAACAGATGCTGGATCAGGTAAAAAAATATGACGGCATTCCTGTTACCGAGGTGCATATAGTGGGGGGCGTTCATCCGAAAATGGATTTGAAATTTTTTGCAACCCTGCTGGATGCTATCAAAAAACATCGACCCGAGTTACACATCAAAGCATTTACAGCAGTAGAATATGATTATATGTTTCGTAAAGCGAAACTGTCCACCGAAGAAGGATTGAAAACCCTCATGGCTGCCGGCCTGGATTCCATTCCGGGTGGAGGAGCCGAAATATTTCATCCGGATATCAGGAATCAAATTTGCGCAGATAAGGTGGATGCGGAAGGATGGCTGGATATTCATGCAACTGCTCATCGGTTGGGATTGCACAGCAATGCGACCATGTTGTATGGACATATTGAACAATACGAACATCGGATAGATCACATGCGTCGGCTAAGAGATTTGCAGGATGAAACGAAAGGATTCCAAACCTTCATTCCCTTAAAATTCCGTAACAAGGATAACGACATGAGTCATATTGCGGAAAGCTCTATTATAGAGGACATGAAGATGTATGCGATTGCAAGAATTTATCTGGATAATTTTCCGCATTTAAAAGCCTACTGGCCGATGCTGGGCAGACAGCAGGCACAAATGAGTTTGCATTTTGGTGTTGATGATCTGGATGGCACCATTGATGATACCACGAAAATATACAGCATGGCCGGCAGCGAGGAGCAAACTCCATCCATGAATACAGACGAGCTGGTAATGCTTATTAAACAAGCTGGTAGAAAACCGGTGGAGCGGGACACCTTGTATAATGTATTGAAGGAGTATTGAGGCATTTTTGTTTTATCCCTACCTCACAATAGCAACCCCTCCTTTCAGCAGCGGTTTGCCATTGCCTAAATTAATCAGGTAGTAGTAAGGTCCTACGGGATAAGGTACGCCCTTGTTCGTGCCATCCCACGCATTGCTGCTGTTGTAGCCTCGCTGCTCATACACCTTGCTGCCATAACGATTGTAAATCTCCACCACACAGTTCGCATACTGCTCGATCTTACCAATCAGCCACTTGTCGTGCACCCCATCCCCGTTCGGACTAAACACATTCGGGATATCCACCAACTCAAACACCACTACCTCCACCTCATCACTCGCCTTACAACCCTCATTCGTCGTAACCGTCATCGTATATACCGTCGTCTCAGAAGGACGTGCCGTAGGACGTGCCGTCGTCGCATTCGTCAGCGTTGCTGTAGGCGTCCATGATATCGTTACACTACCCCCCGATGTAGAAGGCAAGGCCGTACCATTCAATACCACCGACTGTCCCTCCTCTATCCGCCGATCAGGACCCGCATTCACCGTCGGAGGAGGTACTACCGTTACTGCTACCGGCAAGCGATTGCTCTCGCATTTGCCCGCCTCTCGCTGCGTTACATAGTACGTATAAACATTGGCGATACTCGTCACCGCCGTCGGTGCCGTTGGACTGCCCACACCCCCTACCGACTGATCATACCATAGCAAATTCAAACCCGTCGCTTCCAAACTGCCAGCCGGCACTTCGTCCACACAATACACATAAGGCGTACCTGTAACAGTCGGCAACAAGGACACATCGCGCAACTCAACCGTACCAATCGCCAGTGCCGTGCCGCCACAGCGACCGTTCACCGGTATCTCGTAATTGTAAACACGCGGATTGTCCAGCGGCGTACCACTCAACCATATCGTATCTCCGCGCAACTCTACCTTCACACCCGAAGGCAAGCCCGTCGGCGTACCGATGCTCGCCGCTAAATCCGTTACATGATACCAGTCCGGAAGCGCATTGCCGATACAAGCCTCAGGACTTGGTACTGAAGCTGCACCTACCGTCAATATATCCTTCACCACTATCGTATCCTTGATCGTTGCTATGCCGCATCTGCCTACTACCTCTATCTCATAGCCAAACTTGCCCGGCTGAAGTGGTGTACCGCTGATCACCAGATCGCCGCTCAACGCATCCAACTCAGGATTGACCCCTAATGGCAGGCCGCCTTTGTTGTTAAGACCCGTAGCGCCCTTCGTCGTATAGCGGATCTCCTGCATCACCGTATTCACACATGGGTTCACTATCGGCGCTTTTAATGCTACCGACAAGCCCTCTTCTATCGTAATGGTTCCCCTTGCCTTTACATCACCGCAGCCTCCTATCAGTGGAATCTCATACGTAAACGTACCAAATACACTCGGCGTACCGCTGACACTTACCTCGCCTGCTTTAATCAAAGTCGTAGAGGGCAGTGCCGTAAACGATGCCTGAAGTCCTGCCGGAAGACCCATCGGTATCCCGATGCCCGTCGCATTGGTCGCAGCGTGGCGGATCGTTGTTGACAGTGGCTGCTGCTCGCAGATCAGCAGCGGGATATCCTGTGCCGCGCCTACCGTCATCAGATCCGTTACAATGATTTTACCCTTTGCAAAACTATTAGCGTCTGCGCAGCCGCCCAGCAGCTCTATCGTATAATCATAA
>JAGWWM010000074.1 GCA_018970395.1 Bacteroidota bacterium
TTCATGCCCAATCGGTACAGGTAAGACCGGATACGCCCCAGGCTGCGCTTGATGCCGGTGAGGTTTTCAATCTGTTGGGCAGCCTCTTTGACACTGCGCGGGGGGCACTCCTTAAACGCTAACTTTGCTGATTTTACCCCGTCTATGATTTTTTCTGCTTATTTTCCACAGAAATCATGCGTTTTAGCAGAGTATTGATGTATATTTGGACTACCTAAAATAGGTAGTCTATGAGTTTACCAGAATGGGTTCTTCCATACAAAGAGCCAAAGACAGAGATCAAGTGCATCAATGGCCGTTTCTATAAATATGCCGTTGAATATCGGTACAACGCCGAAAAAAAGAGAACAGATAAGATTTCTGGCAGACTTCTGGGCCGTCTGTCCGAAACAGAAGGTTTCGTACCTTCCGTTAAGCAGTCTGTAGCTGCTGACCCCATCAATCTGCGCAAAGTTGATATTAAAACCTTTGGTGTTTTCGGCCTTTTCCGCAGTTTGCTCGGGGATGAAATCAAAGGGATACTTTCCCTTTTCAAGCAGGAGGTATCTGAAGTGCTTTTGATGGTTGCCTTATACCGCTTTTCTCATCAGAGTGCCATTAAACGTATGCCCCATTATCACTCAACCGATTATTGCTCTGAGCATTGGGCAAAGAACGGGATAAGTGCAAAAAATATAACCCAGGCATTGAGCAAGGTTGGCGAAAATAGGGAAGCCCTCGTGAACTGGATGCAAAAAAGAATAGCATGCCCATCTGCATCCCTGAGCAATTTTTTGATGATCGATTCAACGCATATTCCTACGGTATCCGAGAATTTACATATCAACGTTCCTGGTTACAATCCACAATCGAGTTTCGATAAACAAATCCGGTTGATGTATATTTTTTCATCGGAACTGAAGCAGCCGGTGTACTATCGATTGATCAACGGCAATATCGCGGACATCAGTTCAATGAAGGCTTGTGTAGAGGAATTGAATGTTAAACCGGTAGTTTTTGTAGCGGATAAAGGGTTTTACAGTAAAGCCAACATCAGTGCATTGCGTCAAAACAAATTGCATTTCATAATTCCCTTACGCCGGGACAATAGCCTGGTTGATTATTCCCTTTTTCAAAGTCGGAATTTCAAAATAGGGGCTAAACGCTATTTTACCTATCAAAACAGAATTATTTGGTATTATGAATATCAGGCTGAAGGCAACTTCATAGTTACCTATTTGGACGACGAACTTCGGGTAAAGGAAGAAAAAGATTATCTCAACCGGTGCGCAACGCATCCGGAAGAATATACGCTGGAAAAATTTAAATCTAAAATCGATTCATTCGGAACACTAACTCTCATTTATGAATTGCCACTCAAACCAACTCCTGAAGAGCTCTACCAGACCTACAAACAGAGAAATGAAGTCGAAGTAATGTTTGATGCGTATAAGCACTTCTTGGAAGCGGACAAGACCTATATGCAAGACCGGTACGTATTTGAAGGCTGGCTGATGGCAAACTTCATAGCGATGATAGTCTACTACAGGCTGTATGCTGCCATTAAAGAAGCCGGAAAGCTGAAAAATACCTCGCCTAAAGATGTTGTTGAATTCTCAAAATCAATATACAAAATGCGAAGCGGGGAGACCTGGATCACGACGGAAACAACCGCTAAGGTTAGGGTACTCCTCAAGTCACTAAATATAGACTACCTAACTGAGCAAAGTTAGCGTTTAA
>JAGWWM010000016.1 GCA_018970395.1 Bacteroidota bacterium
TTTCATTCTCGGCATGGTATTCTTCTATCCATTCAAACTTATCCTTAGGAATCTGATTCCAGTCATCAAAGCTTACATATACTTTCAGATAAAAATCATTCGTCAATTCATTAGGCTTATGATAGTATAATTTTTTATATTCATAATGATACCCATAACGTAAAGCGGAGATATCACTTAATACCGCAGAAGCTGTAGGGAATGAACCGGCGCCTTTTCCGTAGAAGAATTGTTTATCAGAAAAAGAACTTTCTAATACTGCTCCATTGTATTCATTCTTCACAAAACTCAAATGATCTTCCTGCCTTACAAACTGCGGCAACACAAATGCGGCTACTTTTCCATTCTCCAATTTCTTCGCTTGTCCAACCAAGCGAATTTCAAAATGCTTCTCTCTTCCTACATGCGCATCAGAGCCATTGATATTTTGAATACCGGTAAATAATAAATCAGTGGGTTTTGTTACCACGCCATAAGCATGCAATAATAAAATCACCCATTTATTCAATGCATCCCACCCTTCCACATCGAGTGTAGGATCTACTTCCGCAAAACCCAATTGTTGCGCCTGTAATAATGCCTGTTTGAAATCGAGATTATCTTCAAACATTTTCGTGAGAATGTAATTCGTACTACCATTCACAATCCCTCTGATGCCATGCAACAGATCGTTATCATAATATTCTTCCAGATTACGAATGACGGGAATAGACGCACATGCAGAAGCTTCATATAGAAGCGACAAACCTGTTTTCTTTTGCAGCTCCAACAACTCAGGCAAATGCTCTGCAATCATTTTCTTGCTGGCGCTCACCACTTCTTTTCCGTTTTTGAAAGCAGTGGTTACGATTTCGTAAGCAGGCTGACTTTCATTGATCACTTCAACGATCACATTGATCTCGGGATCATTGAGGATTTCGTCTTTATCAGTGGTGAAAAGACTATCGGGCGCGTTTCTTTTCTTATCGGGATTTTTGATACATACTTTTTTAATCTGTGCGTTCAATGATTCTGTTTTCTGCAGAATACGATACAGACCCTCTCCTACTACTCCAAAGCCGAAAAGGCCAATCACTAATTTTTTATCTGCCGGCATGATTAACTGATTGTTGAGTTATAAATTTTTTGTTTGTTAATTTTTAAAAATCCCTGGATGGCTTCCGTTATCTGCGCATATTCCAGCAAGAATCCATCATGACCATAAAAGGAAGAAAGACTTCTGAATTGCGCATCGGGGATATGCGCTGCAAGATACTCCTGTTCATTGATTGGAAACAACAAATCGTTGCTGATGCCAATCACCAAAGCCTTTGCCTTGATGGTATTCAATGCAGCTTGTACGGAAATTCTGGCCCTGCCTACATTATGACTGTCCATTCCTTTGGATAAAAAGAAATAACTGAAAGCATTGAAACGATCAGCCAGCTTTTTACCCTGATAACGCTGATAAGATTCGCTTCTGAACATTGCAGGCAATTCATTATTCGCTTCCTGCTGACTCTTTGCGTAAGCATCGTAGTGACGATAAGATAACAATGCGATACTGCGAGCCACTTTCAAACCTTCCATAGCCGCATCATCCCGTTTTTCTTTCCAGCTTGCATCGGCTTCAATCGCCATTCTTTGAGAAGCATTATAAGCGATGCCCCAGGCAGAATGAAATGCATTGGTAGCAATGGGAATGATATGCTGAAACCGTTCAGGAACTTCTATCGCCCACTCGAGTAGTTGTTGACCGCCCATGCTGCCCCCGATACCAATGAATATTTTTTCAATACCCAAGTGCTGGCGTAGCGGTTCATAAGCCCGTACCATATCGCGAGGGGTGAACCAGGGAAATTCGTGATGGTATGGTGCTCCGGTCTCAGGATTTGTATCGAGCGGACTTATACTGCCATAGGCGCTGCCGGGCATATTCACGCAGACGATGAAATAATCAGCAGGGTCGAAAATTTTTCCTTCTCCTACCAATCCCTCCCACCATTCATCGGGTTGACTGTTGGCAGTCAGCGCATGAAACACCCAGATTACATTATCCTTTGCAGGATTAAGGGTACCCAACGTGGAATACGCCAGATGATACTGCGGAAGAATTACACCGGACTCGAGTTGAAAGGGTTGCTGATATGTAAAGGTTTGAACAGACATTCCCGTACCATTGATTATTTAACTTCCAGGTTGGCAATCCTGAGTCCCTCAATAGAGGGGTTGCAAATATACGAAGAGACGGAAGTTAAATCCTTTATTAACTTCCGTCTCCTCTTAAAATACTTACCCGATGATGGGCTAACCGGTTGAACTATGGTTTGGTAATATGAACCAGTGCTCTTCTGTTTTTGCGAGCAACTTCTTTATTGTAAACGCCACCAGGCATGTCTTCTTCAACAGGGCAACATTTACCAAATGCTTCATAAGTAATGCGGCTTGCCTCAATTCCCTTCTTAACCAGGTAGTTTACAACAGCATCAGCCCTGCGTTTGCTCAACTTAATATTATATTCTTTAGAACCTTTAGAGTCGGTATGGGCATCCACCTTGATGGAATAAGTCGGATTGGCAGCTAAGATATTATATACCGAATCCAATACTTTTCTTCCGTCTTTCAAGAGTTTGGCTTTATCGAAATCAAAGTAAATGGGAGAAATATTTTCCGGCTTAATCACCTCAACCGGATCAATACAAACAGTTTCATTTACCCAAACATCCAGTAAAGGATCTTTGTCATCTACTTGTGAAACTTTGAAAGCGGTTGTTTTGGCGATGTAAGCATCCTTAGAGAAGACTAGATCTTCCGGCTTATCTTTTTCTTGCAATTCAAAGGCGAATTTTCCGTTTTCATCCGTTTTAACTTTATTGCCCGAGCCGGTATTCAATTCTACCTCGGCATCTGCCATCGGAATAGAACCTTTACAATCTAACAGTTGTCCGATGATTCTTCTTTGCTTGGGCAGTTTTTGAATATTATAGGTTTCCAGACAGCAATTGGATCCTCTGTCTGAACTTAAATAAGCATTGCGCATCAAATCTTCACTGGAGTTATAGTAATAAATATCATCACGGGTTGAGTTGACCGGATATCCTAAATTTTGGGGTTCACTCCATTTCGCTACTTCATTGGAAGTTACATACAAATCAAATCCTCCCATACCCGGACGACTGTTGGAAGCAAAGATTAAAACTTTTCTTCCCTGATGGAAATAAGGAGCTTGTTCTTCACCGGGTGTATTAATAACTTTTCCAAGATTTACTGCTTTTGACGGAATGCCATTACTATCAACACTGGCCGACCAGATATCAAAACCACCGGCTCCGCCCGGACGATCAGAGGTGAAATAAATCGTCTTGCCGTCTGATGTCAGCGTTGGCTGTTTGGTATTGAAACCTTCCTGATTAATATTGGGCAACAATTCAGGTTTCATCCATTTGCCATCTTTTAATCTTGAATAGTAAAGTGCTGATTTTGATTTAGCCTGATCTTTCACCCACTGGGTAAAATATAAAATATTTCCTGAGGGATGAACCGCAGCTGTACCCTGGTTGGCATCCTTATCGAGGGATTCTATTTTCAACTCTTCGATACCCTGAAATGTATTATCGGAAGACTCCTCCGCAACGAACAAGCGATTACGGTAAGGATTTTTCCCTTTTTTTACCGTAGGATCTTTGATGGTACTGGTTACAATTACTTTTTTATCTCCTGCTGAAGTAGCTGCATATACCCCTTTCTCCACGCCAATCACCTGATCCGCTTTTTTTACTTTATAAAGAATGGTATCGGGTCTGCTGATTTGAGTCTGAATAAAATTAAGTGTTTGCAACTCCGTTTCAGCAGCGCTTTTCAAAGCACTGCCGGCTGCGTGTTTATCTAAAAAAGTAATGAGAGTGTTTCTGGCTTCTTTGTAATTGCCAATACTGCGGTAGCATACAGCATACCAGTAATAAGCGTCACCGAACTTGGCAGGATTTGCTTCAAAACAATTTTTATAATGTTCTGCAGCCTGTACGTAGAAATAGGACAAGCGATAAGATTGTGCAAGCTGGAAAACGACCTCCAGTTTGTCAGGTCTTTTGCCAGAGCCTTTTTTTGCAGTACTGAGATTATTGTACAAAACCAATCCTTTGGATTTATTATTGCCCGAAGCAGGATTCAGATATTGCTCGTACAGTTTAGCAGCCGTAAAGTAATCCCCTTCAGCATAAGCTTTGGAAGCAAGATTGACCAGGCGACTGGAAGTCTGAGCAGACGCAGCTACAGAAAATGTTAGGACAAAAACTGCAAAAGCAAATCGTTTTAACATCTTGGAACTAGTGTTGAAAAATGAGCAATACATAAATAAGATTAATGTTGATAAAATTTCTTGATTTACAGACGGGGACAGCGGATATATTCATACACGGCCTGTCCGGGTCTTTTCTTGCGGTAGGTAAGGCTTAATTCAAAAGCATTTACATTTCTATTCCAGTTGTTCAGTTTGGATGCATTGATATCATAACTGACACCGACTATAAAGTCGTTCCAGTCAACCCCGACAAAAGGAGCAAAAGCGTCATTTAAACGATAATATGCCCCCACCATTACATCGGTTTGAGGATTCACATTGAGTTGTCCGTAAGTGCCTAGAATAATTTCCCTCGCTGTACCCTGTCCCATGTACATCAGATTAGGAACAATCCTTGCCTTATTAGTCAGGTTGACAGAAACCCCACCATGTGCCACATAGCGAATGGGAATAGCTTCTAATGCCACAGTACCGTTAGAGATGAATGCATCTTTAGGACGGTTGATATGAAAAACAGAAGCCCCTGCAAACACATTGGCTTTTTTATCTGGTGACGCATCAAAATATAAGATTCCAGTTCCAATATCCAGAACAGTGGATTGATTGGCGACTAAAGCTTCTTCTCCCGTTGCCAATGCGCTATTGTATCCGGTAATCGGATTCCATTGTTCACCCGTTTTGAATTTTGTCTTATCAATTCTGCGATTGATAATACCTGCTTGCATCGCAATCACGATACGGTGGTTATTATCTCTTCCAAACTGCACCCCTGTATAGGCAGCGGATGCATAGGCATTGAGGAAATTAAAGCCTCCGTCACCTGCAGATTGATTAAGCAGGTTAACCCCCCAGGCAATATTTTTTTCCGTACGAGTATCAAATGAAGCACCTACTGTACGATAAGGATTTGTAATAGTACCCCACTGATTCCGGAAAATGCCCGATGCACGATAATCTCCGTCACTGCCTCCTGTCATTGCGGGATTTACATACAAGGGGTAAATATAATACTGCGTAAAATGCGGATCTACCTGTGCTTTTAGCTTAAGCGCTAATGCACTGAAAGCGAATAACAATATACCGATACGTTTAACTGTCATATTTCAGTTTTTATCTTAGTAAAGTAATTGAACCTTTTTTAGTGATTTCAGATCCGTCAGCAAGAGTTGCTCTTAAAGTAAATACATACACCCCAACCGGCTGTGGTTTACCATTGTGCGTTCCATCCCAGCCCATAGCAGGGTTGTTGATTACCTTAATCAATTCTCCCCACTGGTTGAAGATACGCATTTCCAGTTTAGTGATATAGTTGCCATATACCTTCAAGACATCGTTTTTGCCATCCCCGTTGGGCGTTAATACGTTGGGGACAAATACATCTTTAGAAGTGGGTATAACGGTGATCGTAAAGGACTGATCGGCTCCAATACAAACCCCGTTTTTCGGAGTAATCGTAATAGTTGCCACAGCAGATGCATTTCCGGTATTGATTGCCTGGAACGGCACAATATTGCCGGTACCTGATGCTCCTAATCCAATGCTTGTGTTACTATTAATCCAGTCAATAGTTGTTCCTGCAGGAGTTGGATTGAAGTTTGTTCCGGTGTAAGTATCATTATGATTCAAGGTAACATTAGGAGGTAAAACAAAGCTGGGAGCCTGACCGGCAACAACCGCTTTAACATCTGTTGTACAACCTCCTGAAGTTTCTCCTTTAATATAATAAGTAGCTCCGGCTGCTGCTTTTTTAGGATCTGCCAACGCATTGGTCGCATTGGCATCAGTCCAGTAGGTAAAGCTTAATCCGCCGGTAGAACCTGCAGTAACAGCCGGCAGGGTTAAATCAACCGTTGTAGGCGAACAGGCAGGATTTGCAATTACCAATACCGGTTTTTCATCCTCAATTGTTACCGTCAGCGTTTTCTCACAAAGTGAGGTCAGATCTCTTACTTTGACTGTATAATCACCTTTGCAAAGTCCGGTCGCAGTGATAGCATTGCTAACTACGGTACCTGCTTGATCTCTCCATTCATAATTGTAATTGCCCGATCCTGTATTAACGCTTACCGTTGCTGAACCGTCGCAAGTTCCTGAATTTAATTTTTGCAATGTACAAGGTGCATCATCATAATTATCTGCAGCAGTAGTGATTTTATTGGGCTCGTTAAGGAATAGTGACCAATACATGGCGTCCTTAACATTACCGGCAGCATCGTAAAGCGCCAGCCAGCCATCCCCATTTTGCATAACAGGATTGTCTATTGCTCCCTGCTTCACAAAACAATAATTGTTCGATGTAAGTAAATCCACTTTCAAATCTACTTTAGCAGCATTGGCGTTGTTAGAAGAACCGATTACATAGAATTTACCGGGCGGCAGAATGGTGCCGGCTGGAATACGTACCGTAAATCCTGCCGAATAAGATGGAGAATTGTTGACAGTAGAAGTTGCCAGCATATAGCCGGAAATATCAATCGGATTGGAACTTGGGTTGTACAACTCAATATACTCTTTATTCAACAAGCCTTCATTAATGAAACAGGATGAATAAGGGCACGCAAGAGGAGCGCAACCATTCAGATCGGGCTGAGCCAATATTTCATTAATCACTATATCTGTTGGACAGTTGGCACAAGCTCCCGGATCATTTTTATCATTGATGGATCCGGCTTTATCTGTCTGCCAAGCACCGCCGTCAGGAATTCTGCTGAAGGTTTTCCCGTTTGGAATGTAATTTGAGAGAGTTCCACATTTAAATTCATCCACATTACTTCCTCCGGCGTAACTTATCTGAGCAGCATTATTATCAAAGATTTCTTTAGCAGATTTTAAAGGAATTGGCTGTGGAGTAGTTCCACCTCCATTACAAATGGTATTCTTAGTGGTAGTTGCAGTCAAATTTAATTCAGTAATGGTTACGGTAACCGGTTTTACTTCTGCACAACCTCCTGCATTGGCTCCTTTAATATAGTAAGTGCCGCTTTTGTCAATTTTAGCAGGATCAGTGATTTTGATAGTTGTATCCTTATCTGCCCAGTAACTGTAAATTAAATTAGGAGTAGAACCGGCAGTAATGGCAGCTGCGGTAAGATCAATAGTAGCCGGCGCACAAACAGGAGCCGGATTCGTAACATTAAGTGTTGGCTGTTCGTTATTGATGGTTACCGTTGCTGTTTGCTCACAATTGGAAGTAAGATCTTTCACAATAACCGTGTAAGTACCTGCACATAGTCCGGTTGCAGTAGCAGCAGACCCCACTACTTTTCCTGATCCATCTTTCCATTCGAAACTGTAATTGCCGGAGCCGTTTGCAGTAACAGTAGCTGTGCCATCACAAGTGCCGGGGGTTCCAGGTGTGTTGGTATCGCAAGTGGTATTGCAATTATTGCCATCAATAGATGGATCAATATCACGCTGCCAGTCTCCTCCATCGGGGACACGACTAAAAGTTTTGCCATTGGGATTTGTACCGGAAAGATTTGTTCTTCCTGCATAATTAATTAAGCTGGGATTATTAGTCTTTATTTGAGTAGCTGATTGAAGCACTATACCGGCAGTATTGCAACCGGTAGCGGTAGGAGTACAAGGCGTATCATTTAAGTCGTCATCATTATTATCAATCTTGGAAGCTTGATTGTCTGATACCGTCCAATAAACAGCGTCTTTAGCAGCCCCTGTTGGATCATATAATGCAACCCAACCATCGCCGTTCGTAAGTAAAGAACGACCAGTTGCAGAACATAAATTAGAAACATTCAAGTCAATTTTAAGGTCAATATTATTGGGGTTAGTTAATAATTTTGTTGAACCAATAACATAATGAGATTTAGCAGCTAAAATTGTACCGTTGGGTATAATGATGCTAAAATCTGTAGAGGTCGTACTTGATGGAGAAGCATCATCTCTTGAAGCTGTACCAATTATATAACAAGATATATCTATATCATTACAAGTAGGATTATACAATTCAATGTATTCCCGCTCAACAATGCTTTGACAGTTTGGATTACCAAAAGTATTAAGGGAGCAACCTGCTGCATTTACAGGTTGAGCCATTACCTCATTGATTACCACCCCTGTACCCTTAGGCACACACCCGCCGGGCGTTCCGCCTCCGCCGTTACATACTTTATTGTCTGTTTTGGAAGTAGTAATAGTTAAATCCTCAATATTTATTGTAGCAGAGCCGCTAACCGTAGCAGAACAATTAGCATCACTTACATTAATCAAATCATATTTGAAAGTTCCCTTAGCACTTGTACTTACAGGAAGCGTTACGCTATTACCCGATGTAGTTGTAATTGTTTGAGACGCGCCTCCATCAATGCTATATTCAAAGGAGTAGGGCGCAGTACCACCTGATCCGGTAAAAGTAACGACAGGCGTAGCCCCTACACAAGCAGTGGAAGGAGCTGAAATACTTCCGGAGAGATTGGTAACAGCGACTTTAGTCTCAATATCTGTAATGTTATTTGGACAGGTTGCATCAGCAATATCCGTAATGATGAGGGTTTGATCTGCGGTTGCATTAGCTACAGACACATCTGCTGTACCTCCAGGATTTATAACTGTACTGCCCGCTGTTCCGTTGAGGGTATAATTAACCGTTAAGCCCACAGTTCCGGAAATGGTAAACACTACACTTGATCCCGAACAAACTGTTGCCGGCGCAGCTACTGAAGGAGCCGATGGAGAAGGTAACTGAGTATCATTTTTAAAGTTTACGCTTGCAGTTGATGTACAATTATCACTGTTCGTTGCTGTAACAGAGTAATTGACTCCATCAGTCATACCCGTAATCGCTCCTCCTGCACCAACTGAAGGTCCGGTAGGATTGAAGGTATAGGTCAGACTTGCATCATAATTACTGATAGTACTGGTTCCGGCGGAAGTGCAGGTTGCTGAAGTTGAATTGATAGTAGGAACAGCAGGCGGTAAGAGTTGAGCACCGTTACTAAAGCTAGCACTGGTTGCACTACAATTATCACTGTTAGTAGCGGTAACCGTATAATTGATTCCGGTAGTCATACCTGTAATCACTCCTCCCGCACCAACAACTGGTCCGGCAGGATTAAAGGTATAGTTCAGTGTTGCATCATAATTATCTATGGTACTGCTGCCCGGAGCGGAACAGGTTGGAGCGGTTGAATTGATTGTCGGAACATCCGGCGCATTAAGTTGAGCACTATTTCTAAAGTTTGCGCTGGTGGCACTACAAGTGCTTGCATTGGTTGCGGTTACCGTATAGTCGGTACTGATTGTCATACCGCTGATAACACCTCCTGCACCAACTGAAGGTCCGGCAGGATTGAAGGTATAGGTCAAATTAACATCATAATTACTAATCGTACTGCTGCCGGCCGCATTACAAGTAGCAACGGTTGATGCAATAGCAGGAGTTGCTGGCAAATCATTGATGACAATGTTTACCGAAGTACTGTTCGAGCAAGTAAGATCATCAGGTGTAAATGTATAACTTGTAGTTCCAGCTGCTGAAGTATTAATCGTTGCGGGACTCCATGTGCCATTTATACTATTCGTAGAAGTTGCGGGAAGAGAAGGTGCAGTTGCATCCTTACAGAAAGGACCGATCACACCAAAGGATGGAGTTGTTTTAGGATTGACCAAAGTTGTACTGGTTGCTGCTAATGTAATACCACTCAAACAACCTCCTGAAGCTTGAAGTACAAAATCAGTATATGCACCTGCATTTAAGTTGCCGATGGAAATGACACCTGATGCGTTCGCTGTTAAATTCAATGGACCAACATCTACCCCATCATCTTTATAGGAGACAGCATAAGTTCCATTGGGTGACAATCCACTGATGGTAATAGAGCCATCTGTTCCATTACAAGTGGTTGGATTATTGCCGGAGAGAGAAGGCGTTCCAGTCCCCTGAATGGTAAACGTGGCATTATAGTAGTTTCCTGAATTGTCCAGCACGACGGTATCAACACAATTAGGATTTGGAGTCACCCCGCCACCAATTTTATAAAATACTTGTAAAGTATAAGTGCCGGGACTCAGCTTAGTTAGATCAATTTGCTGATTAACGGGTAAATTTTCCTGTAGATTAGCCTGCCATTTTTGGTCTCCGGGTTGACAAGTACCTCCGCCATTTTGAAAAACACCAGTCCCAGCGCAATTGCTAAAAAAAGTCAAATTTAATTTATTGAAAGAAGTATTCCCCGCTCCTGATCCCGTTTGAAAAAAACGATAGAACATTACTCCTCCACATACATCTCCACCCAGCGCAGTATTCTTAAAAGTTTTGATTTCTGCCCCTCTCAGTTTTAAGAGACCTGAATTTTGAACATAATTGCCTAAAAAAGTATCGGTGAAGGTTTTATTGGTCGGATTGATCCGATAGGTAGCATCTCCGGTTGTATTGAAAAATTCTCCACCTAAGGAATTACAAGTTTTCAAAAAAGGTGCGGATGCTAATATGCCAAAGCATTTATTCACTTTTACATTGAGGGTGCCTTCACAATCTGCCTTTTTAAAACTAATTACGGCATTCACCTCAGAGTTTAGTGCAGGATTAGGGGTAAATACGCCCGCAGGTGTTATCGTTCCAGCTGAAGCCGGTGTCACACTCCATTGTTCTAATCCCGAACCGGGTCCTCCGGTAAAAGTATAAGTAGCCTGAGAACAAACATCCGTAGGTCCGTTTACGGTAATGGGGGTACAACAGAAATTACAGGGCGTGGTTACACCATTTTCAACTTCAATGTAGAAGAAGGAAGTTGCTCCTCCATTCCCATCCACGTATAAATAATAGGTATCTCCCGGTATTAAACCTGTTAAATTAAACTCGCAATTTGCAGTAATGCCGTTGTTATAAGGGTCTGCAGTTCCTCCACCTATTGAAGGAATATTTAAATAAGCTCTATTATTAATGTTGATATCATCCGAGCAACCTCCTAATGGTACGGTAATAGGAATACCGCACCCTGCATTTGCTTTCACTACAATTGGCTGCATGTCATTTACACCAGTTGCATTAGCCTTCATTCCGCTTATTGTAATTCGAGCTGATGAACCATTCGGTTTAAAAGAAAACCAAGCTGAATTATCATTGCTTCCATTCCAACTACAGCCATTCTTCTCTAAACCAGGAGGAGTAGAAAAAGGGTCATTCCATCTATAGGAAGCAACTGTATTTCCTGGATAACTTTTATCCCCGCCTGGATAACCACTATTATTCCCCCTAAATACACCGTTATTTATGCACGATGCTCCCGCACAAGAATCATTGGAAAAGCAACTTGTGACGTCACGAACACCAATACTTGATCCAAACACCAACTCAATTTTCTCAAAACTAACTTCGCTTGATGTGTTTTCAATCATTTCAAAAGTCCAATCTCCATTGGGATTATTCGAATTGTTAAATTTTAAGAAAGTTTCGGTTTTGTCTATGTTATAATAGCCAATAGAATAAGGAAAATAGCTATTTTGAACTAAATTCGAGTACTCCCTTACCATTTCTAATGATGTAGGATCATCTCTAAATTTTATATTAGCCCAGACAGAAGCTAAAGTAGTAGTTAATCCTTTTGTAATATAGACCTCATCTCCTTGAGGATTTTTAATTCTTAATTGATACGAACGCAAATCTCCTCTGCAATTTCTGTTACCTAACTGAACTCTAACTTCTCTAAGAACGATTCCAGTTTCGCTTAACCCTGTTACCGGCAATCCTGATACTACAACGGTACGCTTAAGGGATGTTGCCCAATCATTATTGGTATTCCAACTATTACAGGCTGCAACAGTTGTATTGCTAAACACACTAACCTGCGCCTGCGTTAAAGTGGAAAGCATTAAAAAGCAAGAAATCAAAAAATAAGCTATTCTTTGTTTCATAAATATGATATATACAATTTGAAAAATAGAAAAGGTTGCCGCAAAATAAAGAACAATCGTTAAAATATTGAAATAATCGGTAGTTTTTTTCGAATTTTTACTAATACATTGGATACACCACTGATGAAAATCAGGTAATTATAGAAAATATACTACCGCTCTTTTGCAAAGCGCAAGCGCATGCCTCTGCTTGATTCGTTGAAAATGCCCTCGCTATACACGAGATTCCCATTCACAAATGTTTTCACCACCTTACTTTGAAATTGTTGTCCTTCCAAAGGTGACCAGCCGCATTGATATAAAATATTTTCAGGGGTTACTTTCCATGGATTATTGATATCCGCCAAAACCAAATCCGCATAATATCCTTCCCGTATATACCCTCTATCTTTTATCCGGTAAATCTCCGCTACATAGTGGCTCATCTTCTCAGCAATCTTTTCTAATGAAATGAATCCTTGATGATGCAGTTCCAGCATCACCGGCAAAGCGTGCTGCACCAAGGGGCCGCCGGAATGAGCTTTAAAGTAATTACCTGATTTTTCCTCCACCGTATGCGGCGCATGATCGGTAGCAATAATATCAATCCGACTTTCCAGTAAGGCGTTCAATAATCCGCGTTTGTCTTTCTCTTCTTTTACCGATGGATTCCACTTGATTTTTGCACCCAATCTTTCATAATCTTTATCGTCAAACCAGAGATGATGCACACAGGCTTCTGCGGTGATTCTCTTTTCACGAATAGAAGTTGTATTGTCAAAAAGTAACGCTTCATCTATCGTAGATACATGAAAAATATGCAATCGGTTTTGGTGCTTCTTCGCAGTATCAAGTACTCGTTTGGTGGCTTCCAAACAAGCTTCTCTGCTTCTGATGAGCGCGTGATATTGAAAGGGAATATCATCACCATAAATGGCACGATATTTTTCAGTATTGTTTTTGATGATGGCATCATCTTCACAATGCAGCGCAATAAGGGTATTGGATCTTGAAAAAAGGGTATCTAAAAATTCAGGATAGTTGGCAAGAATACCATCCTCTTTATTGAAATACAATCCATCATCCGTAATGCCGCAAACAGTCTCATTATCAGTACGCAAGGCTTCTTCCAGATTGCCCTGGGTAATGCCCATGAAGAATGAATAGTTGGCGAGCGAAGTCTTAGATGCTTGCTGGTACTTCTCCTCCAACAATTCCTGTGTTAGGGTGTTCGGCACGGTGTTCGGCATGTCCATGAAAGACGTTACTCCTCCGGCAACCGCCGCTTTCGATTCAGAATAAATGGTTGCTTTATGAGTAAGACCGGGCTCTCTGAAGTGCACCTGATCATCAATGACACCGGGCAATAAAAAACGACCCCCGGCTTCGAGGATCGTTGCGTTCGTTTCTGAAATATTGTTTGCTATTTTTTCAATGCGCTCCCCTTTAATGAGTACATCTCCATCAATAATCTTTCCCTCATTGACGATGCGCGCATTTTTAATAATTGTTGCACTCATATTTCAAAGGCTGAGGATTTATTGTCCCTGTCCCATCGAGAAGGCATCCACTCCGTTAAAGGAATACAGATTCTCTGTTTTGATGGCATCAATATTTTTACTCAACGCATTGCTGAGCAATTCAATGATATCTTTTTTAGTGATCTCTGCACCTGCGGTAGGTTTAAAGCGACATCTCCAATGATCCGTACAAAATGTTTCTTTGAAACCTTCCGGCCATACTTTGATACCGCGATTGGTAATCATTGTCAGCTTAACATTATTGCTTTCGATTCCTTTTACCAGTTCAGCCAACGCATTCGGATCATTACCGGGCCAATGTACAAACAAATCAACCCCTACCAGTTTTTTATCCCCTGCAGGCTTACGAGTGTATTTGGGAAGATTTAAAGGAGCGCTGTTCGCATAAGATACTGCTTTTAAGATAGAAGGCTTTTTACCTAAATTAGCGATCACCGCTTTGGCAAATTCTTTTGTTCCCACTTTCTCTTTGCTGATGCCTTCTTTATAAATATCATAGGTATGCGTTCCTTCTTCAATGGTGGTCAACCAGGCATTGTGTACTTTCTCCGCAATGTCTGTTTGCCCGATGTGATTGAGCATCATAATCGCGCCCTGTAACAGTCCTGAAGGATTAGCCAAATTTTGTCCGGCTCTTCTGGGAGCAGAACCGTGGATGGCTTCAAACATCGCACACTCTTCACCAATATTTGCAGAACCTGCGAGACCTACAGAACCGGTGATTTGCGCAGCTACATCACTCAACACATCTCCGTAAAGATTCGGCATCACGATTACATCAAAAGCTTCGGGGGTGTCCGCCATCTTAGCGGCTCCGATATCAATGATCCAATGCTCATTCTCAATTTCAGGATATTCTTTGGCAATTTCATCAAAAACTTTGTGAAACAAACCATCAGTTTGTTTCATGATATTGTCTTTCGTAAAGCAAGTTACTTTTTTGCGCTTTTGCTGCTTCGCATATTCAAACGCATAGCGCACAATTTTTTCGCAACCCGGGCGGCTGATCAGTTTTAAACATTGTACCACTTCATCCGTTTGCTGATGCTCGATACCTGCATACAAATCTTCTTCATTTTCACGAACAATCACCACATCCATGATGGGATGTTTGGTGCTCACGAAAGGATGCAAACTCATACAAGGTCTTACGTTAGAGTAAAGACCTAAAAACTTACGCGTTGTTACATTCAGACTTTTATAACCACCACCCTGAGGAGTAGTAATAGGTGCTTTTAAAAATACTTTATTGCGTCTGATGACATCCCATGATTCAGCAGAAATGCCGGAAGTATTGCCGGCGAGATATACTTTCTCTCCTACCTCAATTTCTTCGGTTTCAATTCTTGCTCCCGCAGCTAAAATGATATCCAAGGTAGCGTCCATAATTTCCGGACCGATACCGTCTCCTTTTGCAATGGTTATTTTTGTCATTTGTAGTAATTTTTAATTTGGTGGTGCAAATTTGACGATTATTTGCGATAAGTGTTGGATTTTTTTATGTTTTTTATGGTTATGAATAAAACGTAGAGACGCACAATTGTGCGTCTCTACAACAAATCAACCTCGTAATTTTGCATTCATGTCCGACTGGAACTTAGAACATACTTACACGACCCTTCCACAACAACTTTTCAGTCGGGTGGAATCGATTAAAATTGACGCACCAGAACTGGTGCTGTACAATAGAAAATTGGATACGGAACTTGGATTGAATTTTTCTCATCAGCTGGAGAAAACACTCGCCGCTCTTTTCAGTGGACAACAGTTAGCTCCTGATGCACAACCTATTGCACAAGCTTATGCAGGGCATCAATTTGGGTATTTCAATATACTCGGAGATGGCAGGGCGATATTGCTGGGGGAACATATAACGCCCCATCAAAAACGTGTTGACATTCAACTCAAAGGAGCAGGAACTACACCCTATTCTCGTAGAGGAGATGGATTGGCCACCCTTCGTTCCATGCTGCGCGAATACCTTATCAGTGAAGCGATGCATCATCTGGGCATTGCTTCTACCCGAAGTCTTGCAGTAGTAAAAACCAATATGCCGGTCATTCGGGAAGAAGTACACGAGGGTGCCATTCTTACCCGTATTGCAAGTAGTCATATTCGGGTCGGCACTTTTGAATATGCCAAAAGATTTTTATCGGATGAAGAATTTAAAAAATTCACCCTTTATGTATGTAAAAGACATGCTCCTGATTTAGTTGAAAAAGAAAATATTGGCATTGCCTTATTAGAAGAAGTGATGTCGCGCCAAATTGCACTGATTGTAGAATGGATGCGTGTGGGATTTATTCACGGCGTGATGAATACCGACAATATGAGCATTGCAGGAGAAACCATTGACTATGGACCCTGTGCCTTTTTGAATACTTATCATCCTAATACTGTCTTCAGTTCAATTGACACTCAGGGGAGGTACGCTTATGGCAACCAGCCCGCTATCGCTCAATGGAATTTGTCTTGTTTTGCCGGCACGCTGCTGAGTTTAATAGATGCTGATCAAAATATCGCTATCGAAAAAGCAAAGACAATCATCCATTTATTTCCAACCTTGTACAATGAAGATTGGTATTCGATGATGGTACGAAAAATTGGATTGGAAACTGCCGATAAAAATGCGAGACAATTGGTGGATGGATTATTGCGTTGGATGAAAGCTTCAGAAGCAGACTATACATTAAGCTTTTTACGGCTGATGCAAATCCCCTTACCTCAACAGCAACAAGCCAAGTATGATGATGATGCATGGAAAAAATGGGAAGCAGAATGGCTGCTCATTATAAAAGCAAACGGTGGCATAGACAAGGCTCTTTCCATTATGAAACAAGCGAATCCTGTTTTTATTCCGCGTAATCATTTGGTAGAAGCGGCGCTGGATGATGCCGTCTATCAAAATAGATATGATAGTTTCAATTGTTTACTCGAAAGATTGCAGTCCCCTTATCAATACAGTGTCGGCTATGAAGAGCATTTTGATATTCCGATAGCGGTTGACCAAGGGTATCAGACATTTTGCGGCACCTGATATAGATATAAAACAAAAAAGAGACCACATAAAGTAGTCTCTTTTTTAAAATAATTGAGAAAATTAATTGCCGTTCTTACTGTTGGCATGTACATGATAATATTTAATTTCCTTTATCACTGTCATAAACCACTTAATCCAGAGCGTTGCGATCAGGGGAAAAACAATAAAACTTCCCATATTGTAATAAAAAGCAGATTCAAAATCAAAGTGTATGAGATGCATACAAGCTCTCGTAAGTCCACATGCATAGCACTCGATATCAAATAGTTTTCTTGACAAACAAATCGCAACTCCTTCATCAAAGAAATCTTTCGGCAGTAATAACAAGATTACAGGAATAAAGACTATTATGAAAACTTGAAAATAAGTAAAAGCTCTTTTTTGTTGGGAGCTAAAATTTATATTCGACAGAAACGACATTAAAGAAAAGGATTAGAGCGTTTTATCGTAAGAACCATTCTTTGGTTTTAAATCACCTGTAATGATTCTAATTAAATCTATCAATGCCCAAATGCCGCAACCTCCTGCAGTAAGTAATTGTATAACACCTTGCCAGGTATATCCTAAATAAAATCTATGAATACCTAATCCTCCTACAAAAATCACTAAAAGCAGGGCGATTAGCTGGCTTTTGCCATCGCTGGAATTCGGGCTATCAAGAAGACCATTTTCTTTCTGAATTTTAGCTAATTGCTTATTAAAAAGCTTTAATGCAATTTTTTCTTTAAGCGTCAATCGTTCTCCTTTAATTTCTGCTGCAGCGGACTTTAACTCCTTGAAATTAGTCGGAATGGGATTTTCTAAAGCTGCTTTCTGAGACGGAGAAAGCGTGAAAGAAGCAAGAGTGAAAAATAATCCACTGAGGATTAAACTTTTGAATAAGATTTTTTTCATCTTTTTTGGTTTTAAATTATTCCTACTCATATGGCTTTTCGGAAATCGCCCCGTTTGAAAAGTTTCAGGTCTCTTTAGTAAGACAATTATAGATATTTTTTTTTAAGTTAAGGATAGTATATACCTAAATAATTATCCACATGATTGAGTTCCTTTTCAAATAAATGCTCAATATCGCAGTTAATAACCCAAATCTCCCGGCATGGCTATCTTTGTCATATGAATATTCATATTATTTCTGTATTGCCCGAACTGATGGAAAGCCCGCTCAACCACTCTATCATCAAAAGAGCGCAGGAGAAAGGATTGCTTACCATCACTTTACATGCCTTACGCAAATGGGCGGTGAATGAATACGGACAAGTGGATGATTATCAGTATGGCGGAGGAGCAGGTATGGTGATGATGTGTGAGCCGCTGGAGAATGCCATACTCGAATTGAAAAAAGAAAATAAGTTTGACGAAATCATTTATCTCACTCCGGATGGCGCAACCCTTAATCAGTCTATCGCCAATGGATTGTCTTTAAAAAATAATTTACTCTTTATCTGCGGACATTATAAGGGTATCGACCAGCGCATCCGCGATCATTACATCACGAAGGAAATTTCCATAGGAGACTATGTGCTGAGCGGCGGTGAAACCGCCGCAATAGTGCTGGTGGATGCCATTGGCAGACTCATTCCGGGAGTGTTGAATGATGAAACCTCTGCGCTTACAGACTCCTTTCAGGATCGTTTGCTCGCTCCTCCAGTTTATACCCGACCAGCCGATTATCATGGCTGGAAAGTGCCCGATATTCTACTCAGCGGTGATCTAAGAAAAATTGAAGAATGGCGCTACGAGCAAGCCCTGAAACGCACGCAGGAAAGAAGACCGGACATGATGGACGGAGAAGGCTAGAGACGCAAAGCATTGCGTCTTTACTTGTCGGCGTCAGATACAGGCGGATTGATTTGTTGATTCGTTTATTTGTTGTTGCGTTTTGACTTTTCTTCCAACCTACAAAAAAGGCTGCTCCATTCCAGATAAGTATTTAGTTAAATAAAATGAAAACTCAAAAAAAATCCCGAATTTAATTCGGGATTTTTTTAAATAATCTATGTGAACATTATAATCTGTAACCTAATCTGAAAATTCCTCCAAGATTAGGATTTAAACTGATATTGCTACCACCTCCCACAGAACCACCGGGTGCAGGAAGAGCAGTTGTACCTCTGCTAACAATACCTAATCCATAATTTAACTCTAAACCTAAATATACTTTAGGAAGTACATAATAGTCAATTCCGGATACCACTTGACCTCCAACACCGAAATTAGTTTGTGAGATAGAAGCTCCATTGTTATTGGAAATGTTATAAACACCAATCATTGCATCCCAACCGATATAAGTAGAAAGTCTCTCAGCACCCACAAAGTGTTTTTCTTTTCCATAGCTGGCTACTAATCCAATCGCAGTTTGAGAAGTGGTGATTAATCCGGCAGCACCTGGTTGATTTTTTTGTGATGCATTACCAACTGAAAGATTCAAAGTAGCACGCTCAGCTAATTTATCAGATTTGAATTTCCTAACCTTTACAGTACCTCCAAGAACTCCTGCAGGAGCAATAATACCACCAGGTACCACATTCAAAGTAGATAATCCGGGCAGAGCCACAGGGTTGAGTAGAAACCAACCTCCGCCAGTTACGTTAGGAGTTGCCTGTGTTTCAATAGCATACTCACCCGCAGAAGGTTTTGTAAAAGTACCTTTGTCATTTTTGATTTGCGCATTGGCAGCTGCAATGCTGAAAGAAGCAAAAAGTAAGAATAACGATTTTTTCATAATTTTTAAATTTTCTCAAAAGAAGCGTAAAATTCATGATGAAAGACATCTATAGGTAATTTTTTATACCCATTAATGTTAATAAGTGACATAAACAACTAGTTTGCAATAAATTAACGAGACTAAAATCCTGAACTCATCCCTCACACCAACATCGTCACCGGTTCTTCCATATACTTCTTCAATGTTTGCAGGAAAGCTGCTCCCACTGCTCCATCTACACTGCGATGATCGCAGCTCAAAGTCACTTTCATCACATTGGTGGTGCCGAAACTTCCATCTGCTTTCTTCACCACAATCTCTTTGATTCTTCCTACTGCGAGAATGCAACTGTCGGGTGGATTGATGATGGCGGTAAACTCTTCAATATCCATCATTCCCAAATTTGATATGGTAAACGTATTGCCACTGAATTCCTGCGGCTGCAATTTGCCGCTCCTCGCTTTCTCATATAATCCTGCTCCTTCCGAAGCAATCTGACTCAATGATTTCTGATCGGCAAATTTAAACACCGGCACTATCAATCCCTGATCCACGGCCACCGCACTGCCAATATGAATATGCTGATACGTACGTATAAAATCGCCCATCCAGGAACTGTTCACCGCCGGATGTTTCCGCAACGCCATCGCACTGGCTTTAATGATCATATCCTGAAAACTGATCTTCACCGGACTGACCGCATTCATCTTCGCTCTTGCTGCCATGGCACTGTCCATATTGATCTCCATGGTGAGATAGAAATGTGGTGCAGTGAAGATAGACTCACCCAATCGGCGCGCAATGGTCTTGCGCATACTACTATTAGGCGTATCCGTATAACCCTCTCCTGCTCCCGGTGTAAAGGCTACAACCGGTGCAGCACTGGTCACGGGTGCAATAACAGGCGCCGCAGCAACCGGGGCAGATTCATATCGATCTATATCCGCTTTAACAATTCTTCCGCCATCCCCACTTCCTTTCACAGCTTGTAAACTGATGCCTTTTTCCTGTGCAATCTTCTTCGCCAAAGGAGAAGCTTTAATTCTTCCATCAACGGAAGTATTCGTTTCATTAGTTCCTTGATGAACAACCGCAGTTGAAGCAACAGCAGGCGCAGTTGATGAAGAAGCGGCTTTAGGTGCTATACCGGTTGCTCCATTTTGTATTGCCTGCAACAAAGCATTAATATCTGTACCGGCTTTTCCGATAATCGCTATCACTTCATTCACCTTGGCTGCCTTGCCGGCTTCTACTCCGGTGTATAATAAAGTTCCTTCTGCATAAGGAACCACTTCCATCGTTGCTTTATCAGTTTCCACATCAGCAAGATTATCATCCGACTTTATCGTATCCCCAACTTTTTTATTCCAGGCAACAATTTTCCCCTCTGTCATAGTATCACTCAACAAAGGCATTCTGATTACTGTAACGCCTAAACTTTTTGCCAATGTATCAGCATCTTCTCCAATAGAAGCAACAGGGGCTGGTGTTGAAGTATCAGCAGCTGGAGCAGGAGCCACGTCGGCTTTTGGTGCATCTAAATAAGATTGAAAATCTTCCCCGGGTTTTCCTACAATGGCAATGATATCATTTACCTTGGCGGCAGATCCTTCCGGTACGCCTACATACAACAAGGTTCCATCCGCATATCCCACTACTTCCATAGTGGCTTTATCGGTTTCTACATCGGCTAATACATCGTCGCTTTTTACACTGTCACCCACTTGCTTGTTCCATTTCACAATTTTTCCTTCGGTCATGGTATCACTAAGCAGCGGCATGCGAATTACTTCGGCCATAATCGGATTGTTTTGAAATTAGGGCGTGAAATTACATCAAATTCACGAATTGAATACAGCGTGTTGGAGATAGAAATGAATACTAACAAGCGTTTTGCTAATAATCCAGCTCCAATCCTAATCTTTCTTTCAACGATTTAATCAAGGGATATTGCTCGGTTAGTTTGAGGTATTGATCTCGGGTTGAAAGAATCACTCCCGCAGGTACTGCTTCCTGTTCTATCTCCACAAAACGCGATTCCAAACGAAGCAGTGGATGCTGATAGGTCTGTCTTAAATAATCCATCAACTCATTCCGCTCCTGTTTGAAAAATCCAAGTTGTATATCACCGGTACAGACCACCTCAATTTCTTCCTGGGAAACAACATCGAAAGACATCATCTCAAAATTGGTAGCGGCAGAGTTTTTCTGCGACTCCTTTAGCTTTAAAATATATTTACCTACGGCTTCCCTTAAATTATCGGCATCGATATTTTTTTGTACAACAGCAGTCTGCAACTGCTGAGAAACTTTCTCTCTTATTTTAGCCAGCTTACCTGTTCCTATTGCGGTGGAAGCCGCATAAGGATTCGCAGGGGTAGATTTTTCTTTTTCCACCAACACCTTGGGTTCCTGCATCTTTGATTCAGGAGGACTAACTTTTGTAGAGGGTGGCGGTGCAGACACACCAGTTTCTCTTCTCGGTGTCAGTGCCCTGAATTGAACGGATCTTACCTGCTCAACTCGTTTTTTTTTTCCGTCAGCCGTCAACTCAATCGCCTGTTCTAAAAAAGCAAGCTTGAGTAAAGTCAACTCTATATGTAATCGCTTGTTGCGTGCCTGTCTTAATTGTATTTCAGCCTCATTCAAAATATTTAATGCGCTGAGGATAAAAGAAAAAGAGGTAGCCGAAGCAGTCTGACGATATTTTTGTTTGAAACTTTCTACTGCTTCCAGCAAGTCCGCCATTTTATCATCTTTACACACCAGCAGATTTCTGAAAAACTCCAGCAATCCGTGGAGAAAAACATCCGGTTCAAATCCTTTCCGATTGATTTCATCATACAAGAGCATCATACCGGAAGTATCTTCCTGCTGCATAAACGCAAGCAAACGAAAAAAATAATCCGCATCCAGAATATTCAGATGTTCAAGGGTATTGGCATAGGTGAGTTGACCTCCTGTAAAGCTGACAATTTTATCCAGAATACTCAATGAATCGCGCATACATCCCTCACTCTTCTGTGCAATCAATTCCAGCGCAGCGGGTTCCGCGTTGATGGATTCTTTCTCCGCAATACTAGAAAGATGCGCGGCAGTATCCTGAATGGTAATTCTTTTAAAATCAAAAATCTGACAGCGACTTAAAATAGTAGGCAGAATTTTATGCTTCTCTGTAGTGGCCAATATAAAAATGGCATAATGCGGCGGCTCCTCTAATGTTTTGAGAAAAGCATTGAAGGCACTCTGGCTCAGCATGTGTACCTCGTCTATTATATAGACTTTAAATTTTCCGCGTTGCGGCACAAAACGCACCTGTTCAATCAACGCCCTGATATCATCTACCGAATTGTTGCTCGCGGCATCCAGTTCATGGATATTCAGGGAACCACCTTCATTGAATGTTACACAGCTGATGCACTGATCGCAGGCCTCTCCATTGGACTGAAGATTTTCGCAGTTGATGGTTTTGGCCAAAATACGCGCACAAGTGGTTTTACCTACTCCTCTTGGACCGCAAAACAAAAAAGCATGCGCAAGCTGGTTTTGAAGAATCGCATTTTTTAAGGTGGTGGTAATATGACTTTGTCCCACAACAGACTCGAAAGTCTGCGGGCGATATTTTCTGGCTGATACGATAAACTGATCCATAACTGAAACTGCAATTTATCAAAAAGTCGGCAACCTGTAGGAAGAAAAAACTTACTGATTTTTGAGAGGGAGCAAACTGGTCATGCGTGCTGCCAGCTTATAGATATTAAAATCCTTCTCCTTCATTTTGATTTCTATTTGAGCTTGTAAAGTATTTTTATCCACATCTCTCATGCGGGCCTGTTCAATGAGATAATACACCTTTTCAGCTAACAGTCTGCTTTTTTGCGCATTGTATTTTCCTGAACTCAGATATTGTTGAATGACATTCCACAATTCAATAACGCCTTTATTTTGCGCCGCAACCGTCTGTACAATCGGAATCTCTTCCTGTTTGCGATGAAAGGCGGGTGCCAGCATAGAACGCAAATGTTTGACGAAAAGCTGTGCATCCGGACGATCGGCTTTGTTCACCACAAAGATATCGGCGATTTCCATCAAACCAGCCTTCATGGTTTGCACCTCATCCCCTGCCTCGGGCACCAAAACCACTAGGGTAACATCCGCAAGTCCGGTAATTTCAATTTCACTTTGTCCAACCCCTACTGTTTCCACCACCACATAATCGTAACCGGCCGCCTTGCACAAATCAGTAATTTCAAGGATTTTAGGATGTAATCCGCCCAGCGACCCTCGCGTAGCGAGGGAGCGGATAAAAACCTGCGGGTGATTATACCACTGGCTCATTCGAATCCGATCACCTAGAAGAGCACCCAGATTAAAGGGGGAAGAAGGATCCACGCAAAGCACTGCAACTTTTTTCCCCTCGGCAGTAATGGCAGTAATCAAAGCATCTGTAAGTGTACTTTTTCCCGCTCCGGGTGGACCGGTTATTCCTACCACCGGAATCGCCGGCACTTCTAAAGTCTGCATAAAAGACTGATAGCCTTCCACTTCATTCTCGACCAGAGAAATGCAGCGCGCGAGTGATTTAATGTCTGCTTTTAATTGAAGTTGAAGAATATCCCAGGACATAGAGCAAACCTAATGTAAAAAACAGAATGAATGCATAAAATATTTATCAAGAAACCAGTTCCAAAATAAGGCCAACCGATTATCAGATGAGAAAAAGAATGTATGTTTGGGATTCAGATACTTATATTTCTTGAATTGAAATTTTAGAACCCACACTCGCGAATGGCATCATTTTCTGTAGTCATCGTCGCCAAAAACGAGGCGGCTGTCATTGCCCGCTGCATCCAAAGCGTACGGGGCATGACGGATGACATACTTGTTTGTGATACGGGCAGCACTGATGGCACGCCTGCGATTGCGCAAGAAGCAGGTGCAAGAACAATCGATGCAGAATGGATGGGTTACGGAAAGACTAAAAACCATGCTAATTCATTGGCAAAATACGACTGGATTCTACAACTGGATGCCGATGAATATCTAGACGGCACTTTACAAAAAAGTCTGTTATCGTTGAGACTCGAAAAGCAAAATGAGGCATATCGTATTCGGAGAAGAAGATTTTTTAAGGGCAAAATCATGCGGTTTGGTGCCTGGGGCAGAGAAAAACATATCCGACTTTTTCACCGAAATCAAGCTGCGTGGAATGACGATCTGATTCATGAATCGCTCAATTTTACGAATCTAGTTATTATTCCCTTACAAGGTTTTATCAACGACCAAACTTACCAGAACGATTCCCATTTTCAAAACAAAATGAAAATCTATGCGGAAAAATGCGCTCAAAAATACCTGCATAAAAAGGTAAAAGGCTCTTGGTGGAGACAATACCTTTCTCCCGTTTATACTTTCTGCATTAACTATTTGGTAAGACTCGGATTCTTAGATGGTTATGCAGGCTTAAGCAATGCCTGGGAAATTGCAGTTTATACGAGAAATAAATATGTTTATTTGTATAGGATGGAGAAGGGGAAAGCGGGAATTAGGAATTAGTAATTAGTAATTAATAATTAATATTTTAACAGGCAACCGATAACAGATAACAGACAACCGATAATCAATTCATGCAAACAACTTTATGCTTAGACTTTGGCAATACTCGACTCAAAGCGGCGGTATTTAGAGATGATAAGCCTGAAACAATCCTTACGATTGAAAAAGAAGACAAGGCTACATTTGAGAAAATATTAAGCGATTATCAGCCCGATTACAGCATCCTTTCCTCCGTTATCAACCATCAGCAGGAAACAGAAACATTACTAAACCATCATACCCGATTCCATCGTTTACATCACAGCAGTATTCTGCCTTTTTACACTCCGGTTTCGAAACCTGAAACCATCGGCGCAGACCGCCTCGCGCTCTGCGCCGCCGCTACACACCTTTTCCCGGATTCAAATAACCTGATTATCGGACTAGGCTCCTGTATTACCTACAATTTCCTGAATAAAAACAGACAATTCTTGGGAGGCGCTATCTCTCCCGGACTTGAAATGCGGTTTAAAAGCATGCACCACTATACTGCATTACTGCCATTGGTAAAAATGGACTGGAACTTTCCCCTCATTGGCTATGATACCAAAACCAATGTTCTGAGTGGTGTTGCCTGGGGTATGGCAAAGGAAATTGATGGCATTATAGAAGCTTATGAAGAAAAATTTGAAGGGCTCAATATTCTGCTAACCGGAGGTGACACCTTACATTTTGCTCCTCTGCTCAAAAAGCGGATATTTGCAGACCCTCATCTAATGTTTAAAGGTCTTTATGCCATCAGTTTGTGTAACAGATAAAAAGTGGACGCTCTCATTTCTATTCCTGTTGGGAATTAGTTGTAATCTTTTTGCCCAAGACAATACCCCTTGGAGTCGCTACGGTTTGGGAGAGTCTGTGCCCGCCGGGAACATATTAAACAGAGGCATGGGACAAGTGGCAGCTGCTTATTACGATCAGCAAACCATTAATTTCATCAACCCTGCCTCCTATGCTCAATTTGGTCAACAAAAAGCATTGCTGGATGTAGGAGTGGATTATCAAAGCAGAAGTCTTCGCGACCAAAAAGATAACAAAGCCACTTTCTCCAATATTTTTATTCCTTATGTAGCCGGTGGATTTCAATTAAGCGGTGAAAAATCGAAAAGAAAAATTGGCGTCGCATTCGGCTTAAGACCCATTTCCAAAATCAATTACAACCTGGAAAGCGGCTCTAAAACAGGAGAAGATTCCGTTGTCTATACTTACGAAGGGAATGGCGGACTTTATCAGGCTTTCGCAGGGACTGCATTTCGCATCCAACAATTGAGCCTTGGTGTAAACCTGGGTTATCGCTTCGGCACCAAAGACAATACGACCCGCGTATTCCTGTTCAATCAAACAGAAGGTACCCGATTCACTTCCGGACAAAAAGAATTACGACAATATTATGGTGGATTGTTTACTGAAATCGGATTGCAATATGATATTCGCTTAAGCACAAGTCAATCGTTGTGTATTGGAGGTTATGGCAGCTTCGCTTCATCCATGCAAATGAAAACCGATGAAACGATTGCCACGTTCTTCCGCTCGGGCGAAAGCGGTAACGAGGTATTTCTCGACTCAATCAAAACATCTAGAGGAGCAGGCAGTACCATTGATTACCCATCCTATTACGGATTCGGCTTGATGTATCACCGAACCGGAAAATCAAGATTAAGTATTGGCGGAGATTTTACCGCCCATGAATGGCAATCCTATCGCTTTGCAGGTAAACCTGATTTGATGAACAATTCCTGGGAAATTAAAACCGGAGCACAATGGATTCCCAATATTGAAAAGAGCAATGGTAAATTTGGAGAAAGATTGATTTACAGAGCAGGTTTTATTTACGCAAAAGAACCCTTTTTCGTGGATGGCTCCTTAAACAGTTATGCCATTAACCTGGGCTTGGGTATTCCTATAAAAAAATATAGTTATGCTGAATACAATCGCAACAACCTCATCAATATAGCGCTCCAATTCGGCAATAGAGGAAATTCTAACCAAGTGATACGCGAACAATATTTTAGGCTAGCCATCAGTGCTTCATTATCTGATATCTGGTTCATCAAATCGAAATACGATTAACAGCCCGGCACTATGCTAAGAATCGGTTGGATCATATTTTATTTTCTGTTATTCGCAAGCTTTACTGCCTGCGAAAACGACATCCATTCCATTCCGGGATTACAAAAAAACAACCTCACCGTTGATGAGGTAACAAATGCGGAATGTTATTTCAGTCAGGAAGGCAATGTACAAGCCAAGCTCATCGCACCCTTCATGCTCCGGTATTATGACAGCATTCCAAGGGTAGAATTTCCACAATCTATGCATGTAGATTTTTTCAATGCCAATCGGCGAATCACTAGTTATCTCGATGCTAAAAAAGGCCGCTACTTCGAACAGCAGGCGAAAGTTTTACTGGAAGACAGTGTGGTCGTTATTCAAACGGGCGGTGATACTTTAAGAACGGAAAAACTGATCTGGGAACAGTCAAGACATAGTTTTTATACCGATGCGGATATTGCGATCCGACAAAAAACAAAAACAATTTATGGAAAGGGATTTGAAAGTGATGAACAGTTGAAAAATTTCAGAATTGACAGCGTCACCGGAGTCATGATGGTGCAAGGTGGTCAATTCAGCGAATAAGTTGATATTGAATTTTAAACGTAAATAAATAACTTGTTATGCTATACAGAAGAATGGGTAAATCCGGCTTGCAACTCAGTGTGCTTTCCTTTGGAAGCTGGGTAACTTTTCAAAAACAAATAGAAGACAAAAGAGCCGACGAACTGATGGGCATTGCCTACGACGCAGGCATCAATTTTTTTGACAATGCCGAAGTATATGCATTAGGAAAAAGTGAGGAGATGATGGGGCGTGTATTAAAAAACAAACAATGGGATCGTACCAGTTACACCCTCAGCAGCAAAGCATATTTTGGCTGGAGAGGAAAAGAAAACAAACCCAATCAAACCGGCCTCAGCCGCAAACATCTAACGGAAGCTTGTCATGAAGCCCTTAAAAGATTACAAACTGATTATCTCGATTTATATTTCTGCCATCGTCCCGATAAACAGGTGCCCATTGAAGAAGTGGTATGGACGATGAATACGCTCATTCAACAGGGAAAAATTTTATACTGGGGCACCAGTGAGTGGAGCGGCGTGGAAATCATGGAAGCACACCGTGTTGCAGCGCATTACCGACTCATCGGCCCCTCAGTAGAGCAGACAGAATACAATCTTTTCAACCGGAACAAACTGGAAAATGAATACCTGGAAATTTTCAAAAACGTAGGACTGGGCACTACCATTTTCAGTCCACTTGCCAGCGGACTCCTTTCCGGAAAATACAATGAGGGAGTACCGGAGGGCAGCAGACTTTCCATTCCCGGTTTTGAATGGCTCAAAGAGAGAACCCTGATGGAACATAAAATTGAAAAAGTAAAACAGCTGGGCAATCTTGCAAAAGAATTAAACGTCAGTTTATCTGCCCTCTCCATTGCCTGGTGCATTCACAACCCGAATGTGAGCACTGCTATTTTGGGGGCTACTCAGAAAGAACAATTGACCGCCAATTTGCAATCACTTGAAATATTACCCTTGCTTACGGAAGAAGTATTGCAAAAAATAGAACTCATCTTTGAAACAAGACCCAAGCTGCCCGACTATTAATCTAAAAACAATATCTTCGCCCCCGAAATCAATCAACCCAAAATATATTCCACATGTTACCCCGTTACAAAAGAATTCTGCTCAAACTTTCAGGTGAAGCACTGGTAGGCGAAAACAATTTCGGCATGGATCCGAAAATCATTATGTCTTATGCTCAGGACATTAAGGAAATTACTGAATTGGGGGTACAGGTAGCCATCGTAATCGGAGGCGGAAATATTTATAGAGGGATGAATGAAGCAGAAACCGGCATTGAGAGGGCGCAGGGAGATTATATGGGCATGCTCGCCACCGTTATCAATGGTATGGCTTTACAAGCAAGTTTGGAAAAAATAGGCGTTTATACTCGTTTATTAAGCGCTATCAAAATGGAACAAATCGCAGAACCTTATATCAGAAGAAGAGCCATACGCCACCTTGAAAAGGGACGTGTAGTGATATTCGGAGCCGGAACAGGCAACCCCTACTTCACCACTGATACTGCAGGCTCTCTTAGAGCTATTGAAATCAATGCCGATGTGATTTTAAAAGGAACCCGAGTAGATGGCATCTATTCCGCTGATCCGGAAAAAGATCCTAAAGCCACAAAATATCAGAGCATCAGTTTCCAGGAATGTTTATCCAAAAATCTACGAGTGATGGACATGACCGCGTTTACACTTTGTATGGAGAACAAATTACCCATCATCGTTTTCAACATGAATCAGCCCGACAACCTAAAAAGAGTTGTTACTGGTGAACAAGTGGGCACAATCGTAAATGGTTAATTTTTTTAGATCACTGATTTTCAGTGATTTTTTGTAATATTATATCCCGTTCCTGACTACAGGATATGAATTTACTAACTTCTCATATCATCGAATTATCTACACCCGGCCTAGTAATGATTTTATTTTTTTCATTATTGGTCGGATTCGCAGGTGCATTTTTGTGGTTCAGAGGTAAAGGAGGAGATGAAAATCTGCAACTGAAAGCAATTCACTCCGAAGCTGAATCAGACAAATGGCGTTTGAAATGTTATGACATTGCGGAGCAAATGGAAAAAGAAATCCTGCAACTGAAAGAAAGTTTGCAGGAATTAACTGAAAAAGAGGAAGCTCAGGCAGCAGAACTGGAAGAAACTCAATTGCTCAATCAGCAACTAATGCTGAAGCAAAAAAACACAGCCGCTCAAAATGCTTCCTTATTGGAAAAAATCAATCAGCTCGAAACAAAATCCAATTAGCAATTCTTAATTACTAATTCTTAATTGTTAATTATTAATTATTAATTATTAATTGTTAATTATTAATTATTAATTATTAATTATTAATTATTAATTATTAATTAAGCATTCCCACTCCCCGCTTTCGCTGCTTTCTTCTTTGTGGTTTTAGCCAAACGGCTTTTACCAAAACTTCCTTTGAAAATTTTACCTCTTTTGGTTTTTTTGTCTCCTCTTCCCATAAAAATATTTATTTAAAATTTGATTCAAAGATAAAAAAAATTACGCTTTCCCCGCAAGTTGTTGTTCTAGCAAGACACCCGCCTTGAATTTCACTACGCGTTTCGCTTTTACTTTTACTTTTACATTGGTTTTTGGATTGCGTGCTATTCGTGCAGAACGTTTACCGACAGAGAAAGTGCCGAAATTCAATAACATTACTTTTCCTCCGGATGCCAGCGTCGCCGAAATATTACTTGTAATGCTGTCAATGATTTCATTCACTTTTACTTTAGGCAACCCCACTTCCTCCGACACCGCTTCAATTAACTCCCCCTTATTCATAATAATCTAATTTGAAAGAAGACAAAATTAATTGCTTTTCATCCTTTCTGAGTTTTTTATTTTACAAACATTGCCAATTGAACCCCTTTGGGGTTCAGCATTTGAATTTAGATAAATTTATAAGTATCAAGCATTCTAATGAACCCTTTCACGGTTCATTATTAATAACCACCAACCGGCTTGACCCGATGGAAAAACAATAACTATATGCTAACATACCTGAAGGGGTTGTAGAGACGCACAATTGTGCGTCTCTACGGAATACTGTTATATCTTATTAATGAATTTCAGAAATGTTTTACATATACTGCTCTAAATCTCCGCGACTCTGTGATAAAAAAGCTACTGGGTTAAATTGTTATTTCCTCCATTACTGTTCGAAAGGCGATAAATCTATCTCCCCATTTATCTATTCCCTTCTGTCGCATATTAGCAGCATGCACATCAAGATATGTTCTATATTGCTCAACAGTGTCAGTAGTATATTGAACTGCATAAGTAACCCCATCTTCCACCTCAATATCAATCATTTTCCAGAGTCGTGCATCCATAAACATGCCCGTTCCCAATACTTCAGGAATATGCTCTTCCCTCATCCATTGCAACCAATCCTTTTCAATGGAATGCATCAGCTTTACAGTTACGTTGTATAAAATCATTGGAGTTGTTTTAATTCCAGATAAACCGGACAATGATCGCTGTGTTTTACATCCGGAAAAATATCAGCGGTTATAATATGGTCGCTCAAATTATTGGTTACATTAATGTAATCAATCCGCCACCCCTTATTTTGCATTCTTACACTCGGGAAACGCTGACTCCACCAACTGTAACGATGCGGCTCGGGATGCAATGTTCGAAATGTATCTATCCATCCACTCTGCAAAAAATCTGTCATCCATGATCTTTCTTCAGGTAAAAAACCACTCGATTTTTTATTCCCCTTCGGATCATGAATGTCTATCTCTTCATGCGCAATATTGTAGTCACCACATAAAATCAAATGAGGATTTGTTTTTTTTAACTGATCCAACCATGCCTGTATCTCCTTCAGCCAAACATATTTATACCCTTGTCTTTCCTCCCCGCTCGTACCACTTGGAAAATAAGCATTGATGATGCGCAGCTTACCAAAATCGGCTTGTATCACTCTTCCCTCTTCATCACTTTGTCCGTGACCGTTTCCATAAACAACCTGATCGGGTACTTTTTTACTTAAGATGGCCACGCCACTGTATCCTTTCTTGTTAGCACTGTACCAATAATCGTGATATCCCAACTGCTGAAAAAGTCGGCTATCGACATCTCCCTTGTTGGCTTTCATTTCTTGCAAACAAATAATATCTGCAGGAGAAGTTGCCAGCCAGTCTAAAAACCCTTTTCGGATGGCAGCACGAATGCCATTTACATTGTAGGAGATGATGCGCATGGGATAAAAAGAATGCAAAAATACGAGTGAACTCTATATCTTTTTTCTCATAAAAAGATTGCCGACCTTTACAAAAAACAGAAATGATACAAACCATCATCTTTGATCTGGGCGGCGTGCTGGTAGACTGGAGTCCGTTGTATGTGTATGACAATTATTTTGAAACAGAAGCCGATAAGAATTTCTTCTTTGAACATATCTGCACCTCCGACTGGAACGAAGAACAAGATGGAGGCAGGAGTATTCAGGAAGCAACTGAATTACTCATCAGCCAATACCCTGAATGGGAACAGGCTATCCGCGATTTTTATGGCAGATGGCACGAAATGATGAGAGGAGCAATAACCGAAACCGTTGCCCTTCTGGAAAAAATAAAACAGAGCGGACTTTACCGATTGTATGCGCTGACGAACTGGAGTGCGGAAACTTTTCCGGCAGCACGGGAAAGATTTGAATTTCTGCAGTGGTTTGATGGAATCCTGGTGAGTGGGGAAGAAAAAACCAGAAAACCTTTCCCTGAATTTTACAAGAAGTTGATTGATAAATATCAGATTGAGATTAACTCCGCAATTTTCATAGATGACAACCTTCGAAATGTTGAAGCCGCAAAATCCCTTGGAATCCATAGCTTGCATTTTACCAGTGCCGAATCATTACAAAAAGAATTAATAGCACTTAATATGGCCATTTAGGTTGTCATCAACCTTTTTAACTTACGGTTGTTATTCTCTATGTCATTTCCCTTAAGTTGTTTAACTTCACGCTTCAACCATTGCCAATGGAGATCAAACCAGGTCCATTACTCGAACAAATAAATATTCCGGCAGATCTTAAAAAACTGTCTCCTCAACAACTTCCCCAATTATGCAACGAGCTTCGCCAATATATTATTGATATCGTTAGCGTACATGGAGGACATTTCGGCGCCAGTCTTGGCGTTGTGGAACTTTCTGCCGCCCTGCATTATGTATATGATACCCCTTATGATCAGTTGGTGTGGGATGTGGGGCATCAGGCTTACGGACATAAAATTCTTACCGGCAGAAAAGATGTGTTTCATACCAACCGTAAATATCTTGGATTGAGCGGATTCCCGAAAAGAAGTGAAAGCGAGTATGATACATTTGGAGTGGGACATTCTTCTACTTCCATTTCGGCTGCGCTTGGAATGGCGATGGCTGCCAAGCTTAAAAAAGAGAATCGGAAATCCGTTGCTGTTATCGGAGACGGTGCGATGACCGCCGGTCTGGCATTTGAAGCCATGAATCATGCTGGGGTTGCTGATAGCGATGTGCTGATAATTCTGAATGACAATTGCATGAGTATTGACCCCAATGTGGGAGCACTCAAAGAATATCTTACCGACATTTCCACCTCACCTACTTACAACCGAATCAAGGATGATGTATGGAAAGCGCTGGGGAAACTACCCATAGGAAAAAATTTCTCCCGCGAAATGGCGAGTAAACTGGAACACAGCATCAAAGGTTTTGTCAATAAAAGTTCTAACCTTTTTGAAGCCCTCAAACTGCGTTATTTCGGTCCAATAGATGGGCACAACATTACGAAGCTGGTGGACACGCTGAAAGACCTCAAACAAATACCCGGTCCTAAAATTCTGCATATTATTACTACAAAAGGGAAAGGATATGCACTGGCGGAAAAGGATCAAACGAAATGGCATGCGCCCGGACTTTTCGATAAGGTTACCGGAGAAATTCATAAAAAGAAATTTGATTTGCCCCAGCCGCCAAAATATCAAGATGTATTTGGACATACTATCATAGAACTGGCGGAGAAGAATGAAAAAATTATCGGCGTTACACCGGCAATGCCAAGTGGCTCCTCTATGAAATTTATGATGGATAAAATGCCGCATCGTGCCTTTGATGTAGGCATTTGCGAGCAGCATGCTGTTACGTTGAGTGCGGGAATGGCCACGCAGGGAATGAAAGTTTTTTGCAATATCTATTCCTCCTTCATGCAAAGAGCCTACGATATGGTGGTGCATGATGTTGCCATTCAAAAACTGCCGGTGATCTTTTGTCTGGATCGTGCAGGTTTGGTAGGAGAAGACGGCCCGACACATCATGGCTGTTATGACATCGCTTATATGCGCTGCATTCCGAATATGATTGTAGCTGCGCCGATGAATGAAGCCGAATTGAGAGATATGATGTACACGGCGCAGCTGGATTCCAACACCTTACCATTCTCTATTCGTTACCCAAGAGGCGAAGGCGTAATGCCCGAATGGAGAACGGAAATGAAAGAAATCCCAGTAGGGAAAGGAAGAAAACTGAAGGACGGAGAAGGGGTTGCTATTCTTTCATTCGGACATCCTGGAAATTTTGCAGCCGCCGCTATCAGAGAATTAAAAAACGAAGGCATTAACCCGGCACATTACGATATGCGCTTCGCCAAACCACTGGATGAAGCACTGCTGCATGAAGTATTTAAGAAATTTGATCGTATCATCACAGTAGAAGACGGTACCATTCAGGGCGGATTCGGATCTGCGATTCTGGAGTTCATGGCAGCAAACAACTATCACGCTCAGGTTGTCATTATGGGCATCCCCGATCGTTTGGTAGAACACGGAACACCCAAAGAACTCTATCGTGAAATCGGACTGGATGCAACCGGTATTGCACAACAAGTAAGAACAATTTTAAAGCAGGAAAATAAAGTATTGGCGGGCTAATCAGAAGCCGAGTCGAAAACTTCCGAATACTCCAAATTGTTTGTATAATTCTTCCGGGAAAGGCTGAGGAAGTACACGCCACACCAGATCTACCCTGAAGAATTTAAAGATATTGTTGACACCCGTACCCAACTCCATATAAGTGCTGCCATCCAAAGATCTGAATTCATGTCCTAAATCAAATTTTTTCCCGAATTGATTGAATTGTTTGTTCGCCTCACTCAAACGACTCCATAAAAATTTGGCGTTCCAAAACTGTCTAAGCTTCATTTTCCGGCTGGGTCCAAAAAGCCGAAAAATGCCATTGCCTACATTGTGCTCTACGTTGATTCCCGCAAACTCATCGCTTAAATATTCAAAACGATTCATCAGATTGAATGCATACTTATTATAGTAATAAATTTCATTGCCTGGATGTATTTCCAGCATTGGAAATGGTAAAACACCCCAAATTTTTCCTGCGTAAGCATTGTAATACAACTCCCCGTAATGCGCTACTTTCTGATAATCATGAATGGAGAAATTGAGTTTATGATAATCATAAGCCCCCCCTAAAAAACCGCTGACCCCTTTCGAATATTTCAACTCCCCGATCGGATATGGACTACCCAGACTTTTTCTGAAAAAATCTCCCTCTAAAAATCTTTCCAGGTAAGCAAATCTTATCTTAAGCGACAACTCCGTATTCAACAACCCATTTACATTGCCGGGCTTGGCATACACCGAGGCATCAGGAAGCGCACGTACGGGCGTGAACAGTTTACGGGTAGCATTGAATTCAAAAGAAAATCCCGTATTCGTCTCTGTAAAAAATTCAAACTTTTCCTGTTTTACTCTTAAAAACTTGAGCGGAACCTGTTGCTTTCTGGCAGCTAACGAAAAGACGTTATCCTGACTTACTTCATCATAATATACCTGTCCGTTATCATAATCATCTACAAATCCCAGATAGATACTCGTACGGGGAGATTTTTTCAAGAGATAAGTGATTTCAGCATTGGTTTTAAATTTTTTATCCAAAGTACCATAAGCTAGATAGGTTCTGATTTTATATTTTGTACTGAGTTCATTACTGGTACTCAAATCAAAACGGGCGCGAAACCCTTCAATTGGATTGACACTGACGGCATTAAACCATGGACCATACTGTAAGGGGCCGAATGAACGAAAACCCGTTGCCAGAAACTCAATGGTATTGCGGTAAGTTTTGAAAATAGGCATCTTCTGAATGGTATCCACCATGGCATAAACTGCTCTTTCATTTTTGTTCAAAGTTTCATGTCGGGTATCTGTCCAGTATTGCTCATCTTGTTTTTGAGCATGCTCCAACATGACTACTTCTTCCTGTTTCACATTTTTGCGCAACTGCTCCCACACACTCCCTTTATTGATTTGTATATCTTTATAGGTGGTTGTCTTTCGGGAAATAAATCCGAATTTCTCTTTTCCGATCGGTGCAAAGTCAATCACCATCTTGTCTTTACACAGAAACCATATACTGTCATTCATCAACTTATACTCCTGAATAAATGAATACTTATTGACAAAATTCACGTTGGCCTCTTTCGACAAATGCAAACTCACTTTATAGACCGCAAAAGTGGTATCATGAATCCAGCAATCTCCTTCAAATACATTTTCACCTCGGTGTTTTGGGGTAAACAACAGATGTAAGATTCGTTTCCCTGAAACATATTGAGTGTCGGTAAGCCTGTAATGATAAAAAATATCTCCGTTATCTGCGATCGGACTGATAAATCTTTTATCAAATACATTGATATAATTGTTATAGATATTATCATTCAAATTCATTCCTCCCAAAAACTTTTGAATACTCTCATTATTGATTCCGGAATTACGGGAAGCTTTGATCTCTTCTCTTTTTCTGGCAGGACTTTTCTGATAATAAAAATCAGAAATTGACTCGGAAATAAATATGGGAAGAAAGGGCTTTTCTTCGGATATAGTATCAGCGCTTTGGGTAATAATCGAACCAAAGGGTTTCAGAATATTAACTTGCTTAAAACGATCCAAATTGATCCGATTCAAATCAACTTCCAGTTTATTATATAATTCATAGCCATAATTTTCAAAACGCGCACGATCATTCAAAGGTTTTTTCTTAACCACTTTTCTCCAGAGAACCCAACCTTTGCTGTGTTTTGATTTGATGACGACTTCTTTCTGTAAGCTTCCCCTTTCCAAATTAATCGTCAGATACAAAGTATCCTTATCTGTTTTTCTCAGGGGAATTGATTTGGGTTGATAGCCTACATAACTTACCAACAGGCTATCACTTTCGGACAGTGAAGCAACCCGTAGCATAAATTGACCAGCAGAATCAGTCAATATTCCATTCTGAGTTGTTTGGTAAACTACTGACGCAAATGAAACCGCTTCTTCCGAATAAGCATCTCTAACCACACCCTTGATCACTTTGATCTGAGCTGTACTGAAAAAAGGAAATAAGATCAGACTCAGTAAATAGTAGTAGCCACGACTCATATTGTTCAATAGAGCCGAAAATAAACAATATTTAGATTATTTTCTACGGGTTAAGCTGAATAAATAAGGATTAAAAATCATACCCGAGCGAAAAATGAACGATCGGTTTGTTTTTAAAAATTCCATTCATTTGCCAACCTGCATCTACTCTTAAAAAATATCCCAGAAAAGTAGAACGGGCACCAAACCCGTAGCTCCCTAAGAAAGGACCTGTTCCGGGAGCGTTTAACACCACTGTTAAAGGATTATCCGGAGATTGATAAACTTGTTGGGGTCTTTCCCAACTTGAAAATTTTCCATTCCAGGCCGTACCAAGATCCACAAACTGAACCAGTTGAAAATTTCTTAAAAAAGCATTGTTGATCGGGCGATCAAATAAAGTGGTGAAGACAGGAACTCTGATTTCACTGTTAATTACCATGGCATTATTGCCGTTAGCCGCATTTTGAGTAAAACCGCGAAGATTCACCGCCAATGACTCATACACGTAGGTTTGATCGGGTGCAGGTTTATTGGCGGTATTGAAATAACGCTCTTTAAGTTGACCGTCTCGCTCCACCTGATTATTTCCAAGCATCAACCAACCATCCGTTCCGCCCAGATAATAAATGAACTTGTTATTGCCCCAGGAAAAATCTCCCGCAGCTCTTACTGCCCAAATGATATTGCGATAGAGTGGATAATAATGTCGCGCGTCAAAACCCCAGTTAAAAGTCATTTTACCTTCTGAAGACCTGCCGTTTTTCCCGCCCTGATAATTTCCTCCCATTCGGTCGTAAAATTCAAACCAGGTTTTATATCGAAGCCCCTGCCAGGTGTTACTTGCCAAAGAAACAGTATTGTCATGCACAAACTCTCCCCTGAGCATCAAAAACCGCTCCGACAAATCAGGAGAGGAAAGCGTTAATAGCGGATTTGAAACACGATCATCCGTTCTAATCACATAACGATCGTTGCGTATCCCTGCGATGAATCGAAGACTTTCCACTTCGTTGAACGGATAGGTAATATTTCCCTGATAGATATTGGAAATAAGACGGGTATTGAAAAATTCTGCCCCATTCGACAATGCGGTACTTAAGGTACTTCTGTAATAAGTTGCACCCCAGTCAAGCCTGCGTCTCAAATTATCATAACGCATGAATACTTCCTTATCCTGTAATCCATAATTAATCCTGAAACCTCCGGTAAACTTCTGATCTTCCATAAACTCCATTGCCCCTAATCGGGTCATCGCATTAAGAGCATTATTATTGCCCAACTGAACCGGTCCGGTTGCACCACTATAAGGCTGAAACCGATTGATGAGTAAAGCATTATTGGAAAGAAAACTCGTCGTCAGATTATCCACAAAATACTTTGGGGTGTACGGATATTTTTTCATTCTTGCGAAGATGCCTGAACCTTTGATTGTATCCTCAAAAATTAGGGAAGTGTTGCTGGTATCTCCTTCAAATTCAGATTCAAAAAAATAAGGCAGGGCATCTGCACCTTTTAAACTATCTGTTAAATCAGTTCGTTCTTTCAAATTTTTTGACTCGGCTACTTTCTGAAGCCGCATCATTCTTTTGGCATATTCGGTTGGACGAGCATTGACATTTCTTTTCTTCAAAATATTCTCATCCACTTTTAATTTATAAATGAATTTGAAATCTCCCTGCCGATTCACTTCAAACAACTGCCCGTTTACCCCGGCTATGCCTGTTTCCAAAATACTGCTTTGATAATTAGAAACCGGAAAAGTATAGGCAGAGTCTGCTGTTATTACATAAGCGAAAACAGAATCCGGCTTCGGCTTATTCCAGTGTTTCAGTACTGAATCCAGTTCTTTTTTATCCGGATTTTTTAATACATCCTCTCCGATCCAATAAGCGGAATCTATACTCACCAGATTCGTTTTAAAGAGACCTGCCCTGCGGTTGGCGATACCATTCTCATCACTAATAAAGGTAAAGTGATTCAGATTGTATTGCGCTGGAGAACGAGCATCACCAAATGGAAGCTTGCTGAGTTGGGTAATCTGCCTGAATTCAGGTCTGTTCCAGTTGTCAATCAGAAAAATATTATACTTGCTTTTAGGCAATACGGTATCACCGGTAGACGCTTCGGGAGAAGGGCGATTACTGGAAAAAATGATACCGGTCTTCTCTGCAAAAGCTACAAAAGACGCATCCCGATCGTCATAAACATCATTAGTAATTTGTGTTGTTTTTTGCTCGGTCAACTGATAGATAAATATATCGCTCTGTCCTCCTTTCACCCCGCTAATGATTAAAGTATTATCATCCAGCATATACTGAAGATTATTCACCTGGTCAAATGGCAGCACCTGATTCTCAATAATTTTAGTCTGTTGCAATGCATCATAAACGTGGAGAAGCAGTTTGCCCTTCTCCCAAACCACCAACGCGATTTCAGTTCCTTTCGGCTCCCATGCCAGCAAGGGATACTGCGGATGAAAAGATGCCTCTAAATTTTTAATGCCGCTTTTCCAGATCACCCGCTGTTTCAAAAAGCTTTCCTGGTACACAACCTTGGTAACCCCATCATAAAACTGAACAAGTACATAGGTGTTGTTTTTAGGATTCGGATTCGGCTGAAAACGGAAATAATCTTTTTTTTCTATTTCTTTTAGAATGGTCAATTTTCCGGAAGGAATATTTTTTCGGCTTCGAATATCCTTGTAATACTTTTCCTCATTATGCTCCATAAACTCCCTCAGCAAAACCTTGAATTTCTTTTTACAGACTACTTGTATGGCCTTGTTGACATTCTTGTATATTCTGCTCAGATAAAGGAGATAAGTAACATTTTCACGAGTATATTTCTCTTCTATAAAATACCAAAAAGCATGTCCGGCCAGCTGCGGCTGTTTAAAAGCAAAATGATTGAAGTTTTTATACCGCTCCGCCAATATAACCGACTTCAACTCATTATCAAGTGCCGTGTTCCAGTTTTCTGCCACGTACGAAATATATCCATCTGTCATCCATTTGGGGATATCCAGCAAAACCTGATTTTGCGCGATTTCTCCAATATCATCTCCAAACAACAGACTTTCCACCATAATGCGGGCGATGCCTTCCCGAATCTGTAATCTTAACTGATTATGATCCCCATTAAAATAAAGCACCATCTTGTTATTTACCAGTTTTGTGACCCCGCCACCGGTATTGGGTAACCCAACATTCAAACCAATATTGGTCTGTTTGTAATCATCATAATGATTGTACAATACAATATTGATTCTTCGCTGGATACTGAATTCCACATACTTTTCAATCAGGGGCAACTCCTCTTCCGTGGTCTGTGCTACAAATTTTGCAAGCTCCAGTCCGTTTTTATAGAAATGCACATTGCAATTTGTACTCTGATAAAACTCCCACTTGAATTTCTGATACTGGATTTTGTTCTTGCCAAACTCTACCATATTAATCTGTGCCTTCAGCTGCAGGGTACAACAAAGCAACACGAAGCAATGCATTAACTTTATTCCCCCTTTTACCAACTTCATTAAAGATTTGATTTTAGTAGTTATACGACCTTTTGGTCAAGGCATTCAATCCATTACTTTTGGCAATATTTTTGCACCGTCAAAAGTAACATATCTCCATTAACAATAAAATTACAAAAATCAGCCCATGTTCCAGCTCAAAGCTTTTACCTTCAATCCTCTTCAGGAAAATACTTACCTCCTGTTTAATGAACAAAACGATGCTGTTCTGATAGACCCGGGCTGTTATGATGCCTCTGAAAAAGATGAGCTTTATCATTTCATCAGTGAACATCAGCTTAATCTTCGTTATTTGCTCAATACACACTGCCATCTGGATCACGTATTTGGCAATCTATGGGCTTATCAAAACTTTCAGACACCGCTTCATTTACACGAAAATGAAAAAAAAGTGCTCGAAGCTGCGCCGGTTTCGGGTTTAATGTGGGGACTCCCTTTTGCAGTATATCAAGGCCCATTGATCTCTTTGTGGCCCGGCAACAAAATCACTTTGGGAGAAGATAGTCTGGATATATTATTTACTCCGGGTCATTCTCCGGGTCACCTCTCCTTTTATTGCAGCAAGCAGCACTTTATTCTGAGTGGCGATGTGTTGTTCAGAGAAAGTATAGGAAGAACTGACCTGCCGGGAGGAGATATGAAAACGCTGATACAAAGTATCCAAGCCCAACTTTGGATCTTACCGGATGAAACGATTGTTTATAGCGGACACGGACCTATTACAACGATTGGACATGAGAAAAAATACAACCCGTTTCTGATCAACGAATAACCCTGTTAAACAGGGGAATCTGACGAAACTCCTCTTTCTCCATTTTCAATACCCACCAACCAAAAGTTCCAAGGAATAAAAATCCAATGGCAAAACGAATCCATAATTGAGGGATAAACAAGAGAAAATATTGATGTATTGCGAACAATATAATACAACATAAAATATACCCGAAAATTCTTTTAAGATCATAAGGAACCGGAAAGTATCGCTGTCCCGACAAGTAAGAAGCAGTCATCATACCCCCATAACAGACTACCGTTGCAATACCACAACCATAATAACCCCATATTGGAATCAGCCAATAATTTACAGCAACCGTTACAACTACACCGCCAAGCGTAATCCATGCACCTGTGTTGTTTCGATTGGTAATCTTATACCAAACAGAAAGATTATAATAAATGCCCAGAAATATTTTCGCCAGCATCAAGATCGGAACCACCTGAAGGCCGGTCCAGTATTCCGGGTGTTTGTTGCCCATAAAAAATTTCCAGGCATCTAAAAATAATACGACTGAAAGAAAACAGACACAACAGGTAATAACGAAGAATTTCATCACTCTTGCATAGAGCTGTGGCGCATTGGCTGATGTGGATTGTTTAAAGAAAAAAGGCTCCGCACCCATTCGGAATGCTTGTATAAATAAGGCAATGACGATGGCAAGTTTATAATTCGCAGAATAGATCCCGCTTAACGTATAACGCTCGCTCACTGTACCCGGATAAAAACGCAAAATCATCAACCGGTCAATCAGATCATTTACCATTCCGCCAAAACCAACAATCAGCAGGGGTAGCGTGTAATGAAGCATTTTTCCCCAAAGTGCTTTAGATACCGAAGGGCGATACCCAATCCACTCGCGGGATAAAAGCAAGAAGGTAAAAGCACTGGCAAACAAATTAGCCAATATCACGTAGCCAACTCCAACTGAAGGATGGTACCACTGAGACCAGAACGAATCGGGAGCAGATTGTTTACAGAAGACAAGAAAAAAGAATACCAGTCCAATTTGGATTAAAATATTCAACACTTTTACGATCGCAAACTTCACCGGTCTTCCCGAATAACGAAGCCGGGCAAACGGCAATACGGCAAGATTATCCAGAATTACTATCAACAGCACCCAGTAAATATATTCAGGATGTTCGGGCAATTCAATTAAACGACTCAACGGTTGCACCAGGAAAAACAAAATCGTTGAAAAAAAAACCGTTGTCAGTAGAATAGTGGTAAACGCTGTATTGAAGACATTTTTTTCATCCCGGTCGGTCAAAAAACGGAAATAAGTAGTTTCCATTCCAAATGAAAAAATAATATTTAAAAAAGCAGCGATAGTAAACAGCGTGGTTATTTTTCCGAAATCACTTGCCACAAAAAGAGAAGTCAGTAAAGGGGTTAGAAGATACCCAAGCATTCGGGAAAGTATGGTGCTTGCTCCATACCATATTGTTTGCTGTGCCAGTTTTTTGATCCCGCTCAAACTTTAATTTTTTCAAAAATAATGAAAGAATGCAGCTTCCTAACGCCAGAACATATTCTTTATTATCTTAGCAATCAAAATTAAAGCGATGAATAAAGGACTATTTACTTTTTTAGCAATTATGTTGATTCAAGCCGTACAGGCACAAAATTTTGAAGATATTGAGTGGCAGGGCAAGCAGGTACCCGCAATCATGACAGAAGTGTATCAGAGCATTGAAATTACGGAAACAGCAATCAAGGCAAAACTGCTGGAAATGGGCTTCAATTCGAAAGAGGTAAAAAATATTCTGTTTTACAAGGGCATCGTTTTAAACGAAATTGAAAAAGAGCCCTATGATGTCCTGATTAAAGTAGAAAGAAAAAGCAAACAAATAAAAGATGTTAGCGTGATTCATTTTTCGATGGCAAAAAATTATGACCAGTACATCAGTCTGACCAGTAATCAGGAATTGATCGGAAAAATGAAAAAGTTTACCGAGAACTTTCACCTTTGGGCAAATGAGCGTGCGCTGGAAATAGAAATTGAAGAGCAGGCTGCTAGAATTAAATCTGCCGATAAAAAACTGAAAGAACTCGGAGAAGAAAAAGAAAATTTAGAACAAAAGTTAATCAAACTGGAAGAACAAAAAACAGAAAATCTTAAAGCCTACGAAAAACAAAAACAGGAAGTGGAGAACCAAAAAAAGGCATTGGAGATTTTGAAAGAAAAACAAAAATCCAATACTGCCGCCAAAGGATAATTTCTTATTCGTCAAAATAATTGCGGGAAATCTTCTTTCTGGAAGCTTTGATTATCGCTGATTTTTTCTTCTGTTCTACCCTTCTGTTTTTAGAAGCATTGGTTGGAGCAGTAGCTATTCTTGGCTTTTTCGGTGTCAGAGCATTCGTTACCAGCGCATTGATTTTTTTAATGACTTCCCCCCGATTGGCTGCCTGACTTCTATGTACCTCTGAAGAAAGCAAAAGCGCTCCCTTTTTATTCAGACGATTCGCTAATTTTTCTTTAACTATTTTTTTTTGTTCTTCTGACAGCAATAAAGATTGATCGGGTAACCAAATGGCAGTAACCTTGGTCTCCACTTTATTCACATGCTGTCCGCCGGCACCTCCGCTTCTGGCAGTGGTAAATTGCAATTCTGTTTCAAGTTGAACAGGTGTCATAATAATTACTTTATCTGGCCTAAATTTACAATCAATATATTAATGACCAATATGAATCAACCGCTCTCCTTACGAGAAGTTCAGCAACAAGTGGATGAATGGATTCGTACCATCGGCGTCAGATACTTTTCCGAATTAACCAACCTGGGCATCTTAATGGAAGAAGTAGGCGAATTATCGCGCCTGATGGTGCGCCAATACGGAGACCAGTCTTTTAAGAACAATGAAAATGCAAAAGGCACGGAAGAAGAACTGGCAGATATTTTATGGGTAGTGGTATGTCTCGCCAATCAGATGAATATTGACCTTGAAAGTGCATTTAAAAAAACTATGGAGAAAAAAAGCACAAGGGATAAAGACAGGCATCGGAACAATCCGAAACTCAAATCATAAGCCCTAATTCTTCGAACCTTTATCTTTGCACAAATTTTAATGAGTTATGTCATCGGAATCCCTTTTTTCCAAATTAACAGCACATGCGAAAGAATATGGCTACATTTTCCAATCTTCTGAAATTTATGATGGCCTCAGTGCCGTTTATGATTACGGGCAGTATGGAGCACAGTTGAAAAAAAATATTCGGGATGCCTGGTGGAAAAGCATGACTCAGCTGCACGATAATATCGTTGGAATTGACGCTGCCATCTTCATGCACCCCACTACCTGGAAAGCCAGCGGACACGTGGACAATTTCAGCGATCCAATGATTGACAACAAGGACAGCAAAAAAAGATATCGCGTAGATCATTTGATAGAAGCTCACGCGGCAACACTTTCTGCTGAAGACGGCAAGCAATTGATAGAAGCAATGGAAGCACTGCTTGCCAAAGACGACTATCAGGGGATTCTCTCTCTTATCAATGAGCATAAAATTAAATGCGGCATAAGCGGCACCTGCAACTGGACGGAAGTGCGTCAGTTTAATCTGATGTTCCAAACAGAATTCGGAGCAGTGGCAAGTGATAATCAGGATGACAATATCGTTTACTTAAGACCGGAAACCGCGCAGGGGATTTTTGTCAATTTTCTAAATGTGCAAAAAACCGGAAGGATGAAGATTCCTTTTGGAATTGCCCAAACGGGCAAAGCGTTTCGCAATGAAATTGTTGCCAGACAATTTATTTTCCGGATGCGTGAGTTTGAACAGATGGAAATGCAATTCTTTGTACGTCCCGGCACCGAACTCGAGTGGTACGCTTATTGGAAAGAAAACAGAATGAAATGGCATCAGGCATTAGGTATTCCTGCCGAAAAACTTCGATATCATGATCATGCCAAGCTGGCTCATTACGCCAATGCGGCACTGGATATCGAATTTGAATTTCCCTTTGGTTGGAAAGAACTGGAAGGAATTCACTCGCGCACCAATTATGATCTGAGCAGACACCAAGAGTTCAGCAAGAAAAAAATTCAGTATTTCGACAATGACCTGAACCCTGAAGGGAAACCTTACGGGAATTATGTTCCTTACGTGGTTGAAACTTCAGTCGGACTCGACAGATTAGTGCTGACAATTTTAAGTCTTGCTTTCAAAGAAGAAGAAGTGCCTACTGCTGAAGAAGGCAAAACAGATATCCGAACTTATTTAAGTATTCCTGCAGCGATTGCTCCGGTTAAAGCTGCTATTCTTCCATTGGTCAAAAAAGAGGGACTGCCGGAAATTGCCAACAGTATCACAACTGAATTACGGAAGCATTTCCATTGTCAGTACGACGAAAAAGACAGTATTGGTAAACGATACAGAAGACAAGATGCCATCGGCACACCTTTCTGCATCACAGTCGATCATCAGTCGAAAGAAGATGAAATGGTTACCGTTCGTCACCGAGACAGTTTAATTCAAGAAAGAATCCCCATTAAAGGCTTGACTCAATATTTACAAAAAGCCATTCAGGGTTGAGTTAGCGGCTCCTTATCAATTTGGTCTGATACGTGAATTTGCCACTTTTATCGGTTATTGTCAGAAAATAAATGCCGGGAGACAAATTAGGTATCCATTCTTCAAACTGGCGGTATGCCTTTTGAGAAGACCACACTTCCTGCCCGCCTCCATTAAATAACCGAAGTTTCATTTCATGAATGGATGGATGATTTGCCGTCACGACGGACAAGCTGCCATTATCCAGGAGTTGCACGCTTCGTATGAAAGATTCTTGTATCGTATTTTCTGCTATAGAAGTAGTATTTTGAATTAGTTTGAAATCACTTCTGTGAAGCCAGAATTCAGAGAAAGATTTAACTTTAAATTCCGCATAATAACCATTATTGAAAGGGACTATATCAACATTTTCTGCAGGAATAAATGTATAAACGCCGTCATTCCCGTCATTCAAAATTCCATTTTCAAATTGAGAGAATCCACTGTACTGCGTAACTGCCGTCTGATAAGCATCCTCTAATTTTATGCAATTGCTACACTTAGTAGTGTTGATCATTTTTACTACCTCATTTTCGGTATAATAAATTCTAATCCGCACGCTATCGGTCGGAGCAGAAGCAGCATCTACTACTATGTTTCTGTCCAGATAATACTGATTGTTGATTTGTCTTACACTATCCTGATTGATAAATACTTTCACATTGACATTACCAAGATTCTGACCCATCGGATGAAGGGAAGCAATGATACTTCCCTGACTATAAAAATGCGTCCAGTTATTGCCGCTCACATTTTGCGTTGCGCTGGTATTATTGCCTGTATAAATGGTTTCTTTATCAAAAATGTGCACATCATCAATGCCAATCCCATCAAACTGATTAGATCCATTACTGGAAAACAAAAATCTGAAACGAATGGAAGTAGCTCCTACGGGCAAATCTGAGCTGGACACATGCCATCTTACAATACTGTTATTCCATAAAAGAGCAGAAGAATCAAACCAATTGGTTCCCTTATCTTTTAATCCAAGACGTATCCAGCTGCTGCCGTTATTGACAGAGTACTCTATCGTATGAAAATCGCGCGCATATTCTTGAGCAACAATATGGCTAAAGCTTAATACAGGACTTTTTAATCCGGCAATATTGAAACAGGGTGAGTATAAATAAGACTGCTCGTTGGGATAATAGTATTCCAGCAAATTAGTTACCCACCCTTTCTTACCATTTGCTGCACCACGTATAAATGTTTTAGCAGAGAAACTGCTGAGGGTTCCCCAAGTCCAGCTACTATACTTACTGCTGGTAAACCATCCTCCGTTATCGGATTCAAAAGTTTCCCTGTAAGGGAAGGTTGCAATGACAGGAGAAGCATATACTTTATACTGAAGAATGCTATCATTCGATCTGAAATTATCCTGAGCAGAGGCCACCCATACATCCATCAGATGATTACCGAAGGGCAAATTTGAAACTGGTGTTTTAAATGAATAGACCAATTCCTGATTGGCCGGTATGGAAGGAATAATTTCTGTAACGGGAGTAAGATTTCCTACTCGATAAGTAACGGGTATATTGGAGATGATAGCATTGTCATAGTTCCTGATTCTAACGCTGACGATTGAACCTGAATTGGGCTGAGCGCATAAAGCAGAGTCGGGACTAATGACCGATACCAGATGAATATCTCCTTTAGCATCCGTAAATTTCAAATCATCCAATGTGATACCGTCATCCTGATTAAAATTATACACTTCATAAGAGGCATTATTCGCTGAAGTATATCCGGTTTGTTCAAAAAGAATCTGAAAACTGGAAGAAAGATTTTGTTGGTTTTTACTCAGCAAATCATAAATGTTTATCCATCCTTTTCTGACTGAAGCGAGTGCATCCTGATCGTTTAAGATCGGATAGGCATTGATCCAAGGCGACTGATCATCTCCTCTTAGCCAAAGGGTTCCGTTGGGAAGTTTTAACTGTCCCTGATTTTTATATAAAAACTCAAAGCGTAACCCTTTACTAAGAGGGATCTGCGAGAAATTAAAGGTGCCTAATAAATAATTCGTGTTTATTCCTCCTCTGAACTGAGCAGCGTCGAGAGTTAAAGATCTGTTTCCATTGAGGGCCATTCCGGTATTTACAAAAGTACGTGCGCGGCCATAAGGAGAGCTTGTAAATAAATCAAATCGTTCGAG
>JAGWWM010000057.1 GCA_018970395.1 Bacteroidota bacterium
TAAACTTTGTTTGAATTGACTCCGTTTTGCCATTTTGACCGATTTTAAAGTTAAAAATTAAACCTTTTTTTCGGTCAACGTATTTCAGGCATTGACAACCTACATCCTCCAACCATCTTACCGGGCACTACCCACTGATCAAATTCAGCAGGAGTGACATAGCCTAATTTAACCGCCATTTCTTTGAGAGTAGTTCCTTCTTTGTGCGCCTTCTGTGCTATTTCCGCTGCCTTATAGTAACCGATTTTTGTATTGAGTGCGGTCACCAGCATGAGGGAATTGTCTACATGCTTTTTAATATTTGCTTCAATCGGCTCAATACCCACTGCGCATTTGTCATTGAAGCTTACGCAACCATCGCCGATGAGGCGGGCGCTGTGGAGGAAATTATAAATCATGACCGGCTTGAATACGTTCAATTCAAAATGTCCGGTAGCACCTCCGATATTGATGGCAACATCATTGCCCAATACTTGCGCGGCAATCATCGTCAATGCTTCGCATTGAGTAGGATTGACCTTACCTGGCATAATGGATGAACCGGGCTCATTATCGGGAATAAATATCTCTCCGATACCACTGCGCGGACCCGAAGACAGCATGCGAATATCATTGGCAATCTTCATTAAACTAACTGCAACAGTTTTCAATGCCCCATGCGCTTCCACGATCGCATCATGCGCAGCCAGCGCTTCAAATTTATTGTCTGCAGTACGAAAGGGAAGTCCGGTCAATTTCGCAATATGCTTCGCTACATTTACATCATAACCGGGAGGTGTATTGATGCCGGTACCTACAGCGGTACCCCCGAGAGCGAGCTCACTCAAATGATCAAGCGTGTTTTTAATCGCTTTAATGCCATGATCCAGTTGAGATACATAACCACTGAATTCCTGTCCGAGTGTAAGCGGTGTCGCATCCATAAAATGGGTGCGGCCAATCTTTACAATTTTTTTAAAGGCCTTTGCTTTTTTATGTAAAGTGTCGCGCAACAACTGAATACCCGGCAGTGTTGTTTCAATCAATATTTTATAAGCCGCAATGTGCATCGCAGTAGGGAAAGTGTCATTGCTGCTCTGACTCTTATTGACATCATCATTGGGATGAAGATATTTTTCCTTATCCGACAAATTCCCTCCCTGCAATACATGTCCGCGATAGGCAATCACTTCATTCACATTCATATTGCTTTGCGTACCACTACCGGTTTGCCATACCACCAACGGAAAAAACTCATCAAGTTTACCGGCTAATATTTCCTTGCTCACTTTGCCAATGAGATCCGCTTTTTTCTTCGGCAATACGCCGGCTTCATAATTTGTAAGAGCCGCCGCATGTTTCAAATACGCAAACGCGCGAATAATTTCTTTTGGCATGCGATTGATATCCTGTGCAATTCTGAAGTTGTCAATACTTCTCTGCGTCTGTGCCCCGTAGTAGGCTTCTTTGGGCACTTTTACTTCGCCCATTGTGTCTTTTTCGATTCTGTAGTCCATGAAAAAAATTAAAAGTTAAAAGTTGTAGGTTGTGGGTTGTGGCTAGACCTCTCAACCCTAAACCCCTAAACGAATCAACGACTCAACAAATATTATTAATTCTTAATTATTAATTACTAATGATTAATTATTCCTAAACTCCGCTTTACGCTTCTCCAAAAACGCGGTTGTTCCCTCTACCCTGTCCTGCGTATCGAAAGCATTGCCAAACTCAGCTACTTCGACTGCATAACCATCGGCTTTCTCATCAAACACTGCATTGGCAGCTTTGATGCAACCGGCAATGGCACGAGGAGCTTTTGAATTGATCAGCTGCAATAATTCTTTTGCTTTGGGTAAAAGCTCTTCCGGTGTGGTAACATAATTAACCAGCCCTGCCGAAAGTGCTTCCTGTGCATTGAGCATGCCGGCAGTCATTAAGAGCTCCATCGCCTTCCCTTTGCCAATTAGTTGCACCAGTCGCTGCGTGCCGCCATATCCGGGCACTAATCCCAAATTCACTTCCGGCTGTCCGAATTTAGCATTATCGGAAGCTAAGCGAAAATGACAACTCATTGCGAGTTCACAACCACCTCCCAATGCAAATCCATTAACGGCAGCAATTACAGGTTTGGATGATTGCTCCAGTCGCGCGAAGGTTGCCTGTCCGCGAGCTGATAAATCCATTGCCCCCTGTTTAGTAAGACTGTTAAACTCTGTAATATCCGCCCCTGCCACAAAAGATTTAGCACCGGCACCGGTAATTAATACCGAACGAATATCAGAATTTCGTTCTACTTCATCCATCGCCAGATTCAACTCCTCAAATACTTTTTGATTGAGCGCATTTAATTTGTCAGGACGATTAATGGTGATGGTAAAAATTCCATTTTCTAAATGTGTAAGAATCGTTTCAAAACTCATATCCTATTATTAATTATTAATTGCTAATTGTTAATTACTAATTCTTAATTACTAATTCTTAATTACTAATTCTTAATTACTAATTCTTAATTACTAATTCTTAATTAAAAACTCCTGTTCTCTTTCACCCAAGCCTTAATGTATTCCGCAATCTCCTGCGTGTGGGTGCCAGGCTGAAACAACTTCCCCACTCCCATTTGATACAAGGTCTGCGTGTCATCTTCCGGTATAATCCCGCCTCCGGTGAGTAATACATCTTCCATTCCTTTCTCTTTCATGAGTGCAAGAATTTTAGGAAACACAGTTAAATGCGCACCACTGAGAATACTTACACCAATCGCATCCACATCTTCCTGCAAAGCAGCATTCACAACCATTTCGGGCGTTTGTCTTAACCCGGTATAGATGACTTCCATCCCCGCATCTCTTAAAGCCGTAGCAATCACTTTTGCTCCCCTGTCATGACCATCTAATCCTACTTTGGCAACCAATACTCGTAACGGACGACTCATATTACAATTATTAATTATTAATTACTAATTACTAATTATGAATTACTAATTATCAATTCAATTCCCGCTTCAATTCGCTTCACCGTTTCTTCCTTCCCCAATATTTCTGCGATCTGAAAAACCGCCGGGCCAAATTTACCCCCAACTAACATAATACGAAAAGGCAATTGCAATTCACCGGGTTTGATGGCAGCCACTTCAGCCGATGTTTTAAACACCTGTTCTATATTTTGAAAAGACCACTCTTCCAATGCGGAAAGCTGCCCAGCAAACTGAATGAAAAATTGCTTTTTATCTTCATTCCATTTTACTTTAATCGCTTCCGTATCTATCCTTTCCGGACGTTGATAAAAATATCCCAGTTGCTGCTCAAAATCCGTCAGCAATACACAACGATCTTTTACCAGATTAATCAGCATACTCAACCGATCATCCATTGAGGTCTTAATACGTTTTTGATGTAACACATGATGTACCAAAGGCGCAAGATCGGCAACTGATTTATTTTTAATCCATTCCTGGTTGAACCACTTTGCTTTGTCGTAATCAAATTTCGCCCCACCCTTATGCACTCGATTCATATCAAAAGATTGAATCAACTCCTCAATGGTAAAGAGCTCTTTTCCACTACCATCATTCCATCCCAGCAGAGCAAGCAGATTAACAAAAGCCTCAGGCAAAAATCCTTTCTCTTTAAATCCTTCCGTCAGCTCATCGTTTTTGGGATCTTTCCAGTTCATAGCAAAAACAGGAAAACCATATTTCGCACCATCTCTCTTGCTAAGTTTTCCATTCGGTCCCAGTATCAAAGGCAAATGCGCCCATTTAGGCATATCTTTTCCCCAACCCAAATAACGCCACAATAAAACATGCACCGGCGCACTGGGCAACCATTCTTCTCCTCTGAAAGCATGCGTAATTTTCATCAGATAATCATCTACAACTACTGCTAAATGATACGTAGGCATGCCATCTGCTTTCAGCAATACTTTGTCATCTACCAGTCCGCACTCATTTTCTATCGTTCCTCTAATCATATCTTCAAAAGCAACGACCTCATTCTCCGGCATCTTAATCCGAATCACATGCGGCGTTTGATCATCAAGCAACTGCTTTACCTCAGCGGCAGTCAGCGAAAGACTATTCCGCATTTTTTTACGCACCGTATGATCGTATTGTGGATTGGGATTTTCCGGTGAAGCCAATGACTTTCTCATTTGCTCCAGTTCTTCCGGGGTATCAAAAGCATAATAAGCATATCCTTTTTCAACCAGTTCTTCCGCATACTTACGATAAATGGATTTCCTTTCGCTTTGACGATAAGGACCAAAAGCTCCGCCATGCAACGGACTTTCATCAGGCACCAATCCACACCATTCGAGGCAATCGAAAATGTATTGCTCTGCACCGGGCACATATCTGTTTTGATCTGTGTCTTCTATACGCACAATAAATTGCCCGCCATGCTGTCTGGCAAAAAGATAATTGTATAAAACCGTACGCACCCCTCCCAGATGAAGTCCACCGGTAGGACTGGGTGCAAAGCGAACTCTCACACTCATGCGACAAAGATAACGACTATTCGTTCCCGTATTTTGCCCTATATTTAAGGCAATGAAAAAAAGATTATTGGTTATCTTTTTGATTTGGGTCAGCTGCACACAAGCGCAGGAAAGTTTTACCTATCCGGAATTAAAGCCGGTATATGATTCCATGATTTATTTCAGGAATCTCAAAATCATTCCCGTTACCAGAACAGAAGAAATCATACCGGTAGTTGAAGACAGTCTAACTTCTTTTATTCCGCTGAAAACGGCAATGAAAAAAGGATGGGTAAAAATCAGTGAGAGAGGAGAATACTTAGTGGACAATATCAATGTGCTGATGGTAGAGAACAGGAGCAATTATGTGATACAGATTAAAAGCGGAGAGATTCTTATGGGTGGAAGACAGGATCGGGTATTAACCGCAGATACTTTATTGGCGCCACATTCCGGGCCACATACGCTTCCCGTTTTTTGTATTGAAGAACACAGATGGAGCAATCTTGAGCGCAAATTCAGACATGGTGGGAATACCACGAGCGGCTTACAGCAACTCATTCATGGCAACATGAATCAGACTGCCGTCTGGAATGAAATCAGACAATGGCTGAAAACCACCAACCAAAAATCTTCTTCCTTTGCTGAGTTTTTACATCGCAGAAAAATGGTGGATACCACCCAAGCATACATTCAGTATTTCCTGAAAAACTTACCTGCGGTTGATAGTAATATCGTGGGCATCATCGCTTCCACCGGACATAAAATATTCGGAGCTGATCTATTCATCAGTCCGGCATTCTTTTATCAGAGTCTCCCCTATCTGCTGGAGAAATATAGTCAGGAAGCCATTTTGAGTGGTAGTGAAGTAAGGAATGCAGATTATAGCCGCGAGCAGGATTATGCAGATCATATTTTTTCGCCCCAGCTGCAGCCCGAATATATCCGGAAAAAAAAAGGAAAACAAATCTATTACAAAGGGGTTCTGTTGCAACTGACCATGCATGATCTTCATGGTAAAACATCTGTGAAAATGGAACACAATCAATCAACCCATCCTTAACGACTATGAAACCTTACCTGGTAACTGCTCCCTGGTATCTGCGACTTTTTTACTCCAGACATTGCATTTGGGAAGTCCCCGAAACAGAAAAGATTTTATACCTCACGTTTGATGATGGCCCACACCCGAAAGTCACTCCTTATGTATTGAATGAATTAGCGAAATACAATGCCAAAGCCACTTTTTTTTGCATAGGCAAAAATATAGCGGCCTATCCTGAAATTTACAGGCAAATACTGGAAGCCGGACATCGCACAGGCAATCATACCTACCACCATCTTAACAGTATTAAAACAACGGAAAAAGAGTGGCTGGCGGATGTAAAAAAAGCCTCTGACTTAATTGATTCAACTCTTTTCCGCCCCCCCTATGGTCGCATTACCCGATTTCAGGAAAAAGTACTCCGGGAATCTAAACCCGGATTTAAGACTATCATGTGGAGTGTATTAAGCGGAGATTTTGACACCAGACTCAGGGGTAATGATTGTACCCATTATGTTTTAAAGAACAGCAAAAAAGGGTCAGTAATTGTATATCACGATAGTGAAAAAGCATGGGAAAGATTAAGGCAAAGCTTACCGGAAGTGCTGGATTATTTTAGCGGGAGGGGATACTTATTTAAAAGTCTTTAAGAACATATCCCCCGTTGGAGAGCCTGTCCCGCCAAAGCGGGAGGGTGAAGGGGCAGGATATCTTATAGAAAAATATTTGGCAAAAAAAGAGGGCCGGAGTAGATACTCTGGCCCGTTTTTAATCCGTACCCTATGAAAACTTTGTCTAAGGTATAATTAAATTTTAATTCAGTCAAATAGTTTTCAAAAAATATTTATCTGAGGTTGATTTCTTTGGTTGTGCCGTTTACCGTCAGCATCGCCTTGCCATCACAAACCTCTGCATCGCTGCCAAAATTAATAGTACCTAGGGCAGTGTTATGGCGGAAGCTGATGACCCCTTTGGTCACTTCCCCATATTCACATTTTCCTGAGAAAATAAGGGCATCGGTAATTTCATTTGACCAGGTTTTGCCTCTGCGATTTTCACCCCTCCCTGTACCGGTGATACTGATTCTGTCATCTATCCGAGGGCGTGTTTGAAAGCCGGCAAGAAAAGTAAAGGTTCTGTCGAACGAACGGGTAATCCAGCGACCACTTGGCCAGGAGAGTTTACCATTGGCGAGTTGTCTTCTGAGTTGTGGTTTACCTATTGTGCTTTGGTTAGTAACAGTTACGTTACCCTCAACACTCATACTGTCAACATAAAAATTTTCAAATCTGGTTTTGGCAACACTTCCGGGTTGGCGCATCTTGCCGGAGTATTCCGTAATGATTTTGCCCTTTCTCAATCTGTTGCCCGGACCGGCACAACCCGTTCCAAAATCAATCGTAACGGTGACAGGGAAAAAAGTAGTTATCGTAGTGTCTACTGTAATATTTGCACAGCCTTGCAATCTCGCATTAACCGGATTAGCCAGTCTGCCGTTTGGAGATCCTTGAGGTTCAGTTGAAAAAAGATCCGGATTGTAATCGGCTGCCAAATCCAAAGCCTGATCTAGCTGCGTATCGAAATTTACATCCGACACAGTATTATCTTCTATACTTTCAATAGTACCGGCTTGATCGGTAAGATTAATTTTTTCTTTTTTACAAGCTGTCAGCCATAAGCTTCCCGCTATCAGGGCAATGACTGTGAAACGAATGGAAGAATTCATTTTTTTCATAAAAATGGTTTTTGGGGGTTGAATGACCTTTTACAAATCATAGACTTTAAACAGATAAAAAGGTTTAATATTCAAACTTAACTTTTTTTTACTCAATAGTAAAACCGGAAAGCTGACTAATTTTGTTGTCATGAGCCATCAGCGATTAATTGATACCCATTGTCATCTTTATCTCGAGGATTTTGAATCTGAGGTATCGGAAGTAATGCAAAGAGCCGTGGAGGCAGGGGTCATTCGTATCTATATGCCCGGCATTGATGTAGCTAATGTGGCAGCACTGAAGGCAATGGCAGACCGTTTTCCGGATACCTGTTTTCCCATGATGGGATTGCATCCTTGTTATGCTGACGAAAATGCATTTGCATCTTTATCGTTAATGGAAAAAGAGCTGGCCACCGGCAGATATTGTGCCATTGGAGAAGTGGGGCTCGATTATCACTGGGAGGTGTCAGACAGGACAGTTCAACGCAAGGCATTTGAACAACAGATTCAATGGGCGATGGATATGCATCTCCCACTGATCATTCACAGTCGTCAATCAACAACAGATTGCATTGAGTTGATAAAAAAATATCAAAAAGGAAATTTAAAAGGCATTTTTCACTGCTTTGGCGGCACATTGGAAGAGGCCAAAAAAATTGAAGATCTTGGATTTCTGGTCGGTATCGGCGGGGTGGTTACGTATAAAAATGCGGGGCTGAAAGAAATCGTGAAGGAGATCCCCATATCTCAAATAGTGCTGGAAACGGATGCCCCTTATTTATCACCTGTTCCGTTAAGGGGAAAGCGCAATGAGCCGTCTTACCTTACCCATATACTCGCTGTAATAGCAGAAGCGCGACAGGAATCTCCTGAATCGATAGCCGAGCAAACCACCAAAAACGCCTTGAAATTATTCGGGCATTCCGTTTGAAAAGATTATTTTTGCCAACCTTTAAGGAGACGTGTCCGAGTGGTTGAAGGAGCACGCCTGGAAAGTGTGTATACGGGAAACTGTATCGCGAGTTCGAATCTCGCCGTCTCCGCCAATCCAAAACTATTGCCCCGCAAGGGGCATTTTTACTTTCAGGATGAGCCAAGCTTGCTTGAGCGAAATCCGGGAAATAAAAATGCCAGGCACGAAGTGCCGGCAATAGTTTTGGATTGAAGCCTCCCCTCCCAACGATCACCGAGCGAAGCGAGGTAATCTCGTGTTATCCTCCCCCTTCACCCCCTCGCAGAGGGGGATAAATTCTAAATGACTTCAGAAAATAAAAAAGATTTCCGAAGGGTTTGATTTTCTTTGAAGCCTCCCCTCCCGACGATCACCGAGCGAAGCGAGGTAATCTCCCTCCTATCTCTTCAAATTCCCCTGCACCAAATACCAATCCACCCAGGAGTCCATTTGTTTGACAGAATTGGGACGAAGCAAAATTTCTCTTTTGGCATCCAGCAAATAAAGTGTGGGCGTGCCAAACACGTAATAATCTTTGGCATAAGGACTCTCCCATTTTTTAAAATCACATACAGAGATGAATGGAAAATCTTTGGTGAATTGATCAAACGAGGATTTGGTTTCATCAAGCGATACGAAGACAACTTCTACCCCCTGACCTTTCCATTTATCATACAGTTTGGCAATCTCAGGAAGTTCTTCTGAACATTTGGGACACCAGCTCGCTCCAAAAACGACTAATGTATAAGTGGAATTGAGTTGGGATAATTTTTTAGGTAAGGCATTGGATTGAAAACGGGGCGCTTTCAACGTGGCATTAAATAACAAATCAGGGGCGGTATTGCCCTTCTTCATGGCACGATAGGTTTCCAGCTGTTTGGCAAGATCGCTGTTGAGGGAGCAGCCGGAAAGATTTAATGTTTTGATGGCAAGGTACTCAGATGCCTGGAACAAGCTGTGGCGCTCCAGCAGATCAAAAAGATAATTGGTTACTTCATTCAGTTTCTGATTGTCTTTGACCAGCTTATCCATCATGGCATCAATGGAAATTTTCATTTCAATAAATACCGAATCGAGGGAGCGACCGCTGTTTTCAATTAACCAGAAATGGCTTTCAATGGCATCTTTGAATAATCCGCTTTTGTACAAAAGATTGTCGGTATAATCCATTGCTCTGAACACAGCGAAAGCAGCGGGAATTTCTTCAGGGCGATACTGCGCAATGGTGGAAACGGAACTGACTAATTTACGGGTAGGCAAAAACCAACTCACGTAACTGTTCTTGGGCAGTTGATCCAAGAAAGCTGAATCTTCCTCACGAATACGTTTTTTTTCAGCTTGTATAGCGCTATTGGGAGTTTGATGAATGGAAAACAACGAATCGAACCGATATATTTTTTCGAGATAGATCCAGGCGCTCAATGCCTGTTCGCGGCGGGGATGAGATTGTGCATATTCTTCAAACCAAAGGTTCTCTTGTCCCTTTACCACCTTCAAGGAAGCAACATCATTAAGAGCATTCCCTTTGAGCACCGCTTCTTCTCCGCTTAGAATCACAAACAGCGGTTTATTGTCCGCCCCCATCAGATAACCAACCCCATAATCTGCTTTGGAATAGTTGAGCAGAAAGTTTCCCTTTTCATCCGTATTGGTTTGGGAAATAACATAGGTTTTCAATCCATTAAATCCTTCGAGGCGGATGGGCTGATTAGGTTGAAGACTTAGATTGCCTGAGATGGATTGAGGAAAGGAGGCTGTAGACCCGATGAAAAAAAGGATAACCGGCAGTAAATATTTTTGAATAAAAGGAGCGAGAACAAGCATAATTTATTTATATGCTCATAAAGGTAATTCAAAAAATAGTTTTTTATTATTGAATGGTGATTGTGAATTGAGCAGATTTGCCCCCTTTATCCGTTAACTCTGCTATATAATTGCCCCCAGCCAAATTATCTGAAATTGTGACCGGCTGAACCGCCGTGCCTCCTGTATGCTGCAATACTCGGTTCTGCACCTGAACACCGGATATGTCAAACAATACCAAGCGATACTCACCCGCAGGCTGATTAATGAACTGCAACTGCACGAGCGATCCTTTTTGAACCGGGTTGGGATAAATGCTGATCCCTCTATTTCCTTCAAGTGTACTTACCGATGTTATAGCATTAGAACTTAATACAATTCTGAAACGATTGCCGCTGCTGGCTGCATTGGCATCTACCGTGAAGTCAACCTTGTTGGCTTCCGTAATGCTCAACGGTGTTTCCTTGTTCAAAAACGCATCTGCCAGTACCGCTGTTGATCCCGCAGGCAGCTTCATTTTGCTCAA
>JAGWWM010000017.1 GCA_018970395.1 Bacteroidota bacterium
TTTAAGCCCCCACCCTGAAGGGTGGGGTAAAGGATAAGGTATCCGCTTGTCGTATTTCGTAGGCTTTGCCGGTGTCTTGAATGCCTTATCAGACAGAAACCGTTTCTACAGTAGCGCCAATGCCCCGATCCAATATAGCTTCACACATCGGCTGAAGGATTTCAGCAGAACCATTTTTTACGGCATACTTGCCTTTGGTATGAATAATCCATGCTGATTGTTCTGCCTGCTCCCGATCATGTTTGCATACTTCAACGAGTGTTTCAATCACCCAGTCAAAAGTATTCACCTCGTCATTCCACACGATGAGGGAGGAGGAGACAGATTCTGTAATATCGGTATATATATCAGTTTCAGGCAGTTCGAATATTGAATGCATAATGAAACATTTAATCTGTTATCAATTATAATTGCCATTATTTTATAATGTAAAGTTCTGGTTTTATTTGGATATATTATTTAAACGTTTATTTTTGTTAACCACTACTATTAACCCCTCTAAAATTAATGCGAGCTAAAAAAACAGCACCCATTTTTTTTGCCTTTTGCTCTTTTTTGTTTTTCTCATTTGTTGCTTTGGGTCAAGCTCCAAAAAAGCTTTCAACCGCTAATAAGAATAATTCAAGAACGGCAGGTTGCCCTGAAAATTTGGATGTTGAGTTTGGAAACTTTTCCAGATGGGAGTCAAATACAGGGAGAGTTAGTACGGACTCAACTAGAATCCCTAATTTTATACAAAACGACTCTTTAATTTGGAATAATACTGGAGGCTTTTTTTCGGATCGCTATGAACTGATTGATAGAGTTAGTAATCCGCCAGTAGACAAGTACGGAGGATTTCCAGTAAATCCAACAATAGGAGGGGGTCGTTATTCTATCAAACTTGGGAGTGATAAAAACGATCCGGCATCTCCTCTTCGTCTGCCAAATGCTTTAACTGAATCCGTGAGGTTTAAAATTGTTGTGGATGATTTAGTAGAGACTCCTTCAATACTTTTTTCATTTGCAGTAGTATTTGAAAATCCAAATCATCCTAATAATTTACATACCTATGGTGAGCAGCCAAGATTTATTGCTCGAATGTATGAAGTTGGGGGAGATACTTTGCCTTGTGTAAACTTTACATTTGTAGCTTCCGACCCGGCTTTAACTTTCGATACCTCAGCAATTTATAAAATTGATAGTTCGCAATTGCAATATCCTGGGGCGATAAATTTCGCTTTAGTAAAATATTTACCTTGGAATCAAGTATTTATAAACCTGAAGCCCTATAAGGGCAAAACACTGTATCTTGAATTTACCACTACTGATTGTACTAAGAAGGGGCATTTTGGGTACGCATACGTGGATGTAATTGAATGTAATTATCAAATAAAAGTTACATCTGCTTGTAAAGCTACTACTACAAATTTTGATGGGCCGGTTGGCCCCTTCAGCAAATATGAATGGTTTAATCAGGATTTTAGCAGAAGATATGGAGTAGGAAAGAGTGTTGTCTTGAATGAGTCATTGCCCAGGGGTAGTATCATCAATCTTGTACTTACTCCTTATAATGGTTTAGGTTGTAAGGATACGATAAATGCTGCTGTGGAATATTCAGATCCGCCTGTAAATTTACAAGTGAATTCCGGAACAGTTTGTCAAGGTCAATCTCTCAATCTTGCCGCATCTGGTGCAGATACTTACACCTGGTCACCTGCTACAGGACTGAATACTACTGTAGGAGCAACTGTGATTGCAAATCCTACATCTACTACCACCTACACAATTGAGGGAGTTAATTCAACTACAGGTTGTAAGTCCGCGACTCAAACGATTGTTTCAGTTATTCCTCCTTTGAATATTGTAGGTTCTGCTCTCAATTCCGCTACCTGTACCAATAATAACGGTACTATAAATTTGTCCGGTTTAGTGCCGAATCGTTCCTATGAAGTTCATTATAATAAAGATGGTGTTGCACAGACGCCATTAGTTTTGAATGCCAATAATTCAGGTCTCATTCAGATCATTAATTTAAATGCGGGAGTTTATAACGATATACGTGCTGTTTTCAACGGATGCGCTTCCAATAAAGTTGGCCCTTTTGCCATAGTTGATCCGATTCCAAGTCCGCCTTTGTTATCTTTAAAGGAGTTAAAAGTTTGTGCAGGTTCGCCAACGGGATCAGTTATTTTTACTGCTGCAGTAGGGGCTAGTGTTAGTTGGAACAATTCTAGCCCTTCCATTGGTTTGGCTTCTTTGGGTTCGGGAAATATCAATAGCTTCACTGCCATAAATAACGGCACTACTCCCATTACTTCCATTGTAAAAGTGAAAGCGGTAGCAAATGGTTGCAGTAGTGCTGAGGAGGAATTAAAGATTATAGTTAATCCAAAACCAGTTATAAATGTTACAAGCGGACAAGTTTGTTTTGGAGAAAGTATTAATTTGACTGTAACAGGTACGGGCATTTATTCCTGGTCACCCTCCGGTAGCCTAAATGCCACAACGGGCGGCAACGTGGTTGCTACTCCAATCACAACTACAGTCTATACTGTTGAAGGTATCAATAACGCTACCGGTTGCTCTAATGCCGCTACTTCTATTGTAGTAGTATATCCTCTACCGGTTGCATCTATTGCTACCCTTGCCAATTTTATTTGTGAAGGAACGAATATTGTACTAACAGGCCTTGGCGGCAATTCATATGAATGGTTTCGTGATGGACAGCTATTGTCTGGAGCTAATTCCAGTACTTACCTGACCGACAAGCCGGGCATCTACACCTTAAAAGCAATATCTGATAAAGGATGTAGTGCTTTTGCGGCTAAGCCATTCGAGTTGTTTTTAATAGAAAAGCAGAAGCCTGATTTTCGCGCAATAACTGAATGTGGAAATCAACAAATTCAGCTCGTCAATCGATCTATTTACAGCCCATCATCTGATATTAAATGGAAATGGAATTTCGGAGATGGTAATTTTTCTACACTTAAAGAGCCGATTCATACTTACCAGCAATATGGTAACTATGCAATCACATTGATTGCGAATTCTAATCAATGTCAAAATCACACAGAAAGTATTTCGAAAAATATTACTATTCAAAATAATATTGATGGAATTCGTTATCCAACAATTAATGCCTTAAGGAATTCACCCACTTCGATTTCTGCTACCAGAAATGCTACCCGGTTTCAGTGGACACCTTCTTTGGGTTTAAATAATCCACTCATTCGTAACCCTATATTTAATTACTCTTCTGACCAAGAATATTTGATTCGATTTACGGACAATTTGGGTTGCAGTGCAGTGGATACGCTTTTGGTGCAGGTTTTTGATGTAGAAGATATCCAGATTCCTGATGCATTTACACCTAACGGTGACGGCATCAATGATTATCTGGATATTTTTCTTATTGGAGGTGCTTCCAAAATAAAGTTCTGGGTTTTTAATCGTTGGGGACAACTGATGTTTGAAACGACTGATCCTGCACAGCGTTGGGACGGAAACTATCAGGGGAAAAAACAACCCTTAGAAAATTATGTTTGGATTGCAGAAATAACCACTTCGTCCGGTAAAATAATCAGGAAACGTGGGCAAACAATTTTAATAAGATAAAATTCATTCTAAACCCAAAGTCAGTTGCTTACCCCTTTTTATACATTAAGCTGCATCAGAAAGTCTGAGTTGTTTTTCAGGAAAATATTTTTCTGCTTTGTTTTCATTTTTCTGAATGATGATATTCAAGGTCAAGATCCTCATTTCTCCCAATTCTTTATGGCTCCTCATTATATTAATCCTGCTTTGATTGGAACACAATTTGGAGATTGGTGCATTATGGGAAATATGCGTCAACAGTGGGGAAATGCTTATACCCCATTTAATACCCAATCGCTGGCGGCAGAATTTAAATTTTTCAATTCAAAAAATAACAACATGCTGGCTATCGGGACTTCCTTCATGTCAGACCAAACTATGAATGGTTCTTTCCGAAGCAATTACATTACTGCCGCTTTAGTTTATAGTCTTGAATTGAATCACAATCATTTTTTTGCTGCCGGATTCCAATTATTACATGCAAACAGGAGATTGGATTATTCTAAATTGAGTTTTGGTCAACAATTTACCAGCCGAGGATTTGATTTGGCTCTTCCAAGTGGAGAAGCTGCTTTTTTGTCTGTACTTCCTTATTATTCTTTGGGTGCCGGTCTGCTTTACACCTACGGTTCCAATGACAATAGTACTGTGATAGATGTTGGTTTGGCGGCTTATGACATTAATCAACCGAATATTTCCGCACAAGGGGATAAATATAATTATTTAAATATCCGGTATGCAGGAAACATCAATGTTCAGTATGAGTCCTCTGATGCTGTTCTTTTCAATTTTCATTCTGTATATCACAGACAAGCAACTCAAAATTACTTTGCAATAGGTGGGTCTGTCGGCTATTCACTCTCTGAAGGTAAAAAAGATAAAATCGCATTTTTAGGCGCTTGGATTCGAGAAGGCGATGCAGTATATCCCTATACAGGTCTTAAATTTGGGAATGTTCAATTTGGACTATCATATGATATTGTTACATCCAAGCAAAACAATTATCCTGTTAACCCTCAGGCTTTTGAGCTTTCATTTATTTATACGCACGTGGTTAACTCTAATCGCAAAATATCCAAATACGTAGAGTGTCCTTATAAAAGAAGAATGGTAGTATTCCCTGAATTTTGACCGAAGTAGAAATGATTACTTACAAAGTAATCACACTGTTATTGCCGCCAAAAGGGTTAGGTACTTCCTGATCAGCGTCAGGTTCATTCACCCAATGTGCCTCGTCAACCAAGTATTTGAACTCGTGGCGAGTGTCGCGTGGAAGATTTACTTCTGTGGAGAATGTTCCGTCTTTTTTACGTTTGAGCACAATTGAATTTTGCCAGTCATTGTTCAATCCGAAGATTTCTACTGAGTTGGCTGCTTCGTGGTCTAATGAAAATTTGACTTTGCAGTAATCTTTTGTCTTGTAGTAGGTTTTTTGAATCATTGTTTTACGTTTTAAGTGAATTTTTCAATGGCAATGGAGCGATTACTTGCAGAAAAATTTCTTTTTCTAATTCTTAATGCATACTTTTTTTGAAAAGTAACCCATTACTCATTAAAAAAAATTTAAGTGAAAACTTAATCTGCGTATTGTTCAACAAAGAGAGGATTGATTGCATGCTTTTAACAATCATTTGTTATTAAGGAAAGATATTTTTCTCTTGCATGGATTGGACTAATGATCTGCTGATTCGGTGAGCCAGGTTATCAACTGAAGACGGGTCAATGGATTCGGTTTGAGCGGTAAAAATCAGCTTGTCTGTACCTAATTCAAATACATTTCCTTCCACTATGTAGGTAGTATTGGTCACATAATAGCCGGGGGAATAGATGCGTTTGTACCAATAGGAATAGTATCTGCCAAAACGGTTAAAATAAAAACCTCCCGGCCAAAATTCAAGATGTCCTTGTACATAACTTTTTTCTTTATTGATATCCAATAAGGTAAAGGTGATTGCAGCATCATAACCGTCTTTTTTCAGCATTTGCAAGATTTCGCCTTCACTTTTTCCATTAATACCTCTCAATCCATATACATCAGAAGCCGCCTTTGCGGTATATCCAATCATTTTGAGATCATTGACCGCGTGGGACTCAAAGGACAGTTGCAAACTTTTTCTTTTCTTTCCTTCCATGATTCCTGCCACTATAATTTTTTTGAAAGCAGTATTTTGGAATTGCGGGTCTTTCCACGAAGAATCAATTCGAGTAGTCGTGCAGGAGGCAACACTAATGAAAAAAATTAAGCAATATCCTGCAGATTGAAAATAGCTCATGCTTTTTTAGGAAAATTAAAGGGCAGCAGCGGAAGAGCAAATGACTCCTATCATTTGTGCTTATAAACTTTCCCAATAAAAAAGAAACAACAACAATGCAGGTGATCGGCAACCTAAGAGGTAGTCGTTGTTTGTATGTTGGAGGTTGCAGGCATCTCCAATTATTATTAATTATTAATTACTAATTAATAATTAATCTCAATACTGCTCCAGTCCGCTAAAGAAAAATGCACCTTCTATCAGCGCATTTTCATCGCTGTCACTTCCGTGAACAGCATTTTCTCCTACAGAACTTGCGTATAATTTACGAATGGTTCCCTCGTCTGCTTTGGATGGATCGGTTGCACCAATCAGTTTGCGGAAATCCGACACGGCATTCTCTTTCTCCAGAATCGCTGCAATAATCACGCCGCTGCTCATAAACTCCACCAGCTCTCCATAAAAAGGTCGCTCCTTGTGAACGGCATAGAAAGCGCCGGCCTGTGCGGTAGATAAATGCAACTGCTTTAAGGCAACAATGCGAAACCCCGACTGTAAAATCTGATCCAGAATTTTTCCTGCATAGCCTTTCTTCATCGCATCAGGCTTGATCATGGTAAATGTACGATTGCTCATTGATGATAATTTACTTGGGCGGCAAAGGTAAGGATCAATCCCTGAATTTAACCTACTTTTGTGCCTCGTTTATGCAATCCATCAGCCAATTATTCCCGCTCTTGCAGGAACCTCGCAAAGTAATCATCACTACGCATCAGAAACCGGATCCTGATGCCATGGGCTCTTCACTGGGCTTATATCATTTTCTCCAATCCTTCGGTCATGAAGTCCAGGTCATTTCTCCCACCAACTGGGCGGCATTTCTCGACTGGATGCCTGGCTGCGATAAAGTCCTCGATTTTGAAACACAACAACAGGCTGCCGTTGCTTCCATTCAACAGTCCGACTGGATTTTCTGCCTTGATTTTAATGCGCTCAGTCGCACCAAAAAAATGGCACCCTTACTGGAAAATGCGAAGGCTAAAAAAATATTGATAGACCATCACCGCGAACCGCAAACTACTGTCTTTGAATGGGGCATCAGTGATATTGAAAAAAGCTCTACCAGCGAAATGATTTACGACTTCATCGTTCAATCGGGTCATGCCGATCGCATCAATGATTTCATCATGTCCTGCCTATATGCCGGAGTAATGGGCGATACGGGTTCTTTTCGTTTTGCGTCCGCAACTGCCGGCGTCCACGAAATGATCGCTTCCTTCAAAAGAAACGGTCTTCAGCATACCAGAATTCATGAACTGATCTACGATAATTATCTCGAAAACCGTTATCGTTTTATTGGTCATGTTTTATCCCATCGGCTTGAGGTTATTTATGAATTGAATGTGGCATTGATTTGGGTTTCTAAACAGGATTTGCTAAAATTTCAGATTAAAACGGGCGATACGGAAGGACTGGTCAATTACCCGCTGGGCATACAAGGTATAAAAGTGGCTGCCTTGCTCATTGATAGAGACGAAAAAAGAAAATGGAGTTTTCGGAGTAAAGGAACATTTGATTGCAATACTTTTGCACGACGTCATTTTAACGGAGGCGGGCATTTTAATGCGGCGGGTGGAGAAAGCGATGAGAGTCTGGAACAAAATTTAAAACAATTCAGAACCGTACTCCTGGAATATGTCGAACAGCTGCGTAATTATTAATTGTTAATTGTTAATTACTAATTATTAATTGTTAACTATTTCATTATTCAATCTTCAAAACCTTTTAAATCTACAATATGCAATTCTTCAGAATTATTTTTTCTTTAGCGGTTGTTTCAATGTTGGCAACTGCTTGCGGTGATGCGTACAAGAGCACGAAAAGCGGTCTTGTTTACAAAATCATACCCGGCTCAAAAAAAGGAAAACAAGTAAAAGCCGGCACCGTTGTGAAATTCCACGTGGTGGTGATGCAAAAAGATTCTGTTACTTATAATTCTTTCGGTAAAATTCCCGCGTTTGCGTATGTGGACAGCACTCCCCGTAATTACGATATTTCTGAAGTATTACCCTTGCTGAACATTGGTGACAGCGCGGTGATTGTGCAGAGTGTGGATACCATTGCTAAACTGCAGGGCGGACAAATGCCGGCAGGTTTGAAAAAAGGAGATAAAATAAAAATCCTGTTGCGCGTTTTAGATGCGTACGACAATATTCCCATCGCACAACTGATGTACAATAAAGAAAATGAGCTACAAAAAGAACGCGATATCAAAGAAGTGGAAGCGTATCTCAATTCCAAAAAAATTCGCACGATCAAAACGCCTGCCGGTGCTTTTGTTGCTATCAGCAGACAAGGCGAAGGTGCATTGCCGGATACAGGCAAACAAGTGTCTTTGAAATACACCGGTTTTAATTTCAACGGAGATAAATTTGATTCCAATGTCGATCCTGCTTTCGGTCATACCGATACTTTTAAAATTGTGATTGGACAAATGGGAAGCATCCCAGGATTTGAAGAAGGCGTGAAACAAATTGCTAAAGGAGGCAAAGCGAAAATCTATATTCCATCAATGCTGGGCTATGGCATGCAGGGCGCTGCTCCTAAAATCAAACCTTACGAGCATCTTATTTTCGAAGTAGAAATGCTTGATATACAGGATGTGGAAAAATTAGCACCGACAAAAAAGGAAAAAGAATAATCAGGTTCTGATAAAATTAAGATTCCTTCGTATTCCCTTGAATTGACTTCTTTTCAAAGGAGAGTCTTTAAAAATTTGACAGAAAGCTTCTTCAGTTAATGCTTCCCAGTCTCCTTGTTTGAAATTAAGGATCTCTGGCAGGGGAGTAAGGGATAATTCCTGATGGGGTTTACTAAAGCGGTTCCAAGGACAAACATCCTGGCAAGTATCGCATCCAAACATCCAGTCGTCAAATTTTCCTTTCCATTTTTCAGGAATCAATGCCTCTTTCAGTTCAATGGTGAAGTAAGCAATGCAACGACTCCCATCAATGATTTTATCGGGCAGAATAGCATCGGTAGGACAATGATCTATACAGGCGGTACAGGTGCCGCAGTAGTCTTTTGCAAAAGGAGGATCGGGTTCAATTTGAAGATCGGTTATCAGTGTGGCAATGAAGAAGAAGGAGCCTGCATTTTTATGAATCAGATTGCCGTTTTTGCCCACCCATCCCAGGCCGCTTTTTACTGCCCAGCTTCTTTCAAGCACCGGTGCGCTGTCTACAAATCCTCTTCCATTGATATCGCCAATTTCTTGTTTGATTGAGTGAAGCAGTGTTTTCAGTTTGTGCCGGATGATCTCATGATAATCTTTTCCATAAGCATATTTTGAAATCTTGGGTGCTTCGGGATTTTGAGATACGTTGGGAAAATAGTTCATCATTAAGGTAATGACTGATTTTGCACCGGGTACCAGTTTGGTGGGATTGATACGGAGGTCGAAATGTTTTTCCATATACGACATATTTCCGTGCATGCCTTTATTGAGCCATTGTTCCAATCGAAGCGCGTCGTCGTCCAGCGGCTTCGCGGCAGCGAAGCCGCAATACTGAAATCCCAACTCGGCAGCAGATTGTTGGATGAATGATTTATACAAACCGGGGGAAATCATTTATTTTCTTTTGTTGATTTTTTATCTTACTGAAAAATTTACAGCAGCCACAATAATTTTCTGACATTCTTACTTAAAAGTATATTGAAGACTGACAGGGTTTCTGATTTTTTTATTTGGTTATTCATTTGCGCCTTACAATTGTAAAGTTATTTGAAAGCATTCATTGTAAAATAGATTTTATGAACTTAAGTAATTACACCATCAAAGCGGCTGAAGCCGTACAGCAATCGCAACAAATCGCCTTCAATGCGCAACATGCATCTATCGAAACGGAGCATCTGTTGAAAGCACTCACCGAACAAAAGGAAGTGCCGATTGATTATCTCCTTAAAAAAAATAATGTAACCATTCATCTGTTGCAAAATAGGCTTGATGAAGCTTTGTCTAAACTACCGAAGAGCAGCAACGAGCCCGCGCAAATGCTGGGAAGAGAAGCTAATAATGCCTTGCTCAGAGCCGGAGCAGCAACCAAGACTTTCGGAGATGAATTTGTTACGCCCGAGCATTTATTGTTAGCCCTTGTTCAAGGTGCAGATAATACGGCTAAGATTTTAAAAGAAGCAGGGTTAACTGAAAAAGGGCTTATTCTTTCCATTAAAGAATTAAGAAAAGGGGAGACGATTAAAAGTCAAACCCAGGAAACTACCTATCAAGCCTTGCAGAAATATGCCAAAAATCTTATTGAGCTCGCACGTCAAGGTAAACTCGATCCGGTAATTGGCAGAGATGAAGAGATTCGCAGAACCCTTCATATCCTTACCCGTCGCTCAAAAAACAATCCCATTTTGGTAGGAGAGCCGGGGGTAGGGAAAACCGCTATTGCAGAGGGACTAGCAATTCGTATAGTGAATGGAGATGTTCCCGAAAATCTTCGCTCAAAAATCATTTATGCCCTTGATATGGGGCAGCTCATCGCAGGCGCCAAATACAAAGGTGAATTTGAAGAAAGATTGAAAAGCGTGGTGAAAGAAGTGAGTGCCAGTGAAGGAGAAATTCTTTTATTCATTGATGAAATACATACGCTCGTGGGAGCCGGCGGGGGAGAAGGTGCGATGGATGCTGCCAACATTTTAAAGCCTGCACTGGCGAGAGGAGAATTAAGAGCTATTGGTGCCACTACACTTAATGAATATCAAAAGTACTTCGAGAAAGATAAAGCACTCGAACGTCGTTTCCAGAAAGTGATGATTGAAGAACCGGGAATGGAAGACGCTATTTCCATTTTACGTGGATTAAAAGATCGCTACGAAACACATCACCACGTGCGTATTAAAGATGAAGCCATCATCGCTGCAGTGGAATTGAGTACGCGCTACATAACCGATCGTTTTCTTCCCGATAAAGCAATTGACCTGATAGATGAAAGCGCCGCCAAGCTTCGGCTTGAAATGAACAGCATGCCCGAGGAGCTGGATAAACTTGAACGGCAAATTCGTCAGCTTGAAATAGAAAGAGAAGCCATTAAGCGTGAAAATGATGAAGAGAAACTAAAAGAATTACATACCCAAATCGCCAATCTTGCCGTACAGCGTGATACGCTTAAGTCGAAATGGAAAGAAGAAAAAGAGTGGGTGGAAAAAGTGCAGCAGTCTAAAGCGATGATTGAGCAATTAAAATTGCAGGCTGAGAGAGCAGAACGGGAAGGTAATTATGGACTGGTTGCGGAAATCAGATACGGGAAAATTCAGGAGCAGGAAAAATTAATTGAGCAATACACAGGCGCCTTATCAGAACTTTCAGAGAAAAGGCTATTGAAAGAAGAAGTAGATGCGGAAGATATTGCTGAAAATGTAGCGCGCATGACGGGTATTCCGCTGGCAAAAATGATGCAAACGGAAAAGGAGAAATTGCTCCACCTGGAAGATGAATTACATCAAAGGGTGGTAGGGCAGGAAGAAGCTATCGTTGCGGTATCAGATGCTATCCGAAGAAGCAGAGCCGGATTAAGCGATCCTAAAAAACCCATAGGTTCCTTTATTTTTTTGGGAACTACCGGTGTGGGTAAAACGGAACTTGCTAAAGCTTTAGCAGAATATCTTTTTGATGATGAAAGCATGATGACGCGGATTGATATGAGCGAATATCAGGAGAAGCATACGGTTTCCCGTCTGGTAGGGGCGCCTCCCGGTTATGTGGGTTATGAAGAAGGTGGACAATTAACGGAAGCGGTTCGCAGAAAGCCTTATAGTGTGGTTTTGCTCGACGAAATAGAAAAGGCCCACCCGGACGTATGGAATGTGCTCTTGCAGGTGCTTGATGACGGTCGTTTGACCGATAATAAAGGGAGGGTGGTCAACTTTAAGAATACAATTATTATCATGACCAGCAATATCGGCAGTCATTTGATACAGGAGGCTTTCGAGGGAATTTCGGGTGAAAAACGACTGCTGGATGCTACTGAAAAGGCTAAAAATGCTGTTTTAACACTTTTAAAAGAAACAGTTCGGCCTGAATTTTTAAATCGTGTTGATGAAATCATTATGTTTGCACCGCTGATGGTCAAACAGATCAAGGCGATTATCGGCATTCAGTTAAAAAACCTCCAAAAATTAACAGCCGAAAATGGCATTCAGCTGGAGTTTACAGATTATACCCTGGAGTATCTGGCTGAAAACGGATTTGATCCTCAATTCGGGGCAAGACCGCTTAAAAGATTGATTCAGAAAGAGATAGTTAACGGCTTAAGCAAAAAAATCCTTTCCGGAACGATTGATAAAAATAAACCCGTGGTGGTGGACGTTTTCGATGGCGTGGTGGTTTTCAGAAACGGTTTGGCAGAAGCAAAGCCGGAACTGATGCAACAATAATACCTAAAGGGTGTTATTAATTAGTAGACTACCGAAATGAAAAACAGCTGATAAAACATATAAAGTATAAAAAATGGCACAATCTAAGGGTCAATTACCCGAAATCATACCCACCAAAGATATTTGGGTGGGAGATAAAACAGCTCCGGTTAAAATGGTCATGTATGGTGATTATGAAAGCGATGCTTGTTCAAAAGCCAATATTGTGGTGAACCAGTTGATGGAAAAATATGAGGGTAAATTACAATTCAATTTTCGTCATTTTCCTCTTACCAGAATTCATCAGCGCTCGCATAAAGCTGCAGAAGCTTCTGTAGGTGCTGCCCAGGAAGGAAAGTTTTGGCCAATGCATAACCTGCTGTTTGAACATCGTCGAAGACTCGGAACAATTAGTTTAAAAGAATATGCGAAAGAAGCCGGGGTAACGGATAAAAACTTTTTAACCAAACTGGTTGATTCTGTCTATGGATGGAGCGTCAGAGCGGATCTGCTGGAAGGCGCAGACAAAGGTATCAAAGACGTCCCCGTTTTTTACCTGAATGATGAACTGTATAAAGGGCAGATTAATCTGAATGCTTTCTGCAAGAGTATTGATGCCTTACTGTCCAAACAAAAAAAATCTGCGGTAAAAGCCACTCCTAAACCGGTCGTTAAAACCGTTCCCAAACCGGTTGTTAAAACAGCTCCTAAGCCTGTAGCTAAAACGGCTGTAAAAGCAACTGCCAAGCCCGCTGCCAAAAAACGCGCCTGATGCTTTTGTATGAAAGAATGGTGTTTTGAAAATGATCTCCATAAGATTGATAACTCCTGCTGGAACTTGCTGGAGGAAGGGGTAAAGTCACACAGAAGCCAATTTCATTACGGAGTTTTTGCTACCCTTGATCAAGATTTTCCTGCTGCCAGAACAGTCATTATAAGATCTGTAAATCCTGAGTTAAGGACTATCAGTTTCAATACAGATATCCGTTCTCCTAAATTTCAACAACTTGCTGAAAACCCAAAAGTTAGCTGGTTGTTTTATGATGCTTCCCTTCGTATCCAATTACGCTGTAAAGCTGTCGCTTCCTTGCATGTTCATGATCCGATTGCTCAGGAAGGTTGGGAAAAAGCTCGCTTAAATTGTAAAATTACTTATACCGCTCCGACCGCTCCCGGCACTCAATTAGATGCTCCTTTTCTGCTGGATTTGAATCAGTTAGATATTTCTGATGAAAAATTAGTTGAAGCGCGTAACAACTTTTCAGTAGTACAGACCAAAGTAGTAAGTTTGGATTGGTGTTTTTTACATCATAAAGGCAACAGAAGGGCTTACATTGATTATGAAAAAAATGAAAAAAAATGGATTCAGGTGTAGAGGCATTGGTGGAAGAATATATTAATGCACTCGAGCTGCAGCCTCATCCTGAAGGAGGCTATTATGCTCGAACTTATGAGAGCCCCACATGGATTAGTAAAACTGCACTGCCAGATGGTTTTTCCGGAGATCGACCTTTTGCTACCGCCATTTATTTTTTACTCAAAGGAAATCAGTATTCCGCTTTTCATCGCATTAAGAGTGATGAACTTTGGCATCACTATGCAGGTTGCGGTCTTTGCATTTATGTGATCCATCCGAATGGGAAAGGAGAAATCATGTTGCTGGGTAAGGAGATAAAGGCTGGATTTCGTTTTCAGCATCGGGTGCCTGCCGGTTGTTGGTTCGCTTCACGTCCGGTCGATTCCACTCAGTTTTCACTTTGCGGTTGTACCGTATCGCCAGGCTTTGATTTTGATGACTTTGAAATGGGGGACAAGCATAAGTTAATCACCCGGTTTCCGGAACATCAAAGCTGGATTGAAGAAATGACGTCAGGGGATTGAAAAATTGAGTTATTTGACGCAACGAATCGAAAAGCCATGCCCTTTTCGGTAAGCAAATTGGTTAATCGGTTTGTAGCGGTAACCCAAATCATATCCGTCAGCTGTTTCACTGCCATGCTCCTGCGAACTCCACCAATATCCATAACTGCCGTTTCCAAGAAATAAACCTTTATCGGAACGGTTGCCTCCGGGAAAAGCCTGAAAGCCGGTTTTATTATTTCCATTTCCGCCCTCTCTCCAGCCATTATCGGCTTTAAGCTGTTCTCCTGCTTTGAGCTTATTGCCCAGGAAATTGATCAGTCTTTCCCAATCTTCTCCGGTTGGAATGCGCCACTTTACAGGTGCTAATCCTCTTTCATCAATGACAGCATACCAATTGTATAATTTGCCATAGATAGCTCCGTACTCCGGATCATTATCATAATAGCACCAGGCGGGGGTTTTGTTTTTATCGGCTTTTATCCACTCGTCTTCTGTGGTAGCCTCCGGTATCGGATCTCCATTTCGAAAACGGGAAACATTGAGATTTTGCGCCATCCAAGTCTGCGTTCCCAGTCTAACAATCTTATATTCAAATCCATCTACATCTTTAACGGTAGTTGGAGTTTGTGCAAAAGAGGAATTTGAAAAAACGATAAATACCCAAAGAAAAAAAACTGGTATAACAAATCTGCACATTTTCGGGAGTATTTTACTATGACCACAAAAATAAGAAACAATTCAGTAGTTATACGTTCGATAGCTGCCGAATCCACTCCAATAGTTTTTTTTCCCACCCGATCATTTTAAAGGCTGTGTAAAAAAGCAATAGGGCGAAATATTTTTTAATGGTTTCCTGTGGCAGACTGAGTGACCATTTGCTTCCCCAATAGCTGCCGATGAAAAAACTAACGGCTAATAATCCTACTACCCTGAAATCTACATAGCCCGAACGATAATAATTGATCATCCCGAGCAAGGCTACCGGCAAAACCAATAAGCCCAACGAAGTACCTTGTGCTTCATGCTGACTGAATCCAAAAAAGAAAACGAGGGCAGGTACTACAATCAATCCGCCTCCTACACCCACCATGCCTCCCAAGATTCCTGCTGCCAATCCAATCAGCAAGAGTCCAATGATCATTAATATATCCATTTGTTTTGTTTGCATGTTAACAGGACTATTGCCTGAATTTTTCTTTGTACAAAGTCAGCGCCGCTGAGATTACCGGCAACGCTTCTTTTTTATGTTGAAATGCATCAATCTCAACGGTTTTATTTTCAAGGACTTTATACTGGCTGAAAAATTGTTTTAACTCATCAAAAAAATGAGCGGGCAATTCCTGAATGTCTTTAATAAAATTTACCGTTGGATCGTGCGTGGCAACTGCGATGATTTTATCATCCTTCTTGCCCTGATCAATCATTTGCATATTACCAATCACGGTTGCTTCTACCAGGCAGAGGGGTTCTATAGACTGAGAACAAATCACTAAAACATCAAGAGGATCCCCATCATCTCCCAGTGTTTGAGGGATGAATCCGTAATTAACGGGATAAATAAAGGAGCTGTAGATGACCCGATCCAGCTTAAGCAGCCCGGAATCTTTGTCTATTTCATATTTACTCCTGCTGCCTTGCGGAATTTCTACAACGGCATAAACTTTTTCGGGGGTTTCGTAACCCGGATTCACGCCGTGCCAAGGATGCTTAACTGTAATCATTATTATTTTTTCAAATTGAAGTTACCATTCTGCAACTGATTATTCAAAATCTTTGTAAAGAAGATATCGCTTCCTAATTATTTTAAAGCTGTTGATCCCTTGCAGCCAGCTATTTCGAATGTTTTCTTCCGTTATACCTTGCTGAATCTGCTCCATGAGTTTGGCATTGCCGGCCAGCTTATTAAAAAAATAATCTTCCGGCTTTCCGCTTTTGGAAGGGAGAAAGAATTGATTCTTATCAGGAAAAAGCACATACGCTTCTTTCAGCCATTTTAATTGGATTCTATTGCTCACCATGCTTTTTACCACGTCAATATTCCCTTCCAATGTTCTACCGTAACATTTTTGATGTAGTAGTTTAGGATTCTTAGCACCCGGTAGACTTTGTGGTGTAAAGGAGTGTAAACTGTCGGGTAGCAAGGGATGGCCATATTGCTGAAAAGGAGCGCTGCTTCCCCGGCCTTCACTGATGACGGTTCCTTCAAAAAAGCAAAGTGAGGGGTAGAGGTAAATGCTTTGCATATTAGGCAGGTTAGGGGAGGGAGGAACAGGCAATGTGTAGTATTGTGTATGATCGTAATTCACACAGGGAATCACGGTTAATTCAAAGTCATCTTTATTATCCTTGTAACGGGAATGAGTACCGGTATCATACCAGTATTCGCCGAGTAACATTTGCGCATACTCACCTATCGTCATGCCATACACCACCGGAACAGGTTGCATCCCTACAAAAGAAGCAAAAGCCGGTTCCAGTACCGGCCCGTCTATGTAATGACCGTTCGGATTAGGCCGATCCAGTACAATCAGGTGCTTTCCCTGTTCAATGGCAGCTTCCATATAGTATTGTAGGGAAGAAATATAAGTGTAAAATCGAACACCGATATCCTGTATGTCAAACAGCATCACATCCACACCTTCCAAATCTTCTTTAGAAGGTTTAAGTTTTTTGCCATATAGAGAAACAACGGGTATGCCTGTGGCTGCATCAATGCCGGTTTCCACTTTTTCTCCCGCATCTGCTTTCCCTCTGAATCCATGTTCGGGGCCGAAAATAACTTTAATGCGTACCCCCAATCGTTGTAAGGTGTCTGCTAAATGGGTATTGCCAATCATTGAAGTATGGTTGGCAAATAAAGCTATATTCTTGCCTTTTAATAGCGGCAAATATTGCGCAACATTAGCTGCTCCTGGCTGGATGACTTTGCGGGCAGCAACCTCTTCTTTTTTTTCTTTGCTTCCCTGGGCTTTTGGCGTTGAGCAGGAAAAAAAAAGCAGTGAAAGACATAGAATTTGACACTGAAAAAAATATATTGCGGATTGTCTTGTTGATATTCGGATCATGATGAGAGCAATGTTATGAATAATTAGTAATTAATAATTAGTAATTAGTAATAATCAACCTACAACCTACTCCTACAACTTTCAGCCTTCCGAAGAAACGTGAATTGTTTGGTTGAAAAAACTTTCTTTGAAGGCATTTATTTCAATTACTTTTACAAAAATAAATATTTATGTTAGCAAAAGTTGGCGATATGGTTCGCGTACACTACACCGGCACACTTACTACCGGTGAACAATTTGACTCTAGCGCAGGTAGAGAGCCCCTTGAGTTTGAGGTGGGCGCAGGTATGATGATTAAAGGTTTTGATGATGCAGTGGTAGGCATGCAGATTGGAGATAAAAAAACAATAACCATTCCGCCTGCGGAAGCTTACGGCGAAAGAAGACCGGATATGATCATCGAATTTCCCAAGACTAATTTCCCGGCTGATCTCAAAGCTGAATTAGGGATGCAACTCATGATGAACAACGGAGCCGGTCAGCAAATTCCGGTAACGATTACTGAAATACTGGAAGAAGTGGTTGTGTTAGATGCTAACCACATGCTCGCAGGAAAAGAACTGGTGTTTGATATTGAAATGGTCGCTATTGATCCGAAAAGTCTGATCATCACGCCATAGTCATCGCCTGTTCAGTTTTGATATATGAATCAATACTACCCGTATAACACTGCGGATCGCCTGATGCGTTACGTGCAGATTGATACCCAAAGCGATCCGCATGCAACGATTTTTCCCAGTACCGACAAACAAAAACGACTCTCTGTTTTACTGGCGGCGGAGTTGAAGGAGTTAGGCATATCTGATGCTCATGCCGATGAGTATGGCTACGTTTATGCCACGATCCCTTCCAATGTTTCCAAAACAGTCCCTGTTATTTGTTTTTTAGCCCATGTGGACACCGCCCCTGATTGCAGCGGTACCGATGTAAAACCTATCCTGCACGCCGGTTACGATGGCAAGGATATTGTGTTGCCGGATGACACTTCTCAGACTATTTCAATCTCGAAGTATCCTTATTTGAAAGGACATATTGGTCATGATATCATTACGGCTTCCGGTAATACTTTGCTGGGCGGAGATGATAAAGCGGGTGTTGCCATCATTATGAGCATGGCTGCCTGGCTGATGCACCATTCTGAAATTCCTCATGGCGACGTAAAAATCGTTTTCACACCCGATGAAGAAGTGGGCAGAGGAACTGAAAAAATTGATATTGCAAAAATCGGCGCGGTAGCCGGCTACACACTTGATGGCGGACAATATGGTTCACTGGAAGAAGAAACCTTTAGTGCCGATGGCGTGAAATTATTTATTCATGGCATCAGTGCCCACCCGGGCAGCGCCAAGGGTACCATGGTGAACGCACTTAAGATTGCATCAGATATTATCGCTGCACTTCCCCGTCATGAATGGAGTCCGGAGACGACCGAAAAAAGAGAAGGATTTGTTCATCCCCTTCGACTCAATGGTACAGCTGAAAAAGCTGAAATGGAATTTTTAATTCGCGATTTCAGTGAGGCCGGATTGCAAACACATGCTGACAGATTAAGAGGTATTGTGGAAACCATCATTCACCAATACCCGGGCAGCTCCTTTGATTTTCATGTTAAAGAACAATACCGAAATATGAAATCGGTGCTGGATCAACACCCTGCCATTGTAGCCAACGCCGAAGCCGCTTATCAACGATGCAAAATCCCTGTCCTCAAAGAACCGGTGAGAGGGGGGACTGATGGAAGTCGGTTGAGTTTTATGGGACTACCTTGTCTGAATTTATTCACCGGCATGCAGGCGATTCATTCCAAACACGAATGGATTGGAGTAAGAGATATGGAAGAGAGTGTACGTATGTTGATTGAATTGGTGAAAATATGGGAAGAAAAAGCTTAATTTGTGCATCATTAAATAATTACCTTAACACTAAATCCTTCTATGCAATTTATTTTTCAATACTTATGGCTGATTTTGTTGATTTTTTTTGTAATTAGTGGACTCTATACAGTTAATCAGGGTACGATTGCAGTCATTACATTATTCGGCAAATACCGGCGTGTTGCGGGTCCCGGACTTCGTTTCAAAATTCCTTTTCTTGAAATTGTTTTCAAGAAAATCAGTATCCAGAATCGTTCTGTGGAACTTGAATTTCAAGCGGTAACGGTAGATCAGGCAAATGTGTATTTCAAAAGTATGCTGCTTTATTCTGTTCAAAACGAATCGGAGGATACGATTAAAAAAGTTGCTTTTAAATTCTTTAGTGATAAAGATCTGATGCAGGCGCTGGTGCGTACCATCGAAGGCAATATCAGAAGCTATGTGGCAACGAAACGTCAGGCTGAAATTCTTGCGCTTAGAAGAGAAATTGTTGATTATGTAAAAGCAGAGATTGACCTTACGTTGGAAGAGTGGGGCTATCATTTACAGGATCTTCAGATCAATGATATTACATTCGATCAGGCGATTATTGAAAGTATGAGTAAGGTGGTGGCCAGTAATAACCTGAAAGCCGCTGCTGAAAATGAAGGACAAGCTTTGTTGATTACCAAAACCAAAGCTGCGGAAGCGGAAGGAAATGCGATCAAAATCGCAGCTGAAGCGGAGCGGGAAGCTGCCCGCTTGCGAGGTCAGGGTGTGGCTTTGTTCCGTCAGGAAGTCGCCAAAGGGATGACTGAAGCGGCTGAACAAATGAAGCAGGCAAATCTTGATACCAATGTGATTCTCTTTAGTATGTGGACGGAGGCTGTAAAGAATTTTGCGGAATATGGTAAAGGGAATATCATTTTCCTGGATGGCAGTGCGGAAGGGATGGAAAAAACCATGAAACAGATTCAGGCGTTGATGGTTAAACAGGCAGGGGTATAATGGGATTGTGGAAAATATCGTGCTGTTTACAATTCTTTGTATCTCATTTGCGTTTTATTTTTGTTTGACTGCATTAAATTTTGCTCAGAAATGGATTTATTTTTATTACAACTTCAACAAGCTTCCCCTTCAGTTCAGCCTCAAAAAATGCAACTGATAGATCTGCTGATGAAAGCCGGCTGGATCATGATTCCACTGTTGCTTTTAAGCATCGCTACTATTTATGTATTTGTGGAAAGATGGATTGCCACTAATAAAGCTTCTTCGGTAGACGATAATTTCATGAACGTGATCCGGGATAATATCGTGAGTGGCAACCTTACTGCTGCTCGAAATTTTGCCCGTAATGCGGCTCATCCCGTAGGCAAAATGATAGATAAAGGGCTGCAACGTATCGGTAAACCAATAGATGCCATTCATGCCAGCATGGAAAATGTGGCGCAACTGGAATTGTATAAGCTGGAAAAAAACATTAACGTATTGTCTGTGGTTTCCAAGGTAGCTCCCATTTTTGGTTTTGTGGGAACCCTGGCCGGTTTAATGCAACTGTTTTTCAATATCAACGCCACCGGTGAATATGAGTTAAGTACCATCGCAGGTGGTATTTATACCAAACTCATCAGCTCTATAACGGGTTTAATCGTAGGGATGGTTGCTTATCTCTTTCATAATATTCTTACGGCAAGAGTAGATAAAACAGCTAATGTGATTGAAGCAGCAGCCGCTGATTTCCTCGATGTATTACAGGAACCTACCCCTGCTCGTTCATAATCGTTTCGTGTCATGAAGTTGCGAAAAAAACATAAAGGAGAGTCTGAGGTATTTACTGATGCACTGAACGATATCCTGTTCATTCTGCTGATGTTTTTCCTGATCGTTTCAACCCTCGCCAATCCGAATGTACGCAAGGCCTCTCTGCCCAAAGCAAAAAGCAATACCCAAAGCAAGCAAACGGTGGTGGTGTCAATTGATTCCATTAATCTTTTCTACATAGGCGCTCAGCAAATTGATCCTTTAACGATGGATTCAACCTTGTCGCTTATCATTAATGAAAAAAGAAAAGAAGGGGAGGAGGTGAGTGTAGTCATCAATGCGGATAAGCGCGCCAGCATCGAAAGCTTTGCAACGGTTCTTCGTTCTGCTGACCGTCTTGGCGTTAAAGCTGTTATGAGCGTGGATAAGAAAGGTGTTGAGTAGAATCTACTTTTTTGCCATTAGCATCCGATCGTTGCCGCTGATATCTTTTTTAAGTACCACTTCCCGATACCCATAGGCTTTCATTAATCGTTCAGTTGCTGATGCATAGTCCTGATGTAATTCTAAAAAAATAAGTCCTTTTTCTTTCAAGTGTGTTCTTCCCAACTGCGCAATACATTCATAAAAAAGCAAGGGTTTATCGGTGGGAACGAACAAGGCTTCATGCGGTTCATATCCAACAACATGTTGAGCTAAATTTTCTTTTTCAATCAGCGGTATGTAGGGTGGATTGCTGATGATGCAATCAAATTTCTGTAGCGAATTACGATTTTCCTGCACTAAAAAATCTAATGACAACAGGTTGATTTCAACTTGATGTAAAACAGCGTTGCTAGCAGCTGTCTTTAATGCATCTTTACTTTTGTCAATCGAAGTGATGTCATCTCCGGGTCTTTCTTTTTTTAAAGTAATGGGGATGCATCCGCTTCCGGTACCGATATCTAAAATCGAAGCGCTTTTATCAGGAAAGGAATCATCCAAAATTTGTATTGCCCATTCCACGAGCTCTTCTGTTTCGGGTCGTGGAATTAGGACAGATTCATTCACTTTAAACGCATACTTGTAAAACCAGGCTTCTCCTAATACATACTGCAGTGGTCTTCCTTTGGAAAGCTGTCCGAGTAAATGCAAAGCTGTTGTGCTTTCTTTTTCAGATAGCGGCTGTAGCTTAACAGCGTCATAAGATTTATTCGTAATGTGCTCCGCTATTCTTTTGAGTATCACATTCGCTTCCGCTGCTCCAAATAATTTATGAAGTGAATCGCTATTGGTTTTGATATATTCCTGCCAGTTCACACTGTAAAATTACTGCATAATCATAATCGCTTACTTTTGTTACGATGACTACAGATGAGCAGTATATGTTTCGTTGTCTTGAACTTGCCGTAAAAGGGCTTGGTCGGGTGGCACCCAATCCGATGGTGGGCGCGGTGTTGGTGCACGACAACCGGATAATTGGAGAAGGGTGGCATCAATATTACGGGGGACCGCATGCGGAAGTAAATTGTATTCATGATGCCATTGAAAAAGGAAACGAATTGCTCATTCCTCAATCTACTTTGTATGTTTCACTTGAACCCTGTGCGCATCAAGGTAAAACGCCACCCTGTGATCAGTTGATTATACGACACAAAATACCCCGGGTGGTGATTGGTTGTCGAGATCCTTTTCCAGAGGTCAATGGGAATGGGATAGCTCATTTACAGACGGCCGGCATTGAAGTTGTGGAGGGTGTGCTAGAATTGCAATCTCTTAAAATCAATAAACGTTTCTTTTGTTTTCATCAAAAAAAACGACCTTATATTTTTCTCAAATGGGCGGAAACAGCGGATGGCTTTATGGGTTCCGGAACGAAAGAAAGAATGTTGATCAGTGGTGCTGCAACAAACATGCTGGTACACCAAATTAGAAGTCAGGAAGCAGCTATCATGGTCGGATCGAATACTGTAGCGATGGATAATCCTCAATTGACGAATCGTTCCGGCTCGGGTGCGCAACCGGTTCGGGTGATTATTGACAGAAAGCTGAATTTGCATCGCGACTATCATGTTTTTGATCAAACAGTCAAAGCGATTGTGCTAAATGAAATTCGCCATCATCAAGAGCATCATTTGCAGCTGTATCAATTGAATCCGGAATTGCCATTTATTCAATCGGTCTGTGCGGCACTGGTTGCTCTTCGATTACAAAGCGTATTGATTGAAGGAGGCGCAAAACTGCTTCAGTTATTTATAGATGCCAATTGCTGGGATGAAGCAGTGGTCATTCGCAATAATCAAATATATGCGCATCAGGGAGTCAGAGCCCCCGTTCTGAAAAATCGCTTGCCGGTTGAGCAAAATACCATCGGTGAGGATATTGTATCCTATTATACTTTTTGATTTTTATGTCTGAATCTGAATCATATTACTATTATACTGTTGAACAGTCAGCTATTGCTGAATATAAAGACAGAGGCAGTCGCTTTATAGCAGCGACATTCCCGGTGGATAGTCCTGTTGCTTTCAAAAAAATTCATCAAATGGTGAAACAGCAACATCCAAAGGCGCACCATCATTGTTTTGCTTATCGGATAGGCGTGGATGGTGCAGTATTTCGTTCCGGAGATGACGGGGAGCCCGCCGGCACGGCGGGAAAGCCGATTCTTGGTCAAATTATCAGTAAAAACCTGACCAATGTGGCGGTTATTGTAACGCGTTATTTTGGTGGTATTCTATTGGGGACTTCAGGATTGATTCAGGCGTATAAACAATCGGCTTCTTTTGCATTGCAGTCAACCCCGGTGGTTAGAAAGCAAATTGAAACGTCCTTTTTACTGGAATGTGATTATTTGAAATTGGATGAAGTGCTGCGGATCATTCAATCCAACGGAGGCAATGTGATTCAAAAACAGATTGAACTTTTTTGCAGCATTCAGGTGGCAGTTCCTGCTTTTCGTTCAACCGAAATTCGTAGTTTGTTGAATGCTTTGCCGGGTATCACCTTGCGTAATATTTAAGCTTTCCCGGTCAGTTTGTACATCAGCAATCCGACATTTTCTTTCATAAAAGTATTCCACAGATCAAAGGCTTCCAGACTCGGCATCAGTACACCCGGAAAATCAATCGGATTATCTATCACCGTAAAGTGACAGGGATAAGCGGTGGTTGTTAATCCAACTTTATTGAACACATGTTGTGCTCTTGGAATATGCGTAGCTGAAGTAATCAGCAAATAGGGTGGCGGAATTTGAAGGGAATCAATGATTCTTTTGCTGAACAATCCGTTTTCATGGGTATTCCTGCTCTGATTGTCTTTGAGAATATCTTTTTCAGGAATGCCCAGTTGTTGCAATTGCTCTGCTACAAAATCTCCTTCTTTCCATTTTTGTCTGGATTTGATAATACTGCTGTTTCCTCCCGAAACAATAATTTTTTTAATATGTCCCTGATGGTATAAGCGTGCAGTTTGAATAAACCTGTCACTAGCACCCTTAAAGTAGGCTTTGCCGGTTTTAATATTGAAAGCAGCGAATCCTGTGAGTAATATGCCTGCTTCATATTGCTCCCCTGTTTTCATTTCTTTTTCTTTCGCCTGCCAGTATAGGGTTATCCGCTGAATGAGATAGGCGTTGGAGAAGATGAGAAATACCACTAATGCTGCGATTCCTCTCTTTTTTCTTTTCTGCTGATCCTTGCTTAAAAACGCCAATGTTGTGAGTATCAATACCCAGTTGAAGGGCTGAATCAGAAAAAGTAAAATTTTAGAGAGGATAAAAAACATCTTCTATATTTTTATTGAAAGCTTTTGCTCACCACCAGCTCTTTGCTTCCCGGGGTATAAACATAAAATCCTTCCCCGCTTTTAACACCGAGTTTACCCGCTGTCACCATATTTACTAACAATGGACAAGGAGCATATTTGGGGTTGCCGAATCCTTCGTGCAGGACGCGCAAGATAGCCAAACAAACATCAAGCCCGATAAAGTCGGCTAATTGAAGTGGTCCCATTGGGTGAGCCATACCCAGTTTCATCACCGTATCAATTTCATTCACGCCGGCCACGCCTTCGAAAAGACTACAGATGGCTTCGTTGATCATGGGCATCAGGATTCTGTTGGCTATAAATCCAGGATAGTCATTCACTACACAGGGGATTTTGCCGAGCTGTTTGCTGAGTTCAACAATTTTTTCTGTTACTTCTTTAGAGGTAGCATATCCGTTGATAATTTCTACCAGTTTCATTACAGGCACCGGATTCATGAAATGCATCCCAATAACCAATTCAGGTTTTTTGGTAGCTGCGGCAATTTGGGTAATGGAGATGGAGGAGGTGTTCGTAGCGAGGATACAATCAGCCGGAGCAGCCTCACTGATTTTTTTAAAAATTTCAAGTTTAAGCGTGCGGTTTTCTGTAGCAGCTTCCACAACTAATTCCGCATTGCTTACCCCTTGTGCAACATCCTGAGAGGTACTGATATTGGCAAGCGCCTTTTGCTTTTGATCTTCTGTAAGCGTTCCTTTAGATACCTGTCTGTCTAGATTTTTTGCAATCGTCTGCAATGCTTTTTGTAATTGGTTTTCATTCACGTCAATAAGCGTAACTGAAAATCCGGATTGGGCAAATACGTGTGCGATTCCGTTTCCCATTGTTCCCGCACCTATTACAGCAATTTTGTTCATGTGTTGGTAAATTTTGGCAATCAATCAATAATGACTTTTTAATCGGAGCAAAAGTAATCGTTAGGGTTGAAAAATCTTTCGCTCTGCTATTAAATTCTACAAATTGGAGGTCTAATGGGGGAAATTTGTTCGAAAATGATATTTTCATATTCCAAAAAACTTTCGTTAATTTGTTGTTAATCAATCTTGTATATATGAGAAAACTAATCGTATTCTTCTTTTCACTTTTCCTTTTATCAATTTCTTCATACGCCCAGCAACAACGGGTTAAAAAAGTGTTGTTTCAGGGTTTTTGGTGGGATTACTGGAATAATAATTTTTCCAATAAATGGTCGGATTATTTAACGGAGTTGTCGCCGCGTTTGAAGGCTGCGGGTATCGATGCGGTCTGGATACCGCCAACAGCAAAGGGGGGTAATACGGGTTCGGTAGGGTATAATGTTTTTGACCAGTACGATCTGGGGGATAAATTCCAGAAGGGCGGCGGAGTTTTGAATGTTCGTACCCGCATGGGCAATAAAGATGAATTGTTGCGCATGATTGCAGTTATGCATGCCAACGGGATGGAAGTGATACAGGATGTGGTACTCAATCATACCAATGAAGCGGGCACCAATAATGGTACGGGAGGAAGGGATCCTCAAAGTCCGTTCTCCATTGCCAATGCGAATGGTTTTAAGAATTTCAGGTACGTGAGTTATGCCACGCCATTGTTGGATGAATCTCAAAATGATTATTGGACCAGAAACGGCAGATGGCCAAAGAACTATACCAATTTTTATCCTAATGCCAACAATAATTGCACGACAGGTGATATTTGTTCCCCGTTTTTTGGACCTGATATGTCTTATGAAAGTAATGCCATTGGTATAAGCTCCAATATTCCTACTACAGGTACTGCTACAATTGGTACTATAAGGAGAGCATTTGTCAATCCTGTTCAGCCATCTAATTACATGAGAAACGAGGCAAGAAACTGGTTAATGTGGTATAAAAAACAAACCGGTGTGGATGGATGGAGATGGGATGCGGTGAAGCATTTTCCTGTCTATGTACAGGAAGACCTGATTTTTAACACAAAGTATAATCTTCCTGCTTTTGCAAGAGGAGGAGAGTCCATGCTCTGTATTGGTGAGTGGATTGGTAATAAAGCAGAGCTGGATAATTATGTGATGGCAGTAAAAAGTGGTAACGAACTGCATACGGGCACTTTTGATTTTTCTTTGCGCGGCTATAGTCCAAGCGGCGGCATCTATGGAATGGTGTTGAGTCAGGGAGCTTTTGATATGCAGGCATTGCCGGGTGAACAGCAATTTTATCGCTATTATGATTATGCAACACAGCGTGTTCACAGAACGATTCCTTTCGTAAACAGTCATGATACGTATAGGCCGATCTTATCTTCCAATGGCGATTTTATTAAGCCGCTGGGTGATGCAACAGGTTGGAATACAGGATCGGAACTGGGAGGTAATGGTCAGCATATTGATCCCCGCGAACCGCGATTATACGCAGCTTACGCAACGGTATTTGCAATGGATGGAAACCCAACCGTATTTTTTGAAGATCTTTTTGATATAGGTACTACCGGGAAAAGATTTTCTCATTTGCCAACCAGCAGTACGGATCTCCCAATTCGACCAGATATTCAGAATATTATTTTAGCACATCAAAAACTTGAATTTAAGAATGGAGATTATGCTGTGCCAACTTCCTTAACCGGTGCAGATGCACCCTTTTATCTGAAAGGAAGCAGTGGCGACCATTTGGTCATAGAAAGAAGGGGGAAAGCGCTGATTGGTATTACCGACAGATTTGCGACTGCTACGGATAATACTCAGGATGAAGAAGTCTGGGTTACCGTAAGTGATACTTCCTGGAGGAATCGGGAGCTGATTGATTACAGTGGAGCACACGGACTTACAACATCGCGCGTATATGCCGATGGCAGGGTATTGGTAAAAACGGCTCCTGTTGGCCATACTATTTCCGGAGCGTTGGGTCATGGTTATTCTGTTTGGGCTCCCATTCCAAACGGAGTAACTTTTAATTCGGTGAATGACCTCTATGCATATCTGTCCACCTATGCCCCTGCAAGAAATCCTGCTACCACGCAGGAGTGGGAAATGGCGGATGATTTGGGTGACAGTCATGTTAATTCACTGAGACAAGGCGGACAATTGCCGCTTAATTCAACGGCTCAAAGAACTGCAGGCGCTATTTTTGCAGAAGCAGGGAAACCTATAAGCGTACAACTTTTCCCTCAGGTAAGCGGTGGAACGCAACAAATTTCCATTCATAATAGTGCCAATACGGCGGTGGCTACGAGATCAGGTACATCTTCTTCAACTGCTCCATTGACATTGAGTTTTACGCCTACCGTAACGGGCTGGTATCAGGTCAGAGTCAACAGCACGACCAATAAGCAACCGGCACAACGTGTTTGGGTTAATGTAACTTATACTGCTCCTTCAAGCGTGAATACCCGTCAGCCGGCATTAAGGTTGGCTAATCCAATACATTCAGAAGCCAATCCTTTGCTAGTCGAAAATCAATCAACCATTACGGTATATCCTAATCCCGGTAAGGGAAGTATAAGGATTGATCCGGGTTTTGTCCGTTTTGATGCATTGATAAAAGCGTCACTTTATGACACTAACGGCCGATTAATTGGTACTGTCCACAATACCCTGAATGCAGTTGAAAAAGGAGTCAGTAATTTGTTGCAGGATAAAGTTGCCGGATTGTATGTAATTCGGTTGACTCATTCCGGGAAAGATTTCCTGATAAAATATCTTAAACAATAGCAATAAGCGGGGGAAATTGGTCTAAAAATTAATTTAAAATAAATTTAAAAAATTGAATTAATTTTTTTAACATTGTTAAACAAATGTCTACCCTTTATTTTAGTCATTGAATACTTTACCGCTTAAAACAAAAAAAATGAAAAAAAATTCCTTGTTACTTCTTCTTTTTGCCTTTGCCATTTGGGGGTGTAAAAAGAATATTTTTGATGCCAGCTCTGATGCCCCTGCCGGCAAAGTTCAAACAAATGTTACCGGTATTGTGGTGGATGAGAACGGGGAGTTTGTAACAGGCGTGAAAATTGATGTAGGTAGCAGAAGCACCACTACCAACTCAGATGGACAATTTAACTTAGCTGAGTTGACCGTGGATGAAGATCGTTTTTATGTAAAAGCTTCCAAAGCAGGTTATTTTGATGGAGGTTCGGGCGTTTTACCCGTCAAAAACGGTGTTTCTTCTATTACCATTACTCTGTTAAAATTACCCGAGGCAACTGTCATACAGTCTTCCCAAGCCAGTGAAGTCCCAGTAGGAGAAGCCAAAATATCTTTCCAGCCTAACTCATTTGTGACTGTAGGTGGAGCTGCCTACAATGGTTCGGTAAGTGTTCAGGCAAAATTGTTGACACCGGATCAGCCGGATTTTGTGAATAATATTCCCGGAAGAGATTTAGTGGCTTTGAATAATGACGGCTCTCAAGTTGGTCTCATTTCCTTTGGTATGATTGGGGTAGAGTTGAGTGTGCCTAATTCCACTCAAAAGCTGCAACTGGCATCGGGCAAGACTGCGGATATACAAATTCCTATTGCTCAAAAACTTCGTTCTTCTGCCCCCGACACTATTCCTTTATGGTCATTTGATGAAGCGATTGGACAATGGAAAAGAGAAGGCGTAGCTCAAAAAGATCCAAGTGGTTTGTTTTATAAAGGATCTGTGAAGCACTTCTCCTGGTGGAATTGTGATTATCCTGTCTCAATGGCTACCATTAAAGGTAAAGTGCTGGATTGCAACGGAAATCCGGTTGCCGGGGCACAGGTTTTCGTTAACCCTACAGATGGCTATGACTGGGCTTATCGTACCACTGATCAATATGGTAACTACAGTGCATTACTCCCTGCTGCTGGAAATTGGCAGTTTACCACTTCTTCCTGGAGTTTTAAAGTAAAAGCTTATGGAACAGAATTAAATTTGACCAAAAACGTCACCTTGAGCAACATGCAACCTGGTAGAGTCTATAATATTGAAGATTTGAAAATAGCACCTCCTTCCTGTAATTCATTTTCCTTTGTGAAAGGAAGAGTTATTAATTGCACCAATGATATTCCTGCTTTCTATGTTAGGGTATTTTGGGGGGATAATTTTCTACAGGGAACAGAACCCTCTATTGTTTTCAACAACAGTACCACTTCTACCTTAGATGCTAACTTTACTATCGCAGTTCCATCTAATAAACCATTAAAAGTAAGAGTAGCTACTGCCGGCTATTCTTATGATTCTATCATTCCTCCACTTGTTCTTGGCGGTTCATTAGATTTCGGCAGAAAAGAGTTTTGTGTAAGAAGACCCGCACTTACTACTGATGCAGCGTCTAGTATAACCGACTCATCAGCTATTTCAGGAGGAGAAATTCTCAATCCAAGTGATATTAAAATTAAAGAAAGAGGAGTTTGTTGGAGCACTTCACAGAAGCCAACTACTGCAAGCTCTAAATCCAGCGACGGAACCGGTTTTGGTAAATTTACTTCTACGCTTACAGGTCTGAAGCCCAATACTAAATACTATATTCGTGCCTATGCGATTGCAAATGCAGGGGCTACGTTTTATGGAGATGAGAAATCCTTCACTACTTCTCCGCAATAAGGTTTTATTCTAATACAATATCAGGGTGATTGTCACCCGTTGCGAAGCCCGATCGGAGATCGGGCTTCGCAATTATCGCCATTCCTCCATCCTATTTATCATTTATCTTTGCGCCACAAATAATTACAGTGAAAGGTAAACATGTTATCCTCCTTATTCTCGGCATCCTCATCGCCGATCAAGTGTTGAAAATATGGGTAAAAACCCATCTCTATTATCATGAAGAAAGGCTGATTCTAGGAACCTGGTTTCGCTTATATTTCATCGAAAACGAAGGCATGGCCTATGGGTGGAAACTGGGCGGACAATGGGGAAAAATTTTCCTTACGCTCTTTCGTCTGTTTGCCGTGATTGCGGGCAGCTGGTATATGAAGCGCATCCTTTCCCAGCAATACCATAAGGGCTTCATCATTTGTGCATCCCTGATTTACGCAGGTGCAGCGGGTAATCTGATTGATAGTCTGTTTTACGGCGTGATTTTTTCCGCAAGTGAAATCGGCGGCCCCCTAGCGGTCATGTTCCCCGAACAAGGATATGCTGCTTTCCTGCACGGTCATGTGGTAGATATGCTGTATTTCCCTCTTATTGAAAACTATACTCTACCGAACTGGATTCCTTTTATGGGGGGCGAACTTTTTACTTTCTTTCAGCCTATCTTCAATATTGCAGACGCTTCTATTTCAACGGGGATTATTACTTTATTAGTGTTTCAAAAACGATTTCTTAAAACAAAGGAAAATGAATCGGTAGAAAATGCCGACTATTCTTCAAAGTAAACTCTTTTTACGCGCTGACTGATGCCGGTAAGTATTTCATAGGCAATGGTGTCTGCTTGTAACGCCAGTTTAGTGACACTTTGATGTACTCCGAAAATTTCGACTTCATCGCCTTCCTTGGCCTCTATGATATCAGTTACATCGAGCATCGTCATGTCCATGCATACATTACCCATTACAGGAGCTTTCTGTCCATGAAGGATCATAAATCCTTTGCCGTTGCTCAGATTGCGAGGGAAACCATCGGCATAACCCACCCTCACCGTTGCAATTCTTGAAGGTCTTGTTAAGACCCCTTTTCTGTTGTAACCTACGGTTTCACCGGCTTCCAGTGATTTGATTTGAGCAATACTGGTTTTAAAACGGATAGCCTGTTCGAGCGGACTATCTTTTTCTACTCCATACAATCCAATGCCCAAACGAACCATTTCGTATTGTAGAGAAGGATGCCTGAGTATGCCGGATGTGTTATTAAGATGACGAACAAAATCGTAGCCGATTGCTTTTCTGATTTTATTGCAGGCGCTTTCAAATAAACGGGCTTGCTCTAAACTAAACGCATCTGAATGTTCATCTTCGGATGCAACGAGGTGACTCATCAAACTTCTCACTGAAAAAAGATTGGAGTCGCTCAATGCTTTCGCAAGCGTATCCCATTCTGAATTCATAAATCCCAGCCGATGCATGCCGGTATCTATTTTAATATGAACAGGGTAGGCATTCAGTCCTTCTTTCTCCAGATGTTTGCTGAACTGTTTCAGCATCTCAAAAGAAAAAATCTCCGGTTCCAGTTGATAAGCTGTCAGTGCGTCAAAACTATAGCGATCGGCATTCATCACCATGATGGGTAAATCAATGCCTGCTTTTCTCAATGTAATACCTTCATCGGCAAATGCAACGGCCAGATAATCTACGCGGTGATATTGAAGTAGCCTCGCTACTTCATAACTGCCGCTGCCGTAGGAAAACGCTTTCACCACTGCCATAATTTTGGTGTCCGGATTCAGGCGACTGCGAATATGAGCCAGGTTGCGGGAGATGGCGGATAAATTGATCTCCAGCATCGTTTCATGCACCTGCATTTCCAAAAGAGGCATCAGATTTTCCAGTTCAAATTTTCGGGCGCCTTTAATCAGAATGGCTTCATTGAAAAAATGCAACTGAGGCAGATGTTGAATTAAATGTTCCGTATTGTCAAAATGATATGGATGAATTATTTCCGGAAGTGCCGGTCTCAAATAATGGCGGGTGTCTTCTCCAATCGTAATCACTTTCTGAATTCCGGATTTTATCAGCATGTCCGCAATCACGCCATAACTGCTTTGCTTCTGATGATCAGGAATGATGAAGTCGGAAAGAATAACGGTTCGCCTCTGCTGAGATTGTTGCAATAATAAGTGCAACCCAATCTCCAGAGAACTGATATCTGCCGTGTAAGCATCGTTTAAAATCGTACAGCCTTGTATTCCCTTTTTGATTTCCAGTCGAAGACTTACAGGCTCCAGATTTTTGATTCTTGCTGCCAGTAATTCTGTTGACATGCCCAGGTGCAGACAAACACAAGAGCAGGTTAAGAGATTATGAATGGAAGCTTTGTCTGTGAAGGGAAAATCCAATTCAAAACTGTTTGCATTCCATTTAAGCTGAAGTTGAGTATGATCTCTTTCTCTTCTTTCATGCAATACCTGCAACTCATCGTTTTCCGTTTTACCCCAGCTGATTAACTTTTTGTTGGCTCCCGAAAAATGATATCCTCCGGTATGTGCTGATGGGTAAATTATGGTAGAGGCAGATTGAAAGAGTTTGGATTTTTCTATAAATTTTTCTTCCAAATCATGAAATCCTTCCTGATGTGCTTCTCCCAAAAAAGTAAAGACACCGATGGTGGGTTGAATGATGTCTGACAGTATTTCCATTTCCCCTTTCTGCGAAATTCCCGCTTCAAAGATCGCAAGATTATGCGTGGCATTCATTTGCCATACACTCAGCGGAACACCAATTTGGGAATTATAGCTCTTAGGACTTCTTACTATCTGATAATCGGCATGTAAAAGCTGGTAGAGCCATTCCTTTACCATTGTTTTTCCGTTACTGCCGGTGATGGCGATGACGGTGGGAGGTTGGAAGTTGTAGGTTGTAGTTTGGAGGTTGGAGGTTGAGGGTTGAGGGTTGAGGGTTGAGCGGTGGTGGGCGGCTAATTGCTGTAAAGCTTTCAGTGTGTTCTCAACCAATATAAATCCTGCGTCAGGATAAAGTTCAGTATTTATTTTTTCCTTTATAATAAAATATCGCACCCCTTTATCATAACAGTTTTTTATAAAACTATGACCATTGCCTTGAGGGGTTTTGAGGGCAAAAAATAAAGTGGTAGCAGGATGTAAAATTTTTCGACTGTCGGTGCTCAGGTGTTCAATAGGGGCATCTGAAACAGCATCTTTAAGGATGCTGCCATTCACGATATCTCCAATGATATGAAAGGAGTACTGCTGCATTTTTTATTCTTCGCGATCTTTCGGTACGCCGGGTTTTTTAAGATAAATGGAAACAAGAATAGAGCCGGCAATACATCCCACAATCACTCCAAGCGAAACAATTACCTGGGTAGATTTGTCAAAAACGGTAGATATCAGCCCTTCTCCGAGCATTTTCAATCCAATGAATACGAGTACGATGGAAATGCCTTGTTGCAGATAATCAAACTTGCTTGCTGCGCCTCTCAGCAAAAAGAACAATGAACGCAAGCCCAATACTGCAAAAATATTGGAGGTATAGATAACAAGTACATTTCTGCTGAGTCCCATTACCGCAGGAATGCTGTCGAGCGCAAAAACTATATCCGTTGTGGCCAACATAACGACCACTACGAACAGAGAAGTGTAAACAGGCTTGCCATGATGACGATAGATATATCGGCCATTGCCATCATTCAATGTAATGGGTAAATATTTTTTGAGCAACTGATAGACCGTACTTTCCTCCGGATTGAATTCTTCTTCCTGGTTGGCATAAAACATTTTGAAGCCGGTATAAATAAGAAATGCGCCAAAAATGTATAACATCCAGTGGAAGCGGTGTACCAGTTCAACCCCTAAAGTAATAAAAACTATTCTGAAAACTATGGCAAGTAAAATGCCGATTAGTAATGCTCTGGGAATAAATGCTTCTTTCACTTTGAAAAAACTGAAAATCAGCACAAACACAAATATGTTATCTATGCTCAGGCTCCATTCCATCAGGTAGGCGCTAATGTATTCTATTGCAGTGCTTTTTCCTTCTTCGTACCAAACAAAGAGTCCAAAGCCTATTCCCAGCGAAACCCAGAATAAGGTCTGATACAATGCCTGCCGAATGGTAAGTGTTTTTGATTTTTTGCTGAGCAATCCAAGGTCTATTACTACGGATAACAATAAAACAATACCAAAAACGAGGTAAGTGATTTGTGTATGTGTCATAAGGTGTAAAGATACTTCTGAATGAGAAAATTTGGTGTGTTATTTCATTTCCCACGCCCTTCAGGGCGTGAGAAATGAAATAGAGTTGTAGAGACGCACAATTGTGCGTCTCTACGGCACGCCGGATATTTATTAATATGACTATTAGATAAACTTGATGCTCGGGATAAATTCAATTTTTTGTCCAACATGACGATCCAAAAGCCTTTTTCCTCCATACGCTAAACGCCAACCAACCAAACACCACCAACAACAGGGGAAGTCCGATCAGTATCGTTTGCCAGTATATTTTTTCTTCTGCCAGTTTTTGCGGATTGAGCAAACGAACGGTGATTTCTTTATTGCGGAGCGCGATGATGTCCGCATTCCCGGTAAGGTATTCAAGACTGTTCTCGAGAAAAGTTTTATTGGCAAAACTTTTTTCCTGTGCGCGGCTGTAGCCCATTGGGAAGGGTTCGCGACTTGTATAGCTGTTGAGTACAAGATCGCCATCTGCTGCAACAATTTGTGCAGTTTTAGGAGACTGGGTTTGAAAACTTCCGTATTGTTGACGGAAAAAATCCCTCGTGCTTCCGGGGGCACGATTTGCATACAGACTTGAAAATTTTCCTTCCAGCAAAACCGCCGCAGGTTTGTATTTTAAATTATATAATGCCGGATTCTCTATGGTCTTGAGTTCGTTCAGACTGATAATAGCCGGCGTACTAATGGTTTTGGAATTTGCTGAACTGTGCAGTAAAATATATTTGCGAACCTCTTTATTTTGAATTGTATCTATTGAATTCACAAATTGTGACAGAACGGGTTCCAGATTACGTGTAATGGCATGTTCACCTGCACTTTGCAGCAGGGGATAATAATTGAACGGTACATCTACTATTTGTGGTTGTCCTCCTGCATAGCCCACCACCATCTTACTCAGATCGCATTGAAGATCCTGAATCAGATCCCTGTTGATGCGCACGCCGTATTTAAAAAGGAGGTCGTCTAATTGCAAGTTCCGATCGTAGGCGAGGGTTTGTGCCTGCAGTGCCAGGCTGTCTTTTTCCGCATGCAGCATATCCAGCATCCAGAATGTTTTTCCACCCTGCATGATGTACTGATCAATTTTTAGTTTGGCACTGTCTGAAAAAGGGATCGATGGTTTTACAATGAGGAGGGCGCCAATTTCTTTGGGGATGATATTGTTTTTATTTAAATCGAAAATACTTAGTCTGTAATCAGGCTCCAAAGCTTGTACCAGCTCAAAAGTTTCCGGCCCTTGCGGCTCTCCGTTTCCAATCAGGTAGGCAACGGTTGGCTTTTCCTTTTTTTGAATTTTATGGATCGCATTCGCGAATTGAAATTCCAGCAATGCTTCTGCGTTGGCAATGCTTTTCGCTTCATCTATTTGCAGTCGGCCACTCAGCGGATCGCGGGCATATTCCGTTTTCCCACTTAGCAAATCAATCGGAATAATTCTGTCTTTGCAATGTACAATCGCAGATGGGAAGATGATGCGCTGTGTTTTTTCGTCTTCTTTTTGTTGAACCTGCAAATTATAAGGCATGATGCCCAGTTGTTTGAGTCGGTCGGCAACTACTCCCTGTTTGAATTCTTCTTTAAATCCCGGGCTTGTTTGCAATATGCTGTCAATCGGAATGCCGAGTTGTCGAAGGCTGTCTGTATAGGTTTTGAAAAGGGATTCTTGTTCTGCATCGGGCATCCATTCATTCACGTGCACAAACTGAAATCGAAGCCGGTGGTTGGACGATCGTTGCATTTCTTCCAGCAGGTCGGCGGTACTGTTTTTAAGTTTGTTGAAGACGGCGGGGAAATCTCCTTTGAGCAGAATATCAATAGAGATGGGCTCTTCAATATTGCCGAGCATGGTACGGGTGGCTGAGGAGAGGGAATATCTTTTTTCTGCGGTAAGATCGAGCCGGAGTGGGAAATAATTAGCCAATCCATTTACCAGAATGAGCAACAATAGAATCAGCCATCCCTTGCCATATTTGTATTTTGTTAAGAAGCCAATTATATTCATCCTTATTTCCCTTTTTTTTGTCGGTTCACAATTCTGTTAACGGTAACATAGAGGAAGAGAAAACTCAGGCCGAGAAAATAGATCAGATCTCTGCTGTCAAGTACTCCTCTTGCGATAGAGCGGAAATGATATTCCATTCCTAACTGGAGCAGTAAAAAATCGGCATTTCCTCTGAAAACGGGCAGTTGTGAAATACTGCTGAACCCTTGATAGGCAATGAAGCAGGCGAATGTGCTTGCAAGAAAAGCCACCACTGCATTTTGGGTAAAGCTGCTGATGCAGAGACTGATGGCAGCGAAGCTGCTGCAAAGAAACAAAAGACCGATATACGCACCGAGGGTAGCACCCCAGTCAAGCGCATTATTCTCCGCCGCGAGGTATTGCAGACAGACAGGATAGAGCAGGGTAGGGAGGAGCGCCAAACAAATAACAATCAGCGAAGCGAGGTATTTGCCGATGATGATGGCGGAAGTTGTAACAGGACGGGTGAGCAGGGTTTCCATCGTGCCGCTTTTCCATTCTTCGGTGAGCAGTCGCATTGTAGTAGCAGGAATCAGCAACAACAGCACGAAAGGGGAGAGGATAAAGAAATTTTCCAGGCTTGCATATCCGAAATCGAGGATATTATAACTCGAAAAGAGAAATAAAAGAAGTCCATTGAGCAAAAGGAAAAGAAGGATGGTCAGAAAGCCGGTAAGGTTGCTGAAAAACTGGCTGATTTCTTTTTTACAAATTGTCCACATGAAATGCAAAAATAGAGGGTTTGGGGCAATGGGGGGAAGGTTGATAACTGTTGAGGCGTTTAGAGACGCAATGCATTGCGTCTTTACCTCTCCGCCAGCAGCGTCAGATGCGGGCGGATTGATGCGTTGATTCGTTGAGGGGGTTAGGGTTTAGAAATAGCCCCGACACCCCGCCTCCGGCGGCGACACCAGCGAAGCCGACAACAGCCCGAAGGGCTCGATAACTGTTGAGTCGTTTATTCGTAATTCGTTGATTCGTTTAGAGGTTTAGAGGTTGAGAATCCAACCTGATAACTTCTAACCGATAACGCTCCGAAGGAGCCTCCAAGCTTCTTTTGTTCAACCCTAACAACCGTAAGGAAAAAAAGCTTGTAATTACTTGATATCCATCTCTTTTTTCATTATTTTTGAACGTTATCAGTTTGGTATCCTCTGAAGCTGTTTTTAGCAAATTTTGAGTTGAAGAATTTTTAATAATATTCTTTATAATCGATTGGGATGCGAGGGATTATGAATATATTCTACTGTAATTTATTTAAATACTTTTTTTATTTTAATCGGGCTATTGGGTTTTCTTTTTTATTATTTTTTTTATCGGATTTACAAGCACAGCCTTTTATTAGAACCAGCGGAGGGTATGGTCAGTATGGATATATTGAGAAAGATGCTTCTGTTACAAACTTTTTGGTTGCAAACGGCGGTTTTGGTAATATATTCCAGTATGGAGTAAGAACCTATTTAGCCGGACCAAATGTTACAAAATATAATTATACGGGTTCCGGTAGTTGTGCAAGGGGTGATGATGCTACCAGTAATTATGATAATTCAAGTAGTGCTCTTGCTGCCGGAAATATTATGTTTTCGTCAGTTTTTGTAGAATATTGCGGACCGGTTTATTCATGCGGTGGCTCAATGACGCCTGCGACAGCGTGTTTTAACGAGCGTAGTTTTTTTGTAATGGATCTGGAGGGAAAAACCGACGCGCTTTCGAGTAATGTATGTTATAATTCTGCGGCATCTAACGTAGTACTTTCATTTACAATATCTAATGGTAATACTTCAGGTCAGTTTCTGAATCGCCTGTGGATTTCCAATGATGGTACAGCTGCTGAGGGTAACAGTAATGATATCAGAAATGATGCATTTCTTCTATATTACGAAGCAGCAAACGGATCTGAGACATTCAATGGTAATGAATCCAGTGCCATACTTTATGGAGACTGGGGCGGCAATAGCCTTACTAATAATGAATATGGAAATGAGTCATTAAATATTCCGATCCCACAAAATTCTACAGGAGGATTAAGGTGTTATGTTGTTTTAAGAGGAACATCAAGTTATTTAAATTCATCCGCTATAGGAAAAACTCTAAGATTGGCTGTGATGGCAGATGGTATCGGTATCACCCCGAATCGGGACGTATCCTATTCCAGAATGAGAATAGATCTTACCAGACCGAGTTCCAGTTCTTTTACAATTACAAACGTGCCGGCTACACCCGGCACAATTACCGGTACAAGTATTCAGTGTGCAGGTGCTACTTCACAAACTTATTCAATTGCCAGTGTAAGTGGAGCTACCTCATATAGCTGGACGGTTCCGACAGGCTGGGCTATTACTACGGGAGCGACTACTAATTCAATAACGGTTACTGCCGGAGCGGTTGGCCAGGATGGGAATATTACAGTAACAGCTAATAATGCTTGCGGTTCAAGTTCGTCTCAAGCAATTGCCGTAAGCGTAACAGCAGGGACTCCATCAACTCCTGGTTCAATAACAGGGAATAACACACAGTGCACAGGTGCAACTAATCAGACGTATACTATTTCTGCGGTAAGCGGAGCTAGTACATACACATGGTCAGTTCCAACTGGATGGACGATTGTATCTGGTTCTGGCACAACATCTATCACCGTAAATGCCGGAACAACCGGTCAAAACGGAAACATATCTGTGACAGCTGGGAATGGATGTGGAACAAGCGCTTCTCAAAGTCTGGCAGTAAGCGTTGCTGCGAACCCATCAGTACCAACAGGTGCCAGTGGCGCAACCCTTTGTGCTACCGGATCTGCAACGATATCGGCATCAGTCAGTGCCGGTGAAACTATTGACTGGTATTCTGTATCCTCAGCAGGTTCTGTCCTTACCGGAGGAACAGGGGTGACTAGTTTTTCGACACCCAGTATTTCTTCTACAACATCCTATTTTGCACAAGCTAGAAATACCACAACAGGTTGTTTGTCAACTTCCAGAACAACTGTAACAGTTACCGTGAATTCACCTCTTGATTTTGTTAATACGCAATTTCCAACTACTACAAGTAGTATTTGTGCGGGGAGTTCATTCACTGCATTTGGTCAGGTTTTTGAAACAGGGTTAACTAATGCAGCAGGTCAAGCCAGTGGAATTAGTGCCTGGTTGGGTTATAGTAGTACCAACTCAGATCCTTCTGGCTCTGGTTGGACTTGGGTATCGGCAAATTTCAATGCTCAAGTAGGGAATAATGATGAATATGTGGCAACACTTAGTAGTTTGGCGGCAGGTACATATTATTACGCCTGGCGCTATCAGCGTTCTGGTTGTAGTTTTCAATATGGAGGTACTTCAGGAACTTGGGCAAATACATCCCATAATGTGCAGTTGAATGTAAATTCCACTGCACCAACTGCCACATCATCTCAGTCATTCTGTAGCGGCGCTACGGTAGCCAATTTAAGTGCAACGGGTACGACTATTCAGTGGTATCCCGCCAGCATAGGCGGTACTGCTTTATCTACATCAACCGCACTGGTTAATGGGAACTACTTTGCAACTCAAACAATCGGTGGATGTGAGAGCCAAAGTAGAACTCAGGTAACGGTAACTGTCAATTCACTTCCTTCCTCGCCAACAGGGGCGGTCGGAGCCACATCCTGTGCATCAGGTACCGCAGCAATTTCTGTGGCTAATCCCGGTATAGGTTTTACTATTGATTGGTATGCTGTTGCTACAGGAGGGACTGTGCTTACAAATGGAAGCGGTGTAACAAGCTTTACTACACCGGCTCTTTCTACCACAACGACGTATTATGCGGCCATAAGAAATACCTCTACAACATGTGCTTCCGCAACAAGAACTGCTGTTGTGGTTAACATCAATCCGACCGGGCTTTGGATTGGAGGTGCCAATGGAAACTGGAATGTTAGCGGGAACTGGTGCGGTGGTATTCCTTCTTCTTCAACAGATGTAATCATTCCTGCAGGATCAGCTGTAACTATAGATGCGGCTGCAACGGCAAGAACAATTACAATTAATAGCAGCGCTACCCTTAATGGAAGTTCATCTACGCTTACAGTTTCAGGGAACTTTACAAATAACGGAACATTTAATCGAAATACAGGTACGGTAATTTTTAATGCTACTGCAACGTTATCTGGAACCATTGAATTTAACAACGTTCGTCTCCAGGGCAATGTCAACTTTGGAACTGCCTCTACCATTCATGGTACACTCACTGTTACTGCTACCGGATCTGTGAATACCAATGCGCCATTCTATGCAGATAATTCTACCCTTTTGTATGATGCAGGCACTTTTACTTATAATCGTTTTAATGAGTGGCAATCAGGAAGTGCTTCCACTGATCCGGGCGTTCCGTTTAATGTTCAGGTAAATGCAAATACCACTCTTAATATGGATGCCAATGGCAGCGGATCCAGAACCTGTAGAGGAAGCTTGACGATTAACGGAACCTTCACGATGGGTGAAATGCCGAATGACATTATCGTAAGACAAGATATTAATATTAATGCTGGAGGCAATTTAACACTTGGAGGTATTTCCGATTTAAACGTAGGAGATATTGAATTAGGGGGTAACTGGAATCATAATGGCGGGACTTTTACAAATAAAGCAAGAGCGGTAAGATTTTCAGGTTCAGCAGATCAGACAGTAAATTTTGGGAGTGAAGAGGTTTTTGGATATGTGATTGTAAATAAGTCCGGCGGTAATCTTATTTTCAATTGTGACGCATTGATTGATGGAGGTAATTCCGGGTTTCCCCTTATATTACAAAATGGAAATATTGACTTAAAAGGGAAGATACTGAGGTTTAACATGTGGAAGGCACCTAGTACACTACATGATATTTCTATTTCCGGGGGAGGGGTCAGACAAATTAACAGCTCTGTTTCAGGGGCTGTGTTTGCTTTTCAAAATGGCGACGGCAATTCGCGAGTTACTACTGTTACTGCAACTGTTGGTACGTTCCTTTCCTTTGGCGCTAATGTTACAGTGACTATTGGAGCGACCACTTCCGGCGTAAATTTTGCGGGGGTGGATTTTGGGAATAATGTTACAACCATTAACCAGACACTTCAGATTAATAATGGAGGATACGTGAAAACAAATCCTCCAACATATGCTACGAATTCATTATTAAAATATAATATTACAGGGGAATATAAACGTTCTGATGAGTGGAAAACCACTTCAAACGTCGGATATCCGTTTAATGTACAACTCTCCAATACTACATTATTCCTACCTGGAGGTTACATAAGCAGCCCGGATTTCAGAAATACTTTTCTAAATATGGCAGGAAGCCTGACCATTGATGCCGGTACTACTTTTGATATGAATAATAGCGGATTAAATAGTATGACCGTTCCGTTGATCGTCGGCTTAGATTTGAATTTAAATGGCACTTTGATTGCTTCTAGTGATGTTAATGCGCATATACAGGTGGGTCGAGATTGGACAAGAAATACTGCCGCTGTGTTTACCCCTAATAACAAAAAAGTAATTTTCAATTCTTCCAATAATTCAACCATTAATTTAAGCAACTCCGGAACTGAAACTTTTCATATTTTGGAAACTGCGAAGACTCTGACAACCAATTTGATTACCCTCAGTAAACCTGTTGCCATAACTAATTCAGTTATTTTTGGTACTGGCAGGATTATATCATCTTATACGAATCCTTTAATAGTGGGTCATAACGCTACTGTATCAGGTGCTTCCGATAATTCTTTTGTTGATGGGCCTGTTCGGAAAGTAGGACAGGTTGCTTCTCCTCCCTTTGTTTTTCCTGTTGGTAAACCCATTTCAGGTACATCTATCGTTATTGGAGGGTATAGAAGTCTTAGCATTTCCAACCCTTCTAACTCTACCGATGAATTTACCTGTGAGTTTTATTTGGGTAACTCCTACGGTCTGGGCACTGTCAGTGCGCCTCTAACAAGAGTAAGTAGCTGTGAATACTGGCGGCTGGATAGAGTTGGTTCGAGTGCGGTTAATGTAACTCTTTCGTGGAACTCAAAGAGTAAATGCGTAATCGGTAATTATGTAACGAATCCTGCTACACTGGTAGTTGCCAGAAGTAGCGCTACCGGTAATCCTTATTTATCAAACGGTATCTGGACGAGTCTTGGCAGAGCAGGAGGCTCATCCGGCAATAATTCCGAAGGAACCGTAACCGCAACAGGAGTCAGCCAATTCAGTCCCTTTACTTTAGGCACAGAGAGTGTTACCGAAAACCCCCTCCCTTTCTACCTGCTTTCTTTTATGGGAAAAATTGCAAGTACGCATGCACAATTAGATTGGTCTGCAGGCGGAAATGATGAACAAAAAGAATATTGGGTGGAACATAGTACGGATGGCGTCAACTTCAAAGTAATAAAAGTGGTCACCGCCAAACCGGTACTCGAAAAGGCTTCCTACTCCAGCTTCCATGCCAATCCTTCCGACGGATGGAATTTCTATCGCATCACTGCCGTGGCACTGAATGGAGATAAAAAGCAAACCCATATCGTGCGCCTTTATTTCGGAAAAGCTGCCAGAATCAGCCTATCTCCCAATCCCGTCTCTTCCTCCCTCAACCTCACGATCCCAGAACCGGAAAAAGTCAATGCTGTTGCGCTCTACAATGCAGCCGGTCAATTCATAAAAGAATTCCGCGGACTGCGATCCAGTCAAACTATAGATGTATCTCAATATCCCGCCGGACATTATCTGTTGCGCGTCCTTTCGCACCAAGGTGTGCTGACGATTCCGTTTGTGAAGCGGTAACAATTTTAAATCAAAAGTCAAAAGGCAAAAGCAAAAAAAAATGTCGAGTGACGGAGTCGCATTAGAATATATCCCCCTCTTTTAGGCGGGGGACTAAGGGGGAGGACTTTTCTTTCACTTCTTCTTCGCTGCCTTCTTGGTTGCTGCTTTTTTAGCAGGCGCTTTTTTGGAGGCTGCTTTTTTTGCCGGTGCTTTCGAAGCTTTGGTGACTTTACTGAATGCTCCAGGCACCTGCGCAAGAATCATTGCTTTTACTTCTTCGATTGTAAGCAATGCAGCTTCTTCGGAAGTATATTTTGTGTCGTTCTTTTTCTTGCCCAGCTTCAGCATCTTCTTCCCAAAACGGATGAAGGGACCCCATCGTCCATTTTCTACAGATATGTTTTCTTCCGGCCACCGCACAATGAAACGATTCGCTTCTTTCTCCATTTTCGCATCAATCAATTCCTCCATATCCTGCTGACTAAGCGCATCAAAATTGTATTTGCGAGGAACGTTGATAAACATGCCGTCCCATTTGATGAAGGGTCCAAATCGTCCTTTTCCCTTTGTGATGGGCTTGCTTTCATAATATCCCACCGGCGCGTCGGCATTTTGCTTTTCCTGTATAATGGCCAGTGCTCTTTCGAGTGTAATATCCAACGGGTCTTCTCCGCGGGGAATGGATATAAACTGGTCATTCAATTTGATATAAGGACCAAATCTTCCGGTATTTACTACCAATTCCGCACCTTCGTGTTCCCCAAGCGTTTTGGGTAATTCGAATAATTTCATCGCATCCTCCAGTGTAATGGTCTCAATGCTCTGGTCTTTTCTCAACGCTGCAAATCTTGGTTTCTCTTCATCGGCCACATCGCCTATTTGTACCATTGGTCCGAACCTTCCCATTCTAGCCACAATTTTTTTGCCGGTCTTCTGTTCAATGCCTAATTCGCGCTCTCCCTTAATGCGCTCTGCGGTTTCAATGGTTTCTTCCACATTCTTTTTGAAGGGAGTGTAAAATTTAGAAAGCATTTTATTCCACTTCATTTTGCCATCTGCCACATGATCAAATTCTTCCTCTATCTGTGCAGTAAAACCATAATCCATGATGGTTTCAAAATGCTGTTTCAAAAAATCGGTGACTACCAGGCCCAAATCAGTAGGAAATAATTTTCCTTTTTCCGCACCGGTCATTTCTCTCGTTGCTTTCTTGCTAATCACATCTTCTTTTAACTGAATGATGCGCACATCACGGGCAACGCCTTCCTTCTCTCTTTTTTCTACGTAACCTCTCTTAAGAATAGTGGTAATGGTAGGAGCGTAGGTAGAAGGCCTGCCAATGCCCAACTCTTCAAGTTTTTTTACCAGCGAAGCCTCTGTATATCGGGGCGCAGGTCGGGAAAATTTTTCGGTCGCATTCATTTCTACCAATGGCAGCTGTTGTCCTGTTTTCAAAGGCGGCAACATACTTTCTTCTCCCTGCTCTTCCAACTCTTCTTCGTCGCGTCCTTCACGATAGACTTTGAGAAATCCGTCAAACTTCAACACTTCACCCTCCGCCTTCAAGATTGCGCGTTGAGTAGAGATTTCAATATTCGCAGTCGTTCTTTCCAATACAGCATCTGCCATTTGAGAAGCCATGGTGCGTTTCCAGATCAGCTCATACAATTTTTTCCCATCGGCATCTTCTACAGTCGTATTCTCCATGTAGGTTGGTCGAATGGCTTCGTGCGCTTCCTGCGCGCTCTCATTTTTGTTTTTATATTTTCTGAATTGATGATATTTGTCTCCGTACATTCCCTTGATGGTACGGGTAATATCTCCCAATGCAGTATCACTCAAATTCACACTGTCCGTCCGCATGTAGGTAATCTTTCCACTCTCATACAATCGCTGTGCAATCTGCATGGTTCTGCT